>CAYPEK010000209.1:0-1628 GCA_964409645.1 uncultured bacterium | reverse complement strand
GTACCACCCCGGCGGCACCTCGCTGTTCAACGTCACCGGCTTCCTCGTCGATGACACGCTCTGAAAGATAACACCACTGAATCTCGAATATTTTTTATTACGCAGTGCTGTACTTGCGATCATATTATTGTAAGGGCACGTTGCAACGTGCCCCTACTTCACATGAATGATAAATGTGATGACGACAAAGCTGTTCACCGGTTGTATCGGGTCGGCACACTTCCAAAACATTCCAACATGTTCAGATAGAATCAAATCTGTAGTTTTTTCCACTACTTTGAAAGCCGCCGCGCGAGCCGTTACAATAATACCGGAGTTAATATGGACAACGAATCGAGAATACCGCCGCTGGCGCCCCTACCGCCTCTTCCGCCCATCACGGATGAAATCACCAATTATTATATCGTTCAGGAACTGATACGGCGTTACTTCGATACGGGCGCCATGCACATGATCGGCGACATGATCCGCTTCGAATACAAGAGCACGCCGGCCGAAATCACAGCCATAAAACGCGAGTTCATGAAGCTCGGATACATGGCCCATTTCGGTGGCAAAGGCGACCGGAAAACGTGCATACTCGTCCCCGCCGTCGGCCCGTCCGCCAAAGCCCGCAAACGTGAGAAACGAATCGCTCTGTTGCTCTTCGTCATCACTCTGCTGACAACCACCTCGGCCGGTTACGCATTCGCGCAGCAAAGTGGTGGTAACGTATGGCTCGGCGCTCTGAGCTTCTCGCTAAGCCTGCTTCTTATACTCGGTTCGCACGAAATGTCACACAAATGGGCATCCCGACGCTACGGCATCGACTCGACTCCGCCTTTCTTTATCCCCATTCCCTCTCTGTTGCCTTTTGTCGATGGGCTCATCTCATTCGGCACAATGGGCGCGGTGATCCGCGTGAAATCGCCCATGCCGGATCGCAACGCATCCGTCGCGCTCGGTTTCAGCGGCCCGATCGCCGGTTTTGCTCTGGCGCTGCCCATCATGATTGCGGGACTGCTCATGTCCGACATAGTGCCGATGCCGCCGGGCCAATCACTCACCTTCGGCGACTCGCTTCTGATAATAATTCTCTCGAAAATCCTGCTCAATCTTCCGCATGGATACACGATCAACGCAAACCCGCTTGTCATATCATCGTGGATCGGCATCTTCGTAACAGGCCTGAACCTAATCCCGGTGGGGCAACTCGACGGAGGCCATGTCGCCTACGCAGTTCTCGGCCAGAAAAAATTCAAAATCCTCTGTTGGACGCTTGTGGGAATACTTCTGGTTATGGGGATATTTCTTTGGCAGGGATGGCTGTTGTGGGCGGTGATCGGCGCGTTCCTGACGCGTCGCGGACAGCCGAAAACCCTCAACGACGCCCGGCCGCTCACACGCGGCTCCTACATCATGGCCGCCGCCGCACTCATTCTCTTCATACTCACATTCATGCCCGTCCCGCTCGTAATCAAATAAGCAGTAGCGAGGATAGAGAGAAAAAACTCAAATACAATAACAGTTAAACATCGTTTCAAATCGTTCCCACGCTCCGCGTCGGCGGACGCGGAGCGTCCGAAATACCGCGCTCCAACGCAGAGCATTGGAGCGATAGTCAATATTCAGCAGATTTGCTGTTCGCT
>CAYPEK010000208.1:0-1636 GCA_964409645.1 uncultured bacterium | reverse complement strand
GCCTGATATATGGCACGTGCTCGGCTCCGGCGCGTACGGAAAAGACTCGTACCGCATTACCACCGGCGGCACAACGGGCGCAACACTCGTCGGCGCGGCGGACAACCTCGTAGCCTCCGGAATGTACGACATCGTGATGGCGATCGGGTTCGAAAAGCTGCAGGAAGGCCACACCACCGGCGGCATCACGAACATGGCGGACCCGCTGTGGGGCCGCACGCTCCAGACGGGCGCGCTCACCGGCGTCACAGCCCGCGAGATGATCGAGGAATTCGGCGAGGACCGCGCGCGCCGCGCCGCCATGAAACACCGTATCATCCTCGATAAGCACGCGGCGCTCAACCCGAACTCGCACCGCAGCTTCGGCCTCGACTTCGACCAGATCGACGACCTCATGAACAATTCGCCGCAGCTCGTCGGCGAACTCCGTCTCATTCACATGTGCTCGCAGAGCGACGGCGCGTGCGTGATGATTTTCGCCAGTGAGAAAAAGGCGAAGGAACTCTGCAAGAAACCCGTATGGATACGCGACCACATCACCGTCCATCGCGAGGAGACGTTTACGCTGTTCTCCATTGAGGAGAAACCGGAGATGACGCATCATTACGCGGCCAAGATGCTCTTCAAGCGAAACGGGATCGACAACCCGCGTGAATACTTCGACGTGTTCGAGATGTACGATCCGTCGTCGTGGTGGGGCCTCGACTGGCTGCGTAACTTCCTGTTGCTGGAAGGCGACGAACACCTGAAGATGGTCGAAAACGACGAAATAACGATAAACGGCTCGTTCCCGCTGAACCCGTCGGGCGGCGTCGTTGCGGCGAACCCGATCGGCGCGACGGCGATGGTCCGCGTGGCGGAGGCGGCGCTGCAGATACGCGGCGACGCCGGCGGCCACCAGATCCCGCGAGAGGTGAACCACGCCCTCGCCTCCGGATTCGGCGGCACGTTCTGGACCGTTCTCTTCATGCTCGAGAAAGAACTCGGCTGGAAGGAGGTTGACTGACATGGCAACATACTTCGGCACAACTGTAGAAGAAATCTTCAACACCATGGAAACGCGCTTCCGGCCCGAGGCAGCCGAGGGCATGGATGTCGTCATAGCGTACGACGTCACAGGCGACGGCGGCGGCAAATGGAAGATCACCGTTAAAGGCGGCAAGGTGAAGGTCGAGAAAACAGACGACCTCTCCGGCGCTTCGGTTACATCCACCATAGACGCGGAAACATTCGTCGGCGTCAGCGTCGGAAAAGTGGACGGCATGGAAGCGTTTACATCCGGCAAGCTCAAAGTCGCGGGCGACATGACGCTGCTCGCGGCGACACCGAAGCTTTTTACCCGCTTCTCGCCGCAGAAAAAAGGCGTGACCGTGCAGGACATCATCGGCACGCTCGTGGAGCGGTTCCGGCCGGATAAAGCGCCGGAAGGCCGCGACATTTCAATCTCGTACAACATCTCCGGCGACGGCGGTGGCCAGTGGACAGCCGTCATCAGCGGCGGCAAATGCACGCTCGAGGACGGCGTGAAAGCAGACGCGACGGTCACTCAGACGGTGAACGCGAAGGACTTCGTGGACCTCGTGCTCGGCAAGCTCGACCCGATGGTCGCAATCGGCGCGGGACGCCTGCGCGTGAC
>CAYPEK010000207.1:0-1714 GCA_964409645.1 uncultured bacterium | reverse complement strand
CGATGCTTGTTTTTCGTTCTCTCAGAAAAATCGGAATCTGCTGCTTGCCGGGGAGTATCGAAGATGTTTTGCGTTTGACGGTCTTCATATACAATTCATACGGCAAAGGGTTGAAAGTGTGAAAACAGCATGGCCGGAGTTATAAATAAGTAATAATCGGGCAAGCGCGAAGGGATGGCGGGCGTTGAAGCGACATAATGAATCGCGGCTGAAAAATCTGACGTTCGGAGCCATGGCGGCGTTGTTGTCGCTGGCCCTTTCGCTTGGTGTTGTTGAGATCGGGTTGCGCATCTTTTGGAAGGATTATCCTGAAAACATCGAGCCGGTCCAGACAACGATATACGAAAGAGCCGGCGATCGGCGCGAACAATATACGCTGGTTCCGGGAATTTCGGGATATTACAACTTTACTCATTACCGCCACAATGCACGAGGCTACAGAGGCGCTGAATACGGAGACAAGCGCGACGGGAAACTTCGGATCGCCATCGTCGGCGACTCGTTCATTTATGGAATTAGCCTGCCGGAATCGAGTTCGATTTGCGCGAGGCTCGAATATTTGTTTACTCAAAGCGGCGAATCTGCGGAGTGCATTAATGCGGGGGTGCCCGGCTATAATCTCGAACAGAATGTCGCCCACGTAAAAAGGGTTGTGGCGGACTACAAACCCGATGTTGTAATTCTTTCGTTCATCTACAACGACCTTGAAAATCTGATCAACGGGATCGACGGCGCGATGCCGGTTTTAAAGAGTTCGCCGTTCGGCGGAAGAGAAAAGCGTGAATGGGCCGACGTTCTTTCCCAGACGATGCTGCCTTCGCGATTCAGGTTGCGGCCGACCCGTTCGGTTAGGTTCAGATATTGGTTGGCGAATAAATGGCGGACTTATCTGTATGTTTCGATGCAGTTGCGGCGGGAGGCGGAATTTTCCTACAATCCGGCGAAGCGCAATTTCACTTTTCCGCAAACGGAAAGCGCGCAGATGCGGAAAATGATATGGGACAAAGCGCGCGGAGAAATAGCTGAATTCAAGAAGCTGTCGGACTCAAGCGGTTTCAAACCTTTGCTGATGATCTACATGGATTTTTATGTGGAAGGCGGCCCTGTGCAAAAGCTGAAAGAGCTTGCGAAGGAAGCCGACGTAAGCGTCCTCGATCTGTCGCCTTACTGGGGAAATATGAAGAATTACTCAAGGCGCTATTCGGTCGGCTGGGACCCGCATCCGAATACGGCGTCAAACACGGTCGCCGCGCGGGTGATTCAGGATTATGTGGCGGTTAAAAGATGGGGTCCGAGAGGCGCATCGCGGGAACAGAAGGCCGGATATAACGAGTATCTGCGCTTGCTGGAACGCCACGAGCGTGAATCGAAAAGGATAGCCGACGGACAGAAAAAAGCGTATGCCGCCCTGAGGGAGACGTTTTCGTCCGAGATCGGACCGGAAGCGGACGGAAAGAGCGGAGCGCCCGAAGATCAATGGCTTTACGGCTGGTGGCCGGAAGGGGCTTTCGGATGGGATAAACGGGGAGGGCGATGGATGTCCGGCGGCGGTGGGTTCATTCTTAAAGCTCCTCGGGGAGGCGCGCGGAAATTGGTTCTGAAAGGATATCGTATCGAGTCTGAAAATCCGCCGCCGAATCTGAAAATGGAGATAGTGTGTGGAGAGATGAAAACGCCCGGTTCATTGTCGGTGGCGGTAGGCGATTTCGAATAT
>CAYPEK010000206.1:0-1794 GCA_964409645.1 uncultured bacterium | reverse complement strand
GCCTCCTCGCCGCGCTGTTTCTCGCGCTCGACCCGTGGCACCTTTTTATGAGTCGTTTCGGCGTGGAAATGACGTCGATGACTTTCCTCATCGCCGCAGGCGCATTTCTGTTGCTGAAAGGCACTGACAGGCGCGATCTGCTCCCGTGGGGTGGACTCATGCTCGCCCTTTCCACGTATGCCTACGCGCCGGCGATGCTGTTCTCTCCTCTGATTTTTGCCGCATTCACTCTATGTTACCGCCATAAAATCGTATTGGTGAAATCGCATTTCGCTGTCGCCGCCGCCATCTTCATCGCGCTGCTTGCGCCTCATGCAATCGGCAAGCTGAAACCGCCCGAACAGCTAAAACATTTTCAACACGAGACAATCGCAAATCCCGACAACTTTGATCGCGAGAGCAACGCACTCTCGAAGTCCGTATGGCCGCTAAACACAGCCGCCCCGCTTGCAAATCCGGGCGTAAAAATGACCCCGGCACGCCGCGCGGCCTTCATTGCCGCAGTCTTCGCGAATAATTACATCAGCTATTTCTCGCCATCATTTCTGTTCGTCAGAGGCGACAGATCGACGTGGCGCGCGAGCGTGAAAGGATTCGGCCAGCTTTATCTGATTGCCATTCCGCTACTACTGCTCGGCATCGCGGGAGCGGCTGCTGCCCGCTCGCCCGGTGCAAAATTCATGCTCTGGTGGCTCGCACTCTATCCCGTCGCCGCATCCATCACCGTTCAGACTTTTCCGCAGGCAACGCGCGGAATCACCGCCATTCCCTGCTTAGAAATCATCGCCGCAGTCGGCGTCGTCACCGCCTTCGACCGCGTGCGTGCGCTGACCAAGAAGAACGGCCTCGCTTACGCTTTCGCGGCCGCCTTCATCGCGGTCTATCTTTTCTCGGCGGGCCTGTTCGTCCGCCACTATTTCACGGAATATCCTGAATATTCGTCGTACGAGTGGAACGCCGGATACCGGGAGGCATTCAAATACGCTGATGATAACAGTTACCGCTATGACTACGTGATAATCTCGTGGAACATCCCCTACTCATACATCTACCCGCTTTTCTACACGAAATTCGAGCCGAAGATGATTCAGGAGCACCCTCTCAACCTTTACCAAGCATATCCGGTCGGAACGCTCGGCAACTACGTCGTAGGCAGTCCGTATTTATGGGCGAAAAACAGTAAGCTCCTGTACATTGTCGGCATCTGGGAACGGACCGACCTCAAGACTGCCGCGCCGCTGCCAACCGGTTCGATTGTTAAGCTCGCCGACGGCGCGGAACGTCCCGCTATGTTGCCAAACAGAAAATAAGATCGTATCTTTTGGGATTATTCGAAAATCAGTTCACCGGCCGTATGAGAATACGCCGATCGCATTCGACACGGGTCGCGAAGAGCCGTCGCTCGGCTGGTTGACCACGTTTCCGTTGACCACCATCGTCGTCGATCCGCCCCCGTCCATGCCGATCGCGTTGTTGCATCCCAGCATCTGCATGAACTGCGCCAGCTCCCAGTAGGTCACTCCGACGCTCACCTTGCGGCGCCGGCCGTCGATGGCGACAAGCAGCAAGTGACCGTCCGGCGTCGTGCCCACTGCCGTGGCGGGAATGCGCGACTTGAACCCCTGATACAGCCGCTCGTCTTTCGATTGCTCGAGCACCACCGTGCCGCCCTTCAGCAGCATCGGGCCGCCCGTGATCGCGTTGTGCACGTCCAGCCATGACGGGTCCACCACGAAATACAGTCGCACAGAGTCGCCCATCTTAAACCAGCTCAGGTACTTTGCGCTGTCGCCG
>CAYPEK010000205.1:0-2029 GCA_964409645.1 uncultured bacterium | reverse complement strand
CCGACGCGGGAGCGTCGGAAGAAGCATTCCCACGCAGAGCGTGGGAACGATTAACGAGTTTTAGAAGCGGAAAAAAATGCTGACACCCGAACAGCGAAAAAGATACGAGCGGCATCTAATGTTGCCGCAGATAGGCGAGGCGGGCCAGAAGAAGTTGCTCGGTTCGCGTGTCCTCGTCGTCGGCGCGGGCGGATTAGGGTCGGCGATAATTTATTATCTCGCGGCGGCCGGGGTGGGCACGATCGGAATAGCCGACGCGGATGTGGTGGACCACAGCAATCTTCAGAGGCAGATATTGCACGGCACGGCGGATGTAGGACGGCGCAAAGTGGATTCGGCGGCGGATTCGGTGGCGCGGCTCACGCCGGACGTGAATGTGATAAAGATCGACGGCCGGATCGACGCTTCGAATGTGATGGATATACTCGGCGGCTACGATCTCGCCGTGGACGCGTGCGACAATTTTCCGACCCGCTATCTGGTCAACGACGCGTGCGTTCTTCAGAAGAAGCCGTTTGTCAACGGGAGTGTGTTTCAGTTCGAAGGGCAGACGACGGTTTTTACGCCCGGCGGCCCGTGCTACCGGTGCCTGTTTCCGCAGCCGCCGGACCCGGAAATAGTGCCTCGCGGCAACGATCTCGGACTTCTCGGCGTAATGCCGGGTGTGATAGGGCTGATTCAGGCGGTCGAGACGCTCAAACTGTTGCTCGGTATCGGTGAGTCGCTCTCAGGCCGGCTGCTGATTTTCGATGCGCATAAGCTGCGGTTCCGCGAGTTGAACGTCAGACGCGACCCGCGCTGCCGGGTGTGCGGCGACAAGCCGGAAATCGTTACGATCGATCCCTCGGAAGAGTCGTATCAGCCGATTCCGCCGCTGCTTAAATAACACCGGATATACTGATTGTTTCTCATAAAATCTCCTATTTATTTAAAAGATATATATTTAGAGATATAATTTTTTTAATTTAAATGATTACAGAAGGGCCGCGATCGGCTGGTTTTGTTATGGCAGAAGAATCGCCGGTTCGTATTTTTTGCTTATGTTTAAAAGAAGCTGGCTCATTGCACTGATCGACGCGGCGCTGGTTAACCTGTGCATTATTTCTATTTTCTCGATCAGGTTTCGGGGCAGCGTGCCGACGCGCAACATGAGCGCTTACGAAAGCACGTGGATGTATATCACGGCTGCGTTCCTGCTGCTGTTTTACCTTCAGGGGCTGTACGACAATGACGAGAACGATGACGGCGTGTCGGTTTTCTTCAAGGCGCTCTCCGCGGTGACTCTCGGGACGATAACTCTGATGGCGTTGACATTTGTCAGCCGCGCGTTCGCTTTCCCTCGCACGGTTATTATGATTTCGTACTTGGTGATGGCAGTGCTGTTCGGACTCTGGCATGTCTTCGCGCACCAGCGGTATCTGCTAAGTCTGCCGAAACGGCGGTTCATCGTTGTGGGCGGCGACGAAAGGGCGGATCACATCAGGAAATGCATAGAGCAGATGCCGCGCAGGTTCGAGTTCTGCTGCGCGCTGGCGTCGGGCGACCGCGCGATGCTCGAAGCGAATCTCAGTACGGGCCGGGCGGATGCCGTAATTATCGCGGACGACATCGACCGCAGCCACGAGATTGCTTTCGACCTGTTTCTCAAACATCCGAGCGTTTCCTTTTATCTGCTTCCGCGTGTGTCCGACATAATAATCGGCGCGCGGCACGAGACAGTGATAGGCGACGTGCCGCTGATCGCGCTCGGAACGCGGACGATGGTAGGCCGATACTATCTGATTAAGAGGGCGCTGGACATAGCGGTTTCGTTTGTCGGAATTATTTGCGCCATGCCGTTCTGGCTGCTGATTGCTGCGGCGATCAAGCTGACGTCGCGCGGCCCGGTGTTTTACGTTCAGCCGCGTGTCGGCCGGTACGGTGAGCTGTTCGACATAATCAAGTTTAGGACGATGGTGAAGGACGCGGAGGAGCCGACGGGGCCGGTGCTGTCGAACAATGCGGACCCGCGAGTGACGGCGGTGGGCCG
>CAYPEK010000204.1:0-2203 GCA_964409645.1 uncultured bacterium | reverse complement strand
GCTTCGCTCTGCAGTTGCTCTTATTTGTAGCATGTCAACGTGATATTGGTATTATACGCAGAAAGGCATACGGAATATAGCGAACTGGTGGTCGAAGCGATTGCAAGAGAGGGCGACTGCCGCCATCGCCGCAACAGAGAAGGATTATCTTTTTCCGCCGCTTCCTTCCGAAAGCAAACAGAAGAAACCTCCGAAAAAGAAGAATGTGAAGTAATAGGTTTCGCATGAAGCCTATCTATCGCTCCCACGCTCTGCGTGGGAGCGCGGTGTTTAGGACGCTCCGCGTCCGCCGACGCGGAGCGTCGGAAGAGGCATTCCCACGCAGAGCGTGGGAACGATTTGAAAAGATTGACCGATAGTGTGCGATCTATATTTTCTCTCTATGAGATTATGTTTCCAAGACGTATAATATACCGTTGGACTTGAGAGATTTGGGCTATACTGCTAAATCTTTATGGTGGGTCGGCGGGCGGTCTGCCGTATAAATAGCGTGGATATATGTGCCACTCCCAAACTTGTTTGGGGGTGCATCGGCGGGGTACGGCGACCCCGCCCTACATAAAAAGATAAAAACGGCGGGGTACGGCCAGCCGAACGGCCAGCCGAGCGGCGACCCCGTCCTACAAATAATACCGGAGGGATATGCGCGGCGGAAAAAAATGCGTTTATGTGCCGCAACCCTCTTTTCGATTTCGATCAATATTGAAAAACGCATGATAAACATGCCTACGGAGACATTGCTTTGAGCGAAAAACACGAACTGCTTCTGGAAATAGGCTGTGAGGAAATCCCGACCTCGTTCATCCTGCCCGCGCTGGAGCGGATGGAAAAGGAATTCATCGAGTTCTGCAAGCAGAACCGGATCGCGCACGGGGAGATAAAGACGTACGCGACGCCGCGGCGGCTGACGCTGATAGCGGCCGACGTTGACTCGGCGCAGGAGGACAAGGTGACCGAGGTGAAGGGCCCGCCGGCAAAGGCGGCAGTGGACGCCGAGGGGAAATTCACGGCCGCGGCGGCCAAGTTCGCGGAGTCGCGCGGCGGCAAGACGAACATGCTCGAGGTCCGCGACACGGGCAAGGGCCAGTACGTTTTTCTGACGATAAAGGAGAAGGGCGCGAAGACGGCGGCAGTGCTGCCGGGTCTGCCCGCGTGGATCGTGGGGCGGCTTCAGTTCCCGAAGAACATGCGGTGGGACGTGCGGCGGACGACGTTTGCGCGGCCGGTGCGCTGGATCATATTGCTATACGGCGACAAGGCGGTCAAGGCCGGGTTCGACGGCATTCCGTCCGGCGCATTCACGTACGGCAACCGCTGGTTCGGCGGCAAAAAGATCGCGGTGAAGTCGTCCGCGGACTACTTTGAGAAGCTCGAAGCGGCGGGCGTAATCGTCGATCACAACAGGCGCCGCGAGATGATCCGCGAGGGTGTGGCGAAGCTCGCCACCGGCAAGCCGCACATCACTGAAACGCTTCTCAACGACGTGACGTTCCTCGTCGAGTATCCCTATCTCGCGGTCGGCTCATATCCGGAGGAATACACGAAGCTGCCGAAGGAAGTCATCATAATCTGCATAGAGAAGAATCAGCATTATTTCCCGATCGAGGCGCCGGACGGAAGCAAAATGCTCCCGAGCTTCATCGTCGTCATGAACGTGCCTCTGACGGATTCGGAAAAAGTCATTTCCGGCTATGAAAAGGTGCTGAACTCGCGCCTGAAGGACGCCGTTTTCTTCTATGACGAGGACCTGCGCAAGCCGTTCCGCGAACGCGTCGAGTCGCTGAGCCGCATCACGTTTCAGGAGAAGCTCGGCTCGATTCTGGATAAGACGAAGCGGGTGCAGGCGCTTGTCGAAACGCTGGGCAAAGGCATGAACATCGGTGCGGCGGATGTGGAAGTCGCGAAGGAAGCCGCGTGGCTGATGAAAGCTGACCTGACGACGCAGATGGTGTTCGAGTACACCGAGATACAGGGCACGGTCGGGAAGCACTACGCGCTGCACGACGGTGTGAACCCGGCGGTGGCGCAGGCGATCGAGGAGCACTACATGCCGCGCTTCGCGGACGATGATCTGCCCGCGAGTGTGCCGGGCGCTCTCCTCGCGGTGGCGGACAAGATGGACACGATTGTCGGCTACTTTCTAGTAGGGCTTATTCCTTCCGGCTCGGCGGACCCGTATCAGTTGCGCCGCGCAGCGCTTGGT
>CAYPEK010000203.1:0-2282 GCA_964409645.1 uncultured bacterium | reverse complement strand
CCACGGGTCGAGCGCGAGAAACAGCGCGGCGAGGAGGCCCGCCGATCGCCTGTTGAACGCCGCCGCGCCGAGCAGGTACGCGATCCATACCGCCGCCGCGCCGAAAAGCGCCGCGGGCAGCCGCTCGGCGAATTCGTTCATACCGAGCAGAGCCTCGCTCGCTACCGTCGCGTACAGATACACCGGATTCTTCCCGGTGCCGAACGACGGTGTGTAGAGCGGAAGGAAATTGTTATATTCGTCTCGGCCTGTTTTAAGAATGGAATATGCGTTGTATCCGAATGAAGCCTCGTCGATGTAGAATCCCGGCGGCACTCTGTCCAACCGAACGACTCGGACGAAAAGACCCGTCGCCACTATCACCGCGAGAAGAATTGCCGTTGTTGTTTTATTTTTCATTTATATCGTTAAGGGTTGCGAAAATGCGAATGCACTCTGTCATTCGCGTGACGCCGCGTAAGCTTTGTCCGTGACCCGCATCGCCGCGAGGCCGGCCTCGCCGAGCGCCGCGAAATCCGGGCCGAAACCGAAGTAATCCGTGTCACGCCCGAGTGTCTTGTCCACGAAATAGTCCATCTGCCTCTTGTACATGTAAATTTTCCGGCCGACCGGCACCGGCACCGGTGTTGCAACGCCCGTCAACGGCGACAGCGCGCCGTAGCGGAACAGCAACGTAGGAATATAGTGGTAGAACGGGAGGCCGAACCACATTCCGTTGATGAGCTTGAACGCGAGCGACGCGCGGTCGCCGTAGATTCGCCCGTTTTCGCCGATGATGTTGTCTGCTGTTACGCTCATGTTCATGTCCGCCGATCCGATGAGGCCCGACGGGAATCTGACTACGAGCGTGCCCTGATCCTCCCAGACCATATCGGAGCGTTTTTTGTTTATGAAGCCGCCGGAATCGCACGGCTCCGCACCCGCGAGGAAGAACATTATGTCGAGAAGGTGAGTTCCCATTTCAAGCAACTGGCCGCCGCCGGTGCGCGGGTCGGTCACACGCCAGAGACCCATCTGTTTCTCGATGTCGATGCCGATCAGTGCTCCCCATTTTTTGACGGTTTCGACGAGCGGCGAGTCGAGCCGCGCGGGCGGGTTCAGGCATGAGGTCGTTATCTGCGAAACCTCGCCGAGGTCGCCGTTCTCTATCATCTTTTTAGCCTTCACGATACCGGGGTCGAAGCGTTTCGCCATACCGATCATGAGCGTCACCCCAGCGTTGCGGCACGCCGATACCATCTCTTCGCATTCGGCGGCGTTGACCGCCATCGGTTTCTCGCAGAAAACATGCGCGCCGTGCGTGGCCGCCATCAGCGTCAGGTCCTTGTGCACCCAGTTGGGGGTGCAGATCAAAACGCCATCGAGCCGCCCGCGGTCGAACAGTTCCTCCGGGGTCGAGTATCCTGACTCGATGCCGAAGGATTTGCACGTTTTATCGCGGCAGGTGTTGTCAACGTCCATCGCGGCGACGAGCTCAACATCCGGATTCTCTCGCAGGTAAGGCAGGTGGCCCTCGCGCGCGATGCGCCCGCAGCCGATTATCCCTATACGTGATTTCTTCGCCGCCATCGTAACCGCCTCCTCGAATT
Source organism: uncultured bacterium (assembly GCA_964409645.1). Taxonomy (GTDB): domain Bacteria; phylum UBP15; class UBA6099; order UBA6099; family UBA6099; genus CAYPEK01. The sequence goes on along the minus strand of CAYPEK010000203.1, from coordinate 693 downwards.
TCACGGTAAAAAACGGTTCAACAAGTCTATCATCCGCCGAATGAAATGTAAAATGCATCGTATGCCGCTGCTGGTGTTTTAGAGACGGATGAAACCGGTATAGTTGCGATCACAAATAATGACATATTGTCAGGTTAATATCGTATGCTTGTTATGGTGGATTATCAGCAATATTTCAGAGGGTCACTTGAATACGCATATATAATAAGATAGATTTGGATCAGAGATATCTTAGATAATTGAGGATACAAAAAGGGGGATATATTATGCTTGCTTATAAAATAAGCAGGAAAGTAATTTGCTTGATTGCAGTTATGGCATTTCTATTTATTAATCAAAAGGTGATAAGCGGCAGTGAAAGCCGTTCAAAAAACACGGCTGTGAATAAAACGGAGCAGAACGAAAAAATTTATGAGTGTGATAAAGGGCTGAAAGTAACGATAGAAGAAAAGAAAGACGGTCTATGCTATTGGTATGAGAAAGGGAATAAGTATTTTGGCGATGAAATGTATTATGCAGCGGCAAATTCGTATGAGAAGGCTATTAAAATAAGGGCAGGCGATTGTTTTCTCTTAGCAAAAACAGCATCGGCATATTACTATGATGGGAGTTATAAAGATGCGCTGAACGTTATATATGAATTAAAAAAAAGCAATGAATCAAAAAGCAGCGAAAATGAAAAAAGATGCTATT
>CAYPEK010000202.1:0-2324 GCA_964409645.1 uncultured bacterium | reverse complement strand
TATTATTAACTGTTTTCAGGAGGTTTCTCGAATGTTAAAACTTCTTATCTTCAGGGCACGAGCATCTTCAAAACCGTCTCAACAAGTTGCCCTCGCGGCACTGTAACCTGCGACGGGCGGCCTTTCCGCCATTCGTCACGATCCGCTATGCCCTCCGCAAGCTCTCGTCCGAGGATCAAGTCCTTCACAGATACCATATTCTGCGAGAATTCGTCGCCGCCAGCGATCACCGCCACGGGCATGTTTCTCGTGTCGGCATATTTGACCTGCCTTTTTATTCCGCCCGTACCCATGTAAAGTTCGGCGGGGACCCCCGCTTTTCGCAACTCTACCGCCATCTCTTGATATTCTTTGAGATAGTTTCTATCCATGGCAGTGACAAGAACCGGCGGCTTTATCTGCGCTTTGCCCAACAATTTCAGTTGCATAAGCGCTGCAAGAAGCCGGTCCACGCCGATCGACGCGCCGGTCGCAGGCACTTTTTTGCCCAGAAACCGCTCAACGAGCGTGTCATATCTGCCGCCGCCGGCAACCGATCCGAACTGTTTTGTCTGCCGGTCTTCGTCCTCGACCTCGAATGTGAGGCGCGCCTCGAACACCGGACCCGTATAATACGCCAGCCCGCGGACTATTGTCGGATCGAGCACAATCAGCCCTTCCGGATAGCCGCCGCCTTCAATCACCGATCCGATCGTTTTAAGTTCTTCGACTCCTTCTTTGCCTTCTTCCGAACCTTCAACGATTTCTTCCATCTCTGCGCATACCGACTTGAAGCTGCCTGCCGGAATTTTCAGGAACCGGGTTATCTGAGCTATCTGCGAAGCGCTCAGGTTCGCACCCGGTGTGAATTCGCCGGATTCGTCCTTGCGGCCGCTCCCGAGCAGTTCCGTCACGCCTGAGAGTCCCAGCCTGTCGAGCTTATCTATCGCGCGCAGGACGGTCAGCACTCGCTCTTCGTTTTTCTGCTGTGATTCCGCGCCGCAAGTGATTCCGGCCGATTGCAGAACGCCGTTAAGGACTTTGCGGTTGTTGGCGCAGACGACGAACTTGTCGTCGCCGATACCGAGCGCCGAGAGCGTGTCGGCGAGAATGCAGCACGCTTCGGCGTCCGCGGCGCCCACAGTGTCGAAATCGCACTGGTAGAACTCCCGGTACCGGCCCGGGCCGGGACTTTCCACGCGGAATACGGATCCGATCTGGTAGCGCCTGAAGGGAGACGGGAGCGTTTTTTCATTTTCTGCCACGTATCGGGCGAGCGGAGCGGTGAGATCGTAGCGGAGCGCGACCCAGTTTTCGGAATCGTCGCGGAATGCATAGACTCCGTGGTCCGGCTGGTCCGCTTCTGGAAGGTATTTGCCGAGGACGTCAAGGTACTCGATATGCGGGGTTTCGAGTGGTGTGAATCCGTAGCTCTGATAGACGCGTTTGATCGTCGCGATCATTTCGTCTCTCAGCAGCACTTCGCCGGCCGCTATGTCGCGGAACCCGCGCGGGATTCTTGCAATGAGTCCTTCTTCTCCCATCTGCGCCTCTTTAAAAAAATTCGGGCTGCTCCGGCCCGCTTTCAACGCCGCTTTTATGTCTCGCGGCCTTGTTTCCCTTGTTAAGTGCTGCGGAATGGATTCGAACCATTGGTCTCTTGATCCACAGTCAAGCGCATTAACCAGCTATGCTACCGCAGCTTTGCATCCGTCCCGCAACGGAACGGAACTTGCTCCGTGTCCGTCATGGGGCGGGGATTTATATATTAAACAAAAATCACGAAATTGCAATATGGAACTCCTTGGCGGAAATTGCCGCAAAAACCGCGTTTCCCCGCGCCGGATCAGAACAGGTCGTCGTAATTCGTCGGCTCGTTATTGCCGGCGGGCTGGCTGGGTTTGCTGGTCGTTCCGCCGGATTTGCCTTTCTGATGCGAAGGCGTCTCGTTTTCTATGAAGTCGAGTGTTTCGGGCTCGATCGGTTTTGTGGTCGGCTTTTCCTGCGTTGCCTCCTCGCCGTTTTCGTCGCCGTTGTCTATCTGTTGCGAACCTGTCGCCGATCCCTCGCCACCGCCGGTATGTGTCGCCCTGAGCCTGCCCGAAGAATCCGCAAACTGGAATTCCGCCGGAGGCACACCCTTGAGCGCTTTCTCCATGTATTCTTTCCACACCGGCGCAGGGACCGCGCCGCCCGCCACGCCCGCGCCTATCGGCCTGCCGTTGACCAAGCCCCGGAGCGGCGAGTTGTTATCATTGCCGAACCATACGATTGTGGTCATCTGCGGCACGAACCCGCAGAACCACGCGTCTCTGAAATCGCTCGTCGTTCCGGTTTTTCCGGCC
>CAYPEK010000201.1:0-2373 GCA_964409645.1 uncultured bacterium | reverse complement strand
TGAAGCAGAACATAATCACAAGATCGACCGCCGAATCCGCGCTTATGTACTTCAACGAAATGCGGAAGTCGAATCTCGAATATCTCAGCGTGCTACCCATCAATAACAATGGCGCGGGCGTGTCGCTGGATATTGAAAAAACATCGAAGTAAAACCGCCGGATAGATGTGCCGGTTCATACTGAGCTTTGATCCGAATTCGCGGTCCGGATTCGAATTATGAGATAACAACGGCAGCAATCGCGGTTCAATTCCTCATCAGCATTTTTTCGATTATTGCGCACTGATCCATTTTAACTTTTTCAGCAGATTTAATCTCACTGTCGATTATCATGAACGGAGTTGTTCCGGCGTTGAATTTAGGCCACTCCGGCGCGCCGGAAGCGGCAGGCACTCCGTTTCGCGCGAACGACGACCACAACTCAATCACACGGTTCGAAATTTCCGTGTTGATCTTAGTTGTCAGGTCGAGACCGTTGTAGTTGAAATTGCCGAACACGAACGGCAGTTCCGCTCCGTGGAAAGCGCCCAGATCGGCAAATTGTTTTTTGAGATCGGGCGAAAACATTTCCACCTTTTTCAGCAGGTCCTTATTCGCAAGATTCACCGCGAAGTTATAGACGTATATGTCCGGCTGCTTGGCGAGCGCTAATTTCGCGTATATGCGGTTCGGGCATGTGAACATCAGGTCTGCTATGAGGTCCTCGTATGCTTTCTTCGGTGTCTGGTACGACGTGTCGGCAAGATACATGTCGAGAAGTTTTTGATCGTAAAACTCGAAACCGAGCGCGTCGCGCAGTTTTCCGGTGTCATCGGTATAGTTTGCCCACGCGTCGTCCTTGTTGGCGATGTTTTTCTTGAGGATGAAAAGCGAGCCTTCGTTTCTGTTCGAACCGGCCATAATTCCGCTGGTGCGGTTCAGCTTGCCGTCGCGGAGGAGGTTGAGCGGCTTGTCCGGCAGAAACCAGCCGTCCGTAACGGGTCCGATCGGTATTCCGCCTTCTTTCGTGCTGACGAGCATCCCCGGCCCTATGATTCGAGCGGCTTGTACTGACTCGATCGGGTCCACATTTCGCAGACATTCCGCGGCAGTGGCTGGGTCCGGGCAGCCGATCCGGCTCGCGATATCGAGGCCGGTTTTCTCATCTTCCTTCGCGGTTTTGCCGAACAGCAACGCGGGTCCGCTCTCGATGATTGCTCTGTTGAACAGGCCGTCCGCCAGCGGCGACAGCAGCAGCAGCCCAACGCTGATTCCGCCCGCCGATTCGCCGAATATTGTCACGTTCTCCGGATCGCCGCCGAAGTTAGCTATGTTTTTCTTTACCCATTTAAGCGCCGCGATCTGGTCGAGCATCCCGTAGTTGCCCTCGTGGCCGTCCTTATCCTTAAGCGCCGGATGTGTCAGGAATCCGAACAGATTCAAGCGGTAGTTGATCGTCACAACCACAAGGTCGCCCTTCGAGGCAAGCCGAGTGCCTTCGTAGAAGCTCTCGTTCGCGGATCCGTTCACGAAACCGCCGCCGTGGATGAAGAACATCACCGGTTTTCCGCCTTCCGAGTTTGCGGGATACCAGACGTTAAGATACAGGCAGTCTTCGCTGCCCGACGGTTTTTTGACAGGTGTCAACGACATCGGAAACTGAGTGCATATATTGCCGTATTTTACGGTGTCGAGCGGCTGGCTCCATTTTTCGTGAGGCTGCGGAGGTGTGAAGCGCAGCTTGCCTACGGGTGGCGCCGCGTACGGAATCCCTTTGAATGCGCACACGCCGGTTTTTGCGTCGGCTAAGCCGTTGACCGGCCCGTTTTCCGTGTAAACGTTTTTGCAGTCCGCCGGCGGCGTTGCGCCGGCTGCTGCTGTGATGCCGAGCAAAGCCGCGGTCGCCATTATAGTAATTGATAATGCCACTACATATTTTTTCATGGCTGAATCTCCAAGTAGCTTTTTGGATGCGGGAGGGAAAGCTGCCTCCGCATTTATATATTATCATTATTTTTCCACAACAAAACACTCAGCTTTATAATTTCGAAAAATGTCTAAAATGTTCGTGAGATTTCTAATATAATAACACCCGAAATCAAAAGAAACTGCGGGCTCCGCGTTTAGGCGGGATGGGAGCGTGGCCGCATGGAGAAAATATGGCTAAGACAACGAAAACAATAAAAACGTCCGCGAAAGCGGTCACAGGGAAGGCGCCGGTGTACGGGCGAATTCTGCTTAAGGTGACAGGTGAGGGGCTTGCCGGATCGCAGGGATATGGCATCGAGCACGGACGATTGCAACAGTACGCGGAAGAGATAAAGAGTATCTGTTCGCTCGGTGTGCAGGTTGCAGTGGTGGTCGGCGGCGGAAATATATTCCGTGGCGTGTCGA
>CAYPEK010000200.1:0-2428 GCA_964409645.1 uncultured bacterium | reverse complement strand
CGCCGCAAGTTTTTCGAGCTGCGCAGCTTCCGCGTCGTCGTGGACAAAAGACAAGGCGACAAGATATTTTCGGAAGCGACAATAAAGATAAAAGTGGGCGATCACATCGAGCAGACAGTCGGCGAAGGCGACGGCCCGGTGAACGCGCTCGACAACGCCCTCCGAAAGGCGCTCGAACCGCTCTTCCCCACCCTGCGCGAGATGCGGCTCACCGACTACAAAGTGCGCGTGCTCGACGAGCGGGACGGCACGGCTGCGGCGGTGCGCGTGCTCATCGCCTCACGCGACAACACCCACTCATGGGGCACAGTCGGCGTCCACGAAAACGTCATTCAGGCAAGCTGGAAAGCCCTCGTGGACAGCATCGAGTACAAGCTGCTCAAGGATAAAGTCGTTTCCGGCACGGCTAAAAAGTAATTCTCCGGAAATTAATTCCTATTTCAGAATAATTATTCTATTTAATAGATATTTTTTTATTATATGGAATATCCATTATGATTTGCTATAATAAGCAGTTGCAATTGCACTTGGATTGTTTCCAGGCGCAATTTGGTTTTTCCGACCGTCGGCGGCCGTCTGATGTGGTTAGACGTGTCGCGAGACGGATATTTGGACAGAAATTATGAAAGACCGGTGAACCGGATGATTCACGGCGTCACGATCAAAAAGCTGAAAGTTATTCCGGACGAGCGCGGCATGCTCATGGAGATGCTGCGCAACGACGACGATTTCTTTCAGAAGTTCGGGCAGGTCTATATGTCGATGGCATATCCCGGCGTCGTGAAAGGCTGGCATTTTCATAAAGTTCAGACGGACCACTTCGTGATCGTCAAAGGCATGATGAAGGTTGTGCTGTACGACCAGCGCGACGACTCCCCGACAAAAGGCGAAGTGAACGAATATTTCATGGGCGAGCAAAACCAGATACTGCTCGTGATCCCGCCGGGAGTCCTGCACGGCATGAAGTGCATCAGCACTGAGCCGGCGCTCCTGATTAACATCCCGACTGAGCCGTACAAATACGGCGAGCCGGACGAGTTCCGGGTGCACCCGCACGATAACGATATTCCTTACGATTGGGGACGCAAAGACGGATGACACGGGCGCTTATCACAGGCGGCAGCGGAGTGATCGGCTCTCATCTGGCCGACACACTCCTGAAACGGGGTTACGACGTAACCGTCATAGACAACCTCTCGACGGGCCGCGTCGCTAACATCGAGCACAACATCAGCCGCCCGGATTTTCATTTCCTTAACAGCTCGATCATGAACGAACAGCTCATGGATGAGCTGATCCGAAAATGCGACATAATCTACCACCTCGCCGCGAGCGTCGGAGTGAAATACATCGTCGAGGATCCACTGCAGGGCATACTCACAAACGTAAAAGGCACCGAGATCGTGCTCGAACTCGCATTCAAATACTGGAAGCGGATCGTGTTCGCCTCGTCCTCCGAAATTTACGGAAAATCGGAGAACGTGCCGTTCAAGGAGGACGACGAACGCATACTCGGCGCGACGAACGTCGAGCGATGGTCGTACTCGACAGCGAAAGCAGTTGATGAGCACATGTTTTTCGCGTACGCCGACAAAGGGCTGCCGGTCTCCATCGTGCGTTATTTCAACGCATACGGCCCCCGGATCGACGAGCGCGGCTACGGCAGCGTTGTGGCGAAGTTCATCAGTCAGTCACTTCGCAACGCGCCGATCACGATCCACGGCGACGGCCGGCAGACACGCTGCTTCACCTTTATCGACGACACCGTCAACGGCACAGTCCTGACAGGCGAAAAGAATGAAGCGATCGGGAATGTGTTCAACATTGGAAACAATAAGGAAACATCCATATACGAACTTGCAGAGATGATCATAAAACTCATCGGTTCGAGTTCCAAGATCACGCTCATACCTTACGAAGAAGCTTATGGCGGGAGACACGAGGACACGCGCCGGCGGATGCCGGACATAACAAAAGCCGGATCGATTCTCGGTTTCCAGCCCACCGTACAGCTCGAGGAAGGACTGAAAAGAACAATTGACTGGGCAAAAGAAAACTACAGGCACTAACGGACTCGCGGTTGCTATTGCGAGAAAACAGGCGAAGGTCGCTGTTCTGGGCCTTGGTTACGTCGGGCTGCCTCTTGCGATCGAATTCGCCAAGGCCGGTTTCAGCGTGACAGGCATCGACCCGGACAAGCGCAAATCGAAAGCGATCCTCGAAGGAAAAAGCTACATCACAGATGTAAAAAGCGAGACCCTGCGGGAGATAGTATCGAAAGGTTTCCTTACGGCAACCACCGATTTCGCGGCGCTTGAAGAGATGGACGTCGTGTTCATCTGCGTGCCGACTCCGTTCTCAAAGGCGAAAGAACCCGACGTCTCGTACGTTATCTCCGCCGCGGAAACAATTGTTAAACACCTTAAAA
>CAYPEK010000199.1:0-2481 GCA_964409645.1 uncultured bacterium | reverse complement strand
CCACGCCGCCCAGCGTGAAGCACGGCCGGATGATCACCGGGAACCCGATCTTCTTCACGGCGTCCGTGGCTTCTTTCAGGCTGCCCACCTGCGCGCTCGGCGGCAGGTCGAGCCCGATCTTGATCATCGCCTTTTTAAACAGGTCGCGGTCTTCCGCCTTCTTGATCGACGGAATGCTCGCGCCGATCACCTCGACTCCGTACTTGTCGAGCGTGCCGCGCTCCGCGACCGCAACCGCCGCGTTGAGCGCCGTCTGGCCGCCGATAGTCGGCAGCAGCGCGTCCGGGCGTTCCTTGTCGATGATGCGCTCGATGATCTCGGGCACTATCGGCTCGATATAAGTCGCGTCCGCCATCATCGGGTCGGTCATGATCGTCGCCGGGTTGGTGTTGATCAGCACGACGCGGTAGCCTTCCGATTTGAGGACGCGGCAGGCCTGCGTGCCGGAGTAGTCGAACTCGCACGCCTGACCTATGACGATCGGGCCGGACCCGATCACGAGTATGCTTTTTATATCAGTTCGTTTAGGCACTGTGTTTCTTCATCAGATCCGTGAATTCCTGAAACAGGTAGTACGAATCGTGCGGGCCGGCCGACGCCTCCGGGTGGTACTGTACCGAGAACAGCGGCAGTTTTTTGTGCCGGATGCCTTCGAGCGTCCCGTCGTTTAGGTTTATATGTGTAATCTCTACATCCTTTTTATTTAAAGAGTCGATATCGACGCAGAAGCCGTGGTTCTGAACGGTGATCGCGCAAGAGCGATCTTTGAGTCGCATGACCGGGTGGTTCGCGCCGCGGTGACCAAACTTCAGCTTGTACGTTTTGCCGCCGAGCGCGAGCCCGAGGAGCTGCTGGCCGAAGCAGATGCCGAACATCGGCAGCTTCGAGCGGAACAGACCGCGGATCGTCTCCGCGATGTAGGGCACGCCCTCAGGGTCGCCGGGGCCGTTCGAGAGGAAAATGCCGTGCGGCTTGATCGAGAGGATTTCCTCGGCCGTCGCCGTCGCCGGGAACACCGTCACGCGGCATTTGTACATTTCGAGCATCCTTAGGATGTTCAGCTTGATCCCGCAGTCGATCGCGGCGACGTTGTAGCGGCCTTTCGGGTTCCAGACCGGCCATTTGTCGAACGTGACTTCGCGGACGAGATCGCGGCCGACGAGGCCGGGCGAATTCTTCGCTTTGGCGATGAGGCTCTTCTCGCTTTGGTCGATCGTCGAGATAACGGCCTTCATCGCGCCCGTCTCGCGGATGTGTTTTGTCAGCGCGCGGGTGTCCACGCCTTCGATGCCGATAATGCTGTTGGCGCGGAGGAACTCGCCGAGCGTCTTCGTCGAGCGCCAGTTGCTTCGGATCTTGCTGTATTCTTTTACGACAAATCCCTCGACCCACGGGCGGCGCGACTCGTTGTCCTCGTCGTTCACACCGTAGTTGCCGATAAGCGGGTACGTCATGGTGACGATCTGCCCGCGGTAGGACGGGTCGGTCAGGATTTCCTGATACCCCGTCATGCTCGTATTGAACACAATCTCGCCGTCCCGTTCGCCGGGCGCGCCGAAACTGATCCCGCTAAAGACCGTACCGTCCTCTAATGCAATCAGCGCCTTATCCATCCGAAGTATATTTTATAGACTAATAAGCCTTTGAAGTCTATAAAGTTTTTATATAAATTCTTTGCGGCAATATTTGGTGTGTTTTGTTGCCGTTACAGACAAAATATTTTATCATTAAAAGTGATTTTTCCAACGCCGGAAACAGCGCCGCATCACCCGCGGCCCACAATCCGGCAAACGGAAAAAAGGGTGATGCCGATGTACTGCCACCAGTGTGGAAAACAAATAGCGGACGAGTCGGTTTACTGTTATTACTGCGGAGTGCGCGTGGCCCAGCCTGAGAAAGAACAGGCAACCGGCGCGGCTCCGAATGAGCAGAGCGTCCCCCCGCCCGGGCAGCAGCCGCAGCAGCCGAATTATACTCAGCAGCCATATTCCGATATCATCCTTCCCCGCGAGCACTCGCTCCCGCTGATGGTACTGATCAATCTGATTTGCCCGTGGCTCGGCAACCTCCTTCTCGGGCAGACCACCAAGAGCCTCGTCATGTTCGCATGTGCCGTGGTGGCCGGCGGTTCGACATGCGGCGCGTTCTATATCGTCGCGATCATAGTCAGCATCATCGATAGTGTAATGCTGTCGGGGAAAATGACCAGCGGCCGCAGCATCCGCCAGTGGGAGTTCTTTTAAAGGATATATAATTAGTTAAGAATAGAAGATTCACCACTAAATTTTTATATGAGCGAAGCGAGTCCGTGCCGCGACCGGCATTTTTAAATAATCACCACAAAGGCACCAAGACACAAAGGAAATACGAAAAGCGGCGTGGCCGCTTTTTACAGTCACGAATGGCTCCGTATTTTTATATGAGCGAAGCGAATCCGAGCCGCGCGCGTCAGCAAGCGGTCACGTCGAAGTCAGCGGAAAA
>CAYPEK010000198.1:0-2589 GCA_964409645.1 uncultured bacterium | reverse complement strand
CAGCAATAAATCCGTCAGCTTTGTTTTTTTCTTTTTCCCTATCTACCATTCTACTACTCTACCATCTACTTTCTTTTCCCTCTATCCTCGCTACTGGTTACTATCTTTGATTGGCCGGAGGATGAATATGATAAAACCTTTCAGTTTCACCGGCACGCCGAAGATCACATTCGGCGCCGGGTCGTTCGCGAAAGTCCCGAGAATAATGCGCAAGATGGGCCGCAACGCGCTCATAATAACCGGCGTTAGCTCGCACAACGAAGCGGGCCGGTTCGACAAGCTCGTCGAGGACCTCAAGAAAGATAACCTCCGCATCTATCACGTCAAAGTCAAAGCGGAACCGTCGCCGGAATTCATCGACGCCGTGTGCGTCGATCACCGCGACAAGAACATAAACGTCGTGCTCGGCTGGGGCGGCGGCAGCGCAATCGACGCCGGAAAAGCGGTCTCCGCGATGATCCCGCAGCGCGGCCCGACGATCGACTTCCTCGAAAAAGTTGGCACCGGCGCGCGCCTCAACGGCGTCAAAGTGCCGTACATCGCCGTGCCGACGACGTCAGGCACCGGCAGCGAGGCCACCAAAAACGCGGTACTACGCAAGGTCGGCCCGAAAGGATTCAAAAACTCACTGCGCCACGACAGCCTCGTGCCCGACGAGACGATAATCGACCCCGAACTCATGCTCTCCTGCCCGCCGGAAGTCACGGCAGCATGCGGCATGGATGCTTTTACGCAACTCCTCGAAGCATACGTTTCAACGAACGCGGGCGCGATGACGGACGCACTCGCACTCAGCGGACTCGAATGCGTGCGCGACAACCTCATCCGCGTCAGCACGGACGGCGCGCGCGACATCGACGCCCGCGCGGGGATGGCATACGCGTCGCTCGCGTCCGGAATCGCGCTTGCAAACGCCGGGCTCGGGCTCGTCCACGGAATCGCCGGGCCGCTCGGCGGCCTGTTCGACATCCCTCACGGCGCCGCCTGCGGAACTCTCATGGGCGCCGCATTCTCCGCCATAGTGGACAAACTGCTGGAAGACCCCGGCGCGGACCAGTCCGCCGTCCGCAAATTCGCCAAGGTCGGCTCACTGTTCATGTTCACCGGGTCAACCGACATCCGAACCGGCTGCAACATGCTCGTCGAGAAAATCAACGAAATGACGGTGACGCTGAAAATGCCGAGGCTCGGAAAATTCGGCATCAAGGAATCCGATCTCGACGCGATCGCCGCCGCCTCGGACAACAAATACAGCCCGGCGCAATTGAGCACGGATGAAATCCGCGCCGTCGTTAAAAGCAGATTGTAATAAGAGATTTAAACACAGAGATCACGGAAATTCAGAGAAAAAAACGAGGAGCGGTTTTGTTCGGTTTTACCTTTTCCGCCGGACAAATATCGGGTTGCTGATCAGCGCAGCATTGCCGTAGTTGTCCGCTTCGAAACGGTAATACACGCCGCCTTCCGGCGCGTCAAACGTATAATCGAACGCATACGGCGTTCGGCCTGAAAACTCGCGTAGCGTCTGCCCGTTGCCGATCAGCTTCGCGCGAAATAGCATCCCTTCCCGCACCGTCGATACTATCACGCCCGAAACGCGAACCGGTCCCGATGCTTCGATCGATTCCCCAGAAATCGCCTCACGGCCCCCGGCGACAACCTTGAAACCGCGCAGCCTGAAGGATTTTCCGTCCTGACCGCGCACCGCATACATGCGCCCAGCCCGCAGTGCATCGAGTATCTTTTCGCGCGTCGGTTCGCCGTCGATCAGAAACACGGTCAGCGTCTCCGCGAAACCGCCCCAGCCCCTGTTACCGTAAAAATCGCGCTCCGCCTCGGCCCAGAAAGGCATCGCTCCGCCGTTGCGCGCGTACTTCGTCAGCAGCGGATCCCAGCGGCAGCCATCAGTGTGAGTCTTCTTCAACCCCAAATCGAGATTGGCGAACCCGTTCAGCCTCTGCGTCTCGCTGACGAACTCACCGCAGCCCGTACTTTGCGCCGTCACCGTGAACACCCTCGGCACGCCCGGTATCTTCGACAGAAAGCTGTTCGCGACATGGCTCGACGTGCGGTGCATCGTGAACGTCACTTCCGGATGCGCCCAGAGCGAGACGCCGCCGTGCTTCGCCACGTAATCAACAAGCAACTGATACGGCGCGTTGGGCGGTTTCGGCTCCGAATACTGGCTGTACGGATATCGCCTGAACGGCACCCAGATCGCCGTCAGAATCAGCGCCATAGCCAGCGCCAGCACACCCGCCGGCCTCAGCGGTCTTCTATGATAATATATCTGCTGCTTGCGCCAGAGGCCGACCTTGAACTTCTGCCGGCTCCGCTTGAGAAGCATCGCCGCGCCCGCCGCGAACAGCGCCGCGCAAAGCACAAACTGCGCGAACGATCCCACAGTGAAATGTTTCGCATTCGGGTTGGATATGAACGGCATGTTTTGCCAATCGGATGTTTTTTTCAACCCGTAAACAAGCAACTCGCAGTCTGTCTGGTTGATCGTCAGGTTGCCCGCGCGCGGGTCGCCATCCCACCTGTAATACGGCGCCACCTCGAAACCCGGCACAAGCACGACTCCGGGGT
>CAYPEK010000197.1:0-2773 GCA_964409645.1 uncultured bacterium | reverse complement strand
ATTTTCTCTATGCCGATCACGAAGTCGAACTTTGCCAGCTTCTCCAGCTTCCGCACGTCGATCTTCCCTATTACCGCGTTCGCCGCCTTCGACTCGACCGTCAGCACAAACCCCGCTTCCTTCAGTTTCTTCAGATTCGCTGCCGACAGATCGGAAAGCCTTATCATCACGTTCGTCTTCCAGTTCTTCACCTCGATGCCGGACAGTTTCAAGTTCCCGTTCTTGCCCTGCTTTTTGACCTTTTCGTCGAGCCCGAGCAGCTCAGGCGCTATCTTTGCCTTCTTCTCCTTGCTTTCGCCGCTGGTGCTGTTTGAAAATCCAACCTCATTCTCGCCACGTTTTTCCTCTCTCGTGCTGCTGGCGTCATACACCATTTTCCCCGGAGCCGCCGCGCCGCCTGAATAAACATTTGTCTCGGCCTGAGCAGACAGTGCGGGCTCCGCCGGCGCTGCAAGCGCATAAGTTTTCGTCTTCGCCATGACACCACTCTTCGTGGCATACCGTCTGGACGTCTGTTCGTCCCCGAACACGCCTTCATAGCTCACTCCGTCCGTCATCTCGACCGGCACCGGTACCGTGAGCACCTTGCCGCCCTCGCGCACGACCACCTCGTCAACCGCCACGAACGACGTGAACTGCGTGACGAGATTGTATTCGAGCCCGAGGCCGGTGATGATCTCCTTCACGTCCGGGCGCGGCCGTCCGAGCTGCGTGCCGTAGTAATCCTCGCGCATAACCTCGGCGATCCGTTCGCGCGCCCAGAGTGTCGCGAGCACGCTGTTGCCGCCCGCTGACGCGGGAAGGCTGACGCGCAGCTTTTTCACTATGCGCTTGCCCGCCGCGCGACCGCTGATCGTGATCGTTCCCTTGCCGCCGCCTTTCGCGAACCGTCCCTTGACGATTATCGGCTTGTTGCTGTAAAGGTCCGGAACACTCTCCGGGTACACGCTTGATACATGCAGGCCGCCCCAGTCGATTTTGATGTCGGCGAGCACCGGGTTCGCGATCCGCTCGTAGAACTTCTGCGCCGCCGCCTTGCCGTTGCTTTCGAGCGTCACATATTCCACCTCGCCGCGGCCCACCCGCGCCATCTCGTCGAGCAGGAACCTGTTCGTCCCGTTGCCGACTCCGAACGAGAAGAACCGCGTGTTGCCGAGATACTTTTTTAGGTAGTCGAGTATCTCCATGTCGTTGCCGACGAATCCGTCCGTCATGAACGCCGCGATCCGGATGCGCTTCGGGTCGGGCGCGGGCGTGAGCACGGCATCCACCGCCTTCAGCATCTCCGTGCCGCCGCCGCCCATGCTGCCGCCGAGGAACTGCATCGCCTTCTCGCGATTTTCGGGCGTGTTCGGCTGCGGGCGGTCGAACAGCGGCCGCGGGTTGTTGCTGAACGCGATGAGCTGGAACGTGTCGTTCGGGTTCATGTTGTTGATGCAGTGCTTCATCGTCTCTTTCGCTTTTTCGATCGGCCAGCCGGACATCGAGCCCGACGAGTCGATCACGAATATCATTTCCTTGGGGATGATCCGCTTCGCCGGTACTCGCGCGGGCGGCGTCACGATCAGCGTGAAATAGCCGCCACGCTTCTTGTCGGCGTGCGTGAGTATCGCGTCGGCGATGTCCTTTCCCGCAACCTGATATTTGAGGATGAAGTCCTTGTTCGGGATCGTCTTATTGTCTTTCAGCGTGACGCGCGCCTTGCTTTTGCCGCTGCGAACGGTGTTGATCTCGTGCAGCTTCGAGGCGATCTTATTTATCGGCACTCCCGCGTCGATGCTCACCTTGATCGAGATGTCGTGACCCGCGCGTGTGCCTTTCGGCGTTACGGGCGGCGTGATGCGCGACGCATCCGGCACGCGGTCGGTGTCCGGCGACCAGCCGGTTCCCTGCTGGCCCGTCGCCATGTTGCCGGGGATGTACCTCGGGCCGACCACCATCGGAAACACGAACTCGTACCAGCCATCCTCGTACTTCAGCGTCTCCACATAGCTGATCTTCACGACGATGTCCTCGCCGGGCAGGATGTTCGCGACGCTCTGCGTGAAGATATTGGGGCGCTCCTGATCGAGCAGCGCGGCGGCGTTGCCGTTCTGCTTCGCGTGCTCGTAGATCGCGCGCGCCTCCTCGCGCTTCTTGATCAGCCCGCGGATCGTCCTGTCGCCGATCCGCATCACCATCGAGTCAACCGCGCCGTCGTTCGGCAGCGGGAACGTGTACACCGCCTCGATCTTGTCTTTAAAAGGATTGGTGAACCTCTGAGTAACCGTCACACGCGCGATGAAGCCGGAGACCGACGCCGTGACGTCGGTGTGCTTCAGCGGACACGAACCCGCCGGATTGCCGTCCCTGTCCAACGCGTCGAGCGAGCCGGGCGTCTCCTGCGCGGAGTGCTTTTCGGATTTCTTTTCGGGCGCCGATTCCCAGCCGCTGCTGTGCACACTCTTCTTTCCGGCTGCTAACCCGGTCGCGCAAAGAACCGCGATCATCATCAGCGGCAGCCAGTATTTGACATTTCTCTTCAACATTTTCCTGCTCCTTTCCCGCGGGCATGCACGGCAAACAACGCGGCGGCCTGCGCGCAACGCCGCCCTTCAATTCCGTTCCCCTGTGCTGCGGGTTATTTTTTGCGTTACTTCTCGCTATTGTTACGACAGTTCAGACACGCCTGCGGCGGTATTGTTCCGGCCCCCCGAAAAAAAACATCCGTAATCTACGTCACATTCACTTTTACGAGGTGATAATTCATTTCCAAACCTGCAAATCGCAAGAC
>CAYPEK010000196.1:0-2855 GCA_964409645.1 uncultured bacterium | reverse complement strand
GCGACTTCGTTCATCTTCAATAAGGCTGTCTATGAAACGAGGCTGTACCGCAACAACGTCTATTATGCAGGCAACGAAACAACTCCGGACAACGAGGCACGGCTGTTTCTCGTATTGAATTGTCTCGAGCACGCAAAAGTCAATCTCAGAGAATTTGAAGCTTTGTTTGATATGAACCCGGAAAGCGCTTTTTCCGATGTCATTGAGGTTCTTAAGGAGCTGAATGTTCTGAAAATTGAAGAAGACACGCTTATCTGGACCGCCCGGAGTGATGCGGAACTTGTTGCAGCCGCAACACTTTTTTATCCTGAAGATTTAGTCTTGGAAGATGAAACGGCGACATCCGTCGGCAATTCTATAGGCATTATTAAGAGACATGACGAATTTACTGAAGAAACATTCGAGCAAAACAGAAAAGCGCTGTATGTGAAATCGTTTCTCCGGGCAGTCGGACTGGCGGACGATTACGGTCGTCTCGGCGTGACCGTCACCGACGTGCGGTTGTCGGACAAGCAGATTGTTGTGTACGTATCGGACGGAAAGGAAGAGCGGGGAATAAGCATGGAACCCTTCGACGGCCGGCCGTGTTACGCTGCTTCGAAGCATATAAGGTTTTCCTCGCTGACGCAGGATACGATTCCGCCGTTTGCCGCGGACTGCATGCAGATATTTTCGGTGCTGATGAGAGATATAACTTTTTCGGTGCTCGAATCGATTTTCATTCCCGACACGTGCGGCCGAGGCGGATAGGCCGGGTTTTTATCACAAACTTAAAACCGGATTATTTGTTGCGATAAAACAACAGTTTTTGAAATTCACATGAACGCCAGTTCAGCGTCGCCGGAACGGCACTGGTTGTCGCTGCTCTCGAAGAGGATGTGGATGTCGCCGTCGGCGCTGATCTTCACCGGTATGCCGCCGAACCTGTAGGCGGAGTGCGTGGCGATCGTGCGCGCGCCGAGCGAGCTGCCGATATCGGGGTGCTGCCGGATCATGGCGCCGACGGCGAGCAGTTCCTCGTCGTCGAATATCACCGCGCCGTCAATCGACGCGATCTCAAGGAAAATGTTTTTCTTCCTGATCAGCCGGTCGGTCTTCCCGAGATTGATGCCGCGGATTACAGGGGCGAGCATTTTCCGGGCGGCGTCCGGCGACGGGTTCTCGCCGCCGATCACCGATTGCGGGTTCACCAGATTTCCTATAACTTTGTGTTCCGGGTCGTAAACAAGCAGCGCGCCGTGACGCCGGTAACTCAGGTCGAACATCAGTTCGAAGACGTTGTTTCCGATCGTTATGTTGCCCATAATCCCGCACACGCTGTATTTGAACGTCTCCGCGTCGTATATGCGCCAGTGACCTTTCCTGTTCGCTGCGAGGAGCCCGCGCGAGTTCATAATGAAAATGTCGCCGCATTCGTGTAAGTGGACCGAAAACTCGCCTTCCCGCAGAATGGATGAGTACGGCTCCAGAAATTCCGGAATGAACCTGTACTCCGACGACTCCCGGACGTCTCTCAGCAGAATCTCCTGATAATCGACAAAACGCAACTCGTGGTCCACCCTGAAATAAACGCGCGGGCTCGCCGCGAGCGGGTCGATTATCTTCTGAACGCTCGACTCGTGGATCGGCGTCGTGCCCGGCCCGTACTCGATAACGAGGTTCAGCATCACATTGTCATTCTCGTACGTCCTGAATCTTACAGACTCGATGTAGGCAAGAATCCGGCTCCAGTTCACCGCCGAGTCGCAGATTTCAAGCCAGCGGATAGCAACGTCCTCCTCGACCTGTTCGAGCGAACGCGGCGTGGGGAAGGGCGGCAGTTGCGAATGCCAGTAGCTGAGCTTGTTCTGTATATAAGTGTAGAGCACGTTGAGTTTCGGAGTCAGCGGATTGTGGCAGCAGAACGTCACCGAGGACTTACTTAGAGAGAGTTTGTAAACATTCTTCGCATATTCGCACTCATACCAGTGCGGCACGGTGGACACAACCGTCTTCATGAGAATGTCTTCGTACATCGTAACGCTCCGAAATCTTAAGAGTCAGCCGTTCATGCCATCGCGGTGTTTTGCGACGTAAAGGCCCATTTTTGCTGAGAATTTATCATACATGAATCTGCTTCATCCAACAACCGTTCGATGGGTTCGCTTTGCCGGCGCCGATCAGCGTCGCATTAAAAGTATTTCGCGGGATATGGCAACTTTGGGGCGTTTTGAAATAAAATATGGCCCAACGAACGACAACAGGCTGGAAAGTGAAAAGGGCGGGAAATCATGATTCCGAATATTCTGACGGCTTTGAGGGTGGTTCTTGTACTGCCGATTATGTGGTGCATTGCGGGCGGCCCGGAGAAGTTGAAACTGGCGGCGATTCTGTTCATAGTGGCGGGGTTCACCGACTTTCTGGACGGACAGGCGGCGCGCAGACTGAAACAGGTCTCCATGTTTGGATCCATGTTCGACCTCATCGCGGACCGGCTCTTCATGTCCCCCACTATCATTTTCATGCTCATTAACGGCGTTTTCGACGGTACGAAGCCCTATTTCATACTCAACCCGATAACATTTGTCGTCATGGTTGTGTTCGTCGATTGCACGGTGATCGTCGGCATCTACATGTTCCTGCGCTTGAAAAAGGTGGAGCCGGAGGTTGAGTTCCCCACGCCTACGATGATCGCAAAGGCGAACTTTCCGTTCCAGATTTCCGCCGTGTTTTTCACACTGTTGCTCGGCAGGGACATGCCGATCGTGGCGGCGGTGTTCATGTGGTGCACAATGATCACCACGCCCGGCGCATACATCTCCTACATGAAAAAAGGCGGCTTCGTGTTCAAGCGCGCGATGGCGGTCATCATGGGC
>CAYPEK010000195.1:0-2925 GCA_964409645.1 uncultured bacterium | reverse complement strand
GAGCGTGACTTGAAAGTCGAGCGGTAATTTCTCGATGTAGCTTCTGTCAATGACGCTCGTGGTTTTGTGCTCAAGAAGGAAATATTCGCCGTTGAGGGTGACGAGGGCGTCCACCTTGCCGCGCATGAAAAAACTGCGGCTGGCCGCGCCGGTGTCCGGGTTGATGATGGGACACTGGAACTGCTTCTCGACCGTAACGACGGTGAATTCCTCGGATGGATAACGCTCCATGTACGCCGCGAACATCGCCCGCGCGAGATGCCAGTCTTTTTTTCGACGCTCGTTCTGTTCGCGATTAGTGAACGCGGCGTCGATGTAATCGAAGACGGCGGTGATAACGGCGTCCTTATCCACGTCCCCACGACCGTGCCATCGCTCGAGTGCGCCGTGCATCACGGAGCCGAGATACTGTGCCTCGCTTTCATCGAGTGCCTGAAGCCCGCGAATGAAGCGCAGGTTGTAGTTCTTGCGGCACAGTTTGAATGTTTTAAGGCTGCTGCATGTAACTGGTGTCAAATCCTGTGGGTCAAACATTTATCGACCTCCTTTACAAGGGGTTAATTCAGTGAAAAATCGAAGCCGTTTTTTTGCAGGACTGCGCGGAGCCGCCGGACGCGGCAGTGCATCGTCGGATAGCGCACGCCGGACTCTTCGGCGATCCGCGCGATGCTTTTGCCCGCGACGAGCTGTTTGAATATTTCTTTTTGTTCCGGGGTCAATTTGGTGAACGCTGAAGATGTCGTGATGCGATATAGTGCGTCGATGTCAGCAGCCGCTCCGGTTTTTCTGTCCGAATGTGTGGCCGGAGTATCAGCGCTTTCAAATGCAATATCGGAACATACGGAACGAAGTATTTCTATGGATTTGCGCTCAAGACACTTGGTGATATACGTTTCATATCCGCATCTTGAAGCATGTTCCGGGTCGTAACCGCTTCTGCGCTGCCAGAGGAAATAGGCCAGTTCCTGCTGGACGTCCTCGCGATCCTGAGCTGAAAGATGGAAGCGGATCGCTACCTCGGCTGCTATCCGCATTATGAGCCTGTTTTCAAATTCGTTGAAATCCGGGTAGTTGCACGTCGCTTTCATTTCGCATTCTCCTCGATATCTCGGCGTTTTGCCCTTTACTCGTTACCTACCGGAAACGTTTCCAAAGTGTCCGGGTCGGATCAAAAAATATTTTTGAAGCCGATTTCGAGGAGTTTTTTGCGGATTCCGGCGATCATCCGGTAAAGCGCAGGGCGGGACATACCCATTTCTGAGGCAATATCAGAAATATTCTTTTGTGTGAGAAGAAGACATAATTCGCGCTGCCGAGGTGACAAGATTCCGATTGTGTCATTGAGAGAAATGTTTCGGTCGCACTGATCGAATGGAGAATCCGGCGTCTTCCCGTCGTTCCACGGAAGGTCTTCCTGTGAAACGATCTGTATTTGCTCTATCCATTCGTTTTCTGAGTCGGCCACATCCATATTCAAAGATGAGTTCAACTTTCTCCAGTCCCGCTTCGCGGCGTTCCGCGTCTCCAGCATTGCGGCAATACCGTGATCGACGATGTCACTGATATACGTGTTGAATGCGCACTTCTCCGGATCGTAATCAGGGATTCTGTTCAGGAGATCGAGGGTAAGTTCCTGCCGGATATCATCCAAGTCGTCATTTGTGAAACCGGATTTGCCGACAAGTGATAACGATTTGATACGGATTGTTTCTGCGGCATATTCATTGAGGCCCTCATAATTATTCCGGAAAAACATTTTTTCCTCCCCCGGCCGGGGAGGAGGTAGTGAGCGCCGCCGGAATAAAAAAAGAGGACGCTGCAAGCGCCACCGTTTCCGGTGACACCCACAACGCCCTCCGTTTTATACGGCCAGTACGCTGTTTGGTGTTTTTTCCGGGATTAAGCCCGGAACATTTTTTCCAGTTTCATTCGAACAGGCAATCCGTCCTGTACCGACAGAGACCGGATTTTACCGTTTTTGACTTTCCCTATCTGTTCGAGCAGGTCCATGACCTGCTTTTTAAGAACGAAATCTTTCTTGCCGATGCATGGATGACAGGCATCGTCTTTGCCGAAAACGAACTCGCGGACGATTCTTGGGGGAGGGTCGAAACAAGGCTCTCCATCGACTACCCGCAATATTTCTATTTGCCCGAAATTCAGATCGAGCATCAGTTTCACAAGTCGTCTCTGTGCCGGTGTGATTCCTTTTAATGTCAGTTTTTCTTTCATTGTCATCTCTCTACCGGCCCACCTGAATTCAGAGTTAGTCCAGCAATAGCGATGCTCAGAGCAGCGCGCTCTGGACATTGAACAACTCGAAATACTCATACGAATATGACGACTAAAACCCGTTCCGATTCCTAACTTTTTGCCGGTTGCCGTCTTCCGGTGGCGAGGGTGCCATCCATAGAATCACGGTCGTCTCGGCGGGGGTAATGGGGCGTTTCACGGGCCGTGGGAAACGAGCCTGCGGAGAACCCGCGCGGCGACTTCAGATTGCAACTGCATTATGGAGTACAAATATCGATGCGGTCAATCGCTTCAGGCATTATTTTTATATTGTTATTTTATCAGCAACACATAAACTGCGACTTTTTTTGTTTCACCCGGACACTTTCGCATCGTTTCCGGTAGGTAACGAGTGAAGGCTGCTGTTTATCGCTTTCAATAAAGCATCGGAGAGATTAATGGGCGACTTTGCTTTTATCGAGGAAAAACTGAATGTGTATTTTTCCGATGGTCTTCATCGGATTGTAGTTATTCCCAAAACGAAGTCCGGAGATAATATTGTGATTCAGGGTAAAGAATATCCATCGGAAACAACCGAACAAGCTCTTCACAACAGGGTGATGTAGCTCTATGTTCAAGTGACTTTGAAGGGGGTATAACATGAGTGAATCCCAGACAAATAAGCCGTGTGCG
>CAYPEK010000194.1:0-3083 GCA_964409645.1 uncultured bacterium | reverse complement strand
ATACTGAACGCGGTGCGGGAGTCCGGTTTCGAAAATTTCGGTTTCGCAACAAACGGCACTCTGCTTTCGGACAAGGAATTTCTGCGGGCAGTGCTCGCCACAGGCGTTAAGGGAATGGAATTCTCGATCCACTCCCACATCGAAGAAGTGGCAAACCTGATCTCGGGCCGCCCGTTCACGCACCGCAGGCAGTGGCAGGCGCTGAGGAACTTCGCGGAACTGAGGACCACCCAACGGATCGTTTTTAATATCGTGGTGTGCAGACACAACCACGGCCACATCAAGGAGCTGATCGGCGAACTCGCGCGCGTCTTCCCGGACGGCGACTTTGCACTGAACATAAAGTATCCGCTGATTATGGGGATGGTTGAACGGGAACTCGATCTGCTTGTGCCCTACGACCGGCTCGACCTCGCGCCGCTGCTGGAGTTCCTCGCAGAGCGGAAAATCGAGGCGTGTTTCGACAACTTCCCGCCGTGCATCATGCCCGGGTTCGAGCACAGGGTAATAAAAACCATCGACCTCGTGACGAGCCACAAATATCTAAGCAGGCCGGTGGACGGCGGCGAGATAGAGGACGCCGGAACGTTCACGCAGGGATACACGCACGTGCCGGCGTGCAAGGCTTGTTCGCTCAAACCGATATGCGCGGGTGTTTACGCGAAATATATGCTCGCCTTCGGCAGCGCGCCGGTAAAGCCGACAGACATCCCCGTCGAGCCGATCGTTCGCAAGGTGTTGACCCCCTGCGAATGAACTGCCCGAAAGCCTTTTCAACGCCTAATTGCATACGAGTGAATTCCGCTGTTGGAACCTATAAATAACTTGCTCTCTTTCCTGTCGTACGCCAGCGCCCGAACCCTTCCGCCCGGAACCAAAACCGAAACGGACTTTTTCGTTTTCAAATCGATCGCATCCACTTTTCCCGTGAAGAACGATCCCGCGAAAAGCAAACCTTGCGACTCGTCGCATTCGATTTCGCGGACGCCGAACGGCGCTGCAATCGATCCGCGTTTCTCCATCGTGTCGAGGTCGAGAGCATCGATCCTTCCATGCGCGGGCCGCGCGACGAGAAGCGCGCCCTCCCCCGGCAACGCGCACATTCCGGCGTTCATGTACCCAACGAATTTCCGTTGCGCCGCCCGCCCGGCGGGGTTGATTTTGTACACATTCGGACTCATATTCCAATTGCTGACATAAAGCAACTTGCGCGACGGCTCGTACAGCAGCGCGTACGGCCACGAGCTGCCGCCGAGAGGTATCGCGACCGATGCGCCGTGCTTCGCAATTTTATATATCGTCACGTATGCTTTCTGCTCGTAGATAACACCGAGCGAGCCGCCGCCGATGTTCGCGTTGTCGCTGTTCTTCACCTGACTGATCCTTCCTTTGTACGACAGCGGAGACAGCGAAAACTCGAAAGTGCCTTCCGGTCCGCCCACGAAAAAATGGTTCTCACGCTCGAAGACGGACATCCTCTCCGGCCTTCGTGTCGCGCCGCCTCCGGCGGCTTCAATCCTGCACGTCGCCAAATCAATTTTTCCGACGTACGGTTTTTCTTTCGATGTAAAAAGTAGTTTGTTCGATCCCGGAACCAGCCTAATATCGTAGATTTTCGTTATGTTGAGTTTGCCGCAAACCGGCCGCAAGGCACTACGTCCGGCATACGTCGCCCAACCGCCCGCCGCGAGCCCTGCACCACACAAAACGCCCGCCGCGGATGCAATTACGGCCAATTCCCTCAACCTCAAGCCGCCCATGCCCCGCTCTTTCGTTTCCCTCCGAATCATCGAAACAACACCCGCCGCGAACAACGCGAAAAGAATATATTCCGCAGGGCCGTGGACGGATATGAAAAAGCAGAACAACATGACAATCAGCGACGGCAGTGCCCCGATAAAAACTCCGCCCGCAAATCCGTGATTCAGAGCGCCGATTCTATCCCTTACAAACAACCACACCGTCGCGCAAATAACTCCCGCTTCGACGGCGAGCTTGAAGTATCCGGAATTCACGACCAATCCCGTAACAATTACAAAAAATACGAAAGGCCGGATTAGAAATTGCGAATACCAATTCAGGTTTGAGGATTGCAGTTCCGTTTCGCGGCCACCCCCGGCGACGAGCCTCCTCCACAAAACAGCCGCGACGACAAGGCCGACGCCGAACGGATAAAAAAGATTCCGTGTGACGAGATACGACATCGGAACCACAGCAAAAAGGAGCCCACCCGTGAGTCCCGTTCCGGACTCCGATTCATAGCACATTTCCAATGCGAACCAGAAGAAGAAATACATGGCCGCCGTAAGAAGCGCGTCACCCATTATGTCGGGATTACTTCTATGCATGTAAACGATAAGCGTAAAAAACAGCGGCCAGAAAATCGCGGGTACTGTCTTTGAAAAAAACGTTTCCGCCCTGCTCCCGTAGGCTGCGCCCGGCAGGCACCATCCCGCCCCGAACAGATACGCGTCCCGCCTGCATGTCAGGAAAAGCAGAAACAAAACATTTTCGGCCGCAAACCCTCTCTTTGCAAAAAGCGGAGTTGCTAATACGCACACAATCCAAAAGATGTTTACAGCTATTTTTTTCAGAGTGCTTGCCGCGCGTATTGTTTCCGTGCGCGGTGCGGGCGGCCTGATTCGCGCATGGACAATCGCCGGGCTCAGCAGAGCCGACACCACAAAAAAAACAATGAAATATACCGGAAAGAACCAATAACCGAGCAGATAAGGAACCGCGTATTCCGCAACCGGATTCACGCCGGCCGGGAACAAAACCGAAATCAAAAAAGCAACGAATAAGGGCCTCAGCAGGTATGCCCTGTTTGAAACGACAGCGTTAACCTTGTGGCTCGCCAATTTCGGCCGGTATCCTTTAAATTATTTCCGGGAGACAATTCCCGGCGCTCCCTCATGCAATTTGCTTTGTACGGCGGCGTGCTACAATCATTTTAGCCTGCATTTCTCACCAGTGCAGGCAGAAATCGAAAAAAGGGATGAGATACAAGGCGAATCGAGCGAGAACGAGGGAGCATACTGTTCCGTATGTGACCGAGTTCGAGTCGATGATTCAACGCTGTA
>CAYPEK010000193.1:0-3123 GCA_964409645.1 uncultured bacterium | reverse complement strand
ATGTTGACGCCGATCATTTCGTCGCCGGCTTCAGCTTCGACCTTATCGAGGCTGCTGATGCAGTTCACGAGGCAGGCGCCGCCGCCTGCGACGATCCCTTCCTCGACAGCCGCGCGGGTCGCGCTGAGCGCGTCTTCGATGCGGTGCTTCTTCTCTTTGAGTTCGGTTTCGGTCGCGGCGCCGACTTTAATGACCGCCACGCCGCCGGCCAGCTTCGCAAGCCGTTCCTGCAGCTTCTCGCGGTCGTAGTCGGAGTCCGACTCTTCGATCTGCTTCTTGATCTGGGCGATGCGGCCCTGAATCGCGGCGCGTGTGCCTTTGCCTTCGACGATCGTTGTGTTCTCTTTGTTGATCGTGACTTTTTTGGCGCGGCCGAGATCGTTGAGATCGAGGTTCTCGATCTTGATTCCGAGGTCTTCGGAGATGAACTTTCCGCTTGTCAGGATGGCGATGTCTTCCATCATGGCCTTGCGGCGATCGCCGAATCCCGGGCTCTTAACCGCGACGCACTTCAGCGTGCCGCGGAGATTGTTCACAACGAGAGTCGCGAGCGCTTCGCCTTCGACTTCTTCGCAGATGATGACCAGCGGTTTGCCGGACTGCGCGATCTTCTCGAGGACCGGAATGATGTCCTTTACCGCGCTGATCTTTTTTTCGAAAAGAAGGAAATAGGGGTCGTCGAGTTCGCAGATCATCGATTCTTTATCGGTGACGAAGTAGGGTGAAAGATACCCTTTGTCGAACTGCATTCCTTCCACGACTTCGAGAGTGGTCTCTGTTCCTTTTGCTTCTTCGACGGTGATGACGCCGTCTTTGCCGACTTTGTCCATCGCGTCCGCTATGAGCTCTCCGATTTCGCTGTCGTTACCGGAGATTGCGGCGACCTGATGGATGTCTTTCTTGTCCTTAACGTCGATTGCGAGCTTTTTGATCTGCTCGACAACCGATGCCGTGGCTTTTCCGATGCCTTTTTTAATGATCATCGGGTTCGAGCCGGCCGCGACGTTTTTGAAACCGTCGCGTACCATTGCCTGCGCGAGCACGGTGGCTGTCGTCGTGCCGTCGCCGGCTACGTCGTTGGTCTTGCTCGCGACTTCTTTCGTCAGCTGAGCGCCCATGTTTTCAAACGGGTCTTCGAGCTCGATTTCCTTCGCTATCGTAACGCCGTCGTTTGTGATTGTGGGGGAGCCCCATTTTTTCTCGAGGACGACGTTGCGGCCTTTCGGTCCCAGCGTGATTCTTACTGCGTCGGCTACTGAGTTGACGCCCTTTTCAAGGGACCTTCTTGCTTCTTCGCCGAAACTTAACTGTTTCGCCATAACGGATTATTTCACTCCTTTCGCGATTTAAGAGTTATTTTTTTGTGAGCTTTGCGAGAATGTCGTCCTCGCCGACGATGAGGTATTCTTCACCGTCCATTTTGAATTCCGTACCGCCCCATTTCGATATGATTACCATATCGCCGATTTTAACATCGGGAGCGTTGCGCTTGCCGTTGTCGTCGAGCTTGCCGGGGCCAACCGCTATAACTTCCGCCTCTTGCGGTTTTTCCTTGGCAGTGTCCGGGAGCAGAATCCCACCGGCTGTTTTTTCTTCGGTCACCGTCAACCTCTTCAGTACTACACGGTCTCCTAACGGCTGAATCTTCATTCGATTTCCTCCTTTCTCGTAAACTTATAGCCGTTCAATCCTTAGCACTCAAAATCAATGAGTGCTAATATTCTATTTATCAGATAAAAAATGTCAAGAGGGCTAAAAGTCGTGTAAATTAATTTTATCAACTGATATTTAAGGTAAAATAAAAATAGATATTGAATGCTTATTAATTCTACATTTAATAGCAAATAACTCAAAAATACGCCATGGCTGAGTGTAATGTTATTAATAAATCTATAGTTTTACCTCAAAATCGCTTCGCTAAATTTTGTATTATGTAAATTCAATATTTTTTAAAATTAACGGTTTAGGAATAAGGTTGCTACTCTTGCATATATATCATTATAAAATAATTCTGAACTTTTACTTTCAGCGGATGTCTCAAATTGATAGATTTTAGCTTGAAGAAAGGATGCTATTCAATATAATCTTATATTCTTGGAGACAGACAAAGATGCCGGAAGATAATGAAGATAATAAAGAATTAAACTCGGGGATCGACGAAAGCGGCGATTCTTCGGATGTATTCGTGCCGGTCCAATCCGCGGAACATATTGATTCACCGGAAGGTAAAATGGCTGCCGGTAAAGGTGAATCGAACGAAGTCTGGGAGTGGGCGAAGTCGATTATTTTCGCGCTGGCTCTTGCGTTGTTTCTGAAGGCAACAGTTGTCCAATCGTACATGATCCCGACTCAATCGATGGTGCCGACGATCATGCCGCGCGACAGGGTATTCGGCAATAGATTCATTTTCCATTTCAAGGACCCGCGACCGGGGGATGTGATTGCGTTCAAACCGCCACCCGAAGTTTACGGGTCGCACGAATACCCGGATTCCGGAGAAAAAGGTTTTCAGGGATTCTATGACAAGACGTTCGGTAAGGATCGCATTATTCCTTATTTAAAAAGAGTTGTGGCGGTCGAAGGTGACACGGTGGAAATCAGCGGCGGCAAAGTTATCAGAAACAATGTGCCGCTGGATGAGCCTTATTTGAATTGTGATCCGAATTATGAGTATCCCCCGGAGAAGGTGCCGAAGGACATGTTGTTTGTGATGGGGGACAACCGGTGCAACAGCCACGACAGCCACGTGTGGGGTTTCCTGCCGAAGAAAAATGTGCAGGCGAAGGCGTTTTTTCGGTTCTGGCCGCCCAATCGAATAGGGGTAGTCAGGTAACAACTTAAGGCGATCAGCATAAACATGAAGAACTTAATAAGCGCTATTGTTGTTGCTCTGTTTGTGTTTGTTTCTGTTGTTTACGCCCGCGCGGCCGATAAAGACCGGTTAGGTGACTATCCGGATACGGACGGCATGTATGCGGAGATATATCAACTGGCTGAAATGTATCCTAACAATGTGACAATCGGCGAATACGGGAGAAGCGTGGAAAACAGGTCGCTTCTTTATATAAAGATATTTAAAGATAATGAAAAAAAGCGAAGCGAGGCGCTGGTAGCAGGGAATAT
>CAYPEK010000192.1:0-3378 GCA_964409645.1 uncultured bacterium | reverse complement strand
TCCACCACGTCGCGTACGTGCTGAACTTGTAGCCTTTGCGGTAGTCGAACTTCTCCACCGCGCGGATCAGCCCGAGGTTGCCCTCTTGAATCAGGTCGAGGAAATTCATTCCGTGGCCGACGTACTTCTTCGCGATGCTGACGACGAGTCGCAGGTTTGCCTCGGCGAGCGTCTGCTTCGCTTCGTCGCTGCCCATCTCGATCATCTTTGCGAGTGCGACTTCCTCCTCGGCCGTGATCAGCGGCACCTGACCGATCTCCTTTAAATAAATGCGCACCGAGTCGTCGATGCGGATTTCGCCGGGCAGTCGCAGGAAGAGTTCCAAGTCCTCCTCGTTTTTTTCCTCAGTGCCGGGATCGATCGCGGCCATCTCGCGCTCGACGATGTTCGTGCCGTCTTCGTCGAGGATTTCTATGTCGAGGTCGAGGAAATCGCTGAATATGCTCTCCACGGCATCGGGGTCGAGGTTCTCCTTGCAGAGTATCTCGTCGATCTCCTTGTAGCGGACCGATCCGTCCTTCTTGGCTTTCTTGAACAATGCCAGCAAGGCCGGGATGCTTGACGTAGCGCTGGAAGCCAAATCTTATACCCCCTGCGCGCCGCGAGGCGCTCTATTCTTTCGTGTGAATGCTCTTCTTCAACTCCGTTATCCGTGCCGCGAGCTGCGCCGCCAGTTTTGCGTCGCCGCTCTTTTGCGCGCTCTGCAGTTGTTTCTGCAAATCCGCCCGTTGCCGGGTCCGCGCCATCGGTACAAACGTATCCAATATATCTTCGGCCTTTTCGTTCTCATCGTCAATAAAAAGCACGCTTCCCGCCGTCTTCGATATTTCCTGCGGGTGGACCTCCTGCAGAAATTCCTCCGGCACAAAACGGCCCTTCTCCTTCGCGTATTTTCTGCAATACGCATAAAAAGAGTGCGTGTCGATACCCTCGAAATCCGCCGGGTCGAGCCGTTTCAATATTTTCGCAGCGTCCTCCGGCGAACTCAGCAGCCGCTTCAGGATTATCATCTCCACCTTCGCGCCGCCCGCGAATATCTTCTCGAGTTCCGCCGCGTCCACCGCGCGGTTCGAGCGCCCCGCCTCGCGTATCTGCCCCATCGCCGAATTCACATGCTGTTCGGTGACGCCGATCGTATCCGCGAGCTGCTTCACCTGCTGGTCCTTCAGAATATCGTTCGGCGTTTTGTCGATCAGCGACGCCATTTCGACTATCACATCACGCTTCCGAGCCGGCGTGTCCGCCCCGATCCGCTCGATGCACTTCCCGAGAAAGAAATCGAAATAGTCCGCCGCGATTCGCAGATGCTTCACGAACGCCTCCGGGCCGCCCTCCCGCACAATGCTGTCCGGGTCCTCGCCCTTCGGCAGCGACATCACCCGGATGTCCAGCCCGCGGTTCACCAGCAGCTCAATGCCCCGCATCGACGCCTTGTCGCCCGCGATGTCCGAGTCGTAGCACAGCACAACCTTGTCCGTGTAACGCCGCAGCAGGTCCACCTGCATCGGCGTCAGCGCCGTGCCCATCGACGCCACCGCGCTTCGGATGCCCACCTTGTGCAGCGAGATCACGTCCATGTAGCCTTCGGTCATGATGATGCCGAACTCGCCGACGTTCTTCTTCGCCCGGTCCAGCGCGTAGAGCATCTTGCCCTTCTCGAACAGCGCGTTCTCCGGCGTGTTCAGATACTTCGGCATCGCGTCGCCGTACGCGCGGCCCGCGAACCCGGCGATGTCGCCCACCACATTGAACAGCGGGAACATCAGCCTGTCGCGGAACCGGTCGTAATACCCGCGTTCGCCCTGAATCGCAAGTCCGGCCGCGGCGATCTCCTGCTCGGTCACTTCCTTCTTCGCGAGCGTCCTCAGCAGGCCGTCCCACGACTCCATCGACGCGCCGATCTTGAACGACGCGATCTCATCCTTCGGAATCCGGCGGCCTTCGAGATACGCCAGAAACTTCTCGCCATGCCGCGTCGATACGAGCACCTTCGAGAAATACTTCGACGCGAGCTCGTTGACTTTCAGCACCCGGTCTTTCAGTTTCCGCTTCTGGCCGTCGCCGGGCTTGAACTCGGAGAGCGTCACGTTCGCGCGCTTCGCGAGAATCTGCACCGCCTCCGCGAAATCCACGTTCTCCGTCTGCATCACGAACGTGAACACGTCGCCGCCCACCCCGCAGCCGAAGCAGTGGAACAGCTTCCGCTCCGCGTCCACCGTGAACGACGGGGCTTTGTCCGTATGGAACGGACAGAGTCCTTTATAGCGCGCGCCGGTTTTCTTCAGCCTCGTGTGCGCCGAGATGAGATCGACTATGTTGGTCCTCTCGCGAATCAGCTCGAGGTCCTTGTCGTTCGCCATCGCTTATCTTTTACCCCGATCTCCGAAAAATAAATGTGAGATGTGTTACACCCGCAATCCACAATATTGTTTATGCGGGGCGGGATTTCCACATCCCGCCGTTTTTATCTTTTTATGTAGGGCGGGGTCACCGCACCCCGCCGATCCTTAATAAAAAATACCTAATGGTCTTCTTTTATGCCGGGAATTAATTCCCGGCTGACAAAGCGGCGATTAATCGCCGTTCGGCTGGCTGCACTCCAAATCTTTCATACCCCTTCCGCCATACAAACTGAGATTATTAAAACGTCCTCCAATATTGTAATAAAAACCGGCTCAGGATTTCTTGACGATCTGCTTGAAATCTGCGATGTACAAATATAAATCTCTAACATAATTTAATAATTTCAACCTATTCTCCCTTATCGAAGGGTTCTTGTCGTTTACAAGAACTTTATCGAAATAAGTATTAATTATTGGTGTCAATTCAAATAATTTTTCCAAATATTCCCGATAATTTCTGTCTTTTGAAAAAGTATCCTGAATGTAAAAATTTATTTCTTGATGCTTATTATAGAGTGTTGTTTCTATATCATGTTCATATAATCTAGGGTCGGTAATAAATTCATTAGTATCAACGTTGGATAAAATGTTTGACACGCGTGCAAAAACTTCTAATAAATTATTGAATCCATCCGTATCGCGCATTTCCATCAACATTTCTGCAATATTTCTAAATTCTTCCATAGATCTGTATTCTGGCACACTTTCAATTGAGTCTATGATGTCGTATCTGAATCCCTCTGTTTTTAAAAAATTATCCCTTCTTTCATTCAAAAAACTTAAAGTTCTAACCTTGCTCTTAATCCCGTCTTCGTTATTCATAATAATATTGCCAATAAGCTTCTGACTGTTGTCAAATACACATTCCACCAATTGCTTAAAATTGATTCTGAATTTGTATTTTTCTAATATCCTTATCACACCAAGCGCTGCGCGGCGCAACTGATACGGGTCCGCCGAGCCGGAAGGAATAAGC
>CAYPEK010000191.1:0-3495 GCA_964409645.1 uncultured bacterium | reverse complement strand
AATAAGCCGGTGGAGTCCGCCGGACTCATGAAGCTTATCGCAAAGACTCTGGGTGTGTAGGCGAGATCGGGTTTTGTGATTTGCGGGTTTGTATGTGGGGTTAAATGCTTTTTGCTACATAACTGCGGGACAGGCACCGCGACAGGGCCGCGTTGCCAGTCCCCTGAAATGCTTAAAAGATGAATATCGAATGGAGACAAAAATAATAAAAACAACAGAGGTTACGTTTTTTAGGGACTGGCAACGCATTTTTGGCGGTGCCTGTCCCGTCTTGAAGTGGCTCATGATGCCACAGCGCAACTAATAAACGGCGGGATGCCCTCCCAACACGCCTTTCGCGCCAAATAAAAAGCGCCCCGTCCGCTGTGTTGCGGACGGAGCGACTTCGTTTTTATAACGATATTCTAAATTCTTATTTGAACTGATAGCCGATCGAGAGGCCGTATGCGCTCTCGTCAACGATCCAGTTCGCTTCGATGATTACGTTCGAGGGAAGTTTGTAGCCGCCGATCACGTTGAAATCAATCGACGAATCCGATTCGCTTACCGAAACTCCCGCCGCCATGGCATCCGCGCTGGCGTGGTCGTATCCGATGCCGATTCCACCGTAGAAGTTGCCGCCCAGTTCCTTGCCGGCTTCAAAGTCCCACAGTCTGTTGTAAGAAATCTGCCAGATGTCAACGTCGTATTCGACATTAACGCCGTTGATGATGTCCGATCCGTCGATCGGGGCATAAAGCACGGAAATGCGGTGTACGCCTTTTTCCGCCGGCACGTTGTAATCCACGCCGATCATCATTCCGTCCGCATCCAAATCATATCCCGCGCCTCCATCGAAGCTGCCCGTAAGGAAACCGAGCTTCGCATCGAAATATCCGTCGAGAACCGCTTTCTTGTCCGCTGCTTTCGCCGTCAGCGCGAATGCAAACAACAGTGCCACACAAATCAACGCCGCTTTCTTCATTTCATAACCCCCGTACTATTTTGTTTTTGGACCATAAGCACAACACTTCTGTGCTTGCTGTTTGTAATACTATCCACTCCGGCCCGGATTTTATGACTTTTTTTTGAAATTTTGCAGCCGTTCACCGGCTTTGAAAAGAAAAACGGAATCGCCGGGGCACGTGCAACGTGCCCCTACACATCTGAATGTCAGAATATATGTAGGGGCGCGTTGCACGCGCCCTCTCTATGAAATATTCAATGAATCTCCCCGGAATGAATTCCGAGGAATTCTCTCGATTAAACAACCTTAGAATTTCAACTGTGAAGAAATAGCTACTGTCGGCCCGGCAGCCGCTCAGAGCGCCCTCATGAATTCCGGGCGCAGGAATCGCTCCGGGCTTTCGAGCGCGCGGTCGATCACGTCGAGAAGCTGTTGTCTGTCCTTTTTCAGCACTCCCTTGAGCGGCAGATAGTTCGACGCATGATTCGTCCTGAACACCGCCCCGTCCGTTTCGAGGTTCTCCACCAACAGCCGCACTTCCTTCAACATGCCGACTTTGTCCACATATTCGAAATCCGGCCCCATCTCGCTCTTGAAAAAGTCCTCGAACGGCCCCAGCATCAGCGTCAGCGCACTCACGTAGGTCGGATTCATCTCCGAGCAGATCGACGCGGAGTCGATTATGTGCTCGTTCGATTTCGCTTTGCCGCCGAGTCCGAGGATCACCGTCACCGACACCGGAAAACCGGCCGCGAGCGCGCGCCGCCCCGCCTCGATTATCTCAGCCCGCGTCGCCCCCTTGTCGATCCTCTTCAATATCTCTTCGTTGCCGGATTCGATCCCGAGATACAGCGTGTCGAGACCTTCGTCGTGCAGACGCTTCAGTTCCGCGTCTGTTTTATGGAGAATGTTTCCGGGGTTGGCGTAGCAAGTGACGCGCTCCAACTTCGGGAACTTCGAGTACAACAGGCTGAGGATTTTGCTGAGCGTTTCAGTCTTGATTGCGAGCGCGTCTCCGTCCGCGAGGAAAATTCTGTTCGCGTACGGCGCGAAGCCGGCGCATTCCAGCACGTCCTTCTCGAAATCCTCGAACCGGCGGATGCGGAATTTTTTCATCTTGTACATTCCGCAAAACTTGCACCTGTTGTGCGAGCAGCCGTATGTCGCCTGAAGAATGAGCGACCTCGCCTCGCTGGGCGGCCTGAATACAGGTTCGTTGTATTCCATGTTGTCACCCCTCCGCTGTTTTTACCCGGATAAATAATAATAAAGAAGCGCGTCGGATTCCAGACCGGCCGAAATATGAAATTCGCCAAAAACAAAACCGCCCCTCTGTGTGAGGAGCGGTTTTTGTTTCGTTTTAAATCGTGCCGAGCTCTGATTACTGCAGGAGCTGGAGCACGCTCTGCGGCTGTGCGTTGGCCTGTGCGAGTATCGCCGTGCCGGTCTGCTGGAGTATCTGCAGTCGGGTGAACTCGGAGATCTCGGACGCCATGTCCGCGTCGTAGATGCGGCTCTTCGCGGCGGAGATGTTGATGTCTTCCGCGCTCAGGTCGTTGATGATGTACTCCAACCTTCTCTCCTGAATTCCGAGAGAAGCGCGCACATCGGACACCTGATTGATCGCGCTGTTGACCAGATCGATCGCCGCCTGCGCGCT
This sequence comes from uncultured bacterium, assembly GCA_964409645.1. Classification (GTDB taxonomy): domain Bacteria; phylum UBP15; class UBA6099; order UBA6099; family UBA6099; genus CAYPEK01. The sequence goes on along the minus strand of CAYPEK010000191.1, from coordinate 889 downwards.
CGCCGCTACCTGCAGCGTGCAGATCGCCGCGCCGCTCAGCCCGATGGAGCCCGCCGCCATGCTCTTGATGTACGTGGTCAGCCTGAAGTTCGTTCCGTTGTCCGGCCCGATCTGCAGAGCGCGCGTGCTGAATGTGCCGTCGAACAGCACTTTCGTGTTGAACGTGATCGCATGCGCTTTGCGGTCGATCTCGCTCTGCAGCGATGCGTATTCGCTGTCGAGCCGTGCGAGGTCGTCCGAGGTCAGCGTGGCTTCGTTCGCCGCGCGCACCGCGAGGTCGCGCATTCTCATCAGAATGTCGTGCGTTTCGCTCAGCGCTCCGTCCGCCGTCTCGATCAGGTTGATTCCGTCTTCGGCGTTCTGGATCGCGACTTCGATGCCGCCGATCTGCGCTTCCATGCCTTTGGCAATCGCCAGACCGCTGGGATCGTCCGACGCGGAGTTGATCTTCAACCCGGACGACAGCCTTTCGAGCGACGTCTTCAGCCCCAGATTTGTCAACCTGAGGTTGTTGAGACCTACCATCCCGGAAATGTTCGTGTTGATTACTGACATTTTGAATTCCTCCTTGAGAGTCCCTTTAACGATTGACGGACGTCCCTGTCCGTGTAATTCATTTATCGGCCTTTTCGGCCGGAACTTTAGCTTCACAAAAAAAAACCGCCCGAACTTGAGCGGTTCTATATATTACTTTAAATAAATGTTTTTTTGTTTGCCGGCCGTTGCGGCCGTGCCGATTGTTACTGCAGCAGCTGCAACACGCTCTGCGGCTGTGCGTTGGCCTGTGCGAGAATCGCCGTGCCGGTCTGCTGGAGTATCTGCAGCCGGGTGAACTCGGAGATCTCGGACGCCATGTCCGCGTCGTAGATGCGGCTCTTCGCGGCGGAGA
>CAYPEK010000190.1:0-3809 GCA_964409645.1 uncultured bacterium | reverse complement strand
TACTACTCAATTATATTCTTGAAATCACGATGATTGAGTTGTTTTGTGGAAATTATGAGCAACGATATAACTGTTAACATAATAAACGCTTCGATCTGCCTTCTTGCTCTCTGCGTATTCGTTTGGATATACATCGCCACGGCGCAACGGATAAAACCACGGAAATATTTGTATCTGCTTACCGGCCTGTTCGGGTTCATGGCTATATGGATGTTCACCTCCGCCGGAGAGCAGTATTTCGGCACGTCGGTCCCGGGCATGTTCTGGACAAAGATAAAAACTTCAAGCGCTATAATGATGACGACACTCTGGTACTTCGCGGCAATGTCATACTCCAAAATCATTGATAGCATAGAGCCCCGCAACAGAAAGTTGATTCTGTTCATCTTCATCATTCCGGCAATATTAATCGCGGGTGTAATAACAGATGGGCGGTTCCACCTTTTCTACGGGACGCTCAAAAACGGATACGGCAACGGAATACTCTTCTACTGCGCCGCATCCTACGCATTACTGCTCACGATCGCGGGTGCGATGATCGTCGTCGCAAAACTCTACGAAACGCGCGCGCCTGATAAGCACAAAATGACTTTCATTCTGGGGATCGCGGTGGCCGCTCCGCTTCTTGGCCGCGGTCTGGAAATTACCAATCTGATCGGAAGCGGATCGATAGCGATGCCGCTATCCCTCGCCATAAGCTCGGCCGCATTCGCATTCTGCATTAAAAAATTCGCGCTCATGCGCTGGCTGCCCCTGTCCGTCTCCGATGTGATCGAGTCCATGCCGATCGGCATACTTGTCATCGACCAACAGGGCGAACCGATCACCGTCAACCCTTCCGCCGCGAGTCTTCTCGGCAATGTGGACAGGAGTGAAATCAACGAACTGGCCCGCATGCTGTCTAAAAAGTTCTCGGCGGATATCATCGAACAGGACCTTACTATCGACATAGTATCGTGCGGAAAAACGCTGAGATTCAAAAAACTCGACCTCAATAACACCGGAGAGGACGGAGGGATAGTAATCTCCGTGTCGGATGTCTCTGAAGAGCAAAATCTGATAGACGCGCAGAAAGAGTTCCTGTCCTCCATGAACGACGAACTGCGGCCCTATTTCAAATCCGTGATAAGCAGTTTGGAGAGAATCGAAAACGTCCAGAATGCGCCGGTCGGCGAGACGGGCTATGCGGAACTGAAACACGCGCGCCTCAGGTTCGAGCGCCTGTCGAACACTCTCGATATCTTCTCGAAACTCGAATCCGGAGAGTTCAAACCGGCGCCGCGGATTATCGATATAGTCGCAGCCGCCACGGAGGCCGCGAAGCGTTTCGGCGACCTTTTTGCAGCGGAAGGTTGCAAGATCGAGACTGAATTCACCGACCCGGCTTTATGTTCCGTTGACCCCGCACTCTTCGATGCGATGCTGGAAAGCATGATGTCCGGCCTTATCAAGTACTACCAGACGCGGAGGGCGAAGCTGAGGATTTACAGAATCGAAGACGGGATAGTTGTTGAAGCGTCATGCAGAAAAATAGGCGCGGACAATGAACCGGAACAATCAGCGATCAACAGCACCCGCGCGCTCGATATTGCAATCTGTAACACAACCGCGCCCCTGCTCGGTTCGCGATTCGCACTCAATATCTCTGACAAGGAAATCAAGCGTTTCTTTTTCGTTCTCCCCGAAATTGTAATATGAATCGCATTGCGGGTGAAACGAAGGAATCGGGTTTTAACCCTTTTTCTTGATTTTGCGTGAGAAGCAAACACGACAATATCGATATGAAAAAACGCCGGTGCACGACAAGGCAAAGCGGCGGGTGTGTGTGCCGCTTCAAAGATGCAGTTACTACCGGGGGCTAACCGTGCGGGGGAATACGGTTAAAACCCGGTTTGGTCTTGGTCCGTGCCCGCGTCGTTCCCCATCTTATCCTCTTCCTCATTGAACTTCTCGATGAGGGCGATCTGGATTTTCTGGCGGAACTCGCGGCACACCGGATGCGCGATGTCCTCGTGGGACCCGTCCGGCCGCTTTCTGCTGGGCATCGCAACGAACAGGCCGCGCACGCCTTCGATGATCTTCATGTCGTGTACGACGAACGCGCCGTCGAACACAACCGAAGCGAACGCTTTGAGCTTGCCGTCTTCCGAGCGATGCCTGCGGATGCGGACTTCAGTGATTTCCATGATGTCACCTACCCTTGCTGCTGTTGCGCCGCCGGCCTGCGGCGTTTCACAGACATTTGGAAACCTGCAAATACAGCGGTGCCATCGGAACCTCTCCTGCGGCGTCCGGTTTTCCGGGCCTTGCCCGGCTCCGCACGTTTCGGATTCGGTTCCTTACACCGACGGCCGTTATCTAAACCCCTCGCGGGGCTCGATTCCCTTGGTCTCGGTCTTTTTTTCGATCCGATTTTTTATTTTATTTCGCGGCCCGTCGCGCGGGTCCACGAATAGGTTGCCAATCAGCTACTTACCGGCCTCCAGCATCTTCTTGCAAAGCAGGAAGTCGCTCTCCTTGTCAACGTCGATTCCGATCTCCGGGTCCTGTACCTGTACCGCCTTCGCCTTGATCCCGAGTATCTGTTCGACCTTCGCTTCGAGCATCGGGAGAGTCAGGCTCTTCATTATGAATTTAATGATGAAGCCGAATCCGATGATTGACAGCAGTTTCAGCGGCGACTTGCGGGCCGCGATCGCCCGCTCTATGTACGCCCAGTTCTTTTTAAACATCGCGGGATTCAATAAAACGATGTTCCCGCCGGTAAAAACACCTTCCTTCAACTTCGCATAAGTGCGCTTAGTTTCAGGATATGCTTTGTCATTCAGGTTTTTCTCTACTATCGGGTAGTATAAATCGCCGGGTATGGTTTTGCAAGTTTCGAGGAACCGGCCCACCATCGCGGAGTCGATCAGCGGGATGTCGCACGTGCAGATCAGCAGCCGCTCCACACCCTCGAATTTGTCCACTCCGATCTTCAGGTTGTCGAGCATCGAGTCCGTGGCTTCGAGCACTTCATTCATTCGGCCCGCAAGCGTTTTTTCCAGCGCTTCCTTCATACCGATCACATGAATGCCGCCCACGCCCGGCGCGCCGCGCAGCGCGTCGATCACGTACTCGATCATGTATTTGTCGCCGATTTTTAATAAAGCCCGGTTGTCATATCCGGAGCTGTATTTTCTAAGGTCTTCCGGGAGCGTGCCTCCCGCCAATATTAATACTTCCACATTTTCTGCCATTCCGACGCCTCTCCGTTTCCCATGTTTTCAGCCGGGATTCACCATATTGAGCAATCTTAACAAATATCCAACTCCTATTCAAGACATTAGCAAATCAGTTAGTGAATTAATTAACAATGACTTCCCACCCTAACCTGCCTCGCTTTAAGTTCAAAAAATATATAAATACATACCATTTATATTATTGATTATTAATTGTTGAAATGATAAAATGCGGGACATGAATTTATCTAATGAGTCGCTTCGCGACAGGATTATTGTTGCCCTCGACCTGCCCGGCTATGACGCCGCGGCGGCGATGACGGAAAAACTCGGCGACCTCGTGACGTTCTACAAGGTCGGGCTCGAACTGTACACGCGCGACGGCGAACGGGTGCTCGAAATGCTCCGCCAAGCCGGAAAGCGCGTGTTTCTCGACCTCAAGCTGCACGACATCCCGAACACGGTCGCCCGCGCGGTGGATTCGATCGCCACGAAAGGCGCCTCGCTCACGACGCTGCACACAAGCGGCGGCGCGGAGATGATGCGCGCGGCGCACGCGGCGGCGGACAAGTCCTGCCCGGACGGCAG
>CAYPEK010000189.1:0-3957 GCA_964409645.1 uncultured bacterium | reverse complement strand
AGAAATATGCCGAGTTGCTATTCATTAGTTATGCCTTAAGAATTTTACTAATGGCGAATTATAACATGAGAAATCGGGAATTGCGCAAGAAGTAATAAATTTATGACAAAATAATTTATTCAGGCGTAAAAACGGGTGTTGCTTATGAGTTGCCGGCGGTTAACATTGTGGTCGAGCAATTTCGTTGATTGGAACGGACGTGGCCTCGCCGCGTACTACGTCCGGTAGGCGGGTCTTGTGATTTGCGGGTTTGGCGATAAAATCTCCCGAACCGAACATTCGAACGCTTGAGCTGTCTGATAGAGAACAAACGGCAGCATATCGATTCTCATTCCGGGCGGCGTTATGCCGGTGAATGTCCAATTGACAAAGAATCGAATATGTGTTGTTATTAATATTAAGTTTTCAAAAGTTGTAACTAAAAAAGGCCATCGGGGGTCTGTCATGTCATTACTTCCGGAAAAAACAGTGCGAACGGCGTTCTCGCTGGCGGCTTTGTTGTTTCTGGCAGCGTGGGTAAACATCGCGAACGCGCAGGTGACGAAGAGCGGAATGAGCGGAAGCGCGCCGCAAAAGGGGTCGATCAAGCTCGACTTGCAGGTGGACGAGGACAGCAGTGTTTTCACGAAAACGGTGATGGTCGAACTGAAGACGCTCGACGCGTCGGAGGTGGAGCCGTTCGTGAGGAAAAGCCTGTCGAAATACGGGGCGGTTTCGGTGAACAGTCAGGCGAACTCGCTGGTGATAACGGACCGGGAGCCGAAGCTGTCCGACCTCGTAAATTTTGTAAGCGAGATGGACAAGCTCGGCATGACGGATTTCGTGCATCTGCAAACCGAGGTAATCAAGCTGACGAACGTGAAGGCGTCGCTGCTGTTGAATGTAGTCAGCAATCGCCTGACGGCGGACGGTTCGGTGCAGGCGGACGACACGCTTAATGTGCTGATCGTCACCGACGTTAAAGGAAAAATAGACTACGTGAAGCAGATAATCGGGCAGCTCGACAGGCCTCCGCAGCAGATACTGATCGAGGCAAAGATTGTGGAGCTGTTCGACAACGATTTCTCGGATGTTGGGATCGATATCGCGTCGCTTCTGAACGAGGGGTATATCAACTTTTCGGCTTCTAAATCAAAATCAACACAAAAATACAATGAAGGAACCGTATCGGATTACACATCAACCAGTAACAGCAAAAATTACAATAAAGTGATTTATCCCGATCAACTCATAGACATTCTTGTGGGCACCGGGCGGGCAAGGCTGAAAGCGAGTCCTTACATAATAACCGTGAACAACAAAACGGGGTCATTTACAAGGGATTTTGCTCTCAGCGTTACGCCGTCAATCGGGGAGGGCAACCTGATAACGATAAGTTTGGAGGCAACGGCTGAAGAATTGAGTACGCCGAATGTGCTTAAAACTTCCAATTCGGCCGCACCGACGACTGTTCCGAAGCGGACGTTGTCGAGCACTATAGTGGTTCGCGAGGGAGAGACGTTCGTCGTCGGCGGCTTCGATTCCGAATACGAATATTTCATGAAGCGGAAGACGCCGCTACTCGGAAGCGTGCCTATTCTCAAGGAAGTCTTCACGAAAAAAACGAAACTTAAAAGCACGAGGCGTGTCCTGTTCTTCATCACGCCCAAGATAATCAAGGATCAGAAGAACCCGCCGACGGAAGAGCAGAAAAAGATGTGACGGGATAGGATTAATTCCTTAAAATAACAATAACTGTAAATATAGCACCGGATCAACGATCCGGTGCTTTGTTTTTGTTGAATACACGCAACGCGGCAAGCTTAGTTCGTTTTTTTGTGAAGTGAATCTGAAAAAACGGAAGGAAAAATAGGTTTAATGGAAGAAATCGCTTCTTCTACAAGGAAGAGTTCTCCTTTTGAGGACCGGGCAACCGGTTGGCTGCCGGCGGGTGGAAGGTTGCCCCGTTGGTCTGTTGCGGTTGCGGGAGTTGTTCTGTGTTTTATTTTGGGGTATATCGACTACAGGACGGGTTATGAAGTTTCGTTTTCGATTTTCTACTTTCTTCCGATCATTTTCGTGACGTGGTACGGCGGCATGTCGCTCGGGATTCTGATCTCGGCATTGTCCGCCGTGCTGTGGTTCATGTGCGATATATATTCGGGCCACAGGTATTCGCATGAATTTATTCCTTACTGGAACAGCTTCATGCGGCTCTGCATTTTCGCGATTGTGACATATCTGCTTTCATCGATGAGGAATTATGCCGAGAGAGAACGAAACGCGTCGCGCGTGGACTCGCTTACAGGCATAGGGAACTCGAAAAATTTCTATGAGGCGGCAAGCACGGAACTGGAGCGGCAGCGCCGTTACGGGAGTGTCTTTTCGATAGTCTATATCGACGTGGACAATTTCAAAAGCATCAACGACACGATGGGGCATAACGAGGGAGACAAGGTGTTGCGTCTCGCGGCTTCGACGGTGCGCAAAGGTCTCAGGGCCATAGATGTTGTGGCGAGGATGGGCGGAGACGAGTTCGCGGCCCTGCTCCCGGAAACGGAATCGGAACAGGCGCTTGCGGTGATTAAGAGGATAAAAACGAAGCTGACGGAAGCAATGGGCGCGAATAAATATCAGGTCACGTTCAGTATCGGAGTGGCAACTATCCGAACGCCGCACGATACGGTGGATAAAATAATAGGCCGCGCCGATTCGCTCATGTATGAGGTGAAAAACTCCGGTAAGGACGACATCAGGGCGAAAATATTCTGACCGTTTTTTTGTGTGGATGTAGCTGATGGATAAATGATTGTTTATTATATACCATATATTTTGAACTCCTGTTAAAATTAACTGTTGTAAATCGGACGGAATGAGTGGCCGCATGAAGAAAAGCGACAGGGATTGGCTTGACGGCATACCGGGGGCGTATCCGCGCGGGCTGCTGCGCGGCTGCGGCTACCGCACTGAGGACCTGAAGAAACCCCATATCGGCATCGCAAACTCGTGGACGGAGGCGAATCCGGGACATGAGCACCTGCGCGAGCTCGCCGGGCATGTGAAGGCGGGCGTATGGGCTGCTGGCGGCATGCCGGTGGAGTTCAACGTGATCGCGCCGTGCGACGGGATCGCTCAGGGCTCGGGGATGCACGCGGTGCTCCCCGCGCGTGATGTGATCGCGGCGAGCGTGGAGCTGATGTCGATCTCGCACCGGTTCGACGCGCTTGTGATGATCGCGTCGTGCGACAAGATTATTCCCGGGATGCTGATGGCGGGCGCGCGGCTGGATGTTCCGGCGGTGTTCCTGCCGGGCGGCACGATGCTGCCCGCGAGGCTGGACGGCGAGCCGCTTGTGACGAGCGACATCAAGGAAGCGATGGGCCGCTACAAGGCGGGAGCGATCGACGCTGCGAAGTTCTGCTGGATCGAGGAGCACATCTGCGAGAGCGCGGGCGCGTGCAGCATGATGGGCACGGCGTGCACGATGGCGTGTCTGACGGAGGCGATGGGGCTTGCGCTGCCGGGGGCGGCGACGGGGCTTGCGGTTGCGGCGGAGCGGCGGCGGCTGGCGAAGGACACGGGCGCGCTCGCGGTGAAAATCGCGAAGCGCGGGCCGCGGTTCGGCGAGGTGGTTTCGGCGACAGCGGTGTTGAACGCGGTGCGGGTGCTGCTGGCGCTCGGCGGTTCGACGAACGGGATTCTGCATCTGCTGGCGCTGGCGAACGAGCTCGGCGTGAAGCTCGACCTGCGGGATTTCGATCGTGCGAGCCGTGAGACGCCGCTGCTGGCGCTGTGCAAACCGGCGTCGCGCCACACGCTTCTGGATTTCCACGAGGCGGGCGGCGTGCAGGCGCTGATGCGGGCGATGGGCGGCATGATCGACGGCCGGGCGCTCGCGGTGGGCGCGAAAACGCTCGGCTCGCAGATACGCGGTGCGCGCATTACGGACAGTGGTGTGATCCGCACGCCGGGCGACCC
>CAYPEK010000188.1:0-4007 GCA_964409645.1 uncultured bacterium | reverse complement strand
CTTCTCTGTGGTGGATTCAGCCGGTGACCCCGCCTGCGGCTCCGTGACAGGTGCCGTCTGCTGGGCGACAGATTGTTCCGCAGTTACAGCGGCCACCTGCTCAACAACCGGTTCGGCATCTTGTTGAGCCGGTTGTTCTGCAGGCTGATCAGCGGCTTGTTCAGCTTGCTGTTCCATCAGCGGCGCCGGGGTCGGCGCAGGCTGCCGGTTCTCAACCACCGCCCTCAAAATCGACGACCGGCACAGATGCAGCTCGGAAAGCAGTTCGCCCGCATTTTTATATCTCGATTCCGGATTCCTTTTGATGCACTTCAGCACCACCGATTCGAGCAGACGCGGAACGTTCGGGTTGAAATCGCGCAGCCCCGCCACATCCGCCTGAATCTTATCGAGCGCGATCGACAGCATATTGTCGCGGTCGAACGGTGGTTTGCCCGTCAGCAACTCATACAGCATTATCCCGACTGAATAAATATCCGATTCGAACGCCGGTTTCGATCCCGATATGATCTCCGGCGCGCAATACCGGATATCACGGCCCTGAAACTCAACGCTCGTCTTCAGTTCCGCCGTCAGATAATACAGCAGATAAAAATCCGATAACTTCGGATTGAGATCGGAAGAAACAGTGATCGACTCAGGCGTGATCTGCCCGTGGATGATACCCCTCGAATGCGCCGCGTGCAGCGCGTCCGTTATTTTTATACCGAGGTTCACCGCCTGCAACGGGTTGATCCCGTTGCTCTTCCCAGCCGACCGGTCCACCACATCCCTAAGCAGCGCCCCGTCGTAAAAATCCTCCACAAGGAATATCGATTCGTCCTCGCCGAAATCCCTCAGCGACGAAATCCCCTGATGGCGCATCGACGCCACAACCATCAGGTTCGGCTTGATCCGCCCGAACGTCCGACCGGGCTCGACCAACTCTTTACGCACCCATTTGACGAGGTATCTTTTTTCCGTGTTGACAAGTTGAGCTATGTAAACGTCATATAGCGACTGCTGTCTTACCTGTTCTTTTATCAGATACTTCCCGGCGAGTGTTTTGCCGACAATCATTTCCCGTGTAGCCCTTATCTAAGTTATCAATTACACTATACAGAACAATATTATATCAACTTAATATAAAAATGCACCGGGAGGAAAATTTAACCGCATTTTCGGCTGCCCTGCATTTTTTCACTTTCTCGGCCGCCGCCGCAGAACGCTGACAAACACCCCGCACCCGTTCACCGTCACCGGCAGAAACGTCGTTCCCCAGCGGCCCCTCATGAAATGCACCACGCTGAACGGCAGAAGCGACTCCCCCTCTTTCGTGATGCAGATGAAGTCCGCGTGCCGCTCCAGAAACAGCTCAACCCGCCGTTCATTTTCCACCGGCAGAATCGAGCACGTCGCATACACCAGCGTACCGCCCGGCGCCGTGTAGCCCGCCGCGCTGTCCAGTAGCGCGTCCTGCGTCTTCGTCAGCGACTCGATATCGCTCTCTTTTATCCTGAACTTTATCTCCGGCCGGTGCCGCAGCGTTCCGGAACCACTGCACGGAACATCCAAAAGCACCTTTTCGAACTCGCCCAGTTCCGGCCGCGCCGTGATGTCCGCCTCCACTCCCTTTATGCACGTCAGCCCGAGCCGCTTACACTCCGCGCCGAGCGAGTCTATCTTGTGCCTGAACTTGTCCACCGACACCACTTCGCCCTCGTTGCCCATCAGTTCCGCCATCTGCGCACTTTTTATCCCCGATCCGCAACACAAATCTAGAATCCGGTCGCCCGCCTCCGGCTGCACGTAAAACGGCACGAACTGCGTGCTCCTGTCCTGAGGCGTCAGCCAGCCTGAATCGTACTCGATCTTCGGAAAAATCCCTTTTCCGAGCGGGAACGAGAAACAGAATGGCGGACTGCCCAGCGCCTGAAATCCGTGATACTTATATTCGAGCGCCGACACGAGATCGCCCACGCCTATCTTGAACGTGTTCACCCGGAAGTACATCGGCTGCGGATTATTGTTCGCGCGGAAAACATGACGCGCCTCATCGCTCCCGTACGCCTCCGAAACCGTATGCGCCATCCAAAGCGGGTGCGAATACCGGATCGCCATCCTCGCAATCGGGTCCGCCGCCGCTTTTGTTATTCGTTCCCGGTCCTCGCTCGTTGTCTTTCTCAGACATGCGTTCAGAAACCCCGCCTCACCCGCACTACCTTCCTTCCTCGCCATCTTCACATATTCCGACACCGTCGCGTATGCGGGAATATTTTTCGAAAAGAGAATCTCGAAAATCGCCATCCGGCCCACATTCAGCAGCCGGGGTGACAGCTCAAGCTTCCCCTTGTCTGTTTTCGACCTAAAAATCTCGTCGATCAGCGCGAGGTTGCGCAGCACGCCGTAAACGAGATTCGTCGCCGCGTGCTTGTCTTCCGGAGTCAGCGCCTCGCGGTCGAGTTTCGCCGCCAGCAGCGTATTGGAGTACCCGCCGCCGAGCAGCACACGATTCAATATATCAAACGCAAGCCTCCGGCCCCGATATTCGGTCTGGTTTGCTTCGTTCTTAGCCGATTTTTTCGCCTTCCCCAAGTTTGTATCCTCTCAAAAACGTCTCTGCTGACTGCCTTTTTTTGCCTTCCCTCTGAACTTCCGTCACCAAAACCGCACCACCGCCCACAGCAACCTCGATCCCGCCGCCGCCGAGCCCGAGAACAGTCCCCGGCGCCTCCGCCGACGTCGCCTCAAGAAGCTCCACACCCCACACCTTAATCATGTTGCCGTTGTGAAACGTAAACGCGCCCGGCCATGGACTGCACCCGCGCACCAGATCTCTTATCTGCGCACCGCTCCGCGTCCAGTCGATCCGGCCCGTATCCTTCGTCATCTTCGCGTAATACGTCGCTTTCGAATCGTCCTGTTTGACCGGCGTAATGTTGTCGAACTGCCTCAGCGTCTCGACGAGCAGCCCCGCGCCCATCTCCGCCAGCCGGTCGTGGAGCGTCTCCGCCGTGTCGTCACTAGATATCAGTGTTTTCGCCGTAAGCAGCATGTCCCCGCTGTCCAGCTTCTCATCTATCAGCATAGTCGTGACGCCCGTCTCGACCTCTCCGTTAATGATCGCCCAGTTGATAGGCGCCGCTCCGCGGTATGACGGCAGCAGCGACGCATGCACATTGATGCAACTCTTCTTCGGCAGGTCCAGAATCGACCTCTTCAGAATCTGCCCGAAAGCCACCACCGTAATAAAATCCGGAGCGATCGCGGTCAGCTCGGCCACAATCTCCTCCGCGCGCCTCGGCTGAAACACCGGAATACCGCGTTCCACCGCAATCTTCTTCACAGGTGAAAAAATCATCTGATTCCCGCGCCCCTGCGGCTTATCCGGCTGCGTCACAACCGCCGCCACATCCACAAGCCACTCCGCATCGCAAAGCGCCCGCAGCGACACCGCCGCAAAATCGGGAGTACCCATGAACACTGTTTTTATTCTCATAATTACCCACCATCCTCTCTGCATGAAAACAGACACGCTCAAAAAACGCGTCCCGCGCAGAACCCACGGATATCGCCATCCATATCTAGTATCACTATTTTAAAGAGTATATTGCACAACTCCCGTCCGACTCTGGTGTCCGCGCATTTCGTTTGTTATACTGTTGTGACAATTTGGAGGTTGGCGATGTCGTTTTTTGAGTATTTTTTAAGAGCATTTATCCCAATGTTCGTTGCCGTCGATATAATCGGCGTCATCCCATTCTTCATCGGTCTCACCGATGGGATGCCTGAGAAAACACGGCGCAAACTCATCGGCCAGAGTGTTCTAACCGCGATTCTGGTGTCATTTGTCTTCATATTTGTCGGCAAGGCGCTCTTCGCGTTCCTCAAAATCAGCATCGCCGACTTCATGATCGCCGGCGGCGCGGTAATTTTCATCATTTCTTCGCACGATCTCATTTCGCAGGAAAAAACATCAGTCACCCCTGACGTCACTCTCGGTGTCGTTCCGCTCGGCACGCCGCTTC
>CAYPEK010000187.1:0-4167 GCA_964409645.1 uncultured bacterium | reverse complement strand
CGTTTCCCATCCGATCCAAAACTGCATTTTACTCCCCAACGCCCCCGCCCGCAATCCGTGTAATAATGATACCTTACAGCATTTCATTAGTTATGTTAGAATATTGCAAATGGAGTGACGACCATGAAAAGAAAAATCACATATCTTTCGATTTTCGCCGTGCTGCTCGCGGCAGCTGGCTTCATTTCACTGAAAGCCGGTTCTCAGGATCAGCAACGCGAGGGTTACATCAGGCCGGAACTGCGCAATGCCGTTAACGTGACACCGAAAATGCTCGCACCGTTTCGTTTCTCGCAGGCAGAATTCTGGTACGATGGCATGCTCGACGACCCACGCACAGGCAACTTCCACGGCGGATATTTATCCATTAAATATTCCACCAGTCCAAAAGGCCAGCAAGTAATCGATTCAAGAAATCACATCGAGTTGAAAGCATACAACATCACGGCTTCAACTTATGAATATTCATCTCAGGAAATCTATTCACCCGCAACAGGCAGAATACTCAGACAAACCATGAAAGGTGACTACAGCGCAATCCTGACCTACGGAGCGCCTACTTCATCGATTAAAATCGACAAGACAGCCGATTATGATTGGGAAAACAAAAGAATTATAGTCAGGCTTGGCGACCCTAAGGCGCCCGTCAGAACATACCCTCTTGAAGACAACACCACAGCATCCTTCTCCATTTATAACTTTATGATGAAAGGTAAATGGACAGACACGTCAAAAATATACAAATTTCATTATTTCAATATTGCCGAAGAGATTTACGAAGACCGATATATCAAGTTCGCGGGCAAAGTCAACAAGAACATGCTTAAATATGTAACCGTTTGGCACGGATGGGGCGAAGGCGGCCAACTTATTTATTGGATAACCCCTCCGAAATCTGGTTCTCCGAATGGAGTCATTAATAGGTTCATCGTCGATCCGAAAGTCAGCAGATACACAACATATAAACTTACAACAAAAAAAGACGCCACCAGACCAGTCCGGCCGATGGTGGACTGATACGCGGAATCACCACCGCGCGTCCATCATCTCGGCGACGCCGTACATATTGTCTATCTCGATCTGCTCCCCGTCGTCACCGACAATATAACCGCGAAACCTTCCGCACGGCTGGAAATACTTCATCCCCATCACTCCCAGATGCAAATTCTTCACCTTATCGCCGTCCGGATAAAAAGTCAGGTCCGCCCGCCCGTTCGTCTCCTTGATCTTCCACGGGTCCGTATGCTTCACGCGGTCGAACTCGAATTTCACCTCACCCAGCAGCGGCATCTTGTCGCCGATCCACAAACAATTCTCATTCCAATATGCCTGCTCGTCTATCGTGTCGTGGTCGCCCAGATTCGCGCCGATCAGACGCCCATTCGCATCGTATCCGGCAAACGTCGCCCAGCGCCACACCGTCTTGCGCGGCAGATACGACTTGTGCTCGTCCATTATCGCAAGGTCACGCGATCCGTCCAGCTCGAACTCCTCGTTGCCGATCCGAAACCTGCCCGCCGCCGGCATCGGCGCCTTGTGCGTAAATATGCTGCACCCGCCCCTCAGCGGAATGCTCGCCAGAAGCGGTTGCAACTTCCCGCAGTCCTCGCTCAGCCTCATATCAACACTCACGGACGGTTTATGCCGCGTCCCCGCCGCCTCAATCACTATCCGGTGCTCCGACTCATCGAGATTATGAAAATACTTCATCTTAAAATTCTTCTTCTCGCAAACACTTTCGCTGCCGTAAAAACTCGTCGCCATCTTCGCAGTGCCGGACAAACCCGAGCACTCGTAAGTCAGCAGACCCTTATTCCTCCGGTCGAACGCCATGAAACTCCCCGACCCCACATACTTCGCGTCCTGCATGAAAACGGACAAATACCAGTCGGGGTGCTCGATGCCGAATCCGAGCCATTCCTTCAGACGGGTTTTCCATACCATACGCCTCCAAAAACCGCCCGTCGGCGCCGCCTCATTGAGATTCAAATTTCTGAACGGAGACGCAAAAATTCCCTTCTTTATTTCTCCGTTCACCACAATCGCAGCAGGTGTTTCTTCGATTCTTCTCTCCATATACCCAATGCCCCTCTCTCAGAATCCGCCCGATTACATTTTTACCGGTCCAAATATCATATTCATTTTTCAAAATAAATGCGAGCGCCGGCACAAAAAGCGGCGCCAATACAAACTCCATAATTTGGATATATTTGTCTTAACGCAATATAAACAAAGAGCGCCTCAAAGCCGCTTCTCGACCTCGGCCCAGACATCCTTCACGTCCACCGGCTCGAACTTCGGCTTCGCGAACTCCCTCTTACACATCTCGTACACCGTTCGGTTGTACGGCGCGCGCATCCCGTACTTGTCCGCAAGCGACACAAAATATCCGTTCAGCGACTCCAGCTCCGACTGCGAGCCGCCCCGCTGTATCACATCCTGCGCCATGCTGCTCATCACCATCTTCTTCACATTCTTCTCGAACAGCGGCCTCGTCACAAACTGCGGCAGCGTCGCCGACGCCGACAGCATCACCCACGGCGGCATCCCGCCCAGCTTGCACTCGCTGTACCCCGCGTTTTTTATTATCCGCACTCCCTCGAATAGAAGATTAGACAGCAGCTTCTGAAACAAACTCATATCCGATATCTCGCGCACGCGGTGTCCCACAAGCGTCGTCAGCGAGTTTGTCAGATTGATAATCATCTTCGACCGCGCCGCGTCCTGCAGGTGGCCCGTCACAACCGTCTCGACTCCCCGGCTGAATATCCCTGAGAGCACTTGCATCTCTTCCTGCAGCCCATTGTCCGGCGTACCGATAATCAGCGGTCCCCGCTTCTGATACCCGATCACGCCCGGCTCGTCGATCCACGCGTTGTAACTGATCACGCAATAGACCACTTTCGAAAAATATTTCGGCAGAATCTCCTGATTGTCTATCCCGTTCTGCATAGCAAAAATCAGCGGTTCGTCGCCGACCTTGTCCTTAATCATTTTCGCCACACCGTCGAGGCTGTAATTCTTCACGCCCACAACGATCACGTCGGGCGGCGCCACCTCCGTTATGTCGCCGATCACATTCACGCGCACTTTTTCCTTCCTGTTCGGGCGGTCTTCCATATAAGTGGTAATCCCATTCGCGCGCATCGCATCCGCAATCGCTCCCTGATCGAGCATGTACACATTCTTATATCTGTTGGCAACCCACGCGCCGACCGAACCGCCGATCGCTCCGGCCCCGAAAAATATAATGTTAGGATTCTCCCTCATAACCGCCTCCGTATTCTTCTTTCTCTTAACTTCGCGTCTTTCGTAAATATATTCTGTATTTATCTGTGTCTATCCGTGTTAATCTGTGGTTCCTCTTACTCCGTATCTCTGTAACCTTTGTGTTTAGATTCTTTAAAATGTTATCGGCGAAACAAAATCCGCATTCGGCAGATCGAAACACGCATTCATGTGCTTGGCAAACCGCAACTGGAACGGCTTCTCCTCGACACCGAGGTCTTTAATCGCGCGGCCGCAAGGCGTATCCCCCACCGTCAGATACGTCCTGTCCGACGGCACGCCCTTCTTCAGCAGCGTGTCGAAATTCGCGTTCACCCTGAAATCCGCCTTAAAGCACGTCTGACTCTGCAGCAACTCGCCGTTCAGCTTTGAATACAAAAACGCCTTCTCGTCGAACCGAGTCTTCTTTCCCTTCATCGGCACCCGCAGCTCGAAATACTGGTCGCCGTTCTCCTCCTTCGCAACCGTCACGCAGTCGCCGCCGTCCTCGAAAACATCTATCTCCTGAACTTCCTTCGGCAGCCCCCAGATTTTGTGACCGCGCGTCCTGTTCTCCAGCGACGTCACCGGCATCGAGAAAACGTAATAGCCGAACTCCTTGAAGAACTTCGTCACCAGCGGCAGCACCGGCGCGTCCACCTTCGGGTCAACCATAATCGGAATCGTCATCGCGATCTCGTTGTACGGCGCCACGCCCATCACATTCGTGTAGATGTAACATGAGAAAGCAACAATCGCGCGGTCGTACGTCATCCGAACCGGTTTCATCTTCGGATGCGGCAGCAGCGCCTGCGCGGCGTCGTAATTGCAGAAAAAAATCGCCTGCGCGCACGTCACATCGCTGTAACACGTCGGAAAAAGATAATTCTTCGACACCGA
>CAYPEK010000186.1:0-4171 GCA_964409645.1 uncultured bacterium | reverse complement strand
GTGTCGGGCGACTCGCGGAACCTGCTGTTTGAGACGCTTAAGGCGGGCGACAAGGTAGCAAAGTCGTTGACGTCGTATCCGGACATAAGCGACGTGATGGACGGAGTGACCGCAGGGCCGCTGCTGATACGGGGCGGCGTGGTGCAGAAGTCGCTGATCGAGGATTTCACGGTGACGTCCGGAATCGTGGCGAAGCGCAACCCGCGGACGGCAATCGGGCGAGTGAAGAACAATCATTTGCTGTTTGTCATCGTCGAGGGGCGCTCGCAGGGCAGCGCGGGCGCGTCGATCGCCGAGCTGGCGGAACTGATGAAGTCGCTGGGCTGCGAGGACGCGATCAACCTCGACGGGGGTGGGTCGAGCGAGATGATAATAGGCGGAAAGATCATGAATGAGCTGTCGGACGGGAAGGAACGGCCGCTGGCGAATGCGTTCATGGTGAATATAAACAAATAGCCGAAGGGCAACCGGCGGCGGCGGGCCGCGCGGAGGGAGGCAGGCATGGATAAAAGGGATTTCGACATTGCGCTTATCGGGCATTTCTCGAAGGACAGAATAATCGTCGGCGACAACGTCAGTTCGCCTCCCGGAGGCGCGGTGTTTTACGGGTCGATACCGATCGCGCGCATGGGTGTGGGCGTAGCCGTGATCACCAAGATCGCGAAAGAAGACCTGCCGCTCGCGCAGCCGATGCCGGACGCGGGTGTGGCGCTCTTTCCGGTGCTCTCGGACGTGACGACGGGGATCGAAAACCGCTACCTCGATGCAACGCTTGAACGGCGCGAGTGCACGCCGATCGCATTCGCGGGCGCATACGAAAAATCCGAACTGCCGGACATCACGGCGAAGATATGGCACAACGGCTCGCTTATCAAGGGCGAAGTCGATCTCGATATGCTGAAGCATCTTAAGACGCTAGGCAAGCTGTCGGCGGACGCGCAGGGTTTCGTGCGCGTGATCCGCGGCAACTCGCTTGTGTACGAGGACTGGGCGGAGAAGAAGGACGCGCTGCCGCTGATGGATTTTTTCAAAACGGACGCGGCGGAGGCGGAGATACTTACAGGCAAGACGGACGTGAAGGAAGCTGCGCGGATACTCGCGGATTGGGGAGTGAAGGAGGTCGTGCTTACGCACCCCGGCGGACTGCTGATTCTCGCGGACGGCGAGTTCACGAACACGCCTTTCACCGCGCGGTCGATGCGCGGCAGAACGGGTCGCGGCGACACGTGCATGTGCTCGTATCTTGCGCGGCGGCTGACTCATCCGCCCGCCGAAGCGGGACGCTTCGCGGCATACCTTGTGTCGGTGAAGATGGAGAAGGAAGGTCCGTTCTCGGACACCATCGAAACCGTTCTCGAACGCATGGGCGAGAGCTGACCGGTATAGAAAAATACGCCACAAAGGCGCCAAGCCGCAAAGAAAAACAAAAGGCGGGGTGTGGAAATCTCGCATTAAGCGCCTACACTATAATTATATTAACAGCAACTTATTGCATCTTTCAACGTGACCGCTTGCTGACGCGCGCGGCTCGGATTCGCTCCGCTCATTTAAACATGTGGCCAACTGAACGGCGACCCGATGCCGCCAAGACGCTTCTTTGATAATCATCAAATAAAAACATTTTGTACATCGCATACACACGGAAGGTGCGAAAATTAAGGGCGATGAAAAACTGATTTTGAAGACTAACCGTTCGTGTTCCTAAAAACATTGAGTTTTGGGATAATGAAATTCTAAGCAGTAATTTCAAAACAATAAATGGGGAGCGTCACTCGACTTTGATGATGATGCCGGAGGCGCTGCCGCTTTTGGGCATGTCGATTGGCGCGGATTGGCCTATGCCGTCCTTTACGCTCGCCGCGCAGTATAGGTTTGTCATCTGGCAATGTGGCGGCGCGGTGTCCCAAACGGCGATGGCGCGGTGGCGGCCGGGAGGTACGTTTTTGATGATGAAGGACATCTTTTTCGAGCCGATGGTTTCCGCCGGATAGACCGATGCGCCAAGAAGCGATACGGACGGCAGCATTTTCTCGTCGAGTATGAAGACGTAAAGGTTGCCGCTGTTTTTTCCTGCGCTGCTGAGCGAGATTGTGCCGGTGACTGTGCCGAGTGTCGCGGCGGGCGCTGCGACGAGAGGCTGGGGCGGTATGACCGGCGCAACGGGTGTTTTCGATGCGCCGGTTTTTGTTTTCGTTTCTTTCGATACAACCGCCGGTTTTCCGGGAGCGGCTGTTTTTTTGCTCTTTTTGCAGGAACAGCCGCCTGAGATAAGAGCGACCGCGATCACGATTGTCGCAAAGATTCTGAGTGTCGCTTTGTTCACGTTTAGTTCCAATCCGCTTTTACATCGGCGTTATATTTATGCTCCGAATTTCATCAGTTTGTGCGCGTTCGCGAGCATGATCGGCATGAGCGATACGGTCGGGATACGGCCGAGTCCGCCGGTGATGCAGGCGCGCTCGCCGAACGTTTTCGTGTCGTCGCGGCGGCAGAAGTCGGATTTCAGGACGACCGGCACCGGATGCCAAGAGTGCATTTTGAGAATGGCGGGCGTGGAGTGGTCGCCGGTGACGGCGATCACGTCCGGGTTGAGCGCGAGAATCTCCGGCAGGACGGAGTCGAATTTCTCGATCATCGCCACTTTGCGGTCGAAGTCGCCGTCTTCGCCCGCGCTGTCCGTCTTTTTGTAATGGAAGAAAAAGTAGTCGTGGTCGGCAAATTTGCTTTTCAGCATATCTATTTCGTCGTGGACGTCTTCGCCCGGCATATCGTACACCTTCATGCCGACGAGGCGGGCGAGACCCTTATAGTCCGGGTAGATCGCGATTGCGCCGGGGTTGAGCTTCGTCACGCCGCTCATCTGGGGTACGTGGGGGACGGCGTCGAAGCCGCGCAGGAGCAGCCCGTTCGCGGGGTGCTGGCCTTTGAGTCGCTGGAAGGCAATTTCAAGAAACTTGTTCGCGATGAGCGCGGTTTTCTCGGAGCCCGCCGAGCCGGCTTTCACCGGGATCGGTTTTTCGCCCGTGATCTGCGGATCGGAGTCGGTGCAGTCGCCGCCGAGTCCTTCGCCTCGGAAGACGATGACGCAGCGGTGTTCTTTCACGGCGCTGGCGTAGAGGCGCACGCCGTCGATCTCGATGTCTTTGAGCAGTTCGCACATCTGAGCGTTGATTTCGGTTGAAATGCGGCCGGCGCGGCGGTCGGTGACGACGCCGTCGGCGTCCACCGTGCAGAAATTGCCGCGTGCTGCGACATCGGACGGCTGGAGGTCGAACGCGATACCGGCGGCAGCGAGTATGCCGCGGCCGATGTTGTATTTGACAGGGTCGTATCCGAAGAGTGAGAGGTGGGCCGGCCCGCTGCCGGGTGTGAACCCGGGCGCGATCGGGTCACAGAGCCCGCAGACGCCCTCCGCGGCGAGCGCGTCGAGGTTGGGCGTGCGCGCGGCTTCGAGCTCGGTATTGCCGCCGGGGGCGGTCTCGCAGCCGCCCAGTCCGTCCATAACCACCAATATGATTTTGGCCTCGTTTTTCATGGACAATTTCGTCATCAGGTCAATGTAGTCGAACATCAAAATCTCCTTTCCCTTCCGGGGCGACCCGAAAGTCACTTTAACTCGCCCCGGTTTATCCTTCACCTTTTATTATTTTAGTCCGGATGCGTTTTTTGTACATGTTGCGCGCTGGAAATGGGAAAACCAGTGTTGAAAAAAAGTTGTTGACAAAACAAAAAGCCGCAATATAATTGAACTGACCGGTCGGGTTATTATGGCGAAGAGAGACGACATCAAGGCAATGCGACGCAGGCAGATTTTCGAGGCTGCCACAAAAGTAATCGGATCAAACGGTTTCCACAACGCAACGATTAACGAGATTGCCCGCGAGGCCGGAATCGGCAAGGGCACGATCTACGAATACATAAGAAAAAAGGAAGACCTCTTCATGCTGATAGCCGAGGAGGGAGTTGCGACTCTGATGGCGACGGTCGGAGAAGTTGCGTCGCAGACGGATTCTCCGAGGGAGACGCTGGAAAAGGTGATCGACGCGCAACTCGATCTGGTGGAGCGCCACGGGATGCTGGCGAAAACGATGGCATTTGAGATGCAGACGATCAGGTCCGAAAGCGCGGAGGTGATCAAGGATGTATATGAGAAGACATTTCTAAATGAGTT
>CAYPEK010000185.1:0-4261 GCA_964409645.1 uncultured bacterium | reverse complement strand
ACGTGTTGCCCGCACCGTCGTTGGCTTCCAGATACTCTTTGCTCTTCTCGAAGTCCGGCTTGAAGCCGAATTCCTTCTCGATTTCCTTCGAGGCATTCGGGTTTTCCTCGATGAGCGAGAGCTCATAGATGGACTGCGCGTTGTCCGTGACCGGGCCGTAGCTGTCAACAGCGATGTTGACGGGTCCCATTCCGAGCATGCCGAACGCCACGAGGCCGAACGCGAAGATCGACGGGAAAATCATGAATTCGCCGAATCCGAATGTGCTGGCCATGAAGGCGACGAACATAAGGAATACGATTACGAGGCCGACCCAGAAGGCGCTGAAGTTGCCCGATACGATACCGGACAGGATCGTGAGCGAAGCTCCGCCTTCCTTGGAGGCTGTTACGACTTCTTTAACGTGGCCAGATTTCGTGCTTGTGAAGATTTTCGTGAACTCGGGGATCAGCGCCGCCGCGAGCGTTCCACAGGAGATGATGATCGAGAGTTTCAGCCACATCTGGTTGGGAAGTTCGCTGAGCTGCCAGTAGCTGACGCCGAATGTCATTGCCATCGAAACGATGGAGGTGATCCACACGAGGCTCGTCAGGACTTTTTCATAGTCGATGTCGAGTTTGCCCTTGAGGGTCGTGTTGCTGATCGCCTTGTTAATCCAGAAGGAGACGATCGAGGTGACGATCATGAGAATTCTCATGATGAAAATCCATGTCAGAAGTTCTGTCTGATATTTCTGCTGGACGGCGAGGACTATGAAGCTGACGAGCGCGACGCCTGTTACGCCGTAGGTTTCAAAACCGTCGGCCGTGGGGCCTACGCTGTCGCCTGCATTGTCGCCCGTGCAGTCCGCGATGACACCGGGATTGCGGGGGTCGTCTTCCTTAATCTTGAAGACGATCTTCATGAGGTCGGAACCGATGTCCGCGATCTTTGTGAAGATACCGCCGCAGATTCTCAGCGCGCTGGCGCCGAGGGACTCGCCGATGGCGAACCCGACGAAAGACATGCCGGCATACTCGCGCGGTACGAACAGCAGGATGATCAGCATCATAATCAGCTCGACGCTGACCAGCATAACGCCGATGCTCATTCCGGCATCGAGCGGGATGTTTACCAGCTTGATCGGCTTTCTTTCGAGCGAGGCGAATGCCATCCGGCCGTTGGCAAGCGTGTTCATGCGGATGCCGAACCACGCCACGCTGTACGATCCGAGGATGCCGACCACCGACCATGCGAGGATCATCAGCCAGCCCACGGGCGCCATTTTCAGCAGACCCGCAAAATAGAACACCATACACGCGCCGATGAACACTTCGAGCACGAGCAGGAACTTGCCCTGCTGTATGAGGTACGTTTTGCAGGTTTCGAAGATGACCGCCGCCATGTCGAGCATGGACTTATGGGCCTTCAGTGATTTAACTTTCAGGAATTGAAATATCCCGAATACCATTCCCAGAATGCAGATTCCGAGGCCGATCAACAGATATTGTTTCTGACCGGCATCTAGTTCCGGGATGACGAGAGCCGCTTCACTGGCTTTTGCGGGGATTGAAATCAGCGCAAACAGCGCAATGAGCGACAGTCTCTTAAGCTGTTTTCCAAGCCAAGAACTCATTTTGCCCTCCTTAGGTTGTTTTGGCCCGTTGCGGCACGGGCCGGGCGGCTTCACATGCTTTCTCTATGCAAAAGGCCGTATTATACACATCGGTATCCCACGGCCGAACAGCGAAATTAGTGTTACATAACTATTCCAGACATACCAAAGTCAGCATTGTATTAATTCTTTGTGAAAAAATCAACAAAAGAAAAAAATTTTTAGCCGCTTTGAAGAATTGGTGATATTAAAAACAGCTTAATTTAATCGAATTTGGTGATAATACAACAATTATATGAATTAATGCTCATATACTATGTTTTAATCTCATTTCTTATCATTATCTCCGAATATCTATAAAAACAGCATTTGGCTTTCCTTGACATAAATTATATTGTTGATAATGAATATGATTTCTATTATTTATCAACTTTATTGTTAATCAACCTCAATCCATTAATGGTGACAATTAGCGAGGCGCCCATGTCCGCGAAAACAGCCATCCATAAGGTAGCCGCACCGGCGACAGCCGCCGCGAGAAAAACAGCTTTTATCAAAAGCGCGATGAATATGTTCCAGCGAATCGTGGAGAGTGCTTTCCGGCCGATTTCTATTGTGTAAGAGAGCTTTTTAAGATCGTCCGTCATGAGGACGATGTCCGCTGTTTCGAGTGCGGCGTCGGTCCCGGTGCCGCCCATGGCAACGCCGACGGATGCGGCGGCGAGTGCCGGCGCGTCGTTTACTCCATCACCCACCATCGCCACCGTGCCGTACTTCCCGAGAAGAGCTTTCACGGCCGATGCTTTGTCGCCCGGAAGCAGCCCGGCGCGCACCTCGTCAATTCCCAACCGCTCGGCTGCCGCCGAAGCTGTCCATTCGTTGTCTCCGGTCAGCATTACCACCCGGCCGACTCCGGCGTTTCTGATACGGGTCAGTGCATCAGCCGCGCCTTCCCGTAGTGAGTCCTCAATCACGATCAGCCCGAGCGTCTTCCCGCCGCTGCCGAGCATCACAACCGTGCGACCCATTCCCTCGATTTCTTCCAGCTTCCCGCACTGCGTGCCTTCGCATATCCCGTTGTCCTCGAACAGCCGGTGACTGCCGATCTGGTATTCGACGCCTCCGATATAACCGCGCGCGCCCATGCCGGTGATGGATTCAAAGCCATCTACAGAGGGCAGGGCGACGCCCGACTCCTTTGATTTTTCGACTATCGCCTTGCCGATATGGTGCTCGGAGCGCGATTCAAGCGCGGCGGCAATAGCGAGTATCTCCTCAGGGCTTTTCCCGTCGGCGGGGACCACCTCGACGACTTTCGGCGTGCCGGTTGTGAGCGTGCCCGTTTTGTCGAGCGCGACCGCTTCAAGCCGTCCCATAGTTTCGAGGTGTGCGCCGCCTTTAATCAGCACTCCGCTTTTCGCCGCGGCCGACAGCGCGGAAACCACCGCCACCGGCGTCGAAATAACCAGCGCGCACGGGCACGCGATCACAAGCAGAACCAGCGCCCGGTAAAACCACGGGGCGAACTCCTGCCCGAACAACGGCGGAACAGCGGCGACGAGCGCCGCCCCCGCGATCACGGCGGGCGTGTAATACTTCGCGAATCGCTCGACGAACCTCTGCGCGGGCGCTTTTTCCGCCTGTGCCTCGCGCACCATGAAAATGATGCGGTCGAGAGTCGTATCTCCCGAAATCCGCGTCACACGCACCTCGACCGCGCCGCTGCCGTTCAGCGTGCCCGCGTAAACTTCGTCGCCCGGACGCTTTTCCACCGGCTGCGACTCACCCGTGATCGGCGCCTGATTCGCGTATGTGCCGCCGCGCGTGACAACCCCGTCGAGCGGGAACTTTTCGCCCGGCCGGATAACGATTGTCTCTCCGGCGACGATGTCGGCGACGGCGGTCTCCACTTCGGCGCCGCCTCGCAGCACGACCGCCTTGGCGGGCGTCATGCCGATCAGCGCGCCGACCGCTCGCCGTGCCTGCTCCATACTGTAGCTTTCGAGCAAATTTGCCACAGCGAACAGGAAAACCACCGCCGCGCCCTCGTGCAACTGGCCTATAGCGATTGCCCCGGCGACGGCAACCGTCATCAGTGTGTTCATGTCCAGACTCAGGTTTCTGACGGCGAGCAGACCCTTCTTCGCGACGCCGATGCCGCCGGTTACGATCGCGGCTAGGTAGAGAATGTCCGCCGCTCGCCCGGCGCCCGACGCGCCGGAGATATACGCGGCGGCGATCAGAACGCCCGAGACGGCGGCGGTAAGCAGAGCGCCGTATTTAGCGAGGAACGGTTCTTGTGCGGAAGAGGCTTGTTGCGCGGCGGGGCGGGCGGAATGTGCCTTGAAACCGGCGCGCTCTATGGCTTGCAGCACATCGTTTTCGGCGATGCCTCCGGGTCCCGGCGTGACCGTAACGCGCGCGTTCATCAGGTCGATCCCGACGTCGCCGACCCCGTCCATCCCGCGCAGATTTTTCTCGATTTTCATAGCACAGGTCGGGCAGTCCATTCCGCTCACCGAGAATTCGATCCTGCAACTGTTGTTTTTGCCGCATCCGATGTCGCTCATTCCGAAAGCCCCCGATCGCATTGCTGCATTATTGAACAGATATTCATGTGTTTGCCTAAAAAAAATAATCCGTTCCGTTAGAGGGGCACATGCAATG
>CAYPEK010000184.1:0-4316 GCA_964409645.1 uncultured bacterium | reverse complement strand
AACGACGCCGACACCGTCCTCACGTTCTCCGGGGCCTTTTCGCGATTCAGCATCATATATGCGGCCTCAGCTCGCGCGAACGAGTCCGCTCCGCCGCCGATCAACGTGTAATAAACCTCGACATCGACATTGTAGAAATAACCGGGCGACGGCCTGAATGCGACCTCGCCGCCCTTCATCTCGACTATGACGTCCATCTCCAACGTGTTGCCGTTCCGCTCCACGGGAAGCAATCTCACCGTCAATCCCTTAATATTCAAACCGTCAGGCAGTTCCTTCTTTGTATCGAACCTGAATCCGCGCAGTACCGGCTTCACGACCTGAAAACCCGACATTTTAAGGGCCGCGAGATCGATTTTCAGGGTGGTCCGCGCGTGGCCGCTTGTCATCCGCATCGCGACAGTCCCATGAGAAAACCGCGCCGCGCCGGACGACACCGGCAGCGCGACAATCTTATAGTTCGCGCCGTCGATCCTCGACCAGTCGCCGCCCTCGAACGCCGTCGTCACAATTCCCGACACTTTGCCCTTGCCGGATTCGATACCATTCACAGATGCCTCGAACAGACTCATTCTATGCGGATTTTCGCGATAAGCGAAGTTGAAGCCGTTCAGCAGCAGCGTCGATGACTCCGGCGTACTCGTCTGCTTTATGGCGACACGCTCGACCTTGGCAACTGTTTTCTTTTTGCTCGTCATTTTCAAATAGGCGTGCTTCATGTCGGTTGTAAAAAGCTTCTTCACGTGCAGCTCGCCGACATAGTCCTTCAGCGCCTCGTTTGCGCGCCCGATCACGCCGGGCATTTGTTTGTCGTAATAGAGCGGCGTGTGGCCCGCCGAGTCCGCAAATGTCAGCGCGGCCAAAGCTATCAGCAAATCGACAACGGTCACAATGGCGAAATATTTGATGAATCGTGAAATATTTTTCATATCATTACCTCATATAAAACGGGTACAGGCACCACAACAAACAGCGTTGCCGGCCCCCGTTTTTCACGCTTCCGTTATGTCTTTTATTTCTTCACTTTAATCGTCTTGATCTCGAACTTCTTGAGCGGCACCACGATTGTGTTGCCCTTGATCGTGCCCGGGTTGCCGTCCGTCATCGCATCCTCGATAAGGTTGATTTCGGAGATCGACTTCGGCGTGAACGGCAGATCGATCGTCGCGGTGGTGTTGTCACGGCCCTCCGCCTCGAATATACGCAGCACAACGCTCGAATCGTCCTCGGCTTTTTTGACAACGCTCAGGATGGCGTTCTTCGGTTCCATCGAGTAGTAGCTGAATGTCGCCGGTTTTTTGCCTTCGTGAGCCGCCACGAGCACCGGTATGAGCGCGTAGTTGAATTCATATCCGGCGCGGGGCGCATGGCTGTCTTTCCAATCGCCGGTGTGGGGCATGAACGCGTATTCCATCTCGTGCTGACCGCGATCGGCGTAGGGGTCGGGATACATCGGCGCGCGCAGCAGCGACAGGCGGATCGTGCTGCCGGTTGCGTCATAGCCGTACTTCGCCGTGTTGAGGATTGTCACCCCGAAATCACCGCTTGCGTCGCTGAAGTCCGCCCATTTCTGGCCGCAGTGCTCAGTTTTCGTTTTGTCGAGCGGCTCGACCGGAATCGACTTGCGCGGGATCGCCGCATACGGAATGTCGTACCAGACAGTGTCGTTCTTCACCGAGAAGTTGAATTTCATCTTCGCCATCTTGTGCTCTTCGTGCCAGTCGGCATCGACACGCTCGTAGAGCATCGGCATCCCGGCGATGAGCGAGAGATTCTGCTTGAATGAGGCGTTTGCAGTGCGGAATGTGACGCGCACGGTGACGCGCACCGGGCCTCGTTCGGTGACGACCGGCGCCTCGAACAGATTTACCGGTTTCTCCGCGCCGAGCTTGATCTCCCACGCGTCGTCGTGCTCGGGGTAGTCGTCGTACATCTGGATCAGGTTGCTCGGGTTCTTCGTGTCGAGCAGTTCGCGGTTGCCGTTGCGTTTGTCGATGACGCTGATCAGCAATCCTGTTTCCTTGTCGAGCGTCGCCTTGATGAATTCGTTTTCGAGAACCGTGTCGGAGGCCGAGAGCGACGGCTTCGGCGCTTCTTTTACACCGCCGTTCGGGAAGATTCTGTATGTGGCATAGCCGACCGCCGGCACGCCGCGCGCGACAAACAGCAGTCGCGTCTCGGTGCCTTTCGTCACCATCTGACACGGCAGCGAAGAGCCGTCCGGCGCGATGACCTGCACGGCGCTCGTGATGCCCGGCACCGCGATCTCAACCACTCCGTCGCGCTGCCACGACAGCGGGTTGAACAGAATGAGCGGCAGCCCGTCGCCCGCGGTTTTCACGTCCGCCGCGATCGTGTCCAGCGCGCCGTTCAGCATCGAATCGCCCTGCGCGAACACCTTTTCGTAATCGCGCGCGGAATCGAGATAAACCGGGTTGATGCTCGACCCCGGCAGAATGTCGTGGAACTGATTGAAAAGAATCGTCGTCCAGTTGTCCTCGATGGTGTCCGACGGATATTTGTATCCGGCGTCGGAGGCGATCGACGAAAATTTCTCGACACTCTCCATCATGATTTCGCTCTTCCGGTTGTTCTTTTTGTTGTTCGCCTGAGTCGTATATGTGCCGCGATGGTACTGAAGGTAAAGCTCGTCGTTCCATGTCGGGACGTTTACTTCCGGATTCTTCACGAGCTCGGCGAGATGCTTGAAGTACTGCTCTGAACTGACGTAGTGGATTTTCGGAAACGCTGGCGAAGCGTCGAGCGTTTTCGCGCGGTTGAGATGCTCGCGCGTGACGCCGCCGCCGTGGTCGCCGACGCCGAATATAACGTAGTTTTCCTTGACGTTATTCTTCGACATCATGACCTTGAGCTGGTCGAGGATCGTCGGTCCCTGAACCGCCTCGCCGTAGCCGCCGACCGGGAAGTAAGTCAGCAGTTTCGTGCCGTCCGCGCCCTCCCACCAGAAAATCTTGTACGGGTATTTGATCGTGTCGTTCGAGTTGAGTTTCTGAGTTAGGAACCGGATCATGCCCGCCTTCTTCCTGACCTGCGGAAGGTTCCAGTTGTAACCGAACGAATCCGGCGTCCAGCCGACGATGATGTCCTTGTTGAACTTCTCGCGGAAATATCGTTTGCCGTAAAGAAACTGCCGGACGAAGCTCTCGCCGCTCGGCAGATTCGAATCGGGCTCGACCCACGCGCCGCCGGTGATCTCCCAGCGGCCTTCCGCCACGCGTTGTTTTATCTGGTTGAAAATGTCCGGGTAGTCGCGCTCCATCCAGCGGTATGTGTGCGCCTGTCCCTGCGTGTAAATGAACTCCGGGTACTCTTTCATCAGCGTGAGAATCGTGTTCGCCGTGTTGCGGACGACGTCCTCGCCTTCGTGCATGTCCCACAGCCAGCACAGATCGATGTGCGAGTAGCCGGTGAGATAAGCGTCATACTGTTTGAACTCGGGCGCGAGCGCGTCGAAATCCTTCAGCGCCGTGTCGAGCGACGCGATGTAGCGCGTGTCGTCGAGCTTCGCGAACGCGTCAAGATCGACCTTCGCGGCGGCCTTGTTCACCACATCGTAAAATTTCTGCGGGTCCTTCGCGACGTCCGCGAAGTTGGCGACTGATTCGATCTGCGCGACAAACGCATCGGTGCGGTTCTGCACTTCGTCGAGCTTCGAGTATCTCACGGTGGTCTTCATCATGATGCCGAGCGCCTGCTTGTTCTTGATCGACATCGTGATTCGTATGATCTGGCCGGGCTTGACGTTATCCGCGATGTAAGTCGTGCCGTCGCGGTGGATGCTGCCGGAGAGTTCGCCGTTGACGTAAACGTAGGCATCGTCCTCGCAGCGAACATACAGAAACACCTTCGAGCCGGCGACCTCGCGGTTGGCTATCTTCTCGGGAACCTTATAATTCTTTTTAAAATACACCGTGCGCTTATCACCGTGCCACATCTGGCCCCAGCCCGACGTCTTCCACGAACCGCCGTCGTAATCGGGATTCAGGCAGTTGTCGCTGCACTTTTCGCTGTACTTCCAAGAATTTATCGGGTCGCTGAAATCCTGCACCTGCTGCTTCAGCGCTTCGAGCACCTTCTGGTAAGGTTGCACGCCGTCCGCGGCCTGCGCGCGCGCGCAGAAGCAAGCGAGCAGCGCTGCGCAGAACAGCGAGGCGATTGTAAGGCATTTCTTTCCGTTTACCATGATTCTCCCCCGTTGTCGGGCCCGGCCATGGAAATGCGGCCGTCAGCCGAAGTGAAGTCTTATTATAACCGAAAGCATGAAGGTGTGAAATGGACAAATTGCTGAGAATTAT
>CAYPEK010000183.1:0-4487 GCA_964409645.1 uncultured bacterium | reverse complement strand
GCGGACGCAGAGCGTCCGTCTGTTCCGCTCCCACGCGGAGCGTGGGAGCGATTATATGGGCAAGCCCATGGGGGTGGCGGCGAGGTGCAGTTGGCCGAGCATCCCTAAAAGAGTCGGCGGGGTGCGGCGACCCCGCCCTACATCAAAAACATATTGATGAAAAGCAACTAAATTAACGGGCCGAACGGCCAACCGAGCGACACGCCAATTATTATTAAATAGCGCGTGTCAGAGCGCGATTGTTTTCCTTTGTGTCTTAGTGCCTTTGTGGTGATTTTTTAAAAGAAGCTTCTTCAGCGGTGACGGGCCGCGCGTGCGCGCTTTACAATCCGCACATCGAAATATTAGAATGAAACGCCGGAACAAGTCTTCTGAGAGGTGAATCATGGCACGAATGAGAATCGGGAAAATGACGATGATTTTGTTCGCGTTGGCGGTAGCTGTCGGCGTGCAGGTATCGGCGCGCGCGCAGACGTCCGCGGATCTGCGCAAGACCACCGCGCCGCAAAACACGATGTGGCTCGACTCGATGTACCCGGAGAAGCCGAACCCGAACTTCGGCGGGATGTTCATGTGCCACACGAGCGAGGGAATGCCGCTGATGATTCGGGGCGGCCTGTACAAGCACGGGCTGTTCTCGCGAGGCGGAGCGGGCGTCGCGGCGATCGACCTGAAGGGCGCGGCGTTGAAATTCGTGTCGATGGCGGGTGTGGACGACTCGCGCGTGGGGCGCGGCAGTGTCGTGTTTCAGGTGTGGGTGGACGGAAAGAAGGAGTACGAAACGAAGCCGATCAAGGGCGGCGAAAAGCCGGAACTGATATCGGTCGATTTGAAGGGCGCGAAGCAGTTGGTGTTGTTTGTCGATGCGAAGTCGCCGAACGCGGACGACGATTACGCGGTGTGGGGCGGGGCGATGATCGTGCTCGACCCGCTTGCGGCGGCGGTGCCCGTGGCGCTCGGCGCGGTGGAGGAGCCTCCGCTGCCGATCGCGCACACGAACCCGGACGAATACGGGATTCACGGCCCGCGCGTGTATGGCTCGACGCCCGGCAAGCCGTTTCTGTTCCTGATCCCGGCGACGGGTGTCGGCCCGCTGACGTACGCGGCGAAGAACCTGCCGGACGGGTTGAAGCTCGACCCGGCGACGGGTGTGATCTCCGGCTCGCTGAAAAAGGACGGCGAGACGGTGGTGGAACTGACAGTGAAGGGGCCGAAGGGATCGGCGTCGCGGAAGCTGAAGATAGTGGGCGGCAAGGACGCGATCGGGCTGACTCCGCAGCTCGGCTGGAACTCGTGGAATGTGTGGGGGCTTTCTGTGGATGCGGATAAGACTAAGGCGGCGGCGCGCTCGATGATCGAGAGCGGGCTCGCGGCGCACGGGTTTTCTTATGTGAACATCGACGACGGCTGGGAGGCGCCCGAGCGCGCCGCGGACGGCGAGATCGTCACGAACAAGAAGTTCCCGGACATGAAGGAAGTGGCCGACTACGTTCACTCGCTCGGCCTTAAGATAGGGATTTACTCGTCGCCGGGTCCGAGGACGTGCGGCGGCTATCTCGGCAGCTATCAGCACGAGGTTCAGGACGCGGAGACTTATGCGAAGTGGGGAATCGATTATCTGAAATACGACTGGTGCAGCTACAGCACCATTGCTAAAAACAGCAGCCTCGAAGAGCTGAAAAAACCGTATTTCACGATGCGGGACGCGCTGAGAGACACGAGCCGCGACATTTTCTACAGTCTGTGCCAGTACGGGATGGGCGAGGTGTGGAAGTGGGGCGCGGAGGTGGGCGGCAACTCATGGCGCACGACGGGCGACATTAACGACTCGTGGGGCAGCCTCGACGGGATCGGGTTCAGCCAGAACGGTCACGAGGTTTACGCCGGGCCGGGCCACTGGAACGACCCCGACATGCTGGTTGTGGGCAAAGTGGGCTGGGGCCCGACGCTGCACCCGACGCGGCTGACGAAGAACGAGCAGATTCTGCACATCACGCTGTGGGCGCTCGTGTCGTCGCCGATGCTGATCGGATGCGACATGACGCAGCTCGACGAGTTCACGCTGGACCTGCTGACGAACGACGAAGTGCTCGACGTGCATCAGGACCCGCTCGGCAAACCTGCCGGCAGGAAGGCGCGCGAGGGGATGTTCGAGGTGTGGGCGCGGCCGCTCGCGGACGGCACGATCGCGGTGGGGCTGTTCAACCGGTTCGTTTCCGGCTCGGAGATCACGGTGAACTGGGCGGACCTCGGGATCAGCGGGCCGCAGCCGGTGCGCGACCTCTGGCAGAAGAAGGACGTTGGCACGTTCGACGGTTCGTTCAAGGTGTATGTGCCCGCGCACGGCGCGGTGATGGTGAAAATTGGCAAACCCAAGCCGGAATAACGACGTCGAAGACTTAGAGCAGGCAGCCGGTTCCGGCGGGGATGTGAAACTATGCTGACAACCGCGGCGATATGCGTCGGGATAGCGGCAGTGACGTTTATAGTCCGTGCGACGCCGGGGATCGGGTTCTTCGGCGGCGACAGCGGCTCGCTTTTCCATCTCGCGCTTGCCGACGTCATCAGAAAAGACCGCGACCGGCAGAAATTCGTCCGCTATTTCTCCGTCGGAACATACAATGATTATCCGGTGCTGCTGCACAGCCTGTTGTCGGTTATTCCAAAGAAAACTCTCGAAAAAATCGGCGGCTTGATAAGCCCGTTTTTCGATGCGCTCAACGCGGTGCTTGTGTATTGGCTGTGCATTGAGCTCACCGGTTCGAATGTGGCGGGTATCGCTGCGTGGCTTTTTTACCTCGCGTCGCCGCAGATGGAGCTGGAGTCGATCGGCCTGACGCCGCGGGTGCTGGGCGCGCTGCTGTTCAACCTGTGGATAGTGGCGATGATGGTTGGGTTGCAGAGTGTGTCGTCGCCGTGGGCGTTTGTTTCTATACTCGCGGGCGCGGCGTGTTTCCACACGATGCGGATGCCGTTGCCGCTGATGCTGATTGTCGGCCCGGCGCTCTGGGCGGCGACAGGGAACCCGACTTATGCGGTGCTTGAGGCGTGCGCGCTTGCGGCGGCGTTCCTGCTGAACACGAAGCATTTTTCGGCGACGCTGACGGCGTATTGGGCGATGAATTTCGGTAAGGGAGCCGGCCGCGCTGACGATAATAAATTAAATGGTTATTTAAATACAGTATTAAGAATACTATTTATAGAGAACTTTTCAGTGTTGGTGATGTTCGCCGCGGGGCTGTGGGTTGCCGTAACCGGGCACGGCGATGCGCATCTGCTGATGAAGAGGATTCTATGGTACTGGTTCCTGATAGCGTTTGTGATATTTCTTGCGGCGGTTTTCGTGCCGCGGTTTGCGAGGGGCGGCGACGGCGTGCGGCGGCTGCCGATGCTGTGCGCGCTGCCCGGCGCGGTGTTGTCGGGAATCGCCGTCCAAGACGCGTATAAATATGCGCCGGCGCTGTTCTGGGCACTGGCGGCGGGGTTTGCGGTCTCATACATACTCACTCTCAGAATGACGCTGCCCGGTTTCAAAAATAAGCTCAAATCGTCGCCGTTATATATGGGGAACGATCTGAAGACCATATTGAAGCGAGTTGCCGGGTATCCTTTCGGCGGCGTGATGTGCCTTCCGGACACAAACAATAATGCGATGATATATCACGGCGGCAAGCGGGTAGTCGATGTTATCGAGCGGGGCGGACGGAATGGCCGGAATTCTGAGCTTGCTGCGGCTTTTCGCAACAGACTGAAACGTCCGATTGCGGACAATATTAAATTATTCGAGCTTGATTATTTCTTTATCGACACTTCATCGTCGTGGAGCAAAGACATCGGCGCACTCGGCGAAGTGGTTGAAAGGGAAGGGCCGTACGTTTTTTTAAGAGTAAAGAAGGAATTGAAGAAATAACCTCCTTCTGAACATATCAGCAGAGATGTGGTTTAGCCGGCGAAAACATATTTGATTGCAATCGTTAAGTTCGCATTGATTAGAATCCCAAAAAATAAGACAAAAATTAAATAAATTGTAATCAGGTTGCCGGATTCACAATATTTGTCCAATTTATGGAAAAATTGTGGTTTTTATTTTTAAAAAGCGGTCAAGTTCCCGTAAAAACAGCCGAACAAATGACAAAACGGACATCACGGAGAAATCCGACACGGCAGGCAAGGATGCCGGCCGGTGACAAACAAGGAGGGAATTATGTCGGTAATCAACACAAACATTTCCGGAATGGTAGGTTTGAACAACCTCAGGTTGACAAATCTGGGGCTGAAGACGTCGCTCGAAAGGTTGTCGTCTGGGCTGAAAATCAACTCAGCAGCAGATGATCCGAGCGGACTTGCTATCGCGAAGGGCATGGAGGCGCAGATAGGCGGCATCGAGACAGCGATACAGAACTGCGAAGACGGCATCAACCTGATCGAGACAGCGGACGGAGCGCTGAGCGAAACGCACGACATTCTGATGAGAATGCGCGACCTCG
>CAYPEK010000182.1:0-4610 GCA_964409645.1 uncultured bacterium | reverse complement strand
GAGTAAGTGCGGCGGATAAGAGGCATACGATTGCCGCCGCCGCAATAGAAGCTATGAATTTCCGAGACGTCGGGGCCGAAAACCGAGATAGAGTTTTCGGATCGGCCGGTTTCGAGGTCGCAGGCGCGTGAACCGAAAGCGTCCACTATCAAAACTGCCGCTTCGTCAAACGGGGAGGCGAAGAACGCCGCCGCCGCGTGTGCGTCGTGATGCCGGATAGCGTGTATGCGGCCTTTGTATTTAAGATCGCCGTTGATCCACTTGAGCGTGATTTCCTTATTGTCTTCGAGGATGTCAAAAACGATCAGATCGACATCGTTCAAATCGATGCCCGCGGTGCTGAGTACGTATTCGACGGAGAGGTTCGGGAGGCCGCCGCAATGTTTTTTCCGAGTCAGTCGTTCTTCGGAAATGGAGACGACTTTGCCGCCGATCGCCAAGGCGGCGCCGGAGTCGTGTCCGACTGCATGTATGCCGAGCACTTTCTTCATATCAGAAGCAAACTTCCGTTTCTTAGCCTACTAATTATACGTGTTTTCGAAAAGAAAAGTAAAACGAGGGAGAGGAATTGACGAAAAGCAAAAGACGCGTTAAGTGTTGCCGCATTTGCCGGAGGGTGGCACAATATGTAGTTGAGATATAGTGGGGGCCGGAGGTTTGATATGCTGATAGTGATGAGAAACGACGCGACGGCGGAGCAGATCGAAGCTGTCGAAAATGCTATAAGGAGAATGGGGTTTTCTCCGTATGCGATGAAAGGCTCGCAGCGGATGGCGATAGGAGTGATCGGCAACGAAAAGCAGGTGGACGGTTCGCCGATCGAGGGACTGGCCGGAGTCGCGGATATAATACACGTTTCGCAGCCGTATAAGCTGGTTGGGCGCGAGTTCAGGCAGGAAGATTCGGTTGTGAATGTAGGCCCGGTGAAAATAGGCGGTAAAAAACTGGTTATAATAGCGGGTCCGTGTGCTGTGGAAACCCGCGAGCAGATAGTTGAAACTGCTAAATTTCTCGTCGGGTGCGGCACGGCGTTATTGAGGGGCGGGGCGTTCAAGCCGCGCACATCGCCGTATGCGTTTCAGGGATTGGGAAAAGAAGGCCTCGATTTGCTGAGCGAGGCGCGTGCGGCGTCGGGCCTGCCGGTTGTGACCGAGGTTATAGACGAGCATTCGCTCGATATGAGCGTGGAGACGGCGGACATGCTTCAGATCGGGGCGAGAAACATGCAGAATTTCTCGCTTCTGAAGATGGTGGGGCAGACAAAGAAGCCGGTTTTTCTGAAGCGCGGAATGTCTGCGACAGTAAAGGACCTTTTAATGTCGGCGGAGTACATAATGAGCGAGGGGAATGAGGAGATAGTGTTGTGCGAGCGCGGGATCAGGACATTCTCGGACGCGTCGCGCAATACGTTGGACCTCTGCGCGATTCCGGTGATAAAGGCGCAATGCCATCTGCCGGTGGTGGTGGACCCAAGCCATGCAATGGGAGTGTCGGACAAGATAATTCCTGTTGCGCGTGCAGCGGTGGCGGCGGGCGCGGACGGACTTATGATTGAGGTGCATCCGAACCCGAGGGAGGCAAAGAGCGACGGTCCTCAGTCTCTGAATTTCGATTTATACACAAAGCTGGTGGAGGAAGTGGAGAAGGTGGCGAACGCGATGGAGCGCCCGCTTTTCAGACTGCCGTCGGCGAACAAATAAGTTGATTGAAAAAAAAAGTTTTATCAATATAATGATCGTAACTTAGTATTTAAGGAGAATTACCATGTGGACGCCTAGCGCGATGGAATTGATTGTGATACTGATAGTGGCGCTTCTGGTATTCGGGCCGAGGAAGCTGCCGGAAATCGGTAAAGCGGTTGGCGGGGCGGTGACGGAATTTAAAAAGGGAATTTCGGGAGTGAATGAGGATTTGAAGAAAGCTGCGGAATCCGCGACAAAACAGGTAGCGGATTCATCGTCGGACAGTAAAGAGAGTTAAGCCCGGAAAAGATTACGAGGAATAAAAAAAGGCGGCTGTGAAGGCCGCCTTTTTTGTTGCTCTCGTTTCAGCCGATCAGAATTTCACGGACAACTGAAGGTCTGTCGCGTCGAACGGGCCGGTGATGAATTCATGCATTAGCTGGAGCTTTGCATTCTTTTCGAATTCCCAGTTAACTCCGGCGGTTGTAATTTTGCCGTACCACGCCGGGTTTGATGCGATTGCGGATGTTGTGTATCTGAACGAATCGTACCGCACGACTGCCTGAAGGTTGGTGTTGGGGATTTTCTGTGAGGCGTGTGCGTACCACTGGCGATATTTGTATTTGCTTGTTGAAGTTGTTCCTGTGTCTTTTTCCATGTAGTTATATTCGGTAAAGAAATGGAAACCGTGCGCGGCGTAATCGAGTCCGAGGCCGTACGCGTCCTGATCTGTTTCCACGCCCGTCCATGCGGCATTCTGATCTCCCCACATGCCCCAGATTTTGACCGAGAAGTAATCGACCGGGAACACGTCGAGCTGGAGGCCGTAGGACGATCTGTCGTCATTGGTGTCATTTGTAGCGCCGGTGATTGCGCCCGCACCGTTTGTGATCCAGCCTGCGACGCTGATTTTGTCCGACGGATCACCGAACACGATCAAGCCTCTGTCGCGCAGGCCGAACGTTCCGATGCCCTGATTGTACTGTATCGTTTCAAGATCAAAGGCGGGAGTGTTCAGTTCGTAGCTGATCGGGAGGGGGAACTGTCCGACGCGGAATGTCAGGTTATCGATATAAGAGATGTCGGCGAACATGTCCACGATCGTATCATCCGCCGAGCCGTCCATGAAAGCATGTCTCGAACCCACGTTGCCTTTATAAAAGACGGGCGCGAAAGGATCGTCGGAATACATGACTGACGTGTTGCCTGAAAAGTCCAGCGACGTGAATACCGTGATATGCTCGTTTGGCTTTGCCGTCAGGTTGACTTCCAGCCTTGCGTTGTCGAACTGGTCGTTGCCGTTGTCTTCGTCCCAACTGTAAATGAACTGCGCCAAGCCTTTGAAATCAATGTTTGAGTCTTTCAGCGGAGCAGCCGAAGCGGTTTTACCGATAATAACCAGAGAAAGAACAAAACAGAGAAACAATACTTTTCTCATAAGATTTTCCTTTCTATTCCGCATTATTCGAGACGGATAATATCATAAATCATTCCAAGTTTCAATCAAGAGCGGCCGGGCGGCAAACATTTTTTGTCATTTAAGGAACGAAACGGCGTGATTCCTGTTAATATAGTAATTCTAGAGTGAGGGAATATGTCTTCCGGCGTTGTGTTGCAAAAGGATAGCGTAAGAAAAAAAGTGCTGGCCTACACAACCGAGGCATCGACTTGGTATCTCCTGAAGGTTTCTCTGACGGGCACAGAGTTTTCATTGAATCACGCAAAGACAGGCGACGAAGTCACGAATGAAGCGAAGAAGCGCACGTACGACATTTACATAATCGAGGCAAGCTCCGGGGATGGCGACATCGGGTTTTCTTATCTGAAAAAAATCGTGCAGACTGAAGATAAGGGGAAAGTAAGGGTCTTAATGCTGATCGGCGAAGTTCCACCGATCGAGGCAAACCACATCGAGGCGTTTGGGCCTCTGGGGTTTCTGGAGTGTTACTTCACGAAGAAGCGCTTGAACGACACATTGAAACAGTTAATGGAAATGAAGGACACGGGATGCCGTGTGAAAGGCGACTCGAAGTTCTTCGACATAACAATGTTCGATAAGAAATAGGGCCTGTATGCCGAAAGATGCGAAAAAAATATCGGTGGTCGTGGGCGAACCGCTTGCTGAAGATGTCTATTCGATGGACAGGTCGGTTGTGCTGTGCCGAAAAGGCACGATTGTCACGAAGAAGTTGATACAGCAGTTGTCCAATTGGATAGTTGAAGAAGAACCGCGTGTCGAAGGTGAAAAGCTTCCGAAATCGCCGGTTAAGAGGCAGTTGCGGGCTGAAATCATAAAGAAGCTCGAATTTCAGGAAATAGTGTCGGAGAAAACACGCGCCCAACTCGAGGACAGCGCGCGTGGATTCTTTGAAAAGATAGGGACGTCCGACGCAAAACTTGATATGTCCGGCATAGATGAATCCATAGCGTCACTTGTGAATGAAACGCCGGAGAACCCTGATGTTCCTCTTAAACTTTTTCAGTTGAAAAAGCACGTCTCGTACATGTACGAACACTCGCTCGAATGTGCGATTATAGCGTCGTTTGTGGCGACGAATTTGAACTATCCGCCGCACGAGGTAAGTGCGTTTGTCGAGGCGATGATGCTTCACGACACCGGCATACTTTCGACGCCGGAGGAAGCGCTTAATAAGACGACTCTGCTGACGGATAACGAATGGGAGGAAATCAGAAAGCACTGCATCAACGGCTGGGATACGCTGAAGAAGGTTCCCGGAGTCGATCCTCTGACGCTGATAATCGCGCTTGGGCATCATGTGAATGCGGACGGGACCGGGTACCCGGATAACGTGGATTTCAACGATCTGCCGCCGCTGGCGCACTTGGCTGTGGTAATAAATCATTTCGAAGCGCTGACGGCGGAGAGGCCGTACCGGCGGCCGTTCAGTCTCCATGAAGCGGTGAGCA
>CAYPEK010000181.1:0-4717 GCA_964409645.1 uncultured bacterium | reverse complement strand
TGAAATGGCGGCCGAATATGCGAATATAATAAACATGCACCATGAATAAAAACACCAAAGCAAAATGCTCCCTCAAAAAATAAATAAATAAAAATATCAGCTTCACAAAAGTGTTTTTTAGGCGCGATTGGTTTTTTATGCACAATTGGCATCGGGCTTGCTTTATTAGTAGGCGTACGACGAAAAAGGAGGGACAGGACAATGACAGCGGAAAAAGAGAGATCAAAAAATTTTAATAACGATGAAAATCGAAAGGGGGTATCAACGATGAAAGCAGTGGGTTATGTGTCAGGCATCTATGTTGACTACGAGGGAAACGTCGTGGATAAGGAGGCTCAGAAAAAGAACCTGAAAGAGTTCGCGACGGACAATGGGATCGAACTCGTTGCGGTGTATGAAGACGTCAATGAGTGCGAAAAGGTGATGGATCGGTCGGGCGTAAAGAAAATGATCGCCGAAGCCGATGCGGAGATCGTGCTGGTGGACAGAGTGTGGGCGGTCGGCCGCTCGCGCGCTGCGGTAACTCCGTTCATGAGAGCATTGGACAGCAAGGGTATGAAGCTCGAGACCTGCACAGACTGCTTCGATGTCACGTCGCAGTTCACCCGCTTCTGGTATCGGCAGCCGGGCAAGGCAGCTTATGCAATCGCTAAACAGGTCCGCAGCATCGAAACCGCGGATGCGGCGAAAGTCGGCGCGTAATCGGCGCTAATACTAATAAGGATTAAATTGACCGTGGACCGTTCGTCAAATAAGTCAATTCGGAGGTAGAAGCACCATGCAACTTTCGCAAGCGCACAGAGAATACTACTGGAATGTCCACCATCACTGGATCATGTACATCCCGATGATCATCTCG
Organism: uncultured bacterium; assembly: GCA_964409645.1. GTDB lineage: Bacteria > UBP15 > UBA6099 > UBA6099 > UBA6099 > CAYPEK01. The sequence continues at coordinate 3,858 of CAYPEK010000181.1, read as the reverse complement.
TTCGCCATCTTCGGCTACGGGGTTTACAGAAAAGTGATGCAGTGGAAGGCGCTGAAACCGGCGGATGAAAGATTCAAGGACGTCGTGAAGCGCGCAATATTTATGATCAAAGACGTACTGATGCAGGGCCGAGTTCGCAAAAAAATGCTGCCCGGCGTTTTCCACTCGATGATTTTCTGGTCGTTCCTCATCCTGATGATGACGACAGCAATTCTGACGATCGAGATAGATACCCCGCTCGAATTCTTCACGGGCCACATCTATCTCGTTGTTTCGTTTCTCGCGGACATCGCGGGCGCGCTGCTCATCGTCGGACTCACCATCGCGGTCATACGCCGCTACGTGATGAAGCCGAAGAGCCTCGAAAGCGACTGGCAGAATGCGTACATGCTCATCCTGCTTCTGTTCATCGGCATAGGCGGATTCCTTCTCGAAGGTCTGCGCATGAAGTTCGTCGGCGATCAGTGGGCGATTTTCTCGCCGGTGGGACTCGTCGTCTCGAAGGCGATGGGGATTTTCCCGGAGAGCTCGGTCGCGGTGGTGTACCCGGTGATATGGTGGCTGCACGCACTGGCGACGTTTGCCCTGATCGCGACACTGCCTTACACGAAGTTCGTGCACTTCATCCTGATTCCCGCCAACTACATGTTCTCCAACATGGAGCCCAAAGGTTCGCTGAAACGGGAAGATATGGAAGAGCTGTTCAGCCGCGAGGACCTCGACGAGTTCAGGATCGGCATGTCGGACGCGTCCGATCTGACGTGGAAGAACGCTATGAACTTCGACGCCTGCATCGAGTGCGGGCGCTGCGAGGAAATCTGCCCTGTGTGTCAGTGCGGATACCCGCTCAATCCGAGAAAAGTTGTCAAATCGTTAAAAAAATCACTGTATGAAATGTACGAAAAACAGGAAGCCGCGAAGGCGAAGGGCAACGGCGGAGCGCCGGCCGAGGGCGAAGCGCCCGCGGAAGCGCAGCCGCTCGAACTCGATCCCTTCATCGGCGCGACAATAGATGAACACACACTCTGGCTGTGCCGCACCTGCCGCGCCTGTATGGAAGTCTGCCCGGCGATGGTCGAGCACGTAGATCAGGTCATCGACATCCGCAGGTCCGAAGTCATGATGAACGGACGTCTGCCCGCGGACGCGAAGCGCTCGCTCAAGGCGCTCGAAACCCGCGGCAACCCCTACGGACCGCAGGAAGACCGGCTCGGCTGGATCGAAGGCGAAAAACCGGAAATAATCCCGGCGGACGGACAAACCGACGTGCTGTTCTGGATGGGATGCTGCACGAACTACGACCAGAACAAACGGCACGTCGCGATGAACGTGTTCGCGATACTCAGGGAAGCCGGCGTGAAATTCGGGATGCTCGGCGACGAGGAGTTCTGCTGCGGAGACCCCGCGCGCTGCCTCGGCGACGAGAATGTGTTCCAGACAATCGCGAAACAGCAGGTTGAAATCCTCAATGCGCGGAAGTTCAACACGCTGCTCGTGATCTGCCCGCACTGCTACAATGTGCTCAAGAACGAATACCCCCAGTTCGGCGGCAAATTCAACGTAGTGCACCACTCGGATTTCATCCTGCAGCTCATCAAACAGGGAAAAATCAAACTCCCGAAAGAAGTAAAAGAAAAAGTCGTGTATCACGATCCATGCTATCTGGGCCGGTACGCTGAAGTATATGACGCGCCGCGCGAAGTCCTCAAATCAGTGAAGGGCGTGCAGTTCGTCGAAGCCGGCAACAAGAGGGAAAAGAGCTTCTGCTGCGGTGGCGGCGGCGGCAACTACTTCATGGACCTCGATCTCGATGTCCCCGGCGACGAACGGCTCAACGTGCGCCGCGTGAAAGAGTTCGCCGGCACCGGCGCCGACACGATCGCGGTATCCTGCATCTACTGCATGCAGATGCTCGACGACGGTGTGAAACTGAACGAATTGGACGAAAAGATAAAAGTAAAAGACATATCGACCCTCGTGGTTGAAGCGATGGGGCTGAAGACGGAACATGAACCGGCTCCGGCAATCGCTCAGGAAGCGCAGACGGAGGCGAATGTCGAGAAATAAGACTGTGAGGAATTGAACAGAGCAATCGCCGCGGGCCGGAGAAAACCGGTCCGCGGCTTATTCGTCTATCTAAGCCTACCTTTTATGACCGATTTGAGAACGGTCATTTTGCGGCCTGCGAAGGCCGCATTTTTTTTGACTATTTAATGGGCACGTGCAACGTGCCCCTACGTATCGCAACATATTTTATGTAGGGGCACGTTGCACGTGCCCCATCCATTCTCTTATTCTCCTATAATCAAATCAGGTCAAACCGGCCAGTCGGCGCGGAGGGTTTCGAGGAGCTTTCCGGCTTCCTCTGCCCATTCGCCTTCCGGGTCGAGTTCGAGATACCGCTTCAGATGTATCGCCGCTTCGAGTCCGTAGTTGTCGTGTTTCGAGAAAACCTTCGCGAGCCAGTAGTGCGGATCGGCGAATCCGTTGTCGAGCGCGACTGCTTTCGTGTATGCAAGCTGTGCCTCGTCCATGTCGCCGATCGCGAAGAACGCATTTCCAAGGTTATAGTGCGCGGGTGCCGATTCGGAGTCCGAAGCGACAGCCTTCTCGAAACAGTCGAGCGCGCGCCGCCACTTTTCCTCATTGTAGTAGAACTCGCCGAGCGCGATGTACGCGTCCGCATTGGACGGATCCGTCTTGATTGCAAGGTTGAACTCGTCCTCGGCGTCCTGCGCGGAGAAACTTTCGTGGCTTAAAAACGCCGTCCCGAGGTTGAGGTGCGCGTTCGAGTATGTCGGGTCGATTGAGAGAGCTTTCCGAAAACGGCTTACAGCTTCGTCCCATTCTTCATTATCGAGGTGCAGGATGCCGATCGCGTTGTGCGCCTGAGCGAATTCCGGGTCTGTTTCGAGTATCTGCTCGTAAATCTTCACCGCCTCTTCGGGCATGTCGTTGTCGTCGTAGAGATTGCCGAGCTGGTAGAGGACTTCTGTGTTTTCGGGTTCGAGTTCGGCGGCTTTCGCGAGTGCGGCGATCGCGTCGTCGAGCAGGTGGTCTTCGGCGAGCAGAGTGCCGAGCAGCGCGAACGCCGGTTCGAAATCCGGGTTTTCCGCCGTGACTTCTTTCAGGATGTTCAGCGCTGCGGCCTTATCGTCCGTGTTGTATTTATAAGTCGCGATTCCGAACTTAACCGTCGGGTTTCCGGGCGCGGTCTCAAGCGCTTTCTCATAGAGATATTTCGCCTCGGCCGGCATGTTCCGGTAAAGGTAGTAATCGGCGAGCATCTTCATCGCTTCCACGTCCGTGAGCGAGCCGCGTAGCCGTTCTTTCAGTTCGGATATGGTTATTTCAACATTGTCCTCTTCCTGCATAGCGTCCTCCAGCAAAGTTTAATTGAAATAACATACCAGAAACGTTGTTGGGAGGCAATCTCGGACGCGCGCGCGGCGGTGGCTTCGTTGACACCCGGCACGGAGCGGTGATAGAATCGGCACGCCGATTCAACATGGTAAGCATCTATGGTATAAAGGCATTTTCGGCCGAGGTGAAACATGCCGTACGAAGACATAATTTACGAAAAAAATGACGGTATCGCGAAGGTGACGATCAACAGGGCGGCGATGTTCAATGCGTTCCGCACGAAGACGCTCGAAGAGATGAGCGAAGCGTTGCAGGACGCCGCGGACGATGCTGCTATCGGCGTGATCGTCGTGGCGGGCGCGGGAGGCAAAGCGTTCTGCTCGGGCGGTGACATAGCGGAGATGAAAGAATTGAACCCGCACACAGGTCGCATTTTCGTGACGAAGCTGTTCAAGATGTTTACGATAATACGCAGCGCGACGAAGCCGGTGATCG
>CAYPEK010000180.1:0-4903 GCA_964409645.1 uncultured bacterium | reverse complement strand
TCACTCAAGCTGGATGACATCCTCTCGGTGGAAAACTGGAACACGCCGCCCGTCTCGCCGCGACAGAGCAGCTTGTACGTCTTCGCGTCGGTGAGCGGGATGGCGTCGAGGTCGATGTCGTTGCCCGTGCGCTCCCGGATGTATTTGAGCGCGTCGTCAACAATCGTGAGCGTGCTGAGGCCGAGGAAGTCCATTTTGACGAGTCCGATTTTCTCGATGTCCTCGTGGACACCCTGCGTCATCGGCTCCTCGTCCCTCGGGCCTTTATAGACCGCGATGTGGTCGGTGACCGGGAATTTCGAGATGACGACGCCGGCCGCGTGGCGGCTGACGTTTCTCGAAAGCCCCTCGATCTGTTTCGATATGTCGAGCAGCCGGCGGATGTCCGGCTCGTTCTCGTAGTGGTATTTCAGTTCCTCGCTGAATTCGATCGCGTCCTCGATGGTGATGGTGTCCTTGTCGGGGATGCGGAATGGTATCTTTTTAGCGATTTTATCGACAACCGGCAACTGGATGCCGAGCACGCGTCCGACGTCGCGGATGGCGGCGCGCGGCTTCTCGCGGTTGAACGTGACGATCATCGCGACGTGATCCTCGCCGTATCGTTTCTTCGCGTATTTAATCACCTCGTCGCGGTGCCGGTCCGAGAAGTCCATGTCTATGTCGGGCATCGAGACGCGTTCCGGATTGAGGAATCGCTCGAAGAGCAGGTCGTATTTGATCGGGTCGATCTGAGTGATGTCGAGTGCGAAAGCGATGATGCTGCCCGCGACCGAGCCACGGCCCGGGCCGACGGGGATGCGCCGGCTGCGCGCGTAACGCAGCAGGTCCCACACGATCAGGAAGTAGGCCGAGTAGCCCATCTTTTTGATGACGCTGAGTTCGTAGTCGGCGCGCTCGCGGATCGGCTTGCTTACTTTGAGGTATTTTCTTTCGAGTCCCTCGTTCACGAGCTGTACGAGGTAGTCGTCCGCTGATTTGCCGCCCTCGACGTCGAAATCAGGCAGATAGATTTTGTTCTGCGGCAGTTCGACGTTGCAGCGATCCGCGATCTTCGCCGTCATTTCGAGCGCTTCCGGGTGGTTCGGGAAGAGTTCGCTCATCTGCTGCGGCGTCTTGAAGTAGTATTCCTTTGAATCGAACCGGAGCCGGTTCGTGTCTTCGAGAATCTTGCCCTGCTCGACGCACATCATAACGTCCTGAATGAGAGCATCTTCGGGCTTGATGTAGTGGACATCGTTTGTGACGACGAGCGGGATCGAAAGCTCGCGTGAAAGTTCTTCGAGCGCGTGGTTGACCGTGATCTGCTCCGGCTCGCCGGTGTTCATGAGCTCGAAGAAGAAATTTTCCTCGCCGAACGTATCGCGATACCAGCGGGCGTGTTCGCGCGCCTTCTCCATCTGCCCGCGCCGGATCATCGCCGGGACGCGGCCGCCGAGGCAGGCCGATAGCGCGATGATACCTTCGGAATGCTCGGCAAGCAGCTCGTTGTCCGCGCGCGGCTTGTAGTAGAAGCCGACCGTGTGCGCGAGCGAGACTATCTTTATAAGGTTGTTGTATCCTTTTTCGTTTTTCGCGAGGAGAAGCAGGTGGAAGTAGTCGGCGTCGTGGGGATGCTCCTTGTCCGTCATTCTGCGCGGCGCGACGTAAATCTCGCAGCCGATGATCGGCTTGACACCTTTCGCCTTCGCCGCGTTGTAGAACTTCACCATCCCGAACATGTTGCCGTGGTCGGTGATGGCGATCGACTTCATGCCGAGCTCGGCGGCGCGGTCAACCATTTTTCCGACGCGGCCCACTCCGTCCAGCAGGCTGTACTCGGTGTGAACGTGAAGGTGTACGAAATCCTCGATGCCCATGAATCAATCCCCTGCGAAATAAAGCGCCAAATCCTCAAAAGTCGGATTCGGGATAAGACAGCATAGCAAATCGGCGGCGTTTTTTCCACAATTGCTATAGAAGTAGGTGCACGTTGCACCATGCACCTGCACAATTCGCGCGATTACTTTTTAGAACAAATGTCCGTCACAGGCCCATGCGGCGACCGATGACTTCCTTCATGATTTCCGTCGTCCCGGCGTAGATCGTCTGCACGCGCACGTCCATGTAGTCCTTGCAAATCGGGTACTCCGTCATGTAGCCGTAGCCGCCGTAGAACTGGAGCGCCTGATCCGCGGTGCGTTTCAGCATCTCGGTGACCCACCACTTCGCCATGCACGTCTCGGTGACGATGTCCTTTTTCATTATATGGTCCTGAATCAGGCGATCGACAAACACGCGGCCAAGCTCGATTTCGGTTGCCATCTCGGCGAGCTTGAAGCGCGTGTGCTGGAACTTCGAGATCGGGCGCCCGAACGCCGAGCGTTCCTTCGTGTATTTGATCGCGTCGCGCAGAATCATCTCGGCGGCGGCCTGTGCGGCTATCGCGCACACAAGCCGCTCCTGCTGAAGCTTCTGCATCAGATAAACGAAGCCCATGCCTTCTTCGCCGAGCAGGTTCGCGCGCGGCACTCGGCAGTCCTCGAAATAAAGCTCCGCCGTGTCCTGCGCGTGCATGCCCATCTTTTCGAGCTTACGCCCGCGTTTGAACCCCGGTGTGCCCTCCTCGATCACGATGAGCGATATGCCCATGTGCGCCGGATTCGCCTTTGTGTCCGTCTTCACAGCGGTAACGACGATGTCGGAAAGCAACCCGTTCGAGATGAACGTCTTCTGGCCGTTGACTATGTAGTCGTCGCCGTCTTTAACGGCGGTCGTCTTGATCGCGGCGAGGTCCGAACCCGCGCCCGGCTCCGTCATTGCCACCGCGCTGATGTACTCGCCCGACACGCATTTCGGCAGCCAGCGTTTCTTCTGTTCCCCGTTGCCGAACGAATTGATGTACGGCACCACCACATCGTTGTGGAGGCCGATCATGAAACCCGAAACGCGGGCGAGCACGCTCTCCTCCGAGATTATTACGGAGTAGAGAAAGTCGGCATCCGAACCGCCATATTCCTCAGCAACCCACGGACACAGAAATCCATTCCCGCCCGCTTTGAGCCACGCCTCTCTCGACACTCTGCCGTCCTTCTCCCACTGCTCGTGGTGCGGAACGATCTCCTTTTCGAGGAATTTGCGGAATCCGTCTCGAAAAATGTTGTGTTCTTCTGAAAAAAGCCTGCGTTCCATGAGTTTGCACCTCATATATGTTATTCGTACAAAATGCCTTATGATGCCGCAACAAAGAGGAGTTTAATTCGTTAGAACAATAACAGAAACGAAATTTATTGTCTATGACGAAATGCGGGCGCTGGAATCCCGAAGCCGGAAAATGTCCGCACAACAAAAAAGCGCGACCCGTCCGGACCGCGCTTTGCACTCATTTCGTACCGGAGAATTATCTACCGTTCTTTTTCAGGAACGCACGGCGTTCTTCATTCCATTTTCTGGTCGTCGAGAGCTTGTCCACATCATAAGAGAGCTGGAAATCTTTTTCCGTCGGCACGAACACGTCACCTTTGACAGCTACGAAAAACATCTTCACGTTGCTGAACCTCGGGTCCTTTTTCCAGTTGAGAGCGGCTTTTCTGAGTTTGTCGATGACCGCCGGATCAAGGTCTTTGCGGTAAATCATGAAAGAGTTCATTCCGAATTCATTGCAGGCGAGAGGCACGATGTCCTTGAATTTCGGGTCAACACTGCGCGCGGTCTCGACCATGAAGTCCCACGTGTCGAACGTGTCGATCTTCTTATCGACGAGCGCCTTCATATACTCCGGCGCCACGCCGAGATTATAGACAACTTTGCCGAAAAACTTGTCGAGCGGTTCGTCGATGCCAGCCTTATAAAGAAGATACCGGCCGTCGATATACGTGTAAGTCGAGAATGTCTTTCCCCGGAGCTGGTCGATGCTCTTGATGTTGTCGCTCTTCCTCACATAGTAGCAGTAGTTCATATTCTTCTTGCCGTTGACCATAATACCCATCAGCGGCGGAAACTTTTCCCGCATCTGCGGCGAAAGCCCGGCGTACCAGTCGGCCGAAAACCCCGCGACGTCGATCTTCTTGCTGACGAGATTCGAGATGGCGAATTTCATGTAATCTTCTTCCGCGAGGTTGGTCGTCTGCAACTCGATAGGCGCGCCCGCCACCTGCGATAGCGCTTTAGTAATCTCTTCCGCGAACACCTGCATCTGAGATTTCGATTTGCCCGACACCGCGAACGTGCCCGGCATAACTATCGTAAACGATTTCTGCTGCGCAACCGCAACAAGTCCGGCAAAAACCGCCGCTACCGCCACAACCATAAATGCTGTCGCAATCCGTTTTTTCATTGTTCTTCACCCGTCTTTTAATGGCTTTTAATACGCGTTTCTTACATTCGATGCAAAGAATATGTGCGAATTAATTATACCACATATTTCTCAGTCATTGAATATTCGGCTATGGGGATTTAAATCTTCGCTTCGACAATTCCAAGCATCGCGGCTTGTCAGTCGTCATAAACACAGTTGCCGAGAAGCTCGGGAACAAGCCCCTTGATCCACTCCATGCCCTCGCGGATAACCTGCTCATCGTCCGGAAGCATGATGCGGCTCTCGAAATTTATCAGACAGTCCGGCCGCGCACAGAGGATTTTCTCGAGGATTGCCGGGATGTCGCACCAGCCGTCCTCCGGCTTCTGTGACGGGTGCACCGGGTACTTCCACGGCCGCGGGACTTCTTCCGTCGGGCGCGAGGTCGAATTCTGCAAGTGAATCTCGCGCAGATACGGCATAACGGCATCGAGGAACTCATCGAACGGGAACCCGAATTCACGGGAGTCCACGTCGAGGTGCCCAATGTCGAGACAGAATCCAAACTCCGGAAACGATTCGAGCAGCGCACTGAACGACGCAGGCGAATAAAACGCCCGGTTATGG
>CAYPEK010000179.1:0-5022 GCA_964409645.1 uncultured bacterium | reverse complement strand
GAAAATCGATTTTTTTAATCTGATTTTCAAAAACTATTTTTTTCAGAGGTCTCGAGTTCTTTATTAGTTAACAGGAGCAATCCATTTATTCTTATAGTAATCAGGTTCAACTCAATTGCAAGGACCCCATGACCCTGCTCGAAATATATTTTACTTCATTTTGCCGGGGAATTGCCACCCCGTGACCGACACTGCACCACGCGCCGGGTTGACTTTAACCTCGCTGCGTTTATCATAAAACGAGCAGTCAAATAACAGAAAGGCGAAAACGCCATGGAATTCACGAAAGTCTCCGGCTCGGATAAAGGAAATATCAGACTGTATGGACTCAGCACTTGCATCTGGTGCAAAAGGACGAAACAGTTTCTGGACGATCTCGGTGTCGGATACGAATACGTTTTTGTTGATCTGCTGGAGGGCGCGGCGCGCGAGGAATGTATCAACGAAATCAAGCGGTGGAATGAGCGCGCTTCGTTCCCGACAATTGTTTTCGACGGCAAGTCATGCATTGTGGGATTCAAAGAAGACGAAATCAAAAAGACGCTCGGAATGTGAGCGGGATGGACCGGACAAATGGCTGATATTCCGACTGAAGAACAGGTTGAAAAACTATACGCGCGCCTGAAGGCGGACGCCGACAAGAACGGCTACACGCTGAACCCGGATGTGGAGTTCACGAAGGATCTCGTGCGAAGCCTGCTGACTAACGAGTCGCGTTATGGCTACTGGGCGTGTCCGTGCAGGCTTGCCTCCGGAGTGAAGGAAGAGGACCTCGATATGATCTGCCCGTGCGACTACCGGGACGCGGACCTCGACGAGTTCGGCGCGTGCTATTGCGCGCTGTACGTTTCGGCGGAGGTAGCGCGCGGCGAGCGGAAGCTGGAGATGATCCCGGAACGGAGGCCGACCCCCGAGGAGCGCGCCGCGAAGAAACCGGTGGACGCGCCGGGCGCGCCTCGCGCGGAGTTAGCGTATCCGGTGTGGCGGTGCAAGGTGTGCGGCTATCTCTGCGCGCGTGAACAGCCGCCGCTTGTCTGCCCCGTCTGCAAGGCCGGCAAAGACCGCTTCGAACGGTTTATGTGATTGCGGAGAAGTTAGTGTATATCAATCTGCGAACTGAAATGCTTGGCCCCGAATCTTTGAATCATTGAAGCTACTTCAAAGCGGTACATCCACGCAACACGCGTTGCCAGTCCCTGCTTTTCTCTATTAAAAAAAACATATTGTATGTGTGCCATGTATCAAAATTTTATTTTGCACATGGGATCACTACTGTTAGGGTAAAATTCTTGTGCCACCCTCAAACTTGTTTGAGGGTGGCGTTGCGCATCACGGCGGGGTACGGCCAGCCGCCAGTGACTCCGCATCTTGTATATTGCTTTTTGTCTTCTGCTGTATTCTATATTCCGTATTCTATTATTCTTGCTTTTATCTTTACCGCTACTGATTCTTCTCTATGTCGGCGAAGCTTGCCTGATGTGTTTCGTATCCCATGATTTTTCCGTCTCGGACGTGTACGACACGGAAGCCCCAGTGAGGGTCGTCGCTCTTTTCCGAGTCGGCGCCCGCGCCCTGTGTGACAATCTCCATTGTGCCGCCGTTGCCGAGTGGCTTCTCCGAATTGAAATGTACGTGGCCGACGAACACGCCGGCGGTTTTTGCCTTGCTCATTAATTGAATGAATTGGCTGGCCGACGGTCCGGGGATCTTGTCGCCGCCGAGCTTCGAACCGCCCTGAAGGAACTCCACCGGAATGTGTGTGAAAACGAAGGGCGTTTTCCCAGCCTGCGTGGCGTCGCGCAGGTCGTTTTTCAGCCAGTTCCATTGATCGTCGCCTATCACGGCCGTTCTGCCGACGCCGATCTTGTCCATCTCGGGTGTTTCCTCGCGGTACTTGTCTGCCCATTCGTGTGTGTTGACTCCGACGATGTGGACATCGCCGTAATCCGTCGAGAAATAGAACGGCCCGAACGTCGCCGCCCAAAATTTCTTGCCGTCAACGACACCCTGTGGTGTTGTCAGAATTTCCTCATCGTGGTTGCCGGGCACAGTGAACAGCGGCGAGTTAACGAAGTTCATGAACGATGTATAGAAGAAATCGTAATCGCGCCTGTAATTCGCCGGTCTGAGGCCGAGGTCGCCCGTGAAGACGACGAATTCCGGTTTGTATTGAGCGATGTCTTTCAGCAACTTAATACGGATGTCGTTCGCGTTGCGGCCGGCGTACTCGCGCATGAAGAAATGGATGTCTGTGATGTGGATGAAGTCGAATTCGGTCTTAAATTCTTTGACGACTTTCAAGGCATGGGGTTGCGTGTCCGTGACGCCGCCGGAGAATTCAACCGCGAGGTCGAACAGCGCTTCCTGAGTGTCCGCCGGCACATCGGCAATCAGCACACCGGCTGCCTGCGGATCGGTTTTGAATTTTAGTTCCTTCAGGACACCGATGGCTCCGACGGGCGAAACGTACACATTGACGGGAGCCCCGGCACTCTGTTTAAATTCAATGCGGAAGGAGTCACCTGCACGAACGAAGGCCGGTACGCTGAGCAGAGGCCGCTGAATTATGCTCACCCGCTGGTACGGTTCAATCTGCGCAGAAGCCGCCCACGCGCTCGCCGCGATTATCAGAACGGCTAATGCTGTCGATACGAATATGTGTTTTCTCATATCTGCTCTCCGTTACAAAACAATAGACATATTCTAATGTAATAGTTTTGAAAATAGAAATGATTTCGGGCGCGGACGAAATCAGCCGACGCCGTATCGCTCTTTGACAATCTTGTACGAGTATCTGTATTCGTTTTCGAAATTCTCGCGGAGGTGCTTTATGATTACTTCCTCGATGAACGGGCCGAAAACCGGTATCTTGATGTCGAGCACGCCGTCGTTCACTCGGAGGAACTCGCGGTCGTTGAGCTTGGTGAAGTAACCCCTGTTTTCGCAGTGGAAAACGCTTCGAAAGAAAAACGGCGTTATCTTCGTGTGATATGTCTTGGCTTTCCGGTCGTACCTTGTTTCCTCGATCCACGAGAGCATTTTCGGCTGGATGAGGTGCTGCACCAGCTTCGGGATCTGCCCGTGCGCCGACCACTGTGTTTTCCAGAATTTGTAGTCCTCGGTGACTTCCTCGATCAGTGGTTTGCTGTCCTGCACATTGGGCAGATTTTTCGGGTCGTAGAAATTTTCCTCGGTGAGGAAGTGTACTGATTCCTCGAATGAGCCGACGAATTTGTGTTCGATTTTGTATTTCATGCCGTTTTTCGATGAAAAGTTATGCGTCGGCGGTCATCAGGAATATCGGAAAATCCTTCATTGTTCCGTCCGCTATTGGTTTTGTCATTATGTATGCGGTTTTAAATTCTATGTTCGTGAATCCGGCGGCGGCAAATACTGACGCGAGCTTTTCGCGGTCGAATCCGAGGTGCGCGACGCCTGTGTTGTCCTGATGGAAATCGCCGTTTTCGGAGTCGAGATCGGCAATCGCGATGCGGCCGCCCGGGCGGAGAATGGCGTGGAACATCGACGCCGCTTTCGCGGTGTTTTCTATGTGGTGGAGCGCCATGGAGCTGACGATTGCGTCCGCTGCGAGACCCGCCGGTGCGGATTCCTCGATGTCAAAAAGCAATGTATCGATGTTGTCTATTCCGGCGGCGCGGGTTTTTTCCTTTATCACGTCGAGCATACCGGTGGAAGAGTCCGCGGCGATGACTTTTTGCGCGTGTTCCGCGAGTCTGAGCGCTACGACACCCGTCCCGGCGCCGAAGTCGATCACCGTCTGCGTGCCGTCGAGTGCGAGTTCGCCAAGCATGGCGTCGGCGAGTGTAAGCGTGAGCTTGAGGCGCGGCTCGTTACTGTCCCATTCCTTCGCGGCCGAATCGAAATCGAGTTTCACCGGGGTCAGAGTTCCTTAGTCGCGAAATTGACGGCGTTTTCATAGATGCGGAGACCCTGCGGGTATGCCGGGGCGTCGCCGCGGGTCCAGCGCGGATGCTGCGTCGTGAAGATGAACCGCTCGGGATGCGGCATGAGGCCGAACACGCGGCCGGTGGCGTTGCAGAGGCCGGCGATGCTGTCTTCGGAGCCGTTCGGGTTGATCGGGTAGGGGCCGAAGTTGCCCTTCGCGTCGCAGTAGCGGTAAACGACTTGCTTGTTGGCAATTGCTTTCTTCATCGTGGCGGCGTTGTCGAAGATGATCTTGCCTTCGCCGTGCGCGATCGGCAGCGTGATGATCTGCTCGGTGCCGGCGGTGAAAACGCATGGAGATTTCGGATCGCTCTTGAGGTAAACCCACTTACACTCGAAATGGCCGCAGTCGTTGTCGAAGAGCGTGACGGACTGGCGGGCCATGCCGGATTTGTCTTTCTTGGCGGCGAAGCCCGGCAGCAGGCCCGTCTTGACGAGTATCTGAAAGCCGTTGCAGATGCCTATGACGAGTTTGCCGTCCGCGACGAATTTGTTCACCGGTTCCGAAATTTTATTAATCAGCTCGTTCGCGAGTATCTTGCCCGCCGATATGTCGTCGCCGTACGAGAAGCCGCCCGCGAGCGCCATAATGTGGTAGCAGTCGAGGTCTTTCTCGCCGCGCGCAATCTGGTTTATGTGCACGAGATCGACGTCCGCTCCCGAAGCCGCAAGCGCAAACACGGTCTCCCGGTCGCAGTTCGTTCCCGCCGTTCTCAATACTATCGCTCTTACGCTTTTCATCTCTCAAACTCCCTTTTTTAAAAGATCCGTGGGAAAAACCCTTTTTGAAAAAAGGGTTCTTTCCCACACTCTTTTCCTAAAAACTTTGGTTTCGAGCCATCGGCATATCGCCACAGGCCCGCGACTGAAGTTTTTTGGAAAGTTTGAAAACCTTTTTCTCAAAAAAGGTTTTCATTCCTTTCGTCTTTACCACGCGAGCGGTTTCTGCCAGACCGATTTCAGGCGTCCGATCTGCGCGTTCACCGCGACCTTTCCGTTCAGGCCTTTAATGACGAGCTGTTTCTTTTTGGTAACCATGCCGACCTTTTTGCACGG
>CAYPEK010000178.1:0-5043 GCA_964409645.1 uncultured bacterium | reverse complement strand
CGGCTTTCGTCCCCATTCACAGCGGCCGGACCGCGACGGATTCGCACCGTCTTCCTTTTCATCCTCTTTCGAGGGCAAAAGAATTCAATGCTGATGATACGGCGGCTGCGCGGCCTTGTCAATATACAAGCAAACAACAGTTTCCTTTCCATCGGTTATCCGGTTATAATTAATTAAGAAACATAATTTGAGGTGTTTGATGAAATTTAAAACGCTGATTCGAAAAGGTAACGATTTCGGATTCGTGGCCGAAGTACCTTCCCTGCCGGGTTGTGTTTCGCAAGGGGACACTATTGAAGAAACTGTTTCTAATATTCGGGAAGCAATTGAATTGTACATCGAGGATATGACGCCCACCGAAATCGAAAAAGCTTCCGAAGCAAATCCTGAACTTTACGAAGTAGCGGTATAATGTCACCTGCGCTTCCTGTCATAAACGGCAAAGATGCTATAAGAGCGTTTCATAAAGATGGCTGGGTTGAAAAGAGCCGCAAGGGAAGTCATGTTAAACTTGTGAAGCCCGGCAATCCGACTCCGATAATAATCCCTGTTCATGGTAACAAACCGTTAGATCGCGGTACTCTTGCTTCCATAATCAGGCACTCAGGTTTGACCGTCGAGGAATTTGTGGTTTTACTCTGATAATTTTCACCGATAAATCTTTCAGTTGAATCGAAACGGCAGACAGTCGGGCATCTCCCGCGCGCGCGTTGTTCAAATCGGATATTTCGTGCAATAATATGTGCAAACGTGAAAATAAAGAGGGCACCAGATGGCGGATACAAGAATCGGATACATCGATATACACCGCTCCGGCAGGGGCGAGTTCATGGGCGGCGTGCTGATTACGGACCGGCTCGGGATACCGCTCGAATTCAGACACACGGAGCCGGTGTCGCCGACGAAGGTACAGCAGGTGCTGTACGGCAAGGCACTCGAACGGTTCCTGAAGAGTGAGACGCTCGCGAAGTGCCTTCTGAACGACCTCGAAAACAAGCCCGACCTGCTCGTGATTCCCGACTTGGAATACAGCGAGCTGACGCGCTTCTACAACTTCCCGTTCGTGCTGCTGACAAAGGCGGCGCGGGAGCCGTTCCAGAAGCACGGCGACTTCGTCGAGGTGAACGAGTCGGAAATTCACTTGCAGATACTCTCGCTGCGGGAGCCGTTGCGGGTGCGCGTGGACCGGAAGAACGCGGCGTCGATGGCGGCGATCAAGACGATACTGATCGACGTGGGGCGGACGATGGACATGCTCGAACCGCTGACGCGCGTGCAGGAGGCTCTGAGGGCGCTGGTGGCCGAGGTTCGCTGATGAAGTGCAGAACGTTCAAAATGGAACTCAAGCCGCCCGTCGAGGTGCGGTCGGAAGAGTTCCCGCTGCCGGTTGCGCTTGTCGATGAAAAGCAACTGCTTAACATCGACGCCGTGCCGGTGAAGTACGAGCTGAAAAAGGAAAAGATCGAAACGACGGTAATAGAGTTTTTCACGAAACCCGTGGTGAGTAAGGTCGATGTGCGCGAGGGCTTCCCGAAGAAGATGCCGACGCACAAGTACAAGATCAAACCGCCGGCGAAGGTGGACACGCGGACGATAAGCGTGAAGTTCGACAACATGGAAGGACGGGTGAGGCGGATCGAGTGCCGCCCGCCGAAGAAGGTTGAAACGTTCAAGAGTATCTATCTAGACCATGCGCCGATCTCGCGCGAGGCGCTCGACAGGAAGCGGATTCCGTTTCCGATGATGTCGGATTTTATGAGCGAGCTGGCGAAGAAGCACAAGGTTTCGTACACGAACGTGAAATTCATCGGGGCGTTCGACCCGATACCGCTGCATTTTGCGGAGAAGCTGACGATCGACACTGAGATGGGGATATTGAAGTTCCACGTGAGAAAGGAGCCGAAGAAGGAACGGCGTTTCGCGCGGATGGTTTACGGACGCAGGCGCGATACGGGAGAGATAATCTCGGCCGTTTTCCCGGTGACCTGAATTATGATGACTTGGATAATCATACTGGTAATAATAATCGGCGTGCTATTGGGGTACCTGCTGAAAGGCTGGACGGACGGCGGCTCGCAGGGCGCGGGCGGGACGAAGTACCCGCGAGGCGGCGAGAAGCCGATCAACGAATTTTTCGACGCGGTGGGACCGGGCGCGCGGCGCGCGCAGACGGTATCGAGCGAATCGGCGACAGAGGCGCTCGACCTCGCGGAGCAGTTGCTGAACCGCATCGACCGCAAGATCGACGTGCTGCGAGAATTGATCCGTCAGGCGGACAGCCGGATCGAGACGCTTGGGCAGTCGTATCAGATAAGATCGACCGACATGGCGCGCGCGGAGACTGCGGCGGCTGCATCGACCGGGACGGAGCCGAAGCAGCGCATGCGCACCGGCGCGGCGGCGCGGCAGGAACCGGAGCCGGCGGAGGACGATAAAAGATCGAGGATAATAAAACTGCGGCGGCGCGGGCTGACCTCGGCGCAGATTGCGCAGGAGATCGGTATGGGCCGCGGCGAAGTCGAATTGATTCTGAGTATCGACGAGATGGGATAAAGCAACCAAAGAACACGTAGCAACAGAGGAGGATGAACAGATGAAAGCAGTGTTGATGGCGGGTGGAGAAGGCACGCGACTGCGGCCGCTAACTCTGAATACGCCGAAACCGCTTGTGCCGGTTTGCGGCAAACCGATCATGGAGCACATCATCGAGAAGATGACTGCTGCCGGAATAAAGGAGTTCATAGCGACGCTGTACTATCTCGGCGACGAGATCACGGCGCACTTCGGCGACGGATCGGGGTGGGGCGCGAAGATGGAGTACTCGGTCGAGGAGACGCCGCTCGGCACCGCCGGCGCGGTGAAGATTCTCGAAGACCGCCTCGACGATACATACATCATTCTCAGCGGCGACTCGATGATGGACCTCGACGTGATGGAGGCGGTGCGCTTCCACAAGAAGGTCGGCTCGATGGCGACGATCATGCTCACGCGGGTAGAAACGCCGCTCGAATACGGCGTAGTCATCACGGACAACGACGGCAAGATCATCCGCTTCCTCGAAAAGCCGGGCTGGGGCGAGGTGTTCAGCGACACGGTCAACACGGGCACATACATACTAGAACCGGAAGTCTTCAAATACATGGTGCACGGCGGAAACTACGACTGGAGCCGCGACATTTTCCCGATGCTGCTTGCCGAAGGGCAACCGCTTTACGGCTATGTGGCGGAGGGCTACTGGTGCGACATCGGCAGTCTTAAGCAGTACCGCAAGGTGCACGAAGACGCGCTGAACGGCAAAGTGAAGATCACGTTCGGCGGCAAGCAGGTGAAGAGGCGCGTGTGGGTCGGGCAGAACACGGTGATCTCGCCGCGCGCGAAGGTCGCCGCCCCGGTGTTCATCGGGTCGAATTGCAGCATTAAGGACGGCGCGGTCATTAACGAATTCTCGATCATCGGCGACAACTGCGTGGTGGACGAGGATGCGAGCGTCACACGCTCGATTTTGTGGAACAATTCATACCTCGGGCGTGGCTCGGTCTCGACCGGCGCGATTCTCTGCCGCAACAATATCGTCCATGAAGAAGCGCGGATATTCGAGGGCGCGATCATCGGCGACAACTGCAACGTCGGCAAAGGCGTGAAGATCAAGCAGCAGGTGAAAGTGTGGCCGAACAAGGTGATCGCTTCGGGCGCGACGGTTAACAACAGCATCGTGTGGGGCGAGGGCTACCCCGGCACGCTGTTCAGCGCGCTGGGCGTGCGTGGTTTCGCGAACGTCGAGGTGACGCCGGAGTATGCGGCGGCGCTTGGCGCGGCGTACGGTGCGTCGCTCAAAGCCGGCTCGCGGGTTATCGTCAGCCGCAGTCCGCACAAGGTCGCCCGCATAATCAAGCGCGCGCTCGTCTCCGGCCTAATGTCGGTTGGCATCGACGTGGTGGACTTCCGCACGGTGCCGCTGCCGCTCACTCGCCACATCGTCGGCGCATCCGATGCGAAAGGCGGCATCCACATCCGCATATCGCCCTACCAGAACGAAATGATTCTTATCGAATTTTTCGACCAGAACGGGATCAACATAGACACGAACACGGAGCGGAAGATCGAGAGTATCTTCTACCGGCAGGACTTCCGGCGCGCCGGTCTGGACAAGGTAGGGATGCTGAGCTACGACCCGCTGTCGGTCGATCAGTACACCGGCCACTTCATCAAGTACATCGACATGGATGCGGTGCGAAAACGCAACTTCAAACTCGTCATCGACTACTCTCACGGAAGCCTCTCGATGATGTTGCCGCCGCTGCTGGGCAAGTTCGGCGTCGAGGCGGTATCGCTCAATTCGTTCATCGACTCGAACATCAGCCCGCGGGCGTCCGCGCTTGACGGCGCAGGTCTCAAGCAACTCGGCAAGATTGTCAAGTCGCTGAACGCCAACCTCGGCGTAATGGTGGACGGCGAATCGGAAAAAATCACACTCGTCGATTCGGAAGGGGATGCGATCTCCGGAGAACGGCTGCTCGCGCTCATGATCGAGCTCGTTGCTAAGTACAAGAAGAATCCGGTGATCGCCGCTCAGGTGCGCTCCCCGTACCTGATCGAGAGCCTCGTCAAAAAGCACAAGGGAAAGCTAATATTCACGCAATCGAATTCGCGCGACCTGATGCTCAAGGCGCAGAAGAACAAGATCGACTTCGGAGGCGACACGAAGGGCGGCTTCATATTCCCGGAATTCTCGCCGTCGTTCGACGCGATGATTTCGCTCTCGAAAATCCTCGAACTCATGGCAAAGTACGACGTGTCGCTGTCCGACATCAATAAGCGCATTCCGGATGTGCACATCGAGACGGCCACGGCCGGCTGCTCGTGGGAGAGCAAAGGCAAGATGATGCGCGTGCTCGTCGAGAGGTTCAAGAACAAGGAAATGAACTTGATGGACGGGATGCGGCTCAACCTTACGAAGACATCGTGGGTGCTCGTGCGGCCCGACCCGACGGACCCGCTTATCCACATCATCGCGGAAGGCAAGACCGCCGCGGAAGCGAAGAA
>CAYPEK010000177.1:0-5160 GCA_964409645.1 uncultured bacterium | reverse complement strand
GTAACAAGGTAGCCGTAGCGGAAGCTGCGGCTGGATCACCTCCTTTCTAAGGAGACCATGTTTTTGATCTCACGTCTTTGACGGTATCAAAAACATACTCTAGGTCGAGCAACTGGTGCTCACTATTCAATTGTCAAGTTCTACAAAAAAAGCCGGTCATTGACCGGCTTTTTTATTTGTATCTACAATTCTACATTATATCGGCAGAATCAGATATTATATATTGAGCTCGAATGTTGAATTGATGCTTGTTTCGGATTTGTATGTGTTAAATTTAACACTAACTGTGTCGCCAACGTCCATATTCGATTTAGCTGTGGTTTTGGCTTTATATGATACGACCCGTCCGGACATGGAATCAAAATATAAGGTTCCGTAGAGTGTGACATCGTAATTCTCAACATTGGCGATTTTACCGCTAAAAATCAACTTGTCCGCAACTTTTTTCGATATGTCAGCTGTTAGTTGGGTTTCTATCTTCGCGCATTTAATACCGTTGAAGTCTTCATCACTAATGTATTTATAGTTGATAGGTAAGTCTAATGAGTCCACACCGGCTATGGTCAAAAGTTTCCCGGACCATCTGTCTCCCGGTTTCACAGGATAATCTGATAATTTAGCTGATGCCTGCCTCATTATTGATTCGAGATCGAATGTAGAGATGAAGTCAATTATTTCAAAAAGGCCTTTGAAGTGTACCATCTCTCCGTTGGGGGCAATCACGGAGGTGAGATTTGCGTCGAGTATTTTCGCTGCGGGATGTTCGGCTGGGATGGGGTCACCTTTTTTGAAGTTCACTGCTTCCACGCCGGATTGAAGCAGCCTGACAGAGTCGAAAGTGTTTTCGATTGTCGCGTTTTTATCTCTATCGATATCTGTGACGGTCATCTTCATCATTAATTCCATTTTCATATCGACAGGATATTTCTGGGATATTTCAGGTTTTTTCTTGTCAGGAATCACTTCTAATGTCCCAGCAACGTTTGAGGTTATCAAATAGTTCAGTATGTCGCCTTTTTTATATTTGTACTGAAGGCGTGTGCCATCGGCGGCGAAACTTAGAGTCGATCCGAGGGCAATTGCAAGCGTCAGGATTAACGTGAGATGCTTTTTCATTTGTGCGGTTCCCTTCGTGCTTTAGATTGTATATCACACATTTTAGTCTTTATAAAGCAAGTTTTGAAGAGCTGCAATTCTGAAAAAAACACACCTCCGCAAGCCTTTTTTAAAAAGGGAAAATATATGGACAAAGCAAATATGGTGGGATAACGAAGATTACTGCATATAAAACTGTAAGCTAAACAGCAAATGCGCTTTATATTCGTCTCTGTGTTTTTTATGTAACGCTATAATTACTTCAATATTATCCGCGCATCGACGGCGAGGCAGCCGTCGCCTTCCTCGTATGCCATCACTGGGTTGATGTCGAGTTCTTTTATCTGCGGGAATTTCGTTACGAGTGTGGATACTCTAAGCAGAATTTCCTTGATGGCTTCCTTGTCCACGGGTTTCATTCCACGGAATGCGCCGAGTATTTTTTTCGCTTTGATTTCGCCGATCATCATATCAACGTCGATCGGGCCGAGCGGCGCCACGCGGAGGGCGACGTCTTCCAGCGCTTCGACGAGGATGCCGCCGAGTCCAAACACCACCACGTGCCCGAACGCTTCGTTTTCTTTCGCGCCGACGACGATTTCGCGTCCGGGGGCGGCCATTTTCTGGACGTGGCAGCCGAGAATGTGCGCGTTGGGATTGTGTTTCTTCGCTTCGGCCACGAGTGTATCGAACGCTTCAGCACATTCGGTTTCCGAGTTTATATTAAGGATGACGCCTTTAGCCTCAGTCTTGTGGAGGATGTCCGGCGAGGCAATTTTGAGCGCAACCGGATATCCGAGCT
Organism: uncultured bacterium; assembly: GCA_964409645.1. GTDB lineage: Bacteria > UBP15 > UBA6099 > UBA6099 > UBA6099 > CAYPEK01. The sequence goes on along the minus strand of CAYPEK010000177.1, from coordinate 3,263 downwards.
CGCTCGCGGCGGAAGCCGCTTCCTTTGCGGAGGCGGCGAGCTTCGCTTTGGCTGTAGGGATGCCGCAGGCGTCGAGTATCTCAAGTGATTCGGAGCCGATTTCGGTGTGGCCGGCGGCGGCTGCGTTGTCGAGAATTTTCTTTATTTTTGTTTCGTCGATCTCTTTGATGACGGGTTGCTGTGTGCGGAGCCGGATGGCGTTCTGCGAGTGATCGTACAGGAGTTTGAGAGCGCGCAGCGATTCTTCGGGCGATGAGAAGATCGGGAACTTTGTCTCGCGCTGGATTTCCGCGATGTCAGACGGGTTGCCGACGAATGAAAGCACGACCGGCTTCGGGATCATCTGCTGCATGCGATCGAGGATCGGAAATATATTAATGCTGTCTATGGCGATGCCTATGTCGCGCATGAAAATCCACGAGAGGATGAGAGCGTCGAATTGTTCCTCCTGCATAACTTTTGCGATTGTGTTTGCGACCATCTGGAGGTTGAACATGTCGCCGAGGTCGAGCGGATTTGTGAGATTGATGACGCCCGCGCGAACGTGCTTGCCGACGTAGTCCGTGATTTCTTTCGGGAACGGGGGCAGGGTGAAACCGTATTTTTCGCAGAGGTCCGCAAGAATGACCGCGAAACCACCTGTCGGAGTGATGATTGCGACTCGGTTGCCTTTCATCGGAGGCATAGTGAAGATTTTGCACGCTGGGGCGAGTTCATCGAGGTCATTGACGCGCCCGACGCTGACCTGCTTGAACACGGCGTCAACAACTTTGTCGTCGTTTGCGATAGCGGCGGTGTGCGACTTGGCGGTCTTCGCGCCTGTCGCGGTGGTGTTTGTCTTGAGCGCGATGATCGGCTTGGTGAACCCGCGTACGGCTTCCATGAACTCGCGGCCTTTGTTGATTTCTTCAAGGTAAAGTCCGACGCAGCCGGTGTTCGGGTCTTTTTCGAGGAACGGGAGTATGTCTGTCTCGCCGACGTTGAGTTTGTTGCCGAGGCTGACGTATTTGTTGATGCCGAGATTCTGCGCTTTGAAGAGCGAGATCAGGGACAGCCCGACGCCGCCGCTCTGTGTCATAAGGGTAATTTTTCCGTTCGGGAATCTGCTGAGGCGCACGAATGGCAGGCAGATGCCGTTGTCCTGATTGATGAGCGCGATGCAGTTGGGCCCGGTGAAGCGCATGTCATTGTCGCGCGCGATTTTGAGGATTTTTTCTTCGAGTCCCTTGCGGTCTTCGCCGAGTTCGGAGAAGCCGCCGCTGGATATGACGGCGCGTTTGACACCGAGCTTGGCGGCGGATTCGAGGTAGTCGGGAATGACGGCCGCCGGGATCAGGAACACGACGAGCCCGATCTTTCCGGGGATTTCCTCGAGCGTGGTGTAGATTTTTAGCCCGTAAATTTCGCCGCCTTTCTGGCCTACCGGGTATATCTTACCTGTGTATTGGAAGTCGAGAAGGTTTTTGACGATGAGTTTACCGAGGTTGGCGTGGCCTTCGGAAACGCCGACGACCGCGATTGATTCAGGATAGAACAGTTTTTCCATAAATATCTCTCCTTATTTAGGCTTATCCAAAGATGCTGTGCACAAACGTGGCATATTATATCCGAAATATCGGAAGTGGCGAAAAGAAAAAGAAAAAGTAGCGAGATATCTTAATTTACTCGCCGCAATTGAGTTCGTCGTTGGGACAGGCTGAGAAATCCTGCGGGAAGACACCGCCTGATGTGACACAAATATTGCAGGGATTGTCGCCTTTTGATCTTGCCATGATTCTATATGAGTCGCCGCCGTCTGTGGTCGTCTGTGTTATTTCCAACGTGCCGGGTACGCAACTTTGGTCGGCTAATTCCTTTGTTTTTCCTTTGCATTCGCTTTCTTCGACACAGCCGCCGACATATTTATCAAGTTGCTCCGGGGTAAATGCGTAGTCGTTTGTTTCGAGTCTATAAGATTCTTCTATAGTCTGGAGGTCTTCGAGAAACAAGCGGCAGTTGTAGTAATCCGCTTTCAACGCTGAGTCCTGAATATCCTTAATATTATCGGCGATCAGCGGCTGGCTGTAGAAAAAGTCGCTCGACGGGCCTTTGATGAGAGAGAAAATTTCCGGGTCAAGCTCGTTTTTCGGTGGAACGTTGACCACCGGGCCGGCTTCTTTATAGGCGTTTTCGTCGAGCACGAACTTCAGGGTGTTGAAATCTTCCGTCGGTTTCATAACCATGATGACGGTGTCCACGCCTGTTTCTTTATTGGGGATGATGAGGGCGATTCTGCCGCCGCTTATTATTTTATATTTCCCTTTGTCGCCGTATTTCGGGAATGGGATCACGGGAAAGGAGGCGGTGCCGTCTTCCTTAAGTTCGATCAGCGGAACGCTCGGCATATTCCAGCGGCCCTCGAATCCGGTCTTGCTTTCCTCGCCTCGCGGCCTGTACATGAATATGGACTTCTCTTTCATTGTCGCCTGCAGGTAGTATTCGGAACCGGCTTTTTCGAGGAACAAATTCATTATATCTCCGGCGGGACTTTTAGCTGTGGCTTGCTCGTCGTTGATTTTTTTGAAAAGCCACTGGGTGTACACCTTATCGCTGAAGGGCGGCACGTTGTTGATGAGAAATGTGTTGACGAAACCGTCGGAAGTGATTTCGAGTGCGGCGGGCGACCCTTTCAAGCTCAGATCGCATGCAAGCCACTTCCCGGCGATATTTTTGTTAACCGTGGCGCTTGGGTCCGACTGCTGCGCCGTCGCCACGCACGCGGCGATCGCTATTGCTGCGATAAGCAATGATGCTGTGATGTAATTTTTTACGGATATTTTCATCGATCCGGCCTCTCAGTTTTTAATTAATACTAAATTCCGGCAGATGGGCTATTTCATTTTAGCGACGTTAAGTATGATTTCGACGACGCCTTCGCGGATCATCATGATGCCGTATGCGCACATGACAAGCGCCATGATTTTTGACAATGCCCGCGAGCCGCTCTTGCCGAGTATTTTGATGATGTATTTCGAGTAGAAGAAGGCGATGCCCGCGAGAAGGAAGTTGACGAAAACTGCGAGCAGGGTGACGGGGATGCCGTGGGGACGGCCGAGCGTGATGATTGCGGTGGCGAGGACGGCGGGCCCGGCGAGAAGCGGCGTGCCGAGCGGAACGACACCGAGAGTGACGTCAGGGGTGACTGATGGTTTTTTCTGCGAAATGAGATCGTGCGAAGAAATGATGAAAAATACCGCGCCGCAGGCGATCATGAAGTCGGCGAA
>CAYPEK010000176.1:0-5274 GCA_964409645.1 uncultured bacterium | reverse complement strand
GGGGTAAGGGGGATGTAAGTCCATATTAATTTTTACGTATTTAATTTTTAAAAGACATTTTTAGTTTTTGTATTAAGGTCAAACATCCCCCTACGCCCCCTTCGCAAGGGGGATAAAACGGTCAGCGCGCAATAATAGCTGCCTTTAGCAGGATATAGATATAAGTTACGTTAGCGTTTCTCTTCCTTCGTATGCCCCTGAATGATCCCCCCAAATTCGCCATTGGGATTTGGTCACGATGATTCAGAGCGGATGAAATGCGAGGCGGAAGGTGCATATTATGGTAGGGGCACGTGCAACGTGCCCCTACATGCGTGCAATGTCAGATGTTCATATAACACCCTCAATCAGAGTTACTGATTATTCCTTATATTTCGCTGGAAAAAATCTGGAGTGCGAAAATTTATTTTCGCTTTCAATGCAGGGAATTAATTCCCTGCTTACAGAACGGCGATGAATCGCCGTACTCCACAAATTCCGTCTCGTTTTGTTTTTAAAGAAATGAACTGTTATTTTTCAAAAGTAGCGGGAAATTGGGCGAATTAATTAATAGAGTTTGAGGGTGGCACATATTACTAACGTAACGCCTTTTGATAATACCGAGAGCAATGCCGGTGCGAAGCAGGAATTGCAACGCGAGAAGTTTTGAAAGGATTCTTAAAGAAAACTTTTGCAAAAGTTTTCCTTAAGCGTCTTTCCAGTTCCGCCATTTCAGCTTTCGATGAAAGCGATCAGTTCGTCTGCAATGTTGGGGAGGGTGATGACCTGATCGACGCAGCCGGTTTCGACCGCCGCGCGCGGCATTCCGTACACGACGCACGACGATTCGTGCTCCGCGAATACCGTTCCGCCCTGCTCTTTTATCTCTTTCACGCCCTCGCGGCCGTCCACACCCATTCCGGTCAGGACAACGCCGACGGTCTTCTTTCCGTACTGCTTTGCCGCAGATTTCATCAGCACGTCCACAGACGGCCGGACGCCGTGCCAGTGCGGGTCCTGATTGAGGTAGATCGTGTCGCCGCGGCCAACCTGTATATGGAAGTCGCCGGGAGCTATGTAAACCACTCCGGGCGCTACTTTGTCGCCATTTTTAGCCTCGACGACTTTCATTTGCGAAACGGCATCGAGCCGTTCCGCGAGCGACGTCGTGAATTTCGGCGGCATGTGCTGGACGACAATCACTCCGGCGGAGAGGTCCTTCGGCAGCAGCGGGATGATCTCGGTGAGCGCGCGCGGGCCGCCCGTCGAACTGCCGATCACGACCACCTTTTTTAGTGTCGCGACTTTCTCCGGCAGCGGGACGCGCTGCGGCAGCGGTTTTTCTTCCTCCGCCTCTTCCGCTACTTCGGGTTTTATTTCAGCAGCCTCTTCCGGTTCTTCTTCGTCCTCGACCGGCGCCGTCATTGCCGTGCCGCGCAGAACTCTCGGAGGCACCTCCGCCGCCGCTTTCACTTTTCTCTTTAAATCAACCCGTATGTCTTCGAGCGTCAGCGACAGCACACCCGTCGGCTTCGGCACAAAGTCCACCGCGCCGAGTTCGAGCGCCTTGATCGTGTCGTCCGCGCCCTCGACCGTCAGACTGCTGAGCATGATCGTCGGTATGCGATACTTTTTCCCCATCTCGGCGAGGAAAGTCAGGCCGTCCATACGGGGCATCTGTATGTCGAGTGTTATGACATCCGGGAGGTCTTTTTCGAGGCGTTCGAGCGCGTCCTGCCCGTCGCGCGCCTTTTCGATAACGTCGATTTCGGGGTCTTCGGCGAGTATCTCGGAAATGACATAGCGCATGTACGCCGAATCCTCGACGACCATCACTCTGATCTTTTCCGTTCTTTCCGCCATTTCGCCCTCAGCCATGCGCCTTGCCGACACACTCCGAAATGCTCGCGATACCACGAACCTCGCAGTAGGCCTCGATTCCTTCGAGAACTTCGATTGCCGCTGTCGGCCTCACCAGATTTGCAGTCCCGACGCTCACGGCGTCCGCGCCGGCGTATATGAATTCCATGGCATCGGTCGCATTGAATATGCCGCCCATGCCGATTATCGGCAGATATGTTTTTAATGATACTTGATAAACATGATACAGCGCAAGCGGTTTAATAGCCGGGCCTGAAAGCCCGCCGATTTTGTTCCCGAGCACCGGTCGGCCCGTTTCCGGGTTGATCGCCATGCCCCGGAATGTGTTCACGAGCGACAGCGCATCCGCTCCCGCGCCCTCGACCGCCGCCACGATCACCGTCGGGTCCGTCACGTTCGGCGACAGCTTAACGATCATCGTCAGGCCCGTCTCAGCGCGCAGTTTGCCGATCAGCGCCGCCGCCGCATCCGGCCGCGTCCCGAACTCGATCCCGCCCTCTTTTACGTTCGGGCAGGAAATATTGATCTCGAACGCATCGACGCCGCCCGCCGCCGTCAGTTCCGCGACGACCTCCACATAGTCCGCCTCCGACGCGCCCGCCACATTCACGATCACCGCCGTGTCGAGGTCCCGCAGATACGGCAGTTTTTCCTTTATGAAAACTTCGAGCCCGCAGTTTTCGAGCCCGATCGCGTTAAGCATCCCCGACGGCGTCTCGACCGTCCTCGGCGGCGGATTCCCCGGCCTCGGTTTCGGCGAAATCGCCTTCGTCACTATCCCGCCGAGTCGCCCGACATCGTAAAAATCAGCAAATTCGCGCCCGTAACCGAACGTGCCGGACGACACCACGACGGGGTTCTTCAGCGTCAATTTCCCTATTTTTACACTCAGGTTGACCGCACTCATACGGCCTCCCAGTCGATGTATTTCGAGTCGAAAACCGGGCCGTCCGTGCATACGTGCGCGTATGGCTTGCCCGAGGGGTCAAAAACCGGTACAACGCAGCCGTTGCAGACGCCGATCCCGCAGCCCATGTGCGATTCGAGCGACACCTCGCACGCGACGCCCGCTGCGGTGGCCAGCTTCGCAACCGCCTTCAGCATACCCTTTGGCCCGCACGCAAGAATCCGGTCCGGCTTGTCGTCTTCGAGCGCGCGGCACAGCGGCGCCGTCACAAGCCCACATTCGCCCGCCGTTCCGTCGTCGGTCGTTATAATAAGTTCGATTTTCGAGATTACGTTATCCGCCAGAACCGCCTTGGTGTCGCACGCCGACCCGCCGCCGTGGAAGAAAACCTGCCTCTTCGCGCCTATTTGCCGTTCGGCAACAAACCGCAGCGGCGCCGCGCCCGCGCAGCCCGACACGTAATAAATCGTCTCGCCCGCCGCCGGCATCGTGAATCCGCGTCCGAGCGGCCCCGTGATCCGCAGCCTGCTTCCGACAGCCGCGCTCGTGATCAGTCTCGTGCCTTCGCCGACACGGTCGATCCACACCAGAATCGCGCCCGGCCGCGGCACACCCGCCACGCCGATCGGCCGCGCCAGAAGCGGCGCGGTTCCCTCCCACGCCCGCAACTGCACGAACTGGCCGGGCACGGCGAGCTCCGCGATCTCCGGACATTCGAGAACCATCGCGTACCAATCGCCGGCCGCCGGCCAACTCTCCAAAACCGTGGCTTCAACGTGCTTTTTCATGCCGCCTTTTTATCCTATACAACACCCAATTTCAAGGGTACCATATATAAAGTTTATTTATTCTTACCTTTCCGAGGCCGGAAATCAATCCATCCGCCCGGCAACGGTATCTTTTCGCCGCCGCTCAGAACCGAAAAAATGAGCGACGGTTCCTTTCCGAGCAGTTTGATGCCGAATTCGCCCGGTCCGCCCACTTTTTTTGTTACAACCTTTTCAATCATAAAGAAATGCTCGCTCACCGGCTGCACCATTACAGCGCGTCCGAACAAAACCACCGCATACGCCTTCCTCAGAACGAAAAATTTCTTTTCAGGAAACCTGTCGTTGTCCTCGCCCGCGAAACCAACCAGCCACGCTGTCCTGCCGGGCGGAAATGATACGTCCTTCTGTCCGGTTTTGTGCAGATCGCCCTCCGGCACAATCCCAACATTAGGATTGTAATATCTGAGTACCGGGTAATAGCTCCCCGAAAGCGAGTCCATGGGAACGATGACCGACCCCGGCGCCACGGCAACCAGACGCGAAAGTGTCTGATACTCGTCGAAACCGTACTTAACCGCGCAAAGGAAAGAAAACGAATGCAGACAAAGCGCCGCCGAAAGCACCGTCACGCAGGCCCACGCCGCCGCCCGCGCTTTCAACGCGCCGAGTGCGCCACCGGCGAGCAGGCAGCACGCCGGGGTCAGAAACAATATGTAATAGCTGTGTCCGTGCCAGAAAGAGAAAAAGAGCGCGAACACCGCCGCGGACAGCATCATCAGCGACGCGCCCTCGTTGCGCTTTATAAGGAAATAAATCACCGCGACCGCCACCAGAATGATCAGAAACGGCGAGAGTCCCCAGAAATATTCAGTACCGAGGTAATAAAGGATTCCCCGCGTGGGCATCTCGAACTGGCTTGCGGAAAGCGTGTGCTGCGCCTCGGCCATTTTGGACAGGTTGTTTAACAAATGATACGCGAAAAACGGTCCCGGAACGACCAGCGCGCCCGCACCGAACAGCAGATGCCCTACACCGAACCATTTCAGGCCGCGCCGCCTCCCGATCTCCCACAGAAACACCGCCGGGAGCAGCAGCGCCGCGAACTGCTTCGTCATGAACGCGATGCCGAACAGCAACCCTGCCGCGAACATCCGTCCCCTGCCCGCGCGGCCCGCGTCCGACGCGCCGAGATATACAAGCAGCGATGCGTACATAAAAAACACATACACCGCGTCCGTCTGGATGTTCCTGCCGATCAGCACGCTCACCGGCGCGAACGCGTAGAACGCCGCCGCCGAAAGACCCGCAAACCGCCCGAACCACCGCGCGCCCAGTGCGTAAATCAGCGGGATCGTCCCGACGCTGAATACAATCGGCACCATGCGGAACCAGAACTCTGACCGACCGGCAAATTGTTTCACTGCATAAAGCAGATATGACAGCATGGGCGAGACATTGTAGTCGATGTTTCCGTAAGGAGTAGTCGGGAAAAGCAAAGAGCGCAGACTGTGATAGCTCGACGCGACATAACTATACCAACCCTCGTTGAACGAGTGGTAGCCGCCGAGCGGGTCGCCCGCGCGGTACATCCGCACCGCGAGCGCCAGCACTGCGATCACCGCCACGCCGAGGCCGTACATGCGCGCCTGCCTCGCCGCATCCGCCCCGCTTTTATTCACGCCCGGTTTTCCGATCATTCACCATATTATTCTATTAAACGACAATTCTAACAATATG
>CAYPEK010000175.1:0-5347 GCA_964409645.1 uncultured bacterium | reverse complement strand
AGCGACAACGGGATAAGACTGCCGAAAAAAATCGCCGCCGAAACGGGACAGAACGCAAGCGCGAAAACAAGCCCCAACAGCGCCGCGCTTAAAAGCCCGCCCCGCTCCGCGCGCCTTCCTATCTTTTCAGCGTCGAACGATATTCCGATTTTCAACGGTATGATTCCGAGGATGAGAATGCCCGAAACGACCAGCGCCGGCCCCAACAACTTGTGCATGTACCTCTGAAGAAAAAACGACACCCCGGGAACCGAAAGAATTCCGGCCACAATCAGCGCGCCCAAAAACGAATATGCAATCGCCCGCCCCGTCGTATATGCCGCGCCCGATGTGAGAACTCTGCCCGTTTTCCCGACGTTTTTCCCAATGAAAGATACCGCCGCAATATTCGTCGTCATCGGACACGGGCTTATCGACGTCAGGATGCCGAGCCACAACGCCGCGGCCGCTCCCGCGGCAAACGATTCAGTCATTTCGCCGCCTTCTTTTTATCCTTTTTCTTCCCGTCTTCTTTCGCCGCCTTAAGATAATTGGTTGTTTCTTCCTTTACATATTTTTCAAACGCCTCTTTGTCGCCCAGCAAATCCCACACCTTTTCGAGGTTCTTCCATTCCGCCTGCTTTCCGTCCTTCATCCGCACAAGCACCAACGATTTCGTGTACAGCTTATAATCATTGATGAAATGCTCGTTCCCCTTATCCTCGACATTCACGACCTTCCATTCCAACGCGCCGGACTTAATCTCACCGGCAAAACCGGACTTGATCGCCTCGTCCGAATACGACTCGATCATCTTGCACTTCGTGCATCTGAACTTGCCGTGGAAATAGTACGCCACCACTCTGTCGGCATTCTGTTTAGGCGCCTCCTTAACAGTTGCCGCGGGTTTCTCTTTCTCATCCTTAGCGGCAAACACACCCGCCGAGATCAAACACAACACGGCGGCACACAACACCACAGTAAATGCAAAAAACGTTCTGTTCCGTTTCCGCTTCATTCCGATTTCCTTTCCGGGCGCTGCCCGTAAACTTCCATATGCGCCTCTACACGACGATCGTCTTATTTCAGCAATTCCTTGATTTCGCCGACTGTCAAAACTTTACCGGTCGATTTCACCTTGCCGTCCACGACAAGCGCCGGCGTGGACATCACACCGTGTTTCATGATCTCCTGCATGTCGGTCACTTTGACCACCTGCGCGGCGACGCCGGATTCGCTGACCGCCTTCTCCGCATTTTCCGTCAGCTTCTTGCACTTCGCGCATCCGCTTCCAAGAACTTTAATATCCATCTCTTGCCTCCTCATATTTCTGCTTCATATTTTTGCATCGACCGCCCGTTCACCCGCGCGGCCCGAATTTTTCTATTTTTGCCCTTCGCTATATTCTATTTTTTTTGTCTTTCCCCATCTACTATCTACCAGCTACCGTTTTTATTGTTTTGCTTTTCGTCTTTTTCCTATCTACTATTCTACCACCTTACTATCTACCGTTTTTCTTTCCCTCTATCCTCGCTACTGGCTACTCGCTACTGCTTTTCTCACGGGCACAAAATCACGCCCTTGGCCCACAGGCAGTCACCGCACGTCGGGAACGGATTCCCCACACAGTCCTCGTCGTTCTTCTCGGACAGTTCGCAGCCGCCGCATCCCACGCAGGGCGAAAAATCGAACTCGATCACCCGCTCCCTGAAACTCCGGTACTCGTCACGCTTCCAGATAACGTCCATCGTTTCGGTCGCGATATCGCCAACCGTATAGCGGCGTATTTCCTTCTCGCGCCCGAGCACGTAACACTTGTAACTGTGCATCAGCGCAATGCACGGACTCACCTTGCCGTCCCACGACACCGCCGCCTCGCCGCGCCGCACAAACGGGCAACTTCCCTCCGGCTGCGGGCCCCATTCCGGCGGATGCCCCCCTGAATTTCTGTGCCGTATTATCTCGCCGAGATGCTTCATCGTCTCGGGCCGCGCGTCGAACCGCGGCAGCCTGATCTCCGGATTCCATTTAGTTCTCGGCGACGGATAAATTCCCGATGCCGCGAGCCAGTAAATTATCTCGTCCTTCATCTCATCCGAGTACGGCAACACGTTCGTCAGGACGATAAGGTCCGCCTCCATCCTCCTCGCAACCGGCATGAGCCCTTCCAGATCGGCGAGATTGCTTTTCATCAACACAAACTCAACCCCGATCGACGGTTTGCGTCCGTGCCGCGCCGCCTTCGCGCGCCGAAGCCCCTCCATATTGCTCATCACCGTCTCGAACGACGCGCCGTCCCGCACCTTCGAGTACGTCTCCGGCGTCGTCCCGTCCAGCGAAACCACAAGCCTGTCGAGCCCCGCCTCCACAAGTCCGGCGGAAATCTCCGCATTCAGCAGCAGCCCGTTCGTTATCAGCTCGGTCTCATATCCCTGCCGCGACGCCGCGCCGATCATCCCCAAGATATTCGGATGCAGAAGCGGCTCGCCGAATCCCCAAAACGCAACCGTGTGAACCGTGGAGATACCCCTCAGCCCGCGCAGAAACCGCTCGTACGTCTCCGCCGCCATCTCCCCCGGCTGCTCGTCCCACGACTTCCTCATGCAGGTTTTGCACGCAAGGTTGCACCTCGACGTCGGTTCGACATAAACCTTCGTCAGCGGCGGCGACAGAGGCCGCAGCAGCAGGCCCTCCGGGGTTTCCTCCGCGATGAATTCCGTCTCGCGCGCAGGGTTCCAGCGCCGCGCCTGATCCTCCGTCAGCCGGATGTTGATCCGCTGGAGATCAGCCGCCCCGCCGTTGCCCCGACGCAACTTAATCCGTCCCGCTATCTTATCTTTTCCCTTTTCCATTCGACCGTCCCGCACAACCCGCCAAGCGTTTCATCGCCGCCTCAATGAGCGACGGATTCCTTCATTTCGCCGCTGAAGTATTTATCCCTGAACTTCAGCGCTACATTCACGAGCGCGATCAGCACCGGCACCTCGACCAGCGGCCCGATCACAGCCGCGAACGCCGCGCCCGACTTGATCGTGAACACGGCGACCGCCACCGCGATCGCCAGTTCGAAATTGTTGCTCGCCGCAGTGAACGACAGCGTCGCCGACTGCCCGTACGTCGCGCCGAACTTTTTGCTCATGAAAAACGTCACCAGAAACATCACGAGGAAATATATCAGCAGCGGCACGGCGATGCGCACCACATCCAGCGGTATCTTAACAATATATTCGCCTTTCAGCGAAAACATCACAACGATAGTGAACAGCAGCGCAACAAGCGTGATCGGCCCGATCTTCGGCACGAACACACTGTGATACCATTCCTTGTTCTTCAGTTTTATCAGCGTGAACCGCGTCCCGATCCCCGCTATGAACGGGATTCCGAGATAGATGAACACGCTCTTCGCGATCTCCGCGATGGTTATCTTTTCCAGATTGATCCCGCGCACCGTATCTTCGAGCCCGAACCACACGGGCAGCACTTTTATGAACACATACGCGTAAACCGAAAAGAAAAGCACCTGAAAGATCGAATTGAACGCAACAAGCCCCGCGCAATATTCCGTGTCGCCGTCCGCGAGATCGTTCCACACAATCACCATCGCGATGCAGCGCGCGAGACCGATCATTATCAGCCCCACCATGTACTCCGGATATCCGCGCAGAAACACAACCGCCAGCACAAACATCAGCACCGGCCCGATCACCCAGTTCTGCACGAGCGACAGCGCGAGAACCTTCACGTTTCGGAACACCTTTCCGAGTTCCTCATACCTGACCTTCGCAAGCGGCGGGAACATCATCAATATCAGCCCCGCGGCGATCGGCAGGTTGGTTGTGCCCCTCTGGAACGCGGGTTGCGTTATGAACTTCACCCACCCGTCGCTGAAGTAACCCGCGCCAACCCCGAGCGCCATCGCGAGAAATATCCACAGCGTCAGATACCGGTCGAGAAAAGAAAGCCTCTTCATCAAATCCTCCCCTGCGCCGCGCCGCACGCGGCTGTGCTTTTCAGCAACTGCATCCGCAGTCACACCCGTCTGCGCCCGACTTCACCGCCGACACGCTCACGCTCGCAATGTATCCGCTGAAATCGCCTCCCGGAACCGCGCTCCTTATCAGATCGCTCACCGGACCCGGTGACTCCGTCAACGCGGCCCCGTAATCCTGCTTCGAAATCGCCTTCGCACCGGCCAGCCCCGCCGACTCGATCGCGCCGAAATATTCCTCCTCCATCAGCGCGCCGGACACGCACGCCGCGAGCGTCGCCATGTCGTTCTCTATCGCGTCCGGCAACCGCCGCGTCTTCACGATGTCGGACACCATCATCCTTCCGCCCGGCTTCAACACTCTATATATTTCACTAAAAACCTTATTCTTATCCGGCGACAGGTTTATCACGCAATTGCTTATCACGACATCAACCGAATTGTCCTCAACCGGCAACTCCTCGATATATCCCTGCCTGAATTCTATGTTATTGAACCCGGAGCCTTCCAGATTCCGGTTCGCCTTTTCCAACATATCGGGAGTCATGTCAACGCCGATCACCCTGCCTTCCGGCCCGACCCGCTCCGCCGCGAGAAAACAGTCGAAACCCGCCCCGCTCCCGAGGTCGAGCACAACCTCGCCCGGCTTCAGCGACGCGATAGCAGTAGGGTTTCCGCAGCCGAGTCCGAGATTCGCCCCCTCCGGCGTCGTGCTAATTTCACTTTCGGAATAACCAGCCTTCTTCGACAACTCCGCCGCACTCCCACATCTGCATGACGGCCCGCAGCAATTGCCCTCGCCACGTGCAACCGCCGCGTACGCCTCCCGGACACTCTCCCTAATTTCTTCTCCGTTTGACATCTTTCTTCTCCCTCATTATATTAGGATATTGAATAGAAGCCCCACAAGCACGATCCCCGCGCCCACTACACCCGCGAACACCGCGATCATCTTCGGCTTCAGCACCTTACGCAATATCACGAACTCCGGCAGCGACAGCGCGATCACCGACATCATGAACGCGAGAACCGTCCCGAGCGCCGCTCCCTTTTCGAGCAGCGCCTGCACCACCGGGATGATCCCGGCCGCGTTCGAGTACATCGGGACGCCGACCAGCACCGCCAACGGCACCGACCACCATGCGCCCTTTCCCATGATCGACGCCATGAAATTCTCCGGAACGTAACCGTGGATGCCCGCGCCCACCGCGATACCCGCAAGCACGTACGGCCACACCTTCCCGACGATGTCCTTCACCGCGGTCAGTCCGTATCGAACACGGTCCGGCCACGTCATCCGCTGCTCCTCCGCCGCCTCGCCCGTCTGCGTCGCATATACCCAGTCCTCCACTCCGTTCTCCATCTTAAGCCGTCCTATCA
>CAYPEK010000174.1:0-5730 GCA_964409645.1 uncultured bacterium | reverse complement strand
GAAAATCGATTTTTTTAATCTGATTTTCAAAAACTATTTTTTTCAGAGGTCTCATGTTTAAATTTAATTACAAAGAGCGGTTTCCTGTTTCCGGAAAAAAATTCCTCGAACGGACAATGTACAATTTCGACGAATACGTGAAGTTCGCTCCCAATCTCGAACGGGTGGAAGTGCTGTCTCGCGAAACGCTCCCGGACGGCCGTGAGAAAACCGCCATCCGCGTTTTCGCAAAAGCCGCTTTTCCCGAAGCTGTTCGCGCGGTTATGAAAATCGATTCGATGGACTGGAAAGAAGAATACACGATCGATTGGAATAAACTCACGGTGGACTGGAATGTGGAGGCGCCTGTTTTCACGGAATACGTTGAATGCGGCGGCACTTCAAATGTGAAAGACATCGTTGGCGGTTGCGAGATGTCAGTGGCGGGAACCATGAAGATTGAGACGCCGCCTATGAAAGGGATCCCGGACCCCGTCGTTCGCACGTTCGTGGGGATTATTGAGCCGTTCATCGGCCGGCTCGTTTCATTAAACCTTAAGAAGTATTTCAAAAGCATACGCGAGGCTATGGAAAAGGAACGCTGATCCGCACCATGATAAAGGACATCGACTATGAAATAATTCCGTTTCCGAGGATGCGCCGCATGACGGTTGACGCGGGACGGCTCGCGGCTATGCGGCATCCGATCCACGGCTTTATCGAAGTTGACGTCACGGACGCGCGCCGCGCAATCCGCGAGCACAAGGATAAAACCGGCGAGACGCTGTCTTTCACCGCGTTCGCGATTTCGTGTCTCGCGAAAACTGTTGCTGAAAATAAACATATCCACGCGTGCCGCGACATGCGGAACCGGCTCGTTATTTTCGACAGCGTCAGCGTCAACACTTTTTTTGCCGCGGAAGTCGGCGGAGTGAAAGTTGTTCTTCCTCACATCGTCAAAGACGCCGACAAAAAGTCGTTTATTGACATCCACAACGAAATCAGGGCAAAGCAGTCCGAGCATCGAACGAAGCAGAGCAGCAAAGAGGCCGCGTTCATAAAACTTCTCACCTATCTGCCTTGGTGTCTCAGGAAGCTTTTCTATCTTGCAGTCCTTAGGACTCCGCGCCTCACAAAAGAATACTTCGGCACTGTCGCGCTGACAGCGGTTGGTATGTTTGGCGATGGCGGCGGCTGGGGCACCCCGTTGCTAAACCACCCGCTCTGCATAACCCTCGGCGGCATTTCCGAAAAGCCTGTGATAGTCGATGAAAGAATTGAGACGCATGAATTCCTGTGCGTCACGGTGAGCGCTGACCACGACATAATTGACGGCGCAGCGACAGCCCGCTTTGCCGGCTTGCTCAAGAAGCGCATGGAAGCCGATTTCACACTTTGAAGCAAGGCGTAAACTAAAAGACATGAAAAAAGCAGCGACTATTCTTATCTCGATTTCACTTCTTCTACTTGGCGTCTGTTGCCGCGCGGCAATCCTTCAATCTCCGGACGGACAGATAACGCTCGACTTCGGTGTGCGCGACACATCAAAATGCAGCGGCTGCCCAATGTACAGAATCACATACGACGGCAAAACGGTGATCGCGCCATCAAGAATGGGGTTCGATATAAAAGGAAACTCTCCGCTCGATAAAGACTTTTCAATAGACTCGGAAGAATCAGGCAGTCATGATTCGACGTGGTCGCCAGTGTTCGGCGAGCGGTCGTCTATCCGGGATAACTACAATTTCTACAAAGTCAAATTGAAGAAAAACGGTGACACGGATTACAGCCTCGAAATCGAATTCCGCGCATACGACGCAGGGGTCGCTTTCAGATACACAATAAACATCGAAGCAATAAACATCGAGATCAAAACGGAAAATACGGAGTTCAGATTTTCCGATGATTACATCTCGTGGCAGGTGACATCGGCGCAGGGAGTTTATGAGAAGAAACCGTTAAGCCGGATGTACGTCGATACCGAGCGGCCGCTCACAATAAAAATCGATGAAAACCTGTACGCAGCCATCGCGGAAGCCGCCCTTGTCGATTTCTCCCGCATGCGCCTCAAAGCAAAGAACTCTAAACCGATTGCCGTTACAGCCGCCCTTGCCGGTCCGGTTACAGGAGCACTTCCGATCACAACGCCTTGGCGCGTGATATCGATAGCTGGCTCCCCTGCCCGACTGCTCGAAAACAACGATATCATTCTCAACCTCAACGAATCCTGCGCGATCAAAGATACTTCGTGGATAAAACCCGGTAAAGTCATACGGGAAGTAACGCTGACTACTGATGGCGGAATGGCAACCGTGGATTTCGCCGCAAAGCACAACATCAAATACGTCCTGTTCGACGCGGGCTGGTACGGACCGGAGAACAACGACGCTTCTGACGCAACCACCGTGACGGTCGATCCCGCGCGCTCCGCGGGTCCGCTGGACCTTAAGGCGGTTATCGCGCATGCCAAAGAAAAAGGTGTAGGCATCATCCTATATGTGAACCACCGCGCGCTCGAAAAACAGCTTGATGAAATACTGCCGCTCTACAAATCGTGGGGAGTTGCAGGAATTAAATTCGGCTTCGTCAATGTTGGCCCTCAGGAGTGGACTTCATGGTTGCACAATGCCGTTCGCCGCGCGGCGGAATACGATCTGATGGTTGACATACATGACGAATACAGGCCCACGGGTTACTCGCGCACATATCCGAACCTCGTCACGCAGGAAGGCATCGGCGGCGACGAGACAAGCCCCACGAACGAGCAGACGCTTAACATTCTGTTCACGCGCATGCTGGCCGGCGCGGCGGATAACACAGTTTGTTATTTCGACAGCCGCGTCACGAAGAACGCGACACACGCATCACAGCTTGCAAAGGCGGTCATTCTTTACAGCCCGTTTCAGGTTTTGTACTGGTACGACCGTCCGGCAGACGCGCCACGCAAGGCGGGCGGCGCGGGCGGCGAATTCAATGTTATCTCGGAAACGCCTGAACTTGAATTTTACGACGCACTCCCGACAACTTGGGACGATTCGAAAGTGCTGTATGGCAACATCGGAAAATACGCGGCGATTGCCCGCCGGTCGGGCAAGGAATGGTATATCGGCGCGATGACTGCTGGCGAAGCGCGTACCTTTCAGATCCCTCTATATTTCCTCACACCCGGCGTAAAATACACCGCGAGCATCTACGAGCACGACCCCGGAACACCGACACCGACCCATATAAAAATCACACATATACAAGTCGATGCATCGGCATCGCTCAGCATCAGCGTCGGTGCAAACTCCGGCGCGGCGATCCGAATCACGCCTGATTAATTCGATTTAACTTTTTTAGCAACAACTGAAAAAGCGGGCCTGTAGGCTTTAAACAAACCGGGGAATGTGTTCGGGAGAATCCACATCTTTCCACCGAGACGCCCGCGGTAAATCAGCTTCTCAATTTCAAAATCGAAGTGGCTCAGAAATCTCAATATCTCCTCGGGAATGTACTCCCTCACGTGGCCCATGTGGCCGAACTTATGGATTTTAACCCACTCGTCGTACAGGTTGTCGGCGATGTAATTTGCTTTGTTTTTGAAGAGAAAGTTATAAATTCCATACATCGATTTGAGGTTGGGAGTCGATAGGTAGAGCCTGCCACCCTCCACGATGGAGTCGTTGACAAAGCGCATCGTGTCGATCAGGTTTCCGCGGAGGTGCTCGAACAGCTCGTTAAAAATCACTGCGTCGAAACAGTCTTTCAGCCCCTCGTTGCCGGTCAGATTGTCGAGATCGACTTTCACGATTTCAAAACCTGCTTTCTTCACGAAATCGCCGAACCTCTCTGGGTGGACATCGGTGGCGGTCACCTTGAATCCACTCATCGAAAGCGCCGTGGAAAGAATGAACGGCGCCGACCCGTGATCGCACACCCGGCTGCCCTTCGGCATATCTTTAACAACATATTCGAGGTCGAAAGCGAATCTTTCGGGGCACTTGAGACAATTCTCAAGATATATCTTTCCCCATTCGGAATCCGCGATTTCCGTTTTGAGCAGGTTCCTGATGGCCTCGACAACGGTTTCCAGTTTGTCTTTTTCCGGCCGTGCCGCTTCAGATACTTTAATCATTCAAGCAATCTCCGCTGCTTATGACTTGAAGAGCAATTATATCAAAAAAGAAAGGAGCCGCGCAAACCAACCTGTCGATTGGTTGAAATTATGTTGAAATTATTCTGTGCGTTTTTATAACTGCTTTATGAGAGTGTGGGATCTGCCACCGGAATGCCTCTGCCGCGTGCACCTTCTCGGGGAGCACAGGGAAATACACGCGATATGGGCGGTTCTAACAAAAGGGATGAAAGGATACTCCGGCCATCCCGAAACAAAAAGATGGGAAGGCCGGCTTAAAGCGCTGTTTCTGCGGCATGAATCCGTTTCGGTCGAGATGGAACGAAGAGGCTACCGCCATTCTTCACCACTCGACGAGAGGCTCGCCACCGGCAAATCGAAGCAGTCTCGTTTCATCAATTCCGTGCGCGAACAGCAAGAGTTGCTTAACGGCAAGCCTTGCGAGTGCCGTTTTGAAAGCCGCAAATTCTGAGCCGCAATGTTACACAATTGAACCCTGTTGATAACCCGACAAGCATTGCTTTAAATGAAAATTTGTGCCTTTTCTGTTGTTTTTCGAACTTTCTTAATATTGTTCAATTTAATCGCTATTCAATACATTCATTGTTATAATGGTGAATCCGCACGTGCGGAAGCCGGGGCGGATTGAACAAACTGCCTGCGAGGATTGCAGCCATAAATGAGAAAAACAATTGTAGGACTTGCCCTTGCTTTATTTGCTGTAGCGCTACTTTGGATAGGCCCCATCGCAATGGCGGTCTGGCTATTGGTGGCGACATTCTTCGGTCTCAGAGAATACTATGAGATCAACCGGAGAAAAGGCATACGTCCGCTTCCGTGGCTGGGAATCCCGGTCGGCTGTTCATTCATAATCCTCGCGCTGCTTCCGATATATATAAAGGGGAAAATATTCGGCCCGCAGAATTTTGCGCTCATGGTCACGTTCATCCTTCTGGGAATGCTTGTTTACCAGTTTTCGCAGGCCGCGAAGGGAATGCGGCAGGTTACTTCAGTGGATGTGGCCGTA
The DNA here is from genome assembly GCA_964409645.1 of uncultured bacterium. GTDB lineage: Bacteria > UBP15 > UBA6099 > UBA6099 > UBA6099 > CAYPEK01. Next base: position 607 of record CAYPEK010000174.1, on the reverse strand, counting down.
ACACTTCTCGGCAGTTTGTACGTGGGCGGGCTGCTGAGCTACATCCTTCTGGTGTGGGACCTCGGCGTTAAGTACTTTCCTGACAACCACATAAAAACCGATTTGTGCGTTTTCCTTCCGTTCTGGGCCGCCTACGGGTCGGACAGCGCGGCGTTCCTCATCGGTTCGAAATTCGGCAAACACAAAATGTTCCCGCGAGTAAGCCCGAATAAATCGATTGAGGGCGCGATCGGCGCGCTTGTTGCATGCATAGTCGGAACCGTCGTCGTCGGACGCTTTCTCGGATATCCAATTCTGCCGCTTATCGGGATCGGCCTGATAGCCGGTGTCGCATCTCAGGTGGGCGACCACTGCGAGTCGGTCTTCAAGCGCGAGCACGAGATCAAGGATTCGGGAACAACGTTCGGCTCGACCCACGGCGGTTTTCTCGACAAGATGGACAGCATCGTTTTCACACTGCCGGTATTCTATTATTTCCTCTATTGGTATCGGCCGCCGTACGCCTCGGGCGGATAGCAACAGAGCGCTTATCCGGACAAGCGTTTTATATCCTGAGACCTCTGAAAAAGTGGCACTTGACAGGCCAAATATAATATAGGAAAGGAAA
>CAYPEK010000173.1:0-5785 GCA_964409645.1 uncultured bacterium | reverse complement strand
CCTAGTAAGTTTTTAAAATTGATAGCGAATGAAAAAGTCGATAAACAAGCAAGAACATTCATAGACTACATGCTGCATGAAGAATACGATAAAGCGATGAAAGTCTTTGATCCGGAGTTCGTTAATGAAGACACAAAGCCTACATTTATAAAAGTTCACACTTATCTGGAAAAGGGAAATCTAATTTCAATTGAATTAATAAATGCAAGATGGACAAAGATAATGAGCAATGAAGGCGACTATAAGATACATGATTTGGCCTATCAATTACATTTCAAAAACGGGTGGATAGTTGCGGAAGTTATAGTTAAAAAACAGGGCAACAAATTTACTATCTATGGTTTTCATGTTAATGAAATTCCTAATTCGCTGAAAGATTTGAATGCTTTCAGCCTTAAAGATAAGTCGTTTTTTCATTATATGTTTTTAGCTTATGCGATTATAATACCCATATATGTTATTCTAAGCATAATATTTTGCGCAAAGTCGAAAATCAGAAAAAAGTGGCTATGGATAATTTTCATTCTATTAGGCATAGGCGGAATATCTATAAACTGGACTACCGGCCAAATACTTGTAAATATTTTGTCGGTAAATTTGCTTGGCGCCGGATTATTAAGGAGTGGCTTGTATGGGCCATGGATGCTTAGATTGGGCTTTCCACTCGGCGCAATAATGTTTTTTATTTTTTATAAGAGAATATCTATTGAGCAAACTGACAAAGAAACGTCAAGAATTGATGCTTATACGCCTCAAGATGAAATAAATGCCATTGATCATTCAATCCAGACATGTCCGAAATGTTCTACACTTTTTGAAAAAATTCCTGTCGAATTTGATGGCAAAAAAGTTAGATGCGGACATTGCCGTCAATTATTCGTTTATAGCGTTCAAACCGGACTGAAAGAAATTAGCACTGCCGAAAATGAAGACATAAACGAAAACTCATAAAGCATATAAATAGATGCATTTGTGAAATCGGATGTTTGTAATCGATACTGGATAGAGCGTGAGAACGATTTAATATGGATCCACATCCCCCTGCGCCCCCTTCATAAGAGGGATAAAACAGGCATTTTGCGTTGCTGTCGATGTGCCGCTGCTTCTATTCAATGTTTCGTATTTCCTGCGCGAAGCGCCTTAAATCAGAGTTGTATAGCACTCCGAATCACGATTAGTTCATTTCTTGTTTTCTACGCTGCCCGATGGCGGGTTCATGTTTTTGAGCATGTTTTCGACGAGCATTGCCGAGTTGAGCGCGGCAGTGTCTTTCATTTTAATGAACGTGTCGGTCGCGATGTCGTCGGCGAGGTCGCTCACCGCGCGGATCACGATATATGGGACACGGTAAGTTTCGCAGACCTGAGCAACGGCGCCGCCCTCCATCTCCACCGCCGAGGCGTTAAGTGTTTTCTTCAGCCATTCGCGCTTCTTCGCGCTCGCGATGAACTGGTCGCCTGTAACTATGATTCCGGACGTCACAACGGGATAGTGTTTCCCGTAGCGGGCGAGCGAGAGTTCCTTGAACTGCGTCTGCTTCGCCGCGTCGAGCGCCGATTGCGCGAGCGTGCTGTCTGTGTCGAAAAAAGTGACGCTGTCCGCCTTGCCGCCGTCGCGGGGGATCAGGAGCGAATTCACTGTCAGGTTATTACCTTGGATTATGCCGTAATCGTGCTGTGCGAGCTTCGTTGCGATGACGATGTCGCCGGGTTTGAGTTTCTCATCTACACCGCCCGCGACACCTGTGAAAATTATCCGGTCAACATTGAATTTGTCGATCAGAATCTGCGCGGTCATCGCGGCGTTGACCTTCCCTATCTCCGACTTCACGAGCACTATATCGCGGCCTTCGCATTTGCCGACGAAAAAACTGCGCCCGGCGACTGTGACGGTATTTTCGAGCGCCATGTCCTTCCTGATGTCCGCGATTTCTTCGCCGAGCGCGCCCATAATTCCCGTTGCGGCCAGCAGCATCCGCGGGATGGCGAAAAGCAGAATGAGAATTAAAAAAATAACAGTGCGTGATGTCAGTGTTTTCATGCGCATATTTTATCCAAAACACCGTCCGTAGTACAAATAAATTGCATCCGACAAAATTCATATTCCACCCTCGAACTTAAACGTACACTATTGTGTTCTTCTAAAAATAAAAGCGCCCCCGGTGTGAATCCGGGGGCGCTGAATAGCATCACTGATATTTATTCCGTTTTATTTTCCGGCCATCATGGCGGCGACGTCTTCCTCAACCGTGCTGATGGGTTTGATGTCGAACTTTTCCACCAGTACGCCTGCGACGGCGGGCGACAGGAACGCGGGCAGCGTCGGGCCGAGCCGTATCCCCTTCACTCCGAGGAACAGCAGCGCCAGAAGAACCGCAACGGCCTTCTGCTCGTACCACGCGATGTCGTAGGAGATCGGCAGTTCGTTGATGTCGGCGAGTCCGAACACCTCTTTGAGTTTGAGCGCGATCACCGCCAGCGAGTACGAATCGTTGCACTGGCCCGCATCGAGCACTCTCGGGATGCCTCCGATGTCGCCGAGCGCCAGCTTGTTATACCGGTATTTTGCACACCCGGCAGTGAGGATGACTGCGTCCTTGGGCAGGTTTTCCGCAACGTCGGTAAAGTAGTTGCGCGTCTTCTGGCGTCCGTCACAACCGGCCATGACTACGAATCTCTTGATAGCTCCCGATTTCACGGCGTCGATGACCTTGTCGGCGAGCGCGAGCACCTGATTGTGCGCGAATCCGCCCACGATCTTGCCTGTTTCGATCTCTTTCGGCGGTTCGCACTTCTTTGCCAGCTCGATGATTTCGGAGAAGTCCTTCGCCCCACCCGGCGTTCTTTCCGGAATGTGTTTCGCGCCAGCATATCCGACCATGCCGGTCGTGAAAAGCCTTCCGAGGTATGTGCTTTCCTTCTTGAGTGGTACGAGGCAGTTCGTCGTCATGAGAATCGGCCCATTGAATGTTTCGAAATCCTCGTTCTGGTGCCACCACGAGCTGCCGTAGTTGCCGGCGAAATGTGCGTATTTCTTGAATGCCGGGTAATAATGCGCCGGGAGCATTTCGCTGTGCGTGTAAACATCGACGCCGGTCCCCTCGGTCTGCTTGAGCAGCTCCTCCATGTCCTTGAGGTCGTGACCGCTGATGAGGATACCCGGATTCCCGCGGACGCCGATGTTGACTTCGGTGATTTCCGGGTTGCCATACGTTGAAGTATTTGCTTCGTCCAGCAGCGCCATGGTCGTCACCGCTGTCTGCCCCGCTTTCATCACAAGGCCCACCATTTCATCCACGGACAGGTCCTTAGTCGTGGACGCCAGCCCCTCCATCACGAAATCGTATATCTCATCTTTTTCAAAACCGAGGACGGCGGCGTGATCCGCATACGCGCAGATTCCCTTAATGCCCAGAACGAGAAGCTGCCTCAGCGACCTGACGTCTTCGTTGCTGCCTGTCGAAAGGACGCCGACTTCTTTCGCCTTCTCCGCATACGCGGCCGGATCGGCGGAGAACCATGTGGCCGCATCGTGGAGCGGCGCATCGAAATCCTTGCCGTTCTTCGCCTTGTACTCTTTAAGGAATTTTTCCTTAAGCTGATCGCGGCGTTTCAGCGCTTCGCCTATCAGCGCGACGAACCGGTCGTTGTCCCAGTTGACGTTGGTGATCGTCGTGAACAGGCTCTGTGCCGTGAACAGGCCGGTTTCCTTGTCGTAAACGCCCAGTTCCTTCAGCTTCTCGCTGTAAATGGCGATCCCCTTCAGGACGAATATCAAAAGGTCCTGAAGATTCGCGGTGTCTTCCGGCTTGCCACAAACTCCTCTGATCGTGCACCCGGTGTTTTTTGCTGTCTCCTGACATTGAAAACAGAACATATTTATACCCCCTTAATTTATTTCAATTTATTTAATCCCATCGTTTGTTTTGCCGCGAAATCGGACAACTTAATTTCAGAGAAACGGGTTCTGACCTGTTTATTAACGGACGAAATAAGGTCACCTAACACGCAGCCACCGCCGCATTTGCTTTTGCCGAGCAGACACGTCGAAGTCGGCATCGGCCCTTCTATCGCTTCATAAACATTGAGAAGAGTTATCTTGTTTGACGGCTTTGCGAGCGATATGCCGCCCTTGGGCCCGCGGAATGTCTTGACCAGCCCCGTGTGCGTGAGCCTCTGAATTACTTTGCTGAGATGAGCTTCCGACACGCCGTATGTCCCGGCAATCTCTTTTGTCGATGCAAGTTCGGATTCATTTAAAGTTGCCAGATACACCATTGCGTGAATTGCGATTGTTGCCGCTTCCGATATTTTCAGAACTCCCGACATTTGCCGCCTCCAATTAAAGCATTCTGATACCACTATACCTATTTACGCCACTTTTGTCAAGCCGCTTGAAATGTTTTTTCATAAACGATGTATTCAGGCTCATTGTAATCGGTTTACGAATTTAATATTGACGCGTTGATTTATGTATTAATTATAGTTGTATAATTCGAATTATTATGGGCGGGGGGCAAATAAAATGTCCAAGGGCAAGGCAGTCATCGGGAGTTACATCGGCGTTCTGATTTTCGCGATTCCTATCTACATTGCGGGCGGCAAAACACACTACTGGCAGGCAAATCTATATCTGATAGTCGCGATCGTAGGAACCACCCTCAATCATCTTCTTATGCCAAAGGGTTCCGACCTGACCGTCGAGCGGGCCACTCGCGCGCGCGAGGGACTGAAATGGGACCGGATGCTGCTGCTCGTCATTTTCCTCATGAACATCGCCACCTTCGTCGTGGCCGGGCTAGACTCCGGCAGATACAAATGGTCGGGCAGTTTCCCCATAGCAGCGACAGCCGCCGGCGTGTGTCTGATGTTGGCCGGACAGATTCTGTTCGCGCTGGCGAAACGCGCTAACGCCTTTTTCTCGAGCACTGTCAGGATAGAGACGGAAAGAAAACACACCGTCTGCGAAACCGGGCTGTACAAGGTTGTCCGCCACCCGGGATATCTCGGAATGATAATCTCCATTATCGGCTTTCCGCTGATTATGAATTCATATTGGTCATTCATCTTTGTCGCGGTGTCCGTCGCCCTTCTGGCGCTTCGCACTCTTCTTGAAGACCGTTTCCTGAAAGCGAACCTCGAAGGATACGCCGGTTACGCGCAGAAGACCAGATGGCGACTCATTCCGTTTATATTTTGATATGACATACTTCTTAGTAGCAGGGCAAAAAGCAGAGGTAAAGTAAATCATCGATCTCTATAGGAATTAAGTTAGTGACTGCTTAGGCAAACAACGCCTCGCGATGACATTCTCCCGGCTTTATTTCGATCACGAAAAAAAGGCGGGATATGGATATCCCGCCTTTTTAAATTTTCGATACTTATAATTCGCTTACTTCACTTTTAGGCTGCCGGTGAGGCGGATGTCCGCCGACGAGGCGCCGACCATGATGTCGAACAGGCCGGGCTCGACTGTGTACTTGCGGGTGCCCGGGTCCCAGAAGCGGAGTTTTTTCACAGGAAGCGGAAGCGTGACGGTCTTCGTCTCGCCTTTCGCGAGGCTGATCCGCTTGAACGCCTTTAGCTGCTTCAACGGCTGCTGAACGCTCGATTCAACGTCGCGGACGTACAACTGAACGACTTCGTCCCCGTCGCGCCCGCCGGTGTTTTTCACTTTGAAGCTCACGTTGACCGTGTCTTCCCTGCCCGCCTCGGGCTTGTCGATCGTCAGCCCGGAATATTCGAATTTCGTATAGCTGAGCCCGTAGCCAAACGGATAAAGCGGT
>CAYPEK010000172.1:0-6033 GCA_964409645.1 uncultured bacterium | reverse complement strand
GGCTTCGCTCTGCAGTTGCTCTTATTTGTAGCATGTCAACGTGATATTGGTATAAATGTTATTTTCCTACAACGGGCTGTTTGCTTTGTGACAACTTGGAATAGACGAAGTAGTTGTGGAGAACTTTCTTTGTGTAATTGCGGGTTTCGTCGCGGGGGATGCGCTCGATGAAGAGGTCTATGTCCTTCGGGTCGCTGCGGCCGATCCACCGGCCGACGTTTCCGGGGCCGCCGTTGTACGCAGCGATTGCAAGCGCGTACTCGCCGTCGAATTTGTTCAGCAGGTGGTTGAAGTACCACACACCGAATTTGATGTTCAGTTCCGGGGTGTACATGTCGGCGGATTTGATACGGCCGTAGTTGAGCTTGTCGGCGATCCACTGCGCGGTGGACGGGATGATCTGCATCAATCCCATCGCGTTCGAGCTCGATCGCGCGAGCGGGTTGAAGCGGCTTTCCTGCCGGATGATCGAGAGCAGCCACACTGGGTCGATGTCGTATTTCGCGCTCTCGACGGCGAGCAGGTCGGTGTAGTGGATGGGGTAGAGGATTTCGGAGACTGAGGGCTGCGTGAACGCACGGTCGTAGAAGGCGGAGCTTTCGAGTATGCGTATTTCGAGTGTTTTGACTGCCGCCATGACGTCGCCCGACTCGAAGGCGATTCTGGAGAGCCCGATTGCGGCGTCATCCGGGGTGTCTGTGGCGGTGGCGTTGTACTCGGCGGCGGCCGCGTCGAACAGGCGCAGCCTTCGGAGCGAGTGCGCGGCACGGAGGTGGTTGTTGCTTGCGGGCAACATGTCCTGCAGCGACACCGGCGCGGCGGCGAAGCTGTTGTCCGGCATTCCCATCTGCGCGAGGTACTGCCCCGCGCGGAAGTTGAAATATGAGTATGGATACTTCTCCTGCACTTTGTTGAACAGCTCGGCGGCGGCGTTGTTGTCGCCTGCTTCGTAGTCGAGCCTGCCGAGCCAGAACATTGACTCCGCGCCGTTCTGGCTGTCCGGGAACTGATCGACAAGCGCCTGATAGATGCCTTTCGCCGCGTCTTTTTTACCGGCGGTCAGGTAGAGGCGGCCGATTTCGAGAAGCGTGGTGTCATTGCCGGTGCGGCCCGGATATTTTTCGGTCAGGCGCATCAGCGTTTTGAGCCGTAGGTCGTCGCTGCCTTTTATTGCATACGCGCGCGCGATGATTTCGAGCGCGTCGGGTTCGGTCTTCGGGAAGTTCTGCGCGCAGGCGCCCGCGCGCGCGACCGCTTTAGGATATTCTCCCGTCTTGATAAAAAGTTTCGCGCGTAGAATGCAAGCGTCCGCGCGGACATCTTCCGGCGTTCCGGAGCCGCCGAGCTGGTCAAGGATTTTCGCGGCTTCTTTCCTGTTGTCGCGCAGCAATTCGGCGCGCGCGAGCAGCAGCAGGCCGTCCTGTCCTATGAGCAGCTTGACCGGCGTGAGGAACCTGCGCACGGGATAGCCGCGTCCTTTCTCGAGGAAGTAGCGGGCGAGCGACAGGCTCTGCCGCACTGTCGGGTTGTCCTTCTTTTCGTCGAATTCCTCGTCGAGGAAGTGATCGGCGTCGGTCTTCGGGTAGTTTTCCGCGATCGAGACGAGCAGCCGCGTGCGTTCCGGCAGGTTGCCCTGCGCGGTGGCTATGTTAGCGGCGAAAATGAGCGCCCGGCCGCGCGCCGTGGGAGTCGCCGATTCGAATTCGGAGGCTTTAACAGCGGCGTCCATCGCCGCTTGCAGGCCGCCTTTAGATTTGAGTGCCCGCGCTTTCCAGAGCGCGATGTCAACGGCGGCGAGCGAGTCCGGAAATTTCGAGAGGTATCTGTCCGCCGCGTCTATGGCGTCGTCGTGCGCGCCAGATTTTTCGAGTGCCATGACGCGGAGGAGCGCGGCGTATTCCGGGAGTGTGTTGTTCAACGGGTTATCCGCGAGGAAAGACGCGCATTCGTCGAAGAGTGCGAGGTAGAAGAGGAGGGCGGCCTTGGCTGCGGCGGCGAGTTCCGCCGATTCGTCGTCGGGCGATTCGGCAATGAAAGCGCCGAGCTTGTCCATACGCGCGCGCGCTTCGATAGGGAGCGGGCCGTCGGCGGGAACTGCGCCGTCGGGGGCGGGCCATGGCGGCGTCCAGTCGCCGATCAGCGACGCAAACTTCTCCCGCGTACCGGCTATGTGGTCGAACCGCGGGGCGTAGTCGGCCTTGCGTTCTTCCGACGCTTCGCATGCGGCCCTGAGGTCGAGGCCGGTTTCCCATTCGGAGTGAGTGTAGAGCTGGAGCGCGGCGTCGAGGCAGTCGCCCGCGTTGACCGCCCAGCGGAGTTGTTGAAGCGGACCGCGCCTTGCGGGACCGGTGAACAGCAACACGGCGGCGGCTGTGATTATCAGCACGAACGTGCCTGTTGCAATAATTTTCTGCTTAGTCGTCATCCTGTTCCAGACGCCGCGAACTTTCGCGAGCGAGAACTTCGCTTTCGATGCGGCTTTGTTGTCCGGCAAATCCGTTCCGTCTGTCATTGCGCGGTTTATGATTTTTCATTTATATTGCCGTCCGGCCGACTGCTCCGGACTCGACCTTCATTTGTCGTGCGCGAGCCGCGTGAAGAACTGTCCCGTGAAGGAGGCGGCCTTAATCGTCCAGTTGATGTCGTTGATTATCATCGTCGCGAACGCGATGTCCGGCTGGCCTTCCTCGACGTAGCCGATGAACCACGTGAACGCTTCGCTGTCGCTGTTGCCGTTCAGCGAACCGGTTTTGCCGACGACGCGGATGTTGCCCGCCTGATACTTGCCGCCTTTGTAGAAGCCCTTGTACGCCGTGCCGCCCTGAACGTGGACCGTGCCGTCGAACATCGAGCCGATCTGTTCCGCCACTTCCGGCGACACCGGCTTGGCGATAATCTCGCTCTGCGCCTTGTAGGATGTTTTTCCCTCGACGGACTCTACGAAATACGCGCGCGGCATTTTTCCTTGGTTGCGGATTGTCGCCGCAATCATGGCGGCGTGCATCGGCGACATCCACGCACCTTCCCAGCCTGCGCCCGCCCGCGCGAGCGAATATTCAGTGTTCGGGAACGCTGCTTTGCTTTCGATCAGCGGAAGGTCGAAATCGATCGGTTTGTTGAAGAGGAATTTGTCGAACTGTTCGAGCAGCGGTCCGCGCCCGACTTCGAGCGCGACTTTGGCGAACGTCGAGTTGCACGATTTCGCCATTGCCTCCGCAAGCGTGATTGGCCCGTGCATCTCGCCGACCGCGTCGTTGACGCTGCCGCCTTTGGTGACAGTTCGGCCGGTGCATTGGAAAACCGAGTCCGGCTTGAACAATCCGGCTTTGAATGCCGCTGCCGACGTCACAATTTTGGCTATGGACGCCATCGGGTAGTTGCCGTCGCGCGCGACCGGGTCGAGGAACGACTCGTATTTGTGCGACTTCATGTACTCGCTGCGTTTTCTCACATATACGGCGGCGACGCGTATCGCGCCCGTCTTCGGATCGACGCCGACGATTGCGCCCGTCATCGGGTCGTATTTCTGAAGCAGCTCTTCCGCGAGCGCTTGCAGCTTCGGGTCGATCGTGAACGTGTACCGCGATTCGTCCATCTCCGCGACGAGCTTGCCGCTGCCGCGGTCGAGCTTAACACCCGTCTCGGGGATCGGCATGTGCCGCGTCGCGGGCGCCGTCGCCGCACCGCCTTTGGCGAAGTACAGTTTGATCATGACCGCGAGCGCGCCCGACAGCACTATGCACAGCACCACACTCCAGAAAAAAATCTTCGATTTCGTTTTGTTGGACATCTTAGGCATCCGTAGCGAATTTCCTTTTGTTGTGATCTGTCAATTTTTCTCCGTCTCGCTTCGTGCCTATTTTTTAGTATGAATTTTCCTAACGGCCGCCACGGCGGCGCGGCGCGCCGCTTCATCGGCCTCCCATATACTATCCTCGTCAAGAGGGTCTCCGTTGTGTAATTCTTCCGTTTTCTTCATTGCTGCTTCCACGACAGTGTATATGTCGCCGAAACCGATTCGCCCCGAAAGGAAAGCGGCAACCGCGACCTCGTCCGACGCGTTGAGCGCCGCCGGCGCGAGCCCGCCGCATTCGAGCGCCGCCCGCGCGAGAGCAAGGCAGGGGAACCGTTTTTCGTCCGGCTGCTCGAAAGTCAGGCCGCCGATTTTTTCGAGCGAAACGCGCGCACCCGCGGGCGATGCGGAGCGTTCCGGATACGTCATCGCGTACGCGATCGGAATTTTCATATCGGGCGCCGCGAGTTGCGCGATCATCGAGCCGTCGGTCAGTTCGACGAGCGAATGGACGACGCTCTCCGGGTGAATCACGAGCGAAACCTGATCCGGGCGCAGCCCGAACAGCCGCGACGCCTCGATGAGTTCGAGTCCCTTGTTCATCAGCGTCGCGGAATCGACGGACACTTTCGGGCCCATGCACCATCGCGGGTGCGCGAGCGCCTGCGCGGGTGTAATGCCCTTGAAACTTTTTCTTTTAAGGAACGGACCGCCGGACGCCGTCAGGATGACGCGGCGGATTTCCGACGCGCGGCGTCCCGCGAGGCACTGGAAGATCGCCGAGTGCTCGCTGTCCACCGGCACGACTTTCGCGCGATTTTTGCGCGCAACGGCCGAGATAAGTTCGCCGCCCGCGACGATGCTTTCCTTGTTCGCCATGAGGAGCGTGCGCGGCTGCGACACCGCCGCAAGCGCGGGTGTGAGCCCCGCCGCGCCGACTATCGCGTTGAGGACATGCGTCGCGCCGAGCGCCGCCGCGAGTTCGGCCGCCGCTCCGGGCCCGGTGATGAGCGCGAATCCGCGTTTGCGCGAAAGCTGTTCGAGCCGTGCCGCGCCTGAATGCTGCGCAACGGCGACGTATTTCGGAGCGAAACGGCGTACCTGTTCGACGAGAAGCGGCGTTACGTGGCCCGCCGAGAGGCCGATTACGTCCACTTCGCCGGCGCGTCCGGCCGCGACTTCGAGCGCCGCGGCGCCGACCGATCCGGTGGATCCTAATACAATCAGCTTCTTCGGGGACTTTGTCTTGGTGCTTGCCATCAACTCTTAAAAATATCCGAAAAGACCTTTTTTATTCCGCGGATTGTGCCGCGGCAGGTGTATTGTCATTAAGCAAACAGTCAGATCGTTTTGCAGGCCGCCACGAACGGGATGTCGTGGTCGCCGGAAAGTGCGGATGCCGCTGCCTGCGCGGTTGCTTCGTCGGCGCATATTCCGAAAATGCCGGATCCGCTGCCCGTCATCTGCGACTTGAGGCAGCCCGCCTCGGCCATTTTCTTTTTGATCGAGTCTATCTGAGGGAACTTCTCGGCGATCACCGGCTCGAACGCGTTGTACATGTTGTCGAGGATGAACTGGAGGTCGCCCGACGCGATTTTTTTCGACAGCTTGCCGGCATCGACCGATTTCGATCCCTTATGTTTTTTCAGCCACTTGTACGCTTCGCCGGTGGACACCGAAAATTCCGGTTTTGCGACGACGAGCCAGATCGGTTTCGGGAGCGGCGCGAGCTGTTCGAGCTTTTCGCCGCGGCCCTGAGCGATCGCGCCGCCGCCGAGTATGAAAAACGGCACGTCGCTTCCGACCTGCGCCGCGATGTCGAGCCTTTTCCGCATATCCAGACCGAGATTGAACAGCTCGTCCAACCCTGTGATGACGGACGCCGCGTTGCTGCTGCCGCCGCCGAGCCCGGAGCCGAGCGGAATCTGCTTGTCGAGCGAAATCTCGACCGTGTCCGACTTTTCCATGCTCGATTGGTCGCGCAACGTTTCGTACGCCTTTATGCACAGGTTGCGCTTGCCGAACGGGATGCTTGTGTCGCGGCTGCGCAGGGTCGAAAAGTCCCTCGGGGATTTGGCGATCGTGATCGAGTCGCAGATGTCGATAGTCTGCATCCACGTCAGGATTTCATGGTAGCCGTCTTCGCGCCTGCCCTTGACTTCGAGAAACAGATTGATTTTTGCGGGAGATGAGTAAGTGACTTTATCCACGGGTTTCGCTTTCTGAGAATTTAAGGAATC
>CAYPEK010000171.1:0-6331 GCA_964409645.1 uncultured bacterium | reverse complement strand
GCCGTACCCTTATTCCGAACCGGAAACAGTGGCGATACGGGATTTTGTAGCAGGTCATTCTTTTTTTGCCGCAGTGGATTTTCACAGCAACTGGGGCACTATATTTCCTCCGAAATGCAACAGCGATGCGTGCGAGAAGCAGTTCAAAAAAATGCTCGCGCCCGCCACTGATCGACAGGTGCATGTTAAATATCCGGTTGTCGCTGCGTGGAGAGTAGATTCGTTCAGCGGCGAGATGGAGGACGCGCTGTTTTACGATTTCGGTGTGATGGCGGTGTGCTGGGAGATTTTTACACAGACGGCTGCGAACGATCAGCAGAAATTGAGTGAGAATAAGCATCCATTCTGGAGCATGAATCCGAGAGATATCAATTATTGGGTTGAGAACGACCGTGACGCTGCTCTTGCTGCGATAGAATCCGCGTTTCAAATAACGCATGGTAGCCCCGTGCCTGAAAGCGCGAGGAAGCCTAAGATTCGCTGACCGATTCTGAGATTTGTGAATATTCAAGGTTTTAAATAGATTGGCATGAGAAAAGGGGCACGTGCAACATTTTTTTGTGTAGGGGCACGTTGCACGTGCCCCCGAATATTATTTGCTGTTAATATTTTCTGACTTCCGGGAACCTGTTTAATATCGATTCGGTTCCGTCACGCCACAGGTCGAATTCCGACTGGGAAAATTTCTCCGGGAAATTCTTATAATGCTCTTCAATATCTTTCATAGAGTTTGTCATTGTAATAAGGCTCGATATGAGAGATGGTTTGTCCACAAGTTTCAGAAGTTTCTTTATCTTATCCAGTTTCGATTCCTTGCTTCCGGACGAACCGGTTCCCCAGAACGCTTTCGGATCGATAATGCTTCTTTTGAACAACAATTCAAATCTCTGTTTCGGCTGCGACACCATGAACCTTTGTATGAGATTGAGCGCGGCAAACTTCGCGCCCTGCGTGCTTTTGTAGGCGGCGTTATACTGCCAGAGCGCTTCGACGTCTGTTCTTCCGTTCCGGAGCGCGGCGTCCATGGATATTGCCGCGAACCGCGCCGCGCGCATCGTGCTTGCCATGCCTGAACCGTCGATCGGGTTGCACTGGCATGCGGAGTCGCCGCATAGTACCAAGCCGGGTGCGACAAACGAGTCGAGGCATCTTCGTACGGGGAGCGGCGCGCCGTAGCCGCCCATTACTATTTTATTTCCGACGCCTTTCTCTTTGGCGAGTATTTCCTTCAGAATTTCGCGCGGTTTCGGCCGGCCTTCGATGTTGATGACGCCCGCGAAAATATCTACCAATCCCGGTTGCGAACGCTTCACCCAGACAACGCCGTTGTCTTTGCCGAAAATCATCGTGCTTTTATCGCTGCCGTCAGTATTGTCGCGTATTTCGCGGTACGTTACGAATGTCTCCCATCTGTTTATGTACCGGGGGAAAGCCGGGTTCGAAGTGTTTTTTCTCAATGGAGCGGGCAGGCCGGTAGCGTCCATTGTCAGTTTTGCTTCAAATTTAATTTCCGGATTATTCTTGTCGCGGGCTACAAGGCCGGTTACGACGGAGTTCTCGGAAAGCGGGCCGAGGACTGCGGTCTCATCGAAAAAATCCACTCCGGCTTCAATCGCATACTTGAGCATCCTATCCGCGAGAAGACGTCTGTTGATGTTTGCTTTCGCCGGATTAAGCGGCACAATCATCGTTGTTGTTTCAAGCGGAGAATACGCCGTCAACTCGTTTGTCGGAAGCATTCTTTCGGGTGGTTCGGGCATCGGGAGGCCGACTTCGTCGAAAGCTTCCAGTACTATGCTGTCCCACCAGTTGTGGCCGATGTGCGCGCGCGGGCGACGATCGAGCAAGGCGACTTTCCACCCTTTTCTCGCCAAGTCTCGCCCCGCCAGACAACCTGCCATTCCCGCACCCGCAATCACCACGTCGTATTTGTTCGCCATGAAAGCCCCCAAGTTAGTTTCTGATGCCCTTCATTCCGGTAACATTCTAATATTGATGAGGATATTTGTAACCAATTATACAGAATCTATATGCTAAATCGATGTGGATTTGCTCATGACGAGCATGTCGTTTTTGTAGCCGAGTTTTTCGTAAAAAGCGACGGCGGCGGTATTTTCCGGGAAGACTTCGACGACTGTTTTCTTCACTCCGAACCGTGAGGCGAGGTCGGCCGAGATCAATTCCATTGCCTCCGCGCCGTATCCTTTGCCTCGTGTTTCCGAAGCGCCGATCATGATGCCGAGAAGCGCCTCGTTGTCCTTTTGAAGCTTGACCGCGATTGTGCCGAGAAGTTCCGAACCTGCCGCGAGTACTATCGCATATAAGCCTTGTTCGGGGTCGGCTTCGACTTCCCGCATCCATTCAACGTAGTCGGCAGGCTCGATGTGTTTGCGGTGGAAGAATTTTGAAATATCAGGGTTATTTCGCCAGTTGCAAATTTGTTCAGCTTCGGATTCGAGCAATTGTCTCAGTATTATCGTTTTACCTTCGATAGCTTGCGGTTTCATATCATCACGCCGATCAAAAAAAATGTATTTTTAGATTTTAACATTAATGAATACAGTAATAAATAACATTTGAAGGTAAATATGCGACATTGCTAATCAATCCGGGGAGAGAGGGCTTTTATACGTATGGAATAACAATAAACACATTCGGAATTGAAAAAACGAAGTAAATGTTGCCGGATGAGAAAAAAATTCATATTATATCTTCGGAGCAGCATTGGAGGTGGCAGTCATGCCAAGATACGATTATGAATGCACGAAATGCGGACACAGATTCGAAATCGAGCACGGGATTAATGAGACGCCGAAGAAACGGTGTCCCGAATGCCGTGGCAGCATAAAGAAGTGTTTTGTGCCTGTGGGAATAGTGTTCAAGGGCAGCGGTTTTTACTGTACGGACAGCAAGAACAAGACGAGCGCCGGGAAAGCGGCATGTGCGTCGTGCGAGACTCCGAAGGCGGAAACTAAATCGGAGTGCGCGGCGTCCGGTTGTGGTTGCGGCGCGGCAAAAGATTCTTAACAAACGGATCCGGGTTTGACGCAAAACTCAGAAATAGCTGTAAAAGGCGACCGCAGATTTTGGGTTGCCTTGAATCAGGTTGCCGGGATGGCGCCGGCGATTTTTTACCGTCTCGTGGCGCGGTTCGGCAACCCTGAAGCGGTTTGGAAAGCGCCGGAGAGTGATCTCGCTGAAACGCTTTCCACAACGCAATGGATTTACGACCACCTTATCGAATTGCGGAAGCGCGAAGACGGGAGCGAGGAGATTGCGCGGTGCTGTAAGGAGGGATGCATGGTATCACTCCTTTACGAGCCGGATTATCCTAAACCATTACGCGGCATTCCGGTTCCGCCGCCGGTTTTGTATATAAAAGGCGAATGGAAACCGGAGGACGAAAGAGCGGTTGCGATGGTGGGCACCCGCGAGTGCAATGGATATGGAAGGCGGGTAGCCGAGGATTTTTCCGCGGATTTAGCGAAGCGTGGATTCACGGTTGTGAGTGGACTCGCGCACGGGATCGACGCAATGTCGCACCGCGGGGCGCTGTCGGCAGGCGGCCGGACGATAGCTGTCAAAGCGGTGGGAATCGATGTGAATTACCCATCCGCACACAAGAAATTAGCCGAAGATATTGCCGGACAAGGCGCATTGATGTCTGAGTTTCCGCTGGGCATGGTGGCGGACGACCTGTGGCGTTTTCACAGGCGCAACAGGATTATCAGCGGGCTGGCGCTGGGTACGGTAGTGATACAGGCACGTGAGAAAAGCGGATCGATGATAACGGCAAATCATGCTTTTGAGCAGAACAGGCAAGTATTCGCGGTGCCGGGTGATATTTTTAGTCCGCTTGCCGAAGGGTGTCACTGGCTGATTCGGCACGGTGCGTATCTGGCGCAGTCGGCGGATGACATAATCGAAATAATCGGTGGGCCGACGGTGCAGACGGAAATAGATTTCAATAAGGCGCCGCTTGAAGGAAATCAGGCTGCGGTGATGGGATCGCTGAAGAACGGGCCATGTCATTTCGATGAGATATGCGAGACCACCGGTCTGAAGGCGCAGGAGGTTGCGACCGCACTGTTGATGCTGGAAATGAAGGGATATGCGAGGCAGTTGCCCGGAAAACTGTACGAAGCGCACCGATAATTTTTTTTGTTACTTACGTGACTAATCACAATGACATGTTCATAATATGACAATTGCCGGGCCGGAGGGGTCGGGTTATTTTATCCGGGCCGACAAGTTTTTTTGCAGTACATATATTAAAGATTATAAATAAGGAATTATCCAAAAAAGTCCGCCGAAGGATTCAGGGAAGCGGACAAATCTTCACCGTCGGGAGATATGTTGGAATGGCTAAGAAAATGGTGATTGTGGAATCGAAAGCCAAGACCCAGTCGATAAGCAAGATATTGGGCGACGAATACAAGATAAACTATTGTCTCGGACATATATACGATCTTCCGGCTCGCGAACTCGGGATCGACATCGACCACGGCTTCAAGCCGAAATATGTGGTGGTGCCGGGGAAGAGCAAGCTGGTGAAAGAGCTTCAGGACGCCGCCGCCGGTGTGGACACGGTAATCCTCGCAACAGACCCTGACCGCGAAGGCGAATCGATAGCATGGCACCTTTCGCGATTGTTCAAGAACAAAGATGTGCGCAGGATGACGTTCAACGAGATCACGGGCAAGGCAATCCGCGAGGCTGTGAACAATCTGCGCGGGATTGACATGCAGCTTGTGGATGCACAGCAGGCGCGAAGAGTTCTGGACAGGCTCGTTGGCTACAAGTTAAGTCCGCTTCTCTGGAAAACGCTTAATAACAGCAGGCTCAGTGCGGGGCGTGTGCAGTCGGTGGCGCTCAAGATGATATGCGACAGGGAAAAGGAAGTGGAAGGATTCGTTCCGAAGGAATATTGGAAGATAAGCGGAATATTTGCGCGACTGGTAGAGGGTAAGGAAGAGATTAAGGCGAATTTTATCGGTACTGCGAACGAAGAGATAGAGATCGGTAATGAAACTCAAGCAAGCGATCTGGTTGCCGCTCTCGAAAAGTGTAAGTATGTTGTCAACGATATAAAGAGAAGAAGCGAGCAGCGGAGAGCGTTTCCGCCTTACATAACGAGCACATTGCAACAGGAAGCGTCCCGTCGGTTGAATTTCAGCACGGCGAGGACGATGGTACTGGCGCAGCAGCTTTATGAAGGTATCGAACTCGGCGGCGAGGGATCGGTCGGTCTCATCACTTACATGCGAACCGACTCGGTTCGTGTATCGACGGATGCGGTGGCGGAAGCTGCGGCGTTCATAGGTGAAAAATACGGAAAGAACTATCTTCCGGAGAAGCCGCCGTTTTATAAGACAAAATCGGGAGTTCAGGATGCGCATGAGGCGATCAGGCCGACGTCGGTCGAGAGGGAGCCGAAGAAGATAGCGCATTATTTGACTAAAGAGCAACTCAAACTGTACGAATTGATATGGAACAGGTTTGTGGCGAGCCAGATGGCGCCGGCGGTGTTCGACGTTGCGAGATGCGACATAATAGGTGACGGCAGGTATCTTTTCCGGGCGACTGGCCAGAAGTTGGCATTCGACGGTTTTCTCAAGGTCTATAAGTTCAAGGCGAAGGAGACCGGCAGTGAGGAAGGAGAAGTCGCGGAGGAGGAAGGCGCACTCCCGATGATCGCAAAAGACGAAAACCTCGATCTTAAAAAGATCGACTCGACGCAACATTTCACGAAGCCGCCGCAGCGTTATACCGAAGCGACGCTGGTAAAAGAACTCGAAGAGCGCGGCATCGGCCGGCCGAGCACGTACGTGCCGATTATCGAAACGCTCAAGAAACGCCAGTACACGAAGATCGAGAAAAAAAGTTTCAAGCCGACGAAGACGGGCATGGTGGTTAACAATTTGCTTACGGGCAGCTTCAGCGATGTTGTGGATTACAACTTCACGGCCCGGATGGAAGAAGACCTCGACAAAGTCGAAACCGGCAACAAGGATTGGGTGAAGTTAATCGGGGATTTCTACGAGACGTTCAAGAAGGATATCGCGAAGGCCTCAACTTCAATGAGGTTCGACGAAAAGACGGACCAGAAGTGCCCGGAGTGCGGCGGCAATCTGCTTGTGAAACCCGGCAGGTACGGATTGTTTCTCGGATGCAGCGGCTACCCGACATGCAAATTCACGAAGCCGTATGAATCGGACGGCGACGGCGAAGCTGCGCAGCAGAGGGCGAAGCCGCAACCGACGGACGAAAAGTGTGACAAGTGCGGCGCCGGTATGGTGATAAGGCAGGGCAAGTACGGGAAGTTCATTGC
>CAYPEK010000170.1:0-6420 GCA_964409645.1 uncultured bacterium | reverse complement strand
CTGTATGTTCCTTGATGTCATCCCCGTTCTCCCGCCTGCTTTGAGGCCGATGTTGCAACTCGAGGGCGGACGGTTCGCTTCGTCGAATCTGAACGCCCTCTACCGCCGGGTAATCAATAGAAACAACAGACTCAAAAAGCTTATAGAAATCAAGGCACCGGAAAGCATCATCAGGAATGAGAAGAGGATGCTGCAGGAAGCGTGCGACGCGCTGATCGACAACGGCCGGCGCGGGCGCGTGTTCACCGGCTCGCACAAGAGGCCGCTGAAGTCCCTCAGTGAGTTGCTGAAGGGCAAACAGGGCCGCTTCCGCCAGAACCTGCTTGGAAAGCGCGTTGACTACTCCGGCCGTTCGGTAATCGTTGTAGGACCCGAGCTTAAGCTGCATCAGTGCGGCTTGCCGAAGGAAATGGCGCTCGAGCTCTTCAAGCCGTTCGTCATGCACGAACTGGTGAAGCGCGGAGTGGTGCCGAATATAAAGAGCGCGAAGAAGTTCGTCGAGCGCGCGGACAACGAAGTGTGGGACGTGCTCGAAGAGATCGTGCAGGATCATCCGGTGTTGCTGAACCGCGCCCCGACACTCCACAGGCTCGGCATTCAGGCTTTCCAGCCTGTGCTGATCGAGGGTAAGGCGATCCAGATTCACCCGCTTGTCTGCGCGGCGTTCAACGCTGACTTCGATGGCGACCAGATGGCGGTGCATCTGCCGCTTTCCATGGAAGCGCAGGCGGAAGCGCGCTTGATAATGTTGTCAACTAACAACTTGTTGCTGCCGGCGAACGGCAGGCCGGTTGTCGCGCCGTCGCAGGATATAGTTATCGGCGTGTATTACCTCACGCTGCAGAAAGACGAAGCGATCGGTAACGGCAAGATTTTCAGAAATGTTGAAGAATTGCTCACCGCGTATGAATTGGGCTTTGTCTCCCTGCACGCGAAAGTCAAAGTTAAATACAACGATCAGATGGTCGAGTCGTCGGTTGGCCGGTTCATATTCAACAGTGTTCTCCCGAAAGGGTGGCCGTTCGAGGACAAGATTATCAATAAAAAGCAACTCAGCCGGATCATTGGCCAGTGCCTGAGGCGCTACGGCCAGCAGAGAACGGTGAGACTGCTCGACGAAGTCAAGGCGCTCGGCTACAAGTTCGCGACGCGTGCCGGACTGACGATATCGATCGACGATGTTTACGTTCCTCCGGAGAGAGACAAGATGCTGAAGGAATCGGAACGCATCGAGAAGCAGATAGACGAGTTCTACGATCGCGGACTGTTGACGGAAGACGAAAAATATCAGCGGCGCGTGGAACTCTGGCAGGACCGCACTGAGAAGATCATGACGACCTTCAACGCGCTGTTCGAAGAGAAGAGATTTAACCCGCTGTTCATGATGGCCCGCTCCGGCGCCCGCGGTACGCCTCAGCAGATCAGACAGCTTGCGGGCTTGCGCGGACTTATGAGCGACCCGACGGGCCGGACGATCGACTTCCCGATCAAGACGAACTTCCGCGAAGGGCTCTCGGTGCTCGAATACTTCATTTCGACACACGGCGCGCGGAAGGGTCTTGCGGATACCGCGCTCAGAACGGCCGACTCCGGATACCTGACGAGACGACTTGTTGACGTTGCGCAAGACGTGATCGTGCAGGAACTCGACTGCTGCTCGACACGCAGTCTTACGGTGGATTCGGTTTACGTAAACGGAGCGAACACACAGATCGCAAAGGAAATTAAGCTGAAGGATCTGCCGCTGACGAAAAAGTCTCCGGTGGAAATCCGCGCAGATAAGGTCTATCCGTTCGAAGAAATCAAGAACATGTATCCCGCGATAAAGGTCAAAGGGAAACAGAAGAAGATCAGCATGAAGCGGATTCTTCCGGAGCGGAACGAATTCAGGCAGGTTGTCGGATTCAAGAAGGAAACGAAGGCGCAGTTTTATGATCTGACGGGGATCGATTTTACGTCGATGACGGAGCACATGAAGGAGCTGATCGGCGAAAAGATCATCGGGCGCGTGGCTGCACGAGACATTTTCAGCCTGACGACTGGCGAAGTGTTCGTCATGAGGGGCGAGGAGATAATCGAGGAAGATTTCGAGAATATCAAGAAAACGATAATTTCGGCTCCGATACAGATAAGGTCGGTGCTGGAGTGCCAGACGAGATACGGGATTTGCGCAACGTGCTACGGCCGCAACTTTGCAACGGGCCGGATAGCGCAAATCGGCGACGCGGCCGGAGTCATAGCCGCGCAGAGTATCGGCGAGCCGGGCACGCAGTTGACAATGCGCACATTCCACACGGGCGGCGTGTCGTCGGAAGACATCTCGGACATCACGCAGGGTCTCCCGCGCGTCGAAGAACTGTTCGAAGCGCGCAAGCCGAAGTCGAAGGCGCTGATGAGCGAAATCGACGGCAAGGTGGAAGTGATACAGACTGAAACGGGCCGGGAACTTGTAATCACGCCGACGGTATCGAAGGAAGATGCCAAACAGCGCCTTAAAGTCCCGGACGATGCAATGCTGGCGATGAAATCCGGCGATCGCGTGGCGATGGGTCAGCCGCTCACGGACGGCCATCTCGACCCGCACGAAGTGTTGAGTGTAATGGGCCTCGCGAAGGCACAGGAACATCTCGTAAACGAAGTCATCGCGGTTTACAAGAGTCAGGGCGTCGATACGAATGAGAAGCACGTCGAAGTTATAGTGCGCGAAATGCTGAGGAAAATCAGGATAGAGCATCCCGGGGACACCGAGTTCCTGCCGCAGTCGCTCGTGGACAGATTCGAGTTCGACAGAGTCAACCGCGAGGCGAGAATGCGGAGCAAGAAACCTGCAACCGGAAAGTCGATCCTGCTGGGCATCACGAAATGCTCGCTCTCGACAAACAGCTTCCTGTCGGCCGCATCGTTCCAAGAGACGACGCGCGTATTGACGGATGCCGCGGTGAAGGGGAAGGTTGATCCGCTGATGGGGTTGAAGGAAAACGTCATCATAGGAAACCAGATCCCGGCCGGTACCGGACTGCCCGCTTACAGGGACCTGAAACTAGAGTTCAATCCGCCCGAGGGGCTTAACCAAGAATTGGACAAGTACGAGACCATGCACCTCGAACCTCTGACAAAGGAAGGTGTCGATGCTGCGGAGTATGATGACCTCGAAGAAGGCGAGATTGAAAATCTTTTGGATGAAAGTTGACATGTGAGGCGGAATTTGCTATCCTCTTTCTTTGTGCTTTTAAAAGAGGAGAGTACGAAAAACTAAGGAGTAAAGATATATGCCGACCACAAACCAGTTGGTCAGAAGAAAGAGAAAACCGAAATCGAAGAAATCCAAGGCGGTTGCGCTGCAAGCCAATCCGCAGAGGCGGGGAGTTTGCACGCGTGTTTGGACCGTAACGCCCAAGAAACCGAACTCAGCTTTGAGAAAGGTGGCGAGGGTGCGCCTGACCAACGGAATTGAAGTGACGGCATACATTCCCGGCGAAGGACACAATCTGCAGGAACACTCGATCGTGTTGGTTCGCGGAGGCCGCGTGAAAGACCTTCCGGGCGTACGCTACCACATCGTGAGAGGCGTGCTTGACACCGCCGGGACAGAAGGCCGCAAGCAAGGCCGCTCGAAGTACGGCTCGCGCCGTCCGAAGAAAACGACTGGGGGTGCAAAATAAGCGCGTTCATGTACGAATAATCGGACAGCGCGCGGAAAGACCATTATGCCGCGACGGAAATATCACAGAGTAGAACGAGACATAAAAGACCCGATGTACAATGATTTGGTCATCGGATCCACTATTAACCGAATCCTCAAAAGAGGGAAGAAAAGCACGGCAGAGCGCGTTATGTATCAAGCGCTTGACATAGTAGGCAAGAAGACAGGGAAACCGCCGCGTGACGTTTACGCAACAGCGATAAAGAACGTTGCTCCGACGGTGCAGGTGAAGTCTCGGCGCGTAGGTGGCGCCACGTATCAGGTGCCAATAGAGATCAGCCCCGACCGACAGCTTGCCCTCGCAATTGGTTGGCTTCTTGAGAACGCAGCCGACAGAAAAGGCGGCTCGTTTTCAGCCCGGTTTGCCGAAGAAATTCTAGACGCATCGGAAAACAAGGGCGGAGCGATAAAGAAGAAGCTCGACACACATAAAATGGCGGAAGCCAATAAGGCTTTTTCGCACTATCAGTTCTAAAACCACTGGTGTTAACCGATACCCGCGCTCGAAACAGAAGCGCGGGTTTTCGTGTCGGGAAAAGGATTGGAATGGACGAGCAACAGCTCAAAATGACGCGGAATATCGGGCTCACGGCCCACATCGACGCCGGAAAGACGACGACGACCGAGCGTATTCTATATTACGCCGGCCGGATTCACCGGATCGGAAATGTGGATCAGGGCACCGCGACTATGGATTGGATGATTCAGGAGCAGGAACGCGGCATCACAATCACGTCCGCTGCTACTTACTGCTCTTGGGACGGATATTCGATCAATATTATCGACACGCCCGGCCACGTGGATTTCACGGTGGAAGTGGAACGGTCGATGCGCGTTCTTGACGGCCTGATCGTCGTCCTGTGCGCGGTGGGCGGCGTCCAGCCCCAGACCGAGACGGTTTGGAGACAGGCTGACCGCTATTCGATCCCGCGCATCGCGTTTATTAATAAGATGGACCGCACGGGCGCCGATTTTTTCCGGGTTGCGAAGAGCATCAACAAGCAACTCGGAGCCTCTCCGATAATTGTGACGTTGCCGATCGGCTCCGAAGGCTCATTCACCGGTATTGTTGACATCATCAAGATGGAAGCGGTGACATACGGAGACGACCTAGGGCAGGACCTCAAACGCGGCCCTGTGCCGGAAGAAATGATGGAAGCTGCGAATGAATGGCGCGGCAAGATGATCGAGAAGCTTGCCGATATAGATGATGAAGTTGCTGAAAAGTATCTATCGGACGAAGTGCCGGATGAAAAGCTGATTATAGCCGCGTTGCGCAGGGCGACAATCGCCAACAAGGCGATTCCGGTTCTCTGCGGCTCGGCTCTGAAAAACAAGGGCATTCAGCCGCTGCTCGACAGAGTGCTCGATTTGCTTCCGTCGCCGCTGGACGTTCCGCCGGTCAAGGGCATCAACCCGAAGACGGAAGAAGAGGAATCGCGCAATACGAATGACAGTGAACCGCTCGCAGCCCTCGCTTTTAAGATCGCGAACGATCCCTACCTCGGATACATCACATACGTGAGAGTGTATTCAGGAAAGTTTTCGAAGGGTTCGGTTGTATATAATGTGAACAAGCGTGCACGCGAGCGCGTCACGAGAATACTAAGGATGCACGCGAACGACCGCGAGGATCGCGAAGCGCTGACGGCGGGCGAAATCGGAGCAATCAGCGGACTGAAAGTCTCGACGACGGGCGACACGCTGACGGCAGAGCACAAGCAGATCATGCTCGAGAACATCAAGTTCCCGGAACCTGTCATCTCGGCGGCGATCGAGCCGCACAGTCAGGCCGAGTACGAGAAGCTTGTCGAAGCTTTGAGGAAACTTTCGAGCGAGGACCCGACGTTCAAGACGAAGGTGGACGACGAAACCGGACAGATGATAATTTCGGGGATGGGCGAACTGCACATCGAGATCATCATCGACCGCTTGCAGCGAGAATTTAATGTAAAGGCGAAGCTCGGAAAGCCAATGGTGGCTTTCAAAGAGACGATAAAGAAGGATGTAAAGTGTGAGGGCAGGCATGTGCACCAGACAGGCGGCAGGGGCATGTACGGGCATGTGATCCTGAAACTTTCACCGATGGAATCGGGCGCCGGATTTGAATTCAAGAACGAAGTGAAAGCCGGCGATGTGTCGAAGGAATTCATGTCCGCGATAAAAGAGGGCGTCGAAGAGGCTCTTTCGAGCGGCGTGCTCGGCAGCTATCCGGTGATCGACGTATCGGCGACGGTTATCGGCGGCTCGATGCACGAAGTTGACTCCTGCGACATTGCGTACAAGATAGCTGCGTCGAAAGCGGTCAAAGACGGACTGGAACGCGCAACTCCTGTTCTAAAAGAGCCGATCATGAAGGTGGAAATAATTACTCCGGAGCAGTATCTCGGAGATATTATACAGGACATTAATGCACGGCGCGGGCGGATAGTAAACATGGAGCCTGCCGTGGGGAATGCACAGATTGTAAAGGCGCTTATACCGCTTGCCGAAATGTTCGGATACGCAACGGAGCTGAGAAACAAGTCTCAGGGCCGAGCGACACATTCGATGGAATTCCACATTTACGAGGAAGTTCCGGTAAAAATGTGCGACGAACTGTTAGGCAAGAGTGCCTGATAAAACCTGCGCGCATCTGATTAAAAGACGCGCGGAAACTCTTGGAGGTTGAGATGGGCAAAGAGAAATACGAACGAACGAAGCCGCACGTAAACGTG
>CAYPEK010000169.1:0-6467 GCA_964409645.1 uncultured bacterium | reverse complement strand
TGGAGAGCGTGTAAGGTGGAAACATCTTCGTGGGTTCAAATCCCACTCTCTCCGTATCAATAATAAATAGATGCTACGGTCAAACCGTGAATATCGACAAAAATTAATGCTCGACGAAACCATAACAAAAAAATCCGCGCGGGGTGCGCACGGATTTATTCGCATAATTTTATTGCTGTTCGGAACCGTTAATCTTTCAGCAGGTCCTCCGCGATGATGCCGCGGAGGATGTCGTTCGTGCCGCCCGCGACTTCGGTGTGTTTCGCGTCGCGGTAGAGCCGTTCGACGGGCAGCCCGCGGTCGAACCCACGGCCGCCGAATACCGACATCGCGCGCCCTGTGTTCGCCACAGCCGCCTCAGACGCCGCGACTTTCGCCACCGCCGTCAGCGGCGCGCATTTCATTCCCTCGATCTTCTGCCACGCAGCGTGGTGCATCAGCATCCGCGCCACGTCAGCCTCGACGTGCATGTCCGCCACGCGGAACGCTATGTCCTGATGCGTCGCGATCGGCTTTCCGAACGTAACGCGGTTCTCCGAGTATTCTTTCGCCGCAATGAACGCCGCAGTGGAAATCCCGCCTGCCACCGCCGCCACGCTAAGTCGTGTATAGTCCAGCACATCCAGCACGATTTTGAAACCGTCGCCTTCCGCACCGAGCAGGTTGCCGGACGGCACCTCACAGTTTTCGAATTTCACTGACGCCGCGGGCGCGCCGCGCAGCCCGAGTGTCTTGTAGCCGCCGCTCACGCTCAGCCCGGCGGTTCCCTTCGGCACAAGCAGCACGGAGAGCTTCGCCCTGCCGCTCTCCTCGCCCGTTTTCGCCGTAACGACAAAGTAGTCCGCCGCCGTCGCGTTCGTGATGTACGCCTTTTCTCCGTTCAGCACATACAAGCCGCCCTTGAGCGTCGCGGTGGTCGTCATCGCGAGGATGTCCGAGCCGCACTCCGGCTCAGTGACCGCGAACGCGCCCACCGCCTCGCCGGACGCAAGTTTCGGCAGCACTTCCTTTTTTACCGCATCAGACGCGTAAACTTCGATAGCTTTTCCGCAACAGAACATGCTCGACCCGGCCGCCATGCCGGTTGACGCGCACGCTGCAGAGATCGCCTCGACCGCCGTCACGCCACCGATCAGGCAGCCGCCCAGCCCGCCGTATTCCTTCGGTATCATCAGGCCGAAAATCCCGCGCGCCGCGAGCTTCCTCCAGTTTTCAGCCGGGAACGCTTCCGCCGCATCAACCGCCGCCGCGCCCGGCGCAATCTCCGCCTTGCAGAATGTTATGAGTTCCTTCTTGAATTGATCCTGTTCCTTGGTCAGCTTGAAATCCATCGTCATTTGCCCCCTTTCTTCTTGGGGTTCAAAAGCCCTTTGCTGATGATCATCCGCTGCACCTCCGACGTGCCCGCGCCGATCGTGCCCAGCTTCACGTCGCGGTAGTTGCGCTCGACCGGGTATTCCTTCATGTAACCGTAGCCGCCGTGTATCTGCACGCCGTGGTCGGCCACCTTCAGGCCCTGCTCGGACATATAGAGCTTCACCGTGGAGGCCTCCATCATCGCCGGGATGTTGTTGTCCTTCATCCACGCGACTCGGTATAGGGCCTGCCGCGAGCCCTCGATGGCGATCTTCATATCGGCGAGCTTGCGACGGATCGCCTGAAACTGCGCGATCGGCCGGTTGAACTGCTGTCTCTCTTTGGCATATTTAATCGACAGGTCCAGCGTGCACTCCATTCCGCCGAGCCCCGCCGCGAGCAGGCAGGACCGCTCGTACTCGAGGATCGTCTTGCCAACGAGGATGAACCCCATGCCCTCCGGGCCGAGCAGATTTTCCGCCGGCACTTCGCAGTCCTCGAAAATCAGTTCGGACGTCGTGGACGTGCGGTTGCCCATCTTGTTGAGCTCCTTGCCGACAGAGAAGCCGGGGAACGAGCTCTCGACGAGGAACGCGCTGATGCCCATGTGGCCCGCGCTCTTGTCCGTCACCGCGATCACGACGAATATCTTGCCGATCGGCCCGTTAGTGATGAACATCTTCGTGCCGTTGAGGATGTATTTGTCGCCCTTTTTGACGGCGGTGGTCTTCACGCTCGCGGCGTCCGAGCCCGCGCCCGGCTCGGTGAGCCCGAACCCGCCGACCCACTCACTGTTCGTCAACTTCGTCAGGTACTTCTGCTTTTGTTCCTCGGTACCGAGCAGCCAGATGGGCACGCCGCAGAGGATGGTGTGCGCGCCCCACGCGAGGCAGGTGCCCGCGTCGCAGCCGCCGCGCGCCAGCGATTCCATGCCGAGGCAAGTCGTCACCACGCCCGCGTTCGCGCCGCCGTACTTCTCCGGAAACGGCAGTCCCATCATCCCGAAGTCCGCCATCTTCCGCCACGCCGGCCAGCAGAACTCGCCCTTCAGTTCATATTCCTCCATCAGGGGAGCCAGTTCGTTCTTAGAAAAGTTATAGACGCTTTTCATGAACGCAATCTGCTCTTCATTCAAAGCGAAATCCATAAGAAGCCTCCCGTCGATTTATTGGCCCGGGCCTTTCGGGGAAAAAGCCGGGCTGAAAAACACACTGCCGCCGCACGCCATCAAAACGGCAATTCACTCTGGCTGCAATCCCATGGATGAGTTACTAAATATGACCGCGTAATTATATCACACGCGCGCCTCGCGGGAAGATTTTTTTAAAGTTGCGGAAAAACGGAGCAATAAAAAACAAATACACCATCAAACAAGTGCGGGGGTGACGCATAAAAGCTGTTTTTTGTGTATTGGTGTCTTTATGGTAAATCTTGCGTTTTCTTCCCGCCCCGAGCTATGCCTCTTCAGCGGGCGTGAAAAACTTAAGCAGACGCGGACGAAGCGCATCCCAATTCACAGGCTTCACAAGGAAGTCGTCCGCTCCCGATTTCAGAGTCTCCACAACGTGGTTGCGCTCCTTATAGTCCGATATCGCCACAACCCTTATATCCGGTTTTTTTCTCTTCAGCTTACTGACAACCTTGCCGACAGAAACGCCGGGTGTATCGGTGTCGAGCATGAAAACATCCACATTATACCGGCACGCCGCGCCGATTCCCGCCTCGACGCTGTCGAATTCGCCGCATAACAGCATATTATGCTTGTACAGACTTTGCGCGATTTCATTCCGGCAACTTAGATCGGAGCAGACAACAACCGCGGTGCGGCCGCGGAGAGGGTCGTGATTCTTCTCCTTCTCCGCCTGCTCGATAAACGCTCCGTCTATTGAGAGGTCTTTCAGTTTGTTTATATGGGTTTCGGTCAACTCTGTATCGACCGTGATGATAACCGATCCACTGGCGAGCCGCACTTCCTCCGCGAGCACCATCCCCGGTTCGAGGTCGTCCGTTTTCACCTTTTTCGAGCGCACATATTTCTTCGACGCGCCTGCGGCACTTCCTTTTTTCCTGATAATGTTGTCGCTTTTCGCAATCGACATTTGATGCTTAACCTTGCATCCCCCGCCGCCCGGCTTTCCTTTCCCTTAATATCCCTCCGCGACCCGAAAAATTTACTCGCTTATTGTCATCTCACGCGGGCCGCACTCACCGACTGTTATCAGTATATTTCATCACTTTTGCATGTCAATCGGCAAAGCGTTTTTACTGTCGATACAAATTTGTAATCAGTGTAAAAAGCACGCTGTTACAATCCTTGCGTTATCACGTTCTTATCGTTTAGAATTACCCGGTTGTAATATTCTGATATATGGACCGGTGGCGGGAATGACGGGAAACACAACAACAGAAGCAAAAAGCGCGGCGGCACTGTCGAAAGAACAGGCGATGTGGCGCTGGCGGATTCTCATCGCCACCTATTTCGGCTACTGCGGCTACTACCTCTGCCGGAAAGTGTTCACCTTTATCAAAATACCGCTTTCAGAGCAGTTCCACGTCAACATCAACATGATCGCGCATATCTGGACCGCATATCTGGTCGCGTACATGGTGGGGCAGTTCCTGAGCAGCTTCTTCGGCCGCAAATGGGGCCCGCGAGTGCTGCTGCTCGGCGGTCTGGGCCTTTCGATAATCATCAATATCGTTTTCGGATTCGCAAATTCATATTGGACGTTCATGGTATTCATGATCTTCAACGGGCTCGTTCAGGCGAGCGGATGGCCGGGCTGCGTCGGCTCCGTGGCCGACTGGCTGCGCCGCACCGAGCGCGGAACGATCATGGGTGTTTGGAACACAAATTTCGTGATCGCGAACATGATCGTGAAAACCCTCGGCGCGTTCCTGCTCAAAGCCGGCTGGCACATCTTTTTCGTGGGCTGTGCGTTCGTTGCCTCTAAATACTGTTGGAGCGGCGAAAAGAACGCGTGGCGCTATACCTATTTCGGATGCACCATCGCGGCGTTCGCGATCTGGTGGCTGATGTATTTCTGGCAGCGGAACAAACCGGAGGATGTCGGACTGCCCAAAATTGTCGAGCAGGAGGAAGACCTCGACCGCTCGGTGAAAGCATCCGACGAAGAACACGTCACGTTCGCACAGTACGCAAAGCTGCTTCTCAACCCGGTGGTTCCCGTGATGGGGCTCAGCTACTTTTTCCTCAAATTCCTGCGCTACTCCCTCGATTCATGGACGCCGACTTTTCTTCAGGTCCTCGGCCTCGACGTGAGCCATTCGGTTTTGTTCTCTTCGATATTCGACATCGTCGGCATCCCCGGAGTGTTCATCGCCGGCTGGGCGCTCGACAGAGTATTTAAAGGAAAATGGACATCCCTGTGTCTTCTGATGGGTATTGGAATGGCGATCTCTTACGTCGCAGTCGTCATTTTCGGTGGGAACCCATACGCGTTCGCAATATGCTGCGGAGCAGTCGGCTTCATGCTCTACGGACCCGACTCGATAATCAGCGGCGCGGCAGCAATGCAGGTCGCCGGAGAGAAGAACGCCGCGGGCGTCGCGGGCATCATCAACGGCGTCGGCAGCATCGGCCCCATCGTTCAGGAAGAAGTCATCAGCAAGATGATGGAAGGCGACAACGGCATCCATAACGCTAATGTGCTCGGCCTCGCGATGAGTGTCCTGTTCGTTGTTGCGATGGTCTTCGTTTCGATGCAGGTTAAGTCCGCGCACAAAAAGCATATCAACGACCGCTGACCGGCGGCCGGTTTTCAATTTGCAGATTATATCGAAGGATTTTACACCTATGAAGAAACTAATCGTCACAGGCGCTAGCGGATTTGTCGGCGGCGCGGTCGTCGCACTCGCCAAAGGCTGGGAAATCCACGCTGTCGCCCGCAAGGATATTTCATACACAAAAGAAGGCCTGACATGGCATAAGCTCGACCTGCTCGACACCGCCGCGCTGCGCTCGCTTTTCGACGATGTGAAACCGGACGCAGTCGTCCACGCCGCAGCATCCGCCGACATAGATTTCTGCGAGAAGAACCGCGATGTCGCCGAAGCGCTCAACGTGACTTCTACCACTGAGATCGTGCGCCGTTGCGCCGCCTCCGGCGCGCGCCTCGTCCACCTCTCCACGGACACCGTTTTCGACGGCAAAAAGGGAATGTACAAGGAGACCGACGCACCGGGGCCGGTGAACTTCTACGGCGAAACGAAACTCCGCGCGGAGGAGATCGTCCGAGCCGAATGCCCGGCCGCCGCCACCCCGCGGCTCTCGCTCGTGTTCGGCTATCCGTTTGTCGCGGGCGGCAACTCCTTCCTCGCGAAAATGGCCACCGCGGTGACAAAAGGAGAACGATACGGCGTGCCGGACGAGGAGATGCGCACCCCGGTGGATGTCATAACGCTCGCACGCTCGTTCCTCGAACTCGCGGAGAACGACTTCGCCGGACTCATACATCTCTCCGGAAACGACCGCATGACCCGTTTTGAAGCGTCGCTCATCACGGCCGACAGATTCGGCTGGAACCGTGACTTGCTGTTTGTCAAAAACGCGAGCGAAACGCCCGGCCGCGCGCCGCGCCCCATCGACGTCTCGCTCGACAACTCGCTCGCCCGCGCAACCCTTAAAACACCAATGCTCGGCCTCGCCGACTTCCTCAACCTCATCGAGGAAATGAAACAGCAGCAAGGATAGAGCAGTGTGCCATACCGCACTGATCCCCGGACGCTCGTTTTATGCGTGTGCCATGCATAAAGTTTTCCTTTGTGCATGAGTTGAAGACAATGTCATTGTCATGCGGGCAGAATGCCCGCGCTCCCGGATTAATGCCTTTATGAGCGAAGCGAATCCGAGCCGCGCGCGTCAGCAAGTGGTCACATAACGCTCTGATATAACTGTACTCGTAAAAAAATTAATTGCCAAAATCGCGATCGTCAGAGCGCGATAATGTTTTCTTTGTGTCTTCGTGTCTTTGTGGTTAAAAATACGGCGGGGTGCGGCCAGCCGAACGGCCAGCCGCCGGCGACTCCGCCCTGCCACATACTTTAAATGTTGCTTTTTGTCTTTTTCCCAACTACCAACTACCAACTAC
>CAYPEK010000168.1:0-6533 GCA_964409645.1 uncultured bacterium | reverse complement strand
ATAGCGAAATATAAAAGTACGATATTTATAGTAATTGCTATAGCTAATCTCTCTCGATATAAGAAATCATATCTTCAATCTGAACCGTTTTCTCGAAGCGAGTTTCGGGCCGGAGTGGGTCATGATGCCGAGAAGGACTCTACGCGCGCGGGAGGCTGTGAGGCCCATCGGCGGGTTCTCTCCGGCGGCAAGCTGCACAAGTTGTATCAGCGGATAAACAGGCGGCGCCCAGACTTCAAACTGTTTCATTATGGCAAGCGACAAAAGGCATCCGTGGCAATACGCCGTCGCTATGTCCGCGCCCGTCCGGTTGGCTTCCGCGAGCCGCTTCATTCCGGTCACCGTGAGGTCAACTATGCTGAATTTCGAGCAGCCGGCGGCGATCCCACAACAGTTAGAATCTTCCTTCGTGTTTTCGATCTCCACTACTTCGGCGCCGATTTTAGACAGAAGTCGCCGCGGCGAATCGTACAGACCACTCCCGAGCATTTTCAAATGACAGGAATCCTGAACAGTGACCTTTTTGTTCAGCGGATTTTTGATTTCTATTTTGCCGGAGTCGATTCTTTCCTCGAGCCACTCCGTTATGAACTGCCCTTCTATGCCGAAATCCACGCCGAATTCGTTCGGATAGATATTCGTGACCATATCCATGCACGCGGCGCACGCGAACACGATTTTTTTCACCTTCAAACCGGAAAACACCTTTTTCAGGTTCTCCGCCGACTGCCGAGCAGCGTCGAAGACGCCCATTCTGTAATACATTTCGCCGCAGCAGTAATCGAGAGAGCCGAACATCGGAAGCCCATCAAATATGGGCGATTGCAGCGTTTTGGCAATCACGAGCGTGTTGCAGCCCGTGTACATGACGGTGTCGCCGTCCGGCAGGGTTTTCAGGCTTTCGACGAACTCCCTCTCTCCGTCAGGGTAGTTGATACCCGATCTGAAATTCGGGAATTCGTGCGGCATGAGATAGCGTGCGCGCTCCGGAAGCCCATCTTTGTCATATCTGTCGCGCCATCGCGTGCGGATCAGCGAGTACGGGCGGCAGCCGTTCGGGCAGTATAGATCGCACGACCAGCAACCGACGCACTTCGACAGCACTTTCGAGGGGAGGCCGTCTCTTATGCGCCCCATTTCCTCTTTCGCGCGCGACTCGTCGAAGCCCATATAATGGCATTTCGACAGGCAAGTCCCGCAGACTTTGCACTCTTCGAACTTATAGAAATCAGCAGGATTGATCTTCGTTTCCTCCGGCATGGCCGACCTCGCTGAAATTTAAATTAGTGTAAAATATACCATGAATTTACCATTATGTTATAAAAACTGTGGATATTATTATATAGAAGACTGATGTGCGGTCTGACGGAATGACAAAAGGAATGAAAAAGAGGCGGAAAGGTCTGCGGCTTGCCGTGGGTCTTGTTTTTCTGTCCGCGATTATCGTTTGCGCCGCATGGCTCGTCATTCGTCATTCTCTGATGGCGAACGGCGCGGCGGAAAAAGTCAGAACCGAAGTACAGCGGCTCGTGTCAAACTCCCTCAAGGTAAAACTCACGATGGGCACGCCGGAAATCGACCTGCTCGGCCGCGTCGTGATACCGGACATCCAGTTCGGCGATTCCAAGGAGCCGCTGCTCAAGGCTGAAAAATGCGTGGCGTCTTTCAATATCTTCAGCATCCTGAAAAACAGAGACAACCCGGCAAACGTCGTTAAAAAGATTCGGATATTACAACCGAAGATCATAATCCTTCGATTTCCGGACGGAACATATAACTTCACCAAGCTGATTAAATCGGGGTCGGGTAAAGCCGCGAAGCTGCCCTCCTTTCCGATCATTCTTTCACACGGTAGTATCTTTTACGACGACCGCAATAACGAGAATCCCTATCCAATCCGCCACGTGTTGCTGAATGATTTCAAGGGCCGCGTTTCACTGCACGAAGAACAACTGATAAAGGTTGAGCTCGATTCCTCCGACTTCAATCTGGGCAAACACGCATCTATAAAAATCAAATACGACATGCGCGCTGGATGGCGGATCGAATCGGACTTCACAAAAACCCCGCTCGGAATCGTCAACGCGTTCTTCCCGAAATCGAAATATAAGATGGCGGGAACAGCCGATAAGCTGCATTTTTACGCAGAGGCGGCTTTTACCAAGATCGGACACCCGCCCAATTTTTCATGGGGCGGTAAGGCTAAGCTTTCCGACTCACGGTTTTACTCGACGGACAATCGATTCTATTTCACGGAACTATCCGGAAACGCGGACTTTTCCGAGAACGCGCTTATGCTCGACGGCATATCTGGGAAAGTCGCGGGAGGCACGATAGTCGGATACGGATCGATCACTGATTTCAAAAAGCCGGTTGTTCTCGCGCGGCTTGATTTCGATTCGGTCAATATTTCATCAACGATACGAAAATTCTTCAGCAACAAAACAAATTTGCCAACCGGCGACATATCCGGCGGCGCGGATATTTCGGGGACACTCACCGCCCCGAGAATTGTTTCAAGAATCCAGAGCCCAAATATCGCTTATCAGGGATTGCAATTCCCGTCCTGCACCGCTTATCTTAATTACGATTCGACAAGCACGTCTTTCAGAATAAAATCAAAAGACGATGAACAGGAACTCACCGCAAACGGCGCTATTAATTTGAGCGATGGACAAGTCGATTCGTACTCGTTAAAGGCACAATTTAAAGGACTCGACATTCAATCCGCTATAAAAACAACGGGCATAAAAACAGATATCGATGTTATAGGAAAGTTCGACGGCGCAATAGCAATCACAATGAAGTCGAAACAGACCGGCACGACATTATTCGGCTCTATGAAAGGCGTCGATATCGACTTTCAAGGTATTGAGGATACTTCGTTCAACACAGGATTCAGATACACCGGCGGGAAATGGATCATAGATAATTTCAACGCATATTCGGGACACGAATTGCTCGCCGCAAACGGCGCGATAGATAAAGACGGCAAGATCGGCATAAAGATTTCCGCCGCTGTTCTGAAAACGCCAACTGCCCTTTCGTTGCTGAATCACAACGAGATTAAATCCCGCGGACTCGTCAGCTTCGCAGGGAATGTAAACGGCACATTAAAGAAACCGGTTATCACAGGCCGTCTAGACGGCGACGATATCGCCGTCAGTTCGATGACTGTCGAAAGGATTCGAGGAATAATCAAATACGAAAATGACACCCTCAACCTCGTGGATTTGATAGCTTTCAACAAGAAGGAAAAAAGCAGCGCCAATGGTTACATCGATTTCGGGCGCAAAAATATCAATATCGATATTTCCCTAGTGAATACACCGGTTAACAGTGTTGCCGGTCTTATGAAGGACACACTTAAGTTCGATACTGAAATCCCGCAAGACCTCACGGGCATAGTCAATGCGACTATAAAGATCGAAGGCAAACTCAATAAACCGACAGCCGACATAGTCGCAAATGCATCGAACATCGGCATGTATGGCGAAACAGCAAAGAGCGCCGAATTTTCGATTGCCTATGATAAAGGCCTTAATATACGCAAAGGTGTCATAAACATATTTGGCGGCAAAATAACACTGAACGGCTCGATGTATTCCGACAAACTCGATCTGAAGTACACGGGCGAGAATTTGAAAGCCGAAATGGTCGAGCATACGAAGAAATACAAAATAGCCGGAAGCGTTGCCGTTTCCGGGAATATTTCCGGAGACTTCGATGCACCCGCTTCCGAGGCTGAATTCACATCGGACAAGTTTTCTTTCAGGAGCACTGAATTCTCGCTTACCGGCGGAACGATAACATACAGGGAAGAATTATTTCTCCTGAAGGGTTTGAAGGCGGCACGCGACAAAGAACTGTACAAGATAGAAGGAAGGTACGATCTGGCATCGTCCGGGATGGAGTTGACGGTGAATCTGGACGGCGCCGACTTGAAAACTATCGCCGGCTTCTTCCCGTATGAAATCCCCGAAGGCACACACGGCCCTCTCGACGGACAGGTAAGAGTTTTCACAAAAGCCGACCAGATGGTGGGCGGAGTGCAGATCACGGGAAAGAAACTCGACATAGGAAAATATCCGATCGACGAACTCACCCTTGAGGCGCGTATCGACGGGCAGCAGATCAACATAACTAAGTTCGACGCACGCAACGAGAAGTCACTGATGGAGGCCAGCGGCCTGTTCGACATGTCAGTAAAAGCTGATTCGCAACTCAATATAAAAGCATACGGCATAGAACTTTCAAGGCTGCACGACATGGGATTCGTCAGCCTCCCCATAGACGGGCTCGCGGACGTGATAGTCGATGTGATCGGCGAAGGCGGCACCCAGAAGATGCTCGGATCCATCGAATCGTACAATCCATCGGTGGCAAAAATCGGATTCGACCGCGCCCGCGGACAGTTCGAGTTCGACGGAAAAATCTTTAACCTTATCAACCTACAGTTGCTGAAAGGCAAAGATAAGCTTGTCGTCTATGCGGATATTCCAGCAAAGAAAGAGCTCGCCAACCAATTCAAAATTCACGTAAATTCTCAGAGGATGGATATCTCCATAATCAATCCCCTTCTGGCGGATATGGGAGTTGTCGTCGGCGGTGAAGCTTCCTTTCAAAACTTGAATGTTACGGGCAGCCTCGATGACCCTGCTTTCTCAGGAGAAATACGCATATCGAACGGAGCCTTCACACAGCGCGAAATACGGCCTTCAGTCACAAACATAAAAGGAGAAATGCTGTTTATAGGCAGCCGGCTGATGATTAATACTCTCTCGGGGAATATGAACGATAAGCCCGTGAAACTCCGCGGCGAAGTAAAATTCAACAAGCTGGTCCCCGAAACCTGCGAATTGAATGTACTGGAAGCGAACAACTTATACGTCGAGTACAAAAAAGAATACAAAGGAAAAATCGACATAAAGGATTTAGGCATCCGTTTTTCGAAAAGCTCCGTGGAGATTCTACCCACAACAAAGAGGTATCGACCGACTGTAGTAGTTCACGACGGAACATATACGCTCCCTCCCGCCACGACACAGCCGGCCCAACCGTCAAAGATCGCCGTGGATTTCGGCACACGCAACCTTCTCGTTATTGTCGGGGACAGGTTTGCCGTTCAAAACGACTGGAGAGGAATGCGTCTCGAACCGTCCGGCCAGATCCAATTTTCAGGGACACTTACCAAACCATCGGTCAAAGGATGGCTCACATCGACGCGCGGCTACATCAATTTCTACACTACTACATTCACTATAAAAGACGAAACCGTCATAGGCTTCTACACAATAGAAGGAATCGGCGTGGTGCCGATTTTCTCCGCGACGGCCTATTCGCGGGTTCAGGGCACGGACATCACCATGTACGCCTCCGGCCCGATGGTGGACACAAATCAGTATCCGGTCTATAGAGAATTATGCGGTTTGAGCGAAGTGGATACAGGAAACGAATCATCGCGTATCAGCGCCGGAACAAACACAACAGCGGATATCACAGGCAGTAGCATTAACGCGCCTACTATGGCGCTCGGACCTAACGGGGACATAATTGTGCCGGTATGTCCCAAGGTAAAATTCGAGGCTTACGACGAGAACGATTCATCATCTCCGGCATTGTCCACACAGGCGGTTTTCGAGAAGCTTACATACATGGATGCATTCACACAAGACCATGATCTTGCGCAAGCTCTCCAAAGCGGCGCTTTAAGCGTTTTTTCACCGATTTTCAGCCAAAAAATAAGCCAGGCGGTGAAAATAAATTATTTTGCCGTAGATCTTGACCCTAACAAAGATTTACTGATAAAATTGGAACAACAGCTTAATAATAAGATCTCCGTGAGATATGAAAGACAGTTCTCGCAGGAGATAAAGCAAAATCTGGAAGTACGCTACGAGTTTAGAAAGCGGAGCTTCCTAAAATGGGGGATCGATCAGGACAACCAGACCGACTATCAGGTTGAGTACCGCCTGCGGTTCTAGGTGAAAAATGATAGAAGCGTACCTGAACGAACTCTCCAAAGTTCGCTGTCTCGAGCCTCATCAGGAAGCCGACCTCTGGAGACGCTACAAACAGAACGACGACGTAGAGGCCCGAGCGAAAATAATCGAATCTTATCAGCCCCTCGTCTATAAGATTGTTTCATCCACTAAGGCAAACCAAGAGATTTTGCTTGACCTTTTTCAGGAAGGAACAGTCGGGCTGATAGAGGCGGTCGAGCGATTCGATCCGGATAAGGAAATTAAGTTCACCACCTACGCCCCATTCCGTATCCGCGGCCGCATTATCAACTACATCGACCGTAACAACAACAAGAACATCACACTCGACCAGAACGCTCAGGCCATGCAGGAAATCATGGGCATGGCAAGCATGTTCGCCGACCCGACGGACACGAAGAAGAATGTCGAGCGGCTGGCTGAAGATGATATGCTTCTAAACATGGTACTGAAAAGCCTCTCACGCCTTACCGAGAAGGAAAAAGCGGTCGTTATAGGCATCTATATCGAAGATAAAAAAGCCACCGATCT
>CAYPEK010000167.1:0-6588 GCA_964409645.1 uncultured bacterium | reverse complement strand
AAATGGAACGGATGATGATGAAGGGTAACGAGGCGATCGCGGAGGGAGCAATCCGCGCGGGCTGCCTCTATTATTTCGGATACCCGATCACGCCGCAGAACGACATACCCGAATATCTGTCGCGAGAGCTGCCGAAGATCGGCGGCACGTTCATACAGGCGGAGAGCGAAGTCGCGTCTATCAACATGCTGATGGGCGCGGCGGCTGCCGGAGCGCGTGCGATGACGTCGTCATCCGGACCCGGCATATCGCTGATGCAGGAAGGCCTTTCGTACATGGCCGGCTCGCAGCTTCCGGGCCTTGTCGTTTACATTTCGCGAATCGGGCCGGGCCTAGGCGGAATCGCGCCGACGCAGGGCGACTACAAGCAGGTGACGGCAGGCGGCGGACACGGCGATTACTATACGATCGCGCTCGCCCCGAATTCGGTTCAGGAAATGTTTTCGCTGACCCAGAAGGCGTTCGAACTTGCGGACAAGTACCGCAACCCGGCGGTGTTGCTCGCGGACGCGATTCTCGGCCAGATGAAAGAGCCGGTGCAGATCGGCCCGCGGCCGAAAGACATGAAGATCGAACTGCCGGACAAGCCGTGGATGCTCGACGGCAACAAGGGCCGCGAGTCCAACCTCGTGAAGTCGCTGTTTCTCGGCGACGGCGAGATGGAAGTTCAGAATTGGTTGCTTTACGACAAATACCAGAAACTGAAGGAAGAAGACACATATTTCGAGGAACAATTAACCGACGACGCGGAGATGCTGATCGTGGCGTTCGGGTCGTGCTCGCGGATGTGCGAGACGGGCATCGCGATGGCGCGCGAGGCGGGCATGAAAGTCGGACTGCTGCGCCCGATCACGGTATATCCGTTCCCGGAGAAGGCAGTCGCCGAGTTGACGAAACGCATACCGAAAGTGCTCATGATCGAGATGAACACGGGGCAGATGTACAAGGACGTGAAGGTTTATGCGGACCGGATGGCGGACATCATGCTGTACGCGAGACCGGGCGGCGGGCTGCCCACGCCGGACGATATTTACGAGCAGATCAAAAAATATTACTGATCGGCGGCCGCCGCGCGCGGCCCCGGAAAAGGACTGGTTTTAATGGCGGTCGATATCGAACAGGCAAGCGAACCGAAAAAAATATACGGCAGGCCGTCGTGCCTCAAAGACGTAAACTTTCACTTCTGCCCGGGCTGCAACCACGGCAACGTGCACAAGCTCATCGGCGAGGCGATCGACGAATTCAAGATTCAGGACAGCCTGATCGGAGTGGCCGGAGTCGGCTGCTGCGTGTTCCTTTATAACTATGTGGACATCGACGTGATGGAAGCGCCGCACGGCCGCGCGTGCGCGGTGGCGACGGGCATCAAGCGCGTACATCCGGAGAAAATCGTTTTCACGTATCAGGGCGACGGCGACCTCGCGTCGATCGGCATCGCGGAGACTGTCCACACCGCAAACCGCGGCGAAAACATCACGGTAATATTTGTAAACAACACCGTTTACGGCATGACCGGCGGCCAGATGGCGCCGACCACGCTGCTCGGCCAGAAGACGACGACGTCGCCGTACGGCCGCGAGTTCATGGGCGAAGGCTACCCGATCAAAATGGCCGAGATGCTCGCGACGCTCGAAGGGCCGTCGTTCGTGGCGCGCGTGGCGTGCAACACGCCTAAGAACCTGATGCAGGCCAAAAAGGCGATCAAAAAAGCATTCAAGATGCAGATAGATAAAATGGGGTTCGCGTTCGTGGAGATTCTTTCCGCGTGTCCGGTCAACTGGGGCATGCCGCCCGCGAAGGCGCACAAAAGAGTAACAGAAGAGATGATACCGTACTTCCCGCTGGGCATCTTCAAGGAGCGGACGACGGCTGATTTCGTGTAAGCGGAGAAGAGAGCGATGTACTACGACGTGTTGATGGCGGGTTTCGGCGGTCAGGGAATTCTCATGATCGGAGACCTGATAGCGCTCACGGCGATGCGCGACGGCAAACATGTGACGTGGATGCCCGCATACGGCGTCGAAATGCGCGGCGGCACGGCGAACTGCACGGTCGTCATCTCCGACAATCGGATCGGCTCGCCGATCACGCTGCATCCGTACTCGCTCATCATCATGAACAAACCGTCGCTTGGGAAATTCGCGCCGACGATGAAGCCGGGCGGCGTGCTCGTCGCAAACGGCAGCATGATGCAGGAATCCGACCTCGAACGCGATGACGTGGACTCGGTATTCATCCCGACGATGGAAATGGCGATGGAGATCGGCGACGCGAGGATGGCGAGCATGATAGCACTCGGCGCATACATCGAGAAGACGGGGATCGTTACCATCGAGAACGCGATAGCCGCCCTCGAATCAACGCTGCCGGAGAAGCGAAAGGCCATGTTGCCGATGAACATGAAGGCGCTAGAAGCCGGCCGCGATTTCGCCCGCGCGAACAAGAAGTAACTCAAGGTTTATATAAACAAATTCCGAATACGTCGAAATTTTCGCAATTGGAATCTGTTGTTAGGATTCTGATTGAGTCGTCTGTATTTGCCTTGCGTCCGACCGCTTGATTTCGGTTCTGTTTCATCATAAAATCCCTCTGTTCGACTTCTTGAAGTGACGAGGTGGCGCATTGAAGATTTACAGAAGATACGAGTACGACTATCCTCTCGAAAAAGTTCTTAAAGTTACACATTACGACCTCGTCCGCGACCCGAAAACCTACGAAGACATGCCCAACGTCGCGAGCGTGAAAATCACTCACTTCGTCGAGCACCCGGACGGCAGACAAGACATCGAATTCACCTACAGCGCGTATGGACAGATACCGCCGTTCGCGCAGAAGCTACTCAAACCGGAATACCTGACGTGGCGCGAAGTCAGCCGCTGGGACCCGCATCGCCGCGTTTACCACTTCGAGATCATCCCGTTTTTCCTCCGCAACATCTTCATGTGCAAGGGCGACTGGACGTACGAGGAGAAAGACGGCAAAGTCATCCAGACCGAAGAGGGGCAGTTGAGCATAAAAGTGCCCATCATCGGCCCGATGATCGAACAGGCCATCATGACCGAACTATACAAAAATCAGGACGGCGCGAACAAAAAGCACCTCGAAAACCTCGCCAAACTCTGAGCCAATCCGAAGTGACATTAATCAAATAAAAACGCGACCGACGGCCGCGTCTTTCGTGTCGTGTTTTAATTGTGTGACATGGGCAAAGTTGCCCATCAGATCATGCGCTGTTTACGCCGATACTACTGTAAGATTCTGGTCAACATGCTGGCGGAGAAGCCGCTCGATTCCCATCTTGAGGGTCATCTGAGCGCCCGGGCAGCCGTGGCAGGCGCCCTGAAGGCGCAGTTTCACGGTGTCCGCTTCGATTCCGACTAACTCCACATCGCCTCCGTCCGCCTGAAGCTGCGGCCTCACCTTGTCGAGTATCTCTTTTACTTTTTCTTCTCTCGTTTTATCTTCCATCGGTTATGTTCCCCTTTCGAAATGCCAAAATAATTTACATCTTTTCACTCAATTTATTCAACCCTTTTATTAAAACCGCATCAAAGCCGTCCCGGTTCCTGATTATTTGAGAAAGACGGTGCCCGGCAGCCC
Organism: uncultured bacterium; assembly: GCA_964409645.1. Lineage (GTDB taxonomy): Bacteria > UBP15 > UBA6099 > UBA6099 > UBA6099 > CAYPEK01. The sequence continues at coordinate 2,988 of CAYPEK010000167.1, read as the reverse complement.
GATCTGTCGCCCGCTGACTGTTTTCTTATCCGGCGAACCTTCAAAACCGCCCGAACCGCGCTATAATCTTTACCGATGCATTTTAAAGGATACGAACTCGATCCGTTTCAGGAACAGGCCATAAATGCACTCAACGAGGGCAGATCGGTCATTGTTGCTGCGCCCACCGGCGCGGGCAAAACCGTCATCGCAGAGTACGCTATCGAAAAAGCCATTGCCGAAAACAGGCAGATAATCTACACCGCGCCGATAAAAGCACTCAGCAACCAAAAGTTCCGCGACTTCTCCCGCGACTACCCAGAGAAAATCGGCATAATGACCGGCGACGTCATAATCAACCCGGAAGCGTCCGTGCTGATTATGACGACCGAGATTTTCAGGAACATTATTTTCGACGGCGAGGCCGACCGGCTCAACAACATAGACACTGTCATTTTCGATGAAATCCACTACATAAACGACATACAGCGGGGCACGGTCTGGGAGGAAAGCATCATCTTCGCACCCCAGCACATACATTTTATCTGCCTCAGCGCGACGATTCCCAATATCAATGAGTTCGCCGACTGGATGCGGAACGTGCGCAAAATACCGATCGACTCGATCGTCGAGCATCACCGTCCGGTGCCTCTCAAAGTCAGCATCTGGGTTTCCGGCCTAGGCATGAGGGATATCAACTACATCCGTAAACTCGAAGCCGAGCGGCATCAGCATCGCGGCAAGAAAAAGGTGGGCAATGTCGATCTCGTCCGCAAACTTCAGGCGGAAGGCAAACTGCCGTGCCTCTATTTCCATTTCAGCCGTGTCGGCTGCGAAGAATACGCAACGTTTTTCCGAGGAATGAATCTTTTGTCCAACAATGAGCGCCGCCGGATGCTCAAAGCGTACGACGAGCTTACGGAGCAGTTCGGGGTGACCCAGCGCGGGCAGGCGGTCCACATGCGCGGCCTGCTCAAGGGAGGAATTGCATACCACCACGCGGGCGTGCTCCCCGCACTGAAAGAAATAATTGAGCGCCTCTATACGCTCGGCCTCATCAAGCTGCTGTTTACCACGGAAACGTTCGCAGTCGGCATCAACATGCCCGCGAAATCAGTAGTGTTCGACAACCTTATGAAGCACGACGGCGTGACATTCCGCTATCTCAACGCGCGCGAGTTCCAGCAGATGGCCGGCCGCGCGGGCCGCCGCGGCATAGATGAGGTGGGCTATGCCTACGCATGTGTCAACCCGCCGGACGCGAGCTTCGAGTCTGTCAAACAGACGCTTTCCCACGACGCTGAAGACATAGAGTCGCAGTTCTCGCTCTCGTACTCGAGCATTCTAAACCTCTACGACACACATGGAGAGGGGATTTACGAGATTTGCGAGAAGAGTTTCAACAATTACAAAACGACAGGGCAGGTGGCACTGTTCAAGAGGCGCATAACAGCCGAACAGAATGAAATCGACCGGCTGAAGTCGCTCGAATGCGTGTTCGGTGGCGACACCACAACCCGAATCCTCAAATATCTTGACCTGCGGAACGATTTCTTCAAGCTCCAGCAAAGGCTTCAGCGGCGTAAACGAGGCGGGCCGGAATCGTCGTATTTTAAGATGTCCGAGCAACTTGCCCGCGTCAAAGCGGAAATGGATGATATAGGCTGCGACAAATGCAACAACCGCAAGCACTGCCGTACGCAGGCGAAAAAGCTCCGCCGGCTCGAAAAAGAAAATACCGATCTAATCGCCGAATCGATAGAAGTAGAAAATTCGCAGCGGGAATTGCTCTCGCGACGACTAGATATGCTTCGCTCGCTTGGCTATATAGGCCCGAATGGTCTGGAACCGCGCGGCAAAATCGCGTCGCAGATTTTCGGATACGAGCTTCAATTTACCGAACTTTTCTTCGACGGTTACTTCGAAGACCTTAAGGAAGAGGACATCAACGTGCTCGTCTCTGCGATCGTGTTCGAATCGCGCCGGCTCGATAACTTTAAAAAGATGACTCATGGACACATCACCGGCGTTGTCCGCGAAGCCGATATTCTGGTCAATCGCTTACGAAAGATTGAGCGCGAAGCTGGAATTCCGAGTCTTATTAAGCCGCTCGACCCAAAACTCAGCCTTGCCGTGCTCGAATGGTCCCGTGGCTGCAAATTCGAGGACCTGAAGAAGTTTGCCTCAGTCGATGATGGCGACATTGTAAGATCGTTCAGGCTTATAGTCGATTTTTTGCGGCAGATGAAAAGGGCAATCAATGCTCCCGGTTTCAGGGATAAAATGGAACGCTGCGTGAAGCTGATCTATCGCGACATAGTCGATGCCGAAGCCCAGCTAAGGACCGAAATGGCGCTCGCCAACGGCTCAAACGGCTCTGGGAACGCGCCGGAAGACCCCGAAAGCAATAAATATCAATCTGCGGCACCTCAAAACGAGCCATCCGACCCGAATTCCAAACAAGCATAACAATTAATATCAAAAATAACGTCTAATCAATGCTATGCATTCGTCATTTCTAAACTTATACTTATTAACATTGATGTGTATTAAATATTTATGCGATGGACAATATAGCTTTTGTAAGATGATTATTTACAAAATATAATATCTTTAAACTTGAACTGTCGTTTATGTCTATTTATTGAATTACTTTGAAATCATTATGACAAATAATAATAATAAATGAGTATATTAATACAAATTTAGGTTTTGTATTAAAAACTAAAGTTTATCTGCTGTCAGCTCAAATGCTAAACTATATTGTTAATACTTGCAAATACTTATACTGTGTCCGTTTGAACACATTATCATCGATGCGCGCACGATCCGTTCGGCACGAAGAGATTCTGGCAATCACTGGTTATCGCGTGGAGAAGCATCCGTCTTATGATTTGTTCTCAGGATTGCTCAAAACAGATCGCATGATTAATCATCTTTGCGAAGAGCTGAACTGAAGCGGCATTCACGCGCGCCAGAACCATTGATTTTGTATGAAGCCGTGAATTA
>CAYPEK010000166.1:0-6732 GCA_964409645.1 uncultured bacterium | reverse complement strand
TCTCCGCCGCGAAGAGCCGCATCTACGACGCGGACATGGCGTCCGAGATCTCCGAATTCACCCGGCTGCAGATACTCCAGCAGACCGGCACGGCGATACTTGCACAGGCCAACGCACAGCCGCAGAGCGTGCTCCAGTTGCTTGAGTGATGAGCGAAATAATGCGGTAAATATTTGTAATGCGGTGTTTAGGGTAATAACGGTCGGAGATTAAACCGGCATAAGGATATATATGAAATTTATGAAAGAGAAATAAGGAAACCTCACCCGTTTCAAAGGCGGGTGAGGTTGATTTATTTAGAGTGAATGTATCGGACGGATGGATTGCGATAAAACGAATGAACATATTATGAACGCCTGAAACATCCGTATATAAAAAAGGGTGCTTCAGGGATTCATAGGCAGTATTCGCCTTGATCCGAGGTAGTTTAAAGGCGTTTTTTGAGTATGTGGTAAGTTATACGCCCATAGTTGGCGACTGTGGGTTTGGCATTAATACGACTGGGAGGAGTTGCTGCATATAGCTCTTTTTAGTCGTTTTTATTTGGTATTTTGGCATTTAAAAAAAATAGAAGTGGATAGAGGGTTAAACCTAACAAAAACGTAAGTTTTGCGGGATAATGATATAAAAATGAAGATATTTAATCTAAATTGGAGAATAAACAAAATAAATTAGAATAAATATAAACTAAGGGAGGTGATAAAAAGGAAAAAGGAGGAATTGGCGCAGGATGCACCTGTGCCGACCGGAATGGAAATGTCCGGTTTTGGCCTTGATAGGTCCCTGAAAACAAAAGCGATCAGGGTACCAATGGCGTGCCAGCGGCTGAATTTGAGGCCGGTTGCTCCATGGCTGGGAGTGACACCGAAAGGTGGCGTGCCGACGCGGAAATCTCCGCGAATACTATGAAGACACGGCCGCGTGGGGACCGGCTATCCCCCGCGCGCTGACCTTTAGATAACACAAATAAAGCGGCTGTTCCCGGCCGCCGGGCGACCCAAAAGATCGCCCCAAACTGAATTAGGAGGGTTTATCCCCCGAATACAACCGGGGGACCGAGTAAGGAAACTCGGTACAGGCTCACAATACATGGACGGAGGAACTTCAAATGACAGTAATTAACACCAACATAAGTGCTCTCGTGGGAATGAACAACCTGCGACTGACGAATCTCGGACTGCAGACGTCTCTCGAAAGATTGTCTTCAGGTCTGAAGATCAACTCGGCAAAGGACGACCCGAGCGGTCTCGCAATCGCGAAAGGGATGGAAGCACAGATCGGCGGCATCGAGACGGCGATCCAGAATGCCGAAGACGGAATCAACTTGATTGAAACCGCGGACGGCGCTCTGTCCGAAACGCACGACATCCTTCTGCGCATGCGCGACCTCGCGGTCCGCGCGGCGAACGAAGCCACACTGACTTCGGATGACCTGCAGCGCCTCAACTCGGAGTACATCTCTCTGAGAAGCGAAATCGCAAGAAAATCGCAGGCAGTGACGTTCAACACAAAGAATCTTTTCAATGCCTCATTCAACGCCGGCCACGTTCTTCAGGTCGGGCCGGACAACGGAACCAATTTCAGACTTACCATCCAGATTTCAACCCTGAACACAGCGGTCATGCAGCTCGGCGCCGCCGCCATCACGCTTTCGACAGCGGCCCGCGCGTGCGCGACGATCAGCGCGATCAATTCGTGCATCAACCGCATTTCCGACATCAGGGCATCTCTGGGCATCACGGAACGCCGCTTAGAGTACATCATCAACGACCTGAGCGCGGAAGACATCAATATCTCTGCTGCAAAGAGCCGGATCATGGACGCCGACATGGCTTCCGAAATATCCGAGTTCACTAGACTACAGATACTCCAGCAGACAGGCACCGCGATTCTCGCACAGGCCAACGCGCAGCCGCAGACAGTATTGCAGTTGCTGCAGTAAGAAGTCTGAACAGAGGATCGTCTCTCGGTATGGGAGATACCTCTGGTGGTTCTTGAAAGCGCACAAATAGTGCGCTTGGGAGGAAGAACGGCCGTTAATGATGGAAACCGGAACGAGCGACATGGTGTTATGCCGAGCCGCCCAAACGGCTGCCATCTTCCCCACTGGAACAGAGGGAAGTAAATCCGGCGGATGAGCCGGTCATACGGTCGTTCAGGCTGAATTCGGGACCACGCACCCGGGGATTAATGCCGGGGCTTGTGGGAAGTCAGCCCACGGCAGTTTCCCGGGGGAAAAGCACCCGGAAAACCAGTTTGGCGGGGTAGGGAAACTTCGCCACTGACTAACTCAAGGATGGAGGTCATTGAAATGACAGTAGTAAACACAAATATCAGCGCTTTAGTCGGCCTGAACAATTTAAGGCTGACTAACCTCGGATTGTCAACATCGCTGCAGCGGTTATCGTCCGGCCTGAAAATTAACTCGGCAAAGGACGATCCGAGCGGTCTTGCGATCGCGAAGGGCATGGAAGCGCAGATCGGCGGCATCGAGACGGCGATTCAGAATGCTGAAGACGGAATCAACCTGATCGAAACCGCGGACGGCGCTTTGTCAGAAACGCAGGACATTCTTCTGCGCATGCGTGACCTCGCGGTCCGCGCGGCGAACGAAGCCACTCTGACTTCGGACGACCTCGCAAGGCTCGACAGCGAGTATCAGTCGCTTCACAGCGAAATCACGCGAAAATCGAATGCTGTCACGTTCAACACGAAGGTGCTGTTCGACGGCACATTCAGCACTCGCGCCCTGCAGATCGGGCCGGACAACGGAACGAACTTCCGGCTCACAACGTACATCAAGAGCATGGCGGCGGGCTCGATCGGACTGAGCGGAGCGGCGGTTTGCTCGCTTCAGGTTGCGGCAAGCGCGCAGGCGGCGATCGATCTCGTCAACAGCGCACTCAATCAGGTCTCTGACGTGCGCGCTTCTCTCGGTATTCAGGAGAGAAGACTTGAGTACATCATCAACGATCTCAGCGCGGAAGACATCAACATCTCCTCGGCGAAGAGCAGGATCATGGATGCCGACATGGCTTCCGAAATATCCGAGTTCACACGCTTGCAGATTCTGCAGCAGACGGGCACCGCGATTCTCGCGCAGGCCAACGCTCAGCCGCAGACGGTTCTGCAACTGTTGGAGTGATCGCTGAATTAAAATTCGGTATCGTAAAGAAAAGTGCGCCCCTCCGTTTAGGCGGCAGGGGCGCCTTTCTTTTTAAACACATCTCACAATGCGCCTCTGTTTCGAAAACAAGTGTCAATTGTTCGGAAATTGGCTATAACATTGTACGGCGGCAGTTTCCGCCGGGAAGAAAGGCGCGCTTGGTTTTATGAATTACAAAGCTATTCAAAAGCTCGAATTTCCTAAGATAGTTTCGAGACTTCAGGATTATTGCGGCAGCGAGGCGGGACGCGGATATGCCGCGGAGATGACTCCCATCACGGATGTCGAAACGATAAAAGAGGCGCTTGCTCAAACGACTGAGTCGCGCCGTTTCGCGGATACCAAGGGCACGCTGTGGGATTTCCGCTCGATGCCGGACCTCGATGAGCCGATGTACAAACTCGAAAACGGGCAGGTGCTCGAACCGTTCGAGCTCGACGCCTTCAAAAAGGCGTTGCTTTTCGCCGCAGATGTGAAAGGCGAGCGGCTGCCGCCCGGTGAGTACCCGACTATAGACGAACTGCGGAGCAGATTGTACGCGGGCACTGCGATCGCGCGAGCTATCGACCGTGCCATCGACGAAAAGGGGCAGTTGAAAGACTCGGCGTCGCCGCTGCTTTCGAAAACTCGCAAGAACATCCGAGAGCTCGAACGAGAGATTCCGGACAATCTTCGCAGACTCGTAAACGAACCGTCCATGGACTCGATCGTACAGGATAAAATTGTGACAGTCCGCAACGGCCGATTCGTCATATCCATCAGGTCTGAAAGTCTGACGCGTGGCCAGTGGGTGCTGCAGGATCGTTCATCGTCCGGTGCATCGTCGTTCGTTGAACCGTTTGAACTGGTCTCGGAGAACAACAAACTCACCCGCGAGCGGCTCGCGGAGAAGGCCGAGGCGCTCCGCATACTGCGTGACCTGTCGGCATCGCTCGCGGAGCACGCCGATGAGATAGGAGACTCGGTGGACTCGCTCGGTGAGCTGGACAGTCTGCTTGCGCGCGGACGCTTCAGCGCTGCGCTCGGTGCGGTAGAGCCGGAGATAACAACCGGCGACGAAGTGCGCATCGTCGGCGGCCGCCATCCGCTTCTGACGTCGGAACCGATCCCGATCGACGTATCAGTCGGCGGTCCGATCAAAACGCTCATTCTCACCGGCCCGAACGCGGGCGGTAAGACGGTAACGCTGAAAATGATCGGGTTGTTTCAATTAATGGCGCAGTCCGGCCTGCACGTTCCCGCAGTGGACGCTTCGTTGCCTGTCTTCGAGGACATTTTCGCCGTGATCGGCGACGAGCAGAGTGTCGAGGACAACCTCAGCACGTTTTCATCGCATTTGAAAGAAGTCCTCTGGTCGATAGGACGTGCGAAGCCGGGCTGTCTCGCTCTCATAGACGAAATATGCGCCGGAACCGATCCCGAAGAAGGCACAGCGCTCGCGTGCGGGATACTTAAAGAGATCATGACGCGCGGCGCGGTCACTCTCGCAACTTCGCACCACAGCGGACTGAAAACATTCGCCACGGTGACACCGGGCGCTGAGAACGCGCGCATGGTTTTCAACGAACGAACGCGCACACCTGCGTTTAAGGTGGAGACCGGTATGCCCGGCAAAAGCTACGCGCTCGAGATCGCCGAGCGGGTCGGCTTCGACGCACAGCTTCTGGATTCCGCGCGTGAGTACCTGTCATCGCAAGCAAGAATGACCGAGAGGCTGATTAAAGAACTCGAAGAGATGAAATCGTATCTGCGGATCGAGCGCGAATCCATCGAAAAAGAAAAAAAGAATATAGAGTCGGAGCGCACCAGCCGGACGCGCGAGCTCGATGAAATGAAGGAACGGAACGAGGAAGCACTGCGGGCGGCATACGCGGAGGCTGAAGAGATACTTCAGGATACTCGCGAGAGATGCGACGAAATATTGCGGGTGGCAAAACGCGCGGCGTCGCTGCCCGCGGCGGCTGCGGTTAAGGGAGAGATAAAACGGGAAGAGACGAAGATAGCTAAAAAGCAACAACAGGCGCGACCTCGAAGGAAGGGCCGGCCGGCCGACCCGGCGGCGCTGAAAGAGGGCGAGCGGTACCTGCTGCGCGACACCGGCGAAGAGGTCTTCTTATCATCGAAACCGGACAAGAAGGGGCGTGTCGCGGTCACACTCGGCGATTTCCGGGTTACGACGGACGCTAACAACCTGATGCTCCCCGACGCCGACTCGCTGCCGCCGCTGCCGAAATCGAGGGATCACACGCGTTTCATCCTCAAGGCGAAGTCGGAAGCGCGCACGGAGATCGACCTGCGCGGGCTCCGCGCGGCGGAGGCGATAGACCAACTCGAAAAAGAGATCGGCACGCTGGCTATGGCTGGGGCGAAGGAAGCGCGCATCATACACGGCATCGGCACAGGCGCGCTGCTCAAGGCGGTCCATGAATATCTGCCCACAAACACATTCGTGAGCAGGTTCGAGTCGTGTGACCTGCGTCAGGGCGGCATCGGCGCCACGAAGATATATTTGTCCGAATAGTGAGAGATGTTTTCGGTATTGTTGTAACTTTATCTACAAATCACAAGCGGCAGGGATTTTTGTCACTTTCTAATGTGCTCAACTGATTTGGGTAATATTGGAACTGAAAGAAGGGCTTGTCACGCATGCGCACTCTAAAGAGCTAATTCTTATCACAAAGAAAGCGAAAAAGGTTCTCGAAACTATTCAAGTCTTCATGTAGGATAAGAAGGCCAAGATTTCCACTAATAAAGCACCTATTTCAATGAAGGGAATTCATCCCAAATTGATTTTTCAATTTCATAAGCAATTTGCCGTATGCTCTGTAATATTGGATTGTTAAAAAAACATTTCTTGTTTGCATTAATATATATCCATCCAAATGTGCTCGCACTTGCGAGATTGAAATATTTTTCGTCAATTTGTGGATCAATGTGGGCTCCGCCATCTTTATCAGCAGCAGATAGAACTAGATCCTTTCTACAAAAAACATTTCTATGACTATCGGAAATAACAATTCCTTCCCACCATTGATTAAAATCTATCTTCTCGATGCTTCTATCTGGAGGAGGGGCACTCAATCGTGCTACTACATCAGCTCCCAAAGGTCCCATTCTTATAAAACACAATCCTTGATGTGGTAATAGATTAGTTGGTGAATACTGAGATGACGTATCATAAAATTTCATTTTCTTTTTATTTATTTGATGCAATAATGATCTTGAATTTTTCGTATCATGGGCAAGTATACGGATAGTAGTAGAAAGCCTTATCGCCTCTTCAGTGTTACCTTGATCGAATATGTCACAAGAAGTCTTCAAGAAACGCATCTGTTGTTTTAGTTTCTCAAGCAATTCATTTTCTGAATATTTGTGATCCATAATATTTTAACCTTTCACTGTATTAACAATGTATAATACGACTTTTCGTTTTATGATTTAGCATTATTTAAATACATTCATACCACGTACCGCGGCCGGTTCCTTTTTGTTTCAGGAGGCCGGATGCCGACAGTTTCTTCAGATGGAATTTGATTGTGTTCCGGTTGGCTCCGGTAACCTTTTCA
>CAYPEK010000165.1:0-6804 GCA_964409645.1 uncultured bacterium | reverse complement strand
GGTTTTTCCGGCCGACGTGCGATCCGGCAGCTTCGACAGCCGCCCGGTGCCGCTCGTTACCACGCTTTCCATCACCGGGACTATCTCCGCTATCACATCGTCATCCAGCACTTTCTCGCCGGGATCGTATCTCCTCTGGTAAACGACAGCGCCCGTCGAATCTGTGATTTTTTCTATCGAGTAAGGCTTTATGTGATAGCCGCCGTTGGCTATGGTCGAGTATGCAACCGCCATGTCGAGAATCGTTACCTCGCCCGCGCCGAGGGAGATCGAGAGGTTTTTCGGGATCGGCGTGTTTATGCCCATCTCGTGGGCCGTATCGACTACATTTTCTATTCCGACATCGTGGCCGACTTTCACGGCCGGTATGTTGCGCGAAAGCATCAGCGCGCGCGCGTATGTCATTCCGCCGTAATATTTGTTGTCGTAGTTGTTCGGGCAGTACGGCCGCGGGAACGACGGGTAGCATACGCGGTTGTCGGAAACGGACGACTTCATAGAGTGGCCCTGCTTGACCGCGGTGATGTAAACAAACGGCTTGAACGATGAACCGGGCTGCCGTAGCGCCTGCCACGCGCGGTTGAATTTCGACTGTTTGTAGTCGGCGCCGCCCACCATCGCGATCACAGCTCCCGTCTTCGGGTTCAGCGAGACTATCGCGCCCTGTGAGATGTTCGCGTGCCTCTGCGCGGCCATCGAAAGGCCATATTTGACGGCTTCCTCGGCGTAGCGCTGACGCCTCAGGTCAAGTGTCGTGTATATCTTGTAACCACCCTGATATATCTGTTTGTAGCTCATTTTGAACGGTCCGTCGTCGTCCTGCAGCCGGTCGATGAGATACGTCACGAAATACGGTGCTTTGTAGTTTTCATATCCGGGGCCGGTCAGTTTTGCGAGATGGAAATCCTGCTTGAGCGCGGTTTCAAACTCCTGCTGAGTGATGAAGTGAAGTTCGAGCATCTTTTTCAGCGTGCCGTTGTTCCTGCGGTTCAATGCGCGTTCCGGATAGATGAACGGGGTGTAGTTGCCGGGCGCCTTGTTGATGGCGGCGAGCAGCGCCGAGTCTGCGACGGTAAGCTCGCCGAGGTCCTTGTCGAAAAACACGCGCGCGGCGGTTTTTACTCCGTGCGCCCCGTGACCGAGGTAAATCACGTTCAGGTAATGCTCGAGGATTTCTTCTTTCGAGTATCTTTTCTCGATTGCGATCGCGAGCATCCATTCCTTGAATTTTCGCGACAGCTTCTTGGACAGCGATGTCTCGGAGCGTAAGTCCTCCACGAGGTAAACGTTTCGCACAAGCTGCTGCGTGATCGTGCTCGCGCCCGGCCTTCGCTTTCCTCCCGTCGCCGCAAATGTGAACATCGCGCGGCCCATGCCCGTGAAGTCGATTCCCTTGTGCTTGAAGAAACGCTCGTCCTCAGTCGCGATGAACGCCAGCTTGAGGCTGTCCGGGATTTCGTTATATGTTGCGTATTCGCGATTTTCTTCATAGAGATTGGCGAGCACCTCGCCGCCGGCTGCGTAAATCTTCGTTGTCTCCTTCGCCTGCGGGAGCACCATTTGATTCAGCTCCGGAAGCTGACGGGTGTATTTTGCGATCACGGCAAATGTCGATGCGGTTATGGTGATGACGAATACGATGAGAATAATCAGAACCACCGTCAGTGCGGCGAGACATGAAATGCCGCCTTGCTGGCCGCCGCCGCCGCCGCGCTTTTTCGGTGGGCGCCTCGCGGGCGGTTTTGTGGGTGGCTTACCGGCAGGTCGTCTTGCGGGCGTCGCATTAGCTGCGGGGCGTCCGGCCGGCCCCGGCGGGCGCGATCCCGGACGCTGTGTTTGTCCCGTCGCCGGTCTGGCCGCCGGGCGGCTAGCAGGTTGTCCTGCCGGTCGTCTCTGCTCTGGTACTTTTCCCATAATATCTACCCACTCTTAAAGTTACACAATATTAACATCTTCTTATATATAATCCATATTGAAACACTTTTTTTGCCGGAACAGCCCGCCCGCCGGGTTGTCACTCAAAAACCTTCTCGTCAACGAGGTCGGCGCCGACGGCGTCGTCCTCGATGTCGCGGCCGCCGGGGCCGGATTTCGCGAGTTCCTTATAGTATTCATGCTGGATCAGCATGTTCATTATCTGGTTTGTGCCCGTCCAGATAATCGCGAGCCGCGAGTCGCGCAGCAGCCGCTCGATCGGATAGACGTTCGTGTATCCGATGCCGCCCATGACCTGCATCGCGTTGTTGATCGCGAGCCATGCGTTCTCGGTCGAAACCCGCTTCGCCTCGGACACGAGTCTGCGGGCGTCCTCGCCGCAGTCCACTTTGCGGGCGGCGGCGTAAACAAGCGCGCGGGCGGAGTCCACCGCGCAAAGCGCGTCGGCAACCATGAAGTTGACCGCCTGAAATTTCTTTATCTCCTGCCCGAACGCTTTCCGGCGCGTTGAGTAGCGCGCGGCCACTTCGAGCGCGGCGCGTCCCGTCCCGAGCGCGCCCGCCGCGCTCGTCAGACGCTCCGGAACCATCATCCGGTTGAATATTGTGCCGCCGCCGTTCAGCGGGCCGACCAAGTTGCTCTCCGGCACTTTAACGTCGCGGAACACGATCCGTCCCGTGCCGCCGCCGCGCGATCCCATCAGCCCGTAAACCTCCTGCACATCGACGCCGAAGTCGCGCTCGACGATGAATACGCTGATGGACTCGTGGCTCGACGCGTTCGGATTCGTCTTGACATAAACGAGGAAGAAATCCGCGCCGCGCGCGCCGACGATGAACCGTTTCTGGCCGTTCAGAACGTAGTAGTCGCCCTTCTTCACCGCCGTCGTCGTCGCGCCGAAAAAGTCGGAGCCTCCGCGCGGCTCGGTCAGCGCCTCCGCGCAGATCATCTTGCCCTGCAGCACAGGCTTCAGGTATTTCTGCTTCTGCTCCTCGGTGCCGAATACGTTGATCGCCTCGCCGATGATCGACGGGAGCGAGAACAGACACCCGAGCGCCGTGCCGAGCACGCCGATCTCCTCGAGAGCGATCACTTCCGCGCTCCAGTTCAGTCCGCGCCCGCCGTACTCCTTCGGGAACCGCAGCCCGAGCAGATTCAGCTCGCCGAGCCTGCGTACGTATTCGTAGGGATATTCGATGTCTTCCTTGTCCATCGTCCGAAGCAAATCCTTCGGAACATCATTCTTAACAAAGTCGATTACTTCTTTGCGGAGTTTTTTCTCCTCCTCGGTCATCATGAATTCAAACATAGCCGGCCTCCCTGTTTGACGTTAATTGTATCAGTCCACTTATTATACCAATGTTGATGTGGAAAGTAGATATTAAAATTGGCGGAATAAGCACGGGGCACGTGCAACGTGCCCCTACTTTTGTAGTGGCGCGTTGCACGCGCTCCGTTGAACCTGAACTCATATATTGCGCAAGCATCGGTGTGCGCCTATGATATTGGACTGTTTTTAAAATTAGCCTGCATTTTTAACCAATGCAGGTGAAAATCGAAAAAGGGATGAGATACAAGACGAATCGAGCGAGAATAATGGAACATACTGTTACGTATGTGCCCGAGTTCGAGTCGATGATTCAACGCAGTAGATCGCTCTTTCTTCGATTTCCCGGATTTTTCTTGTGAAAAATTCGGTTTAGGCGGCGGAATGATAAAACTGGGATCACTCAACGAGCAGCAACGCGATGCGGTGACGCACGTGGACGGCCCCGTCGTGGTCGTCGCCGGAGCGGGCACGGGCAAGACACGCACGATCGCGTATCGCGCCGCGTATCTGATCGAACGAGGCATCCCGGCGGAGAACATCCTTTCGATCACGTTCACGAACAAGGCGGCGCGCGAAATGCGCTCGCGTATATCAAAGATCGCCGGCGCGGATGCCTGCGGGCGAATGACCGTCTCCACGATCCATTCTCTCTGCGCGCGCATTCTACGCGAGGACATCGACAAGCTCGGCCGCGGCACGGACTACTCCATCTACGATACGAAGGACCAGACCTCGCTTATCCGCAAGGCGCTGATCGACAACGGTTTCGACCCGGACAAAAACGACCCGCGAGAGTTGTTGTGGCGGATCGGCAAGCTGAAAAACATATACCCGGTCGTGCAAAGCGATGATTTCGCCGACCCGGTCTTCCGCTGCGTTTATGAGGCCTACCACAAGCAGCTCGAAAAAAACAACGCGCTTGATTTCGACGACTTGCTCATTTTCGCCGCGCGCCTTTTTGAAAAGAAAAGCGTGCTCGAAAAATATCAGGAGCGTTTCCGCTACATAATGGTGGACGAGTATCAGGACGTGAACGGCTGCCAGTACGCGCTGATCCGGCGGCTCGCGGCAAAATATAAAAATCTCTATGTCGTGGGCGACGACGACCAGAGCATCTACGGCTGGCGCGGCGCGCAGGTGGAGAACATCCTCAACTTCGAGCGCGACTTCAAAGGCGCGAAGGTGATAAAGCTCGAACGGAACTACCGCTCTACGGCGGCAATACTCGAAGCAGCGAACGAGCTGATCTCGAAGAATGAATTCCGCCGCGCGAAGAAGCTCTGGACCTCCGAGCGGCACGGCGACGCGCCCACGCTGATAGAGGCGGACGACGACAACGACGAGGCCGGGCGCATCATAGATTACATCGTCGCGGAAAAGAACCGAGGCTGCCGGTTCGGCGACTTCGGAATTCTTTTTCGGACGAACGCACAGTCCCGCAAGTTCGAGGAGCGGCTGATCCGGCTCGGCATTTCGTACATCATCGTCGGCGGCACAAAGTTTTTCGAGCGACGCGAGATCAAGGATGCCGCATCCTACCTGCGGTCGGTGTCGAACCCGGACGACGAGGAGTCGCTGATGCGCATAGTCAACTTTCCGGCGCGCGGGATCGGCAAGACGTCATTGTCGCGAGTCCGCGAACTGGCGTTCGCGAATAAGCTGACGCTTCTCGAAGCGCTGCGTTCCGCCGCGGGGGGCGGCGCCTCCGTACCCGCAAAGACGCGCGACGGCATCCGCGATTTCGTAAAAATTATCGACGAGCTGAAGAAGCACAACGAAGAGAAGCCGTACGATCCGGCGGGCCTCATGCGCCTGCTCGTGAAACGAGTGGATTTCAAGTCGGCTTATGAGCAAGCGTGCTCCGATAAGAACGAGGCGGAGCAGAGATACGAAAACATTGTCGAGTTCGTCAACGCGATCGCGGAATACCAGCACAGCGAGCGGCAGCCCACTCTCGAAGGCTTCCTCGAAAACATTGCGCTGATGTCGGATGAGAAGGAAGTCGAGGAGGAACTGCGCGAGGACAGCGTGACGATGATGACGCTGCACAGCGCGAAAGGGCTTGAATTCAAAATAGTGTTTGTCGCGGGAGTCGAGGAAGGCTACATCCCGCACGAGCTTTCGGAGGCGGAAGGTTTCATCGAAGAGGAGCGGCGGCTGTTGTACGTCGGGATGACGCGCGCGCGGCGGCGGCTGTTTCTTTCGTACTCGCGCGAACGGCGCAGATACGGCGAGGCAATCCCGCGCGAGCAGTCGCGGTTCATCGACGAGATCCCGCCGAACCTGATACTGCGCGAATCCGGCGAGGACTACGAGAAGCGCCGCGAGGAAGCAGGCCGCGTGATCGCCGACAACAGCCGCGACAGAATCCTCGACATCCTCGGCGAGAAATAAGTATCGGGGTATCCACCTTTCGTTGTGATCTAATTGGCAATTACTTTCATTCTGCTATAAAATGTCAATCAATTTGATTTACCATCGATTTGCGATTTAACAATATGTTAATTTGGAGGTATATACGAAGCTCATACTCTTCTTTGGGGGCAACCACACATGAGTACAATATCATACGGCATAGACCTGTCGGGATATTCTTCAGGGAAAACAGCTTTGGTCAAAGCCGAAAAATCCGAAAACAGCATAAAACTTGAGATCATTGAAGAACATCCTTTTAAAAATAAGCGCAAAGGCACGGATGGCATCAATGTAACGAAAGAAGAAGTGAATGATTTTGAAAAAATAATAGAAAGCGGAAAGTTGTATATTGATGTTCCTATCGACTTACAAGGTCTGCCGGAACCTGATAATCCAGAATACATTTGGCAACTCACTTCACGGCCCGTGGATAGAGCTTTCGGAGCGCTTCTTCCATTGGCAGACAGAATTGGAGCTTGCGTAAGCCGTTTTAAATATTTGTTAAAACGCTCTGGCAAAGAAGAGGAATTGGGTGCAAATCTTTTTGAAACTTATCCTGCGGCTTCTCTTAAACTTATGGGCCTAAAAAACGAAAAATATAAAGGCAACAATGGGGTCGTGTTTATCAAATACGAATGGAAAGCAATTGGTGGAGATAAAAAAGATGAAAACCTCGCATCGATTTTGAACAGCTTAGGATGGCGCTCTTCAGATAATACAAAATTGAATGACGATGAATTCGACGCTGCTTTGTGTGCCATTATCGGGATCTCTCCGGAAAATTCACGCCTCCAGCAAGAGGAACTCGATAAGAAAATCAATCAATTACTGAACGTCAATGATTGTAAATTTAAAAGTCCTGATGGATATATTCTTCTAAAGGAAAAAAGCGAATCGGTTCATATCGAAAGAATTTCTCATATTTCATGAGAACCTAAAGCCCTTTTGCCCTGATGTACTTATTCAGATTCAATATTTAAGTTATAATTTATACAAATGAGTTGTCTGGTTAATTATGGGAATCGCAGAGTTGCTGAAAGACAAAAGGGAAGAAATACTCCGGATCGCTGAGCGGCACGGAGCGAAGAACGTGCGTGTTTTCGGCTCAGTCGCGCGCGGCGAAG
>CAYPEK010000164.1:0-6808 GCA_964409645.1 uncultured bacterium | reverse complement strand
ATATATTGAAAAAAATTTTTTATGAAAAAAAAAATAAGAAACGGGCAATCCAAATCAACTCCTAATATATTTAGTTTACACTTTGGTATATCATCATTTCTGATGTTAAATTCAAATTCTGTTGATTGGAATATATCATCTTGGAATGATCGTTTATCATCTGACATTTTAGTGATTAATAGCTCCAACATCTTATGGCAATATGAAGAATACCTAATATTAATCTCCGTATTTCTAATAAACTGCCACGCATCATAAACATAGTGTTCAGCTAAAAAATATTCTAACGAAGTATTTTCCATCTTGTCATTTACTCAATAATTTACTGTGTTGTGAATCCATTTCAGTTATAAAAATTTATTATATCATAATATTCCCTCCGTCACCAATTGCCCTCACCATACGCTTTGCTATCTACCCTATCTTTAGCAACGATTCTTCATATGTGCTCAGAATTATTTTAGCAAGGCTAAATAGGGACATAATGTTCTCTCTATTGCTTTTATCTTTATATTTTTCCCAACTACTATCTACCAGCTACCGCCTTATCCCGGGGCTTTTATTTCGGAGCCATGTTCGGGCAGACTGCCTTGCTGCCTTTGCCCTGTTTTTTGACGACTGCGGGCACAACGGCGAAATGAACCGGCTTTCCGGCCGCCTGCGCCGCCGACATCGTCAATGCGCCTTCCGCGCTGCTCTCATACAACTTTGCAGCCACACCGACGCTCCCGTTATAGACGCAATATTGCTTTTTCGACGATAAGCCCGACACTGTGTATTCGATACTATCTTTTTCGGCGCTTACTACCGTCCACTTCGGCGTCGTGGCCTCCCAGCCGGAAGTATCCAGCGACAGCCGGGTGGAGGATCGGCACAGAAGCGACAATGAGGCCTCCCCTTTCAGATCCCGATAGTAGTTCAACCGCCCCTTTTGCACCTGAACGCCGAAGGCGCCGCCGTCATGCACCGCATAGCCTTCGACCTCTATCGTGTAATCGTTCCTTGAAAGGAATATGGTGTAATTCTGATCCCGCAGCCGGTACTTCAACTTCGTTCCGTTGAGCTCGGGCGTGAGATGCGGATTGAGATATAGCCGGTCGTATCGTGGCTTGATGCCGTAGATCGATGAGTACAGGCCGACGACGGCGTTGCCGTTGCCCGACAGAATGTCATCGCCGACTCCCTTCTGTTCAATTCGAGTATATCGCTGATGCGCGAGTCCGTCCTGCTCGTAACGGTTCAGCACGTTGCGAACATACTTCATGGCGATGGCCGGATCGTAGTCGGCGTAGATTCTCACGCCCAGCTCGTCCCATGACAAAAAGATGTCGCCGTTCTCATATCGCGGATACGGGAAATTGATCTTCGCCGCGCCTTCGTCCACGCTTTCGTACGGATAGATATTCAGCGGCCAGATGAACAGATTCTCTTTTGCGGTTTCCGCCTCGATCTGCGACAGGATTGCTTTTTTTCGTTTCGCGTCGTCGCAGACGCCATACGCCAACGCCATGAAGTTGACCGGGATCACGAGGTTGTCGCCGTGGATGGAATCGTCCTTGTCGCGCCAATAGACATACCACTTTTTATCGGGGTTCCAGAATCCGCCGGCCGCCACATCACGGTTGAACGCCGACTTCAGTCTCGCCGCCGCGGCCGCATATTTTTTCGACATGGCTTCATCGCCGAGAACCTTCTCCAGCTCGGCCCACAACGTCATCGCATAGTACATCTCCGCGTTGACGAACGCGTTCTCGTAGGACGCCCACATCACGTCTATCCAGTCGCTGCTCTTTCCCTCGCTGTGATAATCGTTCATCATTTCCAGCAGGCCGTCGCTGTCGCTGTCGCGCGCCAGCAGAAAATCCAGCGCTTTTTCGCACGTTTCCTTCTGTCCCCTCAGCCAATTGATGTCGGCCGTGTTATGGAACTGTTCGGACACCACGATCACGTAGTCGGGCTGCGAATCCAACACAATGCCCCAAACGGGTTCGTAAAAACCTTTTTCGGTGTATGTGCCCGGAGCGGAATCGGCCTTGTCGTATTTGAACCGGCCCGGCACGCGCCCGTCGGCCTTCACCGCATTCTGCCTGTAATAGTCGTACGTGTCCGACAGATTTCGCGTGTAATCGGGGTTTCCGAGCGCGGCGGCTATCGAGGAGTACCATTGTTCCTGCAGACAGACATAGCCCGATCGCCAGCCGTTGCCGCCCGTGAGATATTTATCCAAAACTCCATAGCGCAAAATAGTGTTAAACACCTCGCGCACGGCGCTTTCGTCGATGCCTTTCAAATCGCCGAGATCGTACGCTTCGCTGTACTTCAACGCCTGAAGCCGGTACTGCATGCTTACCATGCCCGGCGCAACGCTGAAGGGTTTCCACGCATCCTGCTTGTCCGCGAGGAAGCGGCTCAGCTCATACTTCGTCTCGAATGGCGCATCGCCCGCGCTTTGGAGGAAAGTGAATGCGCCGCTGGGCTGATGTGTAAAGCTTACCGCTGTATGCTGCCCCTCGGAGACGGTCGGCGTAATGCGCAGGCTGGCGTCATTCGCGCGGTTCCAGAAAGTCACCTCCCGGGCGTGGTTGCCGAGTGTCATCCTAGGCCGTTCCAGAAAACGGCTCCATGCGACTCCGCCCGTATCCAGCAGGGCGCCGGTCCAAGTGTCCATGGATGAAAAATCCCAGCCCGCGAAATAAGTGTCGTTCAAAATGCCGCCGTCGAGATACGTGCGTTCAATCCGCCAGTCAATCGTGTTTTCATTCGCGGTGAACGTCCAGCTTTCCTCGACTCGCATCTTTTCGGATCCGAAGCGAATGCCGCTTATAACGGCTGTGTTTCCGGTCACGCTGACCTGCATCGGCGATTTTACGCTTCGCGTCGAATACCATTTATTCTTAACTTTGATCCCCGTGCGCACGCCGTACTCCGTGCGAACGGTTTCCATGCCGTTGATCTTAACGCTGTCGATTATGCAACGATCGTCCACATTGACGCGCAGGGAAATATTGCCCGGGGCGTCTCGGATTACGAGATATTTTGCCGCGGCGTCGTATGTGATCCCTCCGTCGGCGGCGGAAGCCAAAGCGCCGAATGAAAAAATCAGGCCCGATAATATTGCTATGCAGACAGCAAACCTTATGCGCATCTTTTTTGTCCTTTTCTTTACGAGAACCTACAACCGAATGATATTTTAATATGAAAGCGCAATTTCCGCTCGCAGTAACTAACATTCAATTGATTTGGTTTGTCAAATCGTTTCCGTGCTCAGAGCGTGAGGAGCAATAGAAAATAAAGTAAGGCGTGACAAAGACGCCTCAAAGTAGTATGTTTTTTATATAATCGTCAGGAGGCAATATTATGGGAAACAAAAGCCCTCAGAAGAAAGAAAAAAAGAAAAAAAAGGCCGACAAAAAGGTCGTCGCCCCTAAGTCTTCTAAATAACGCCGGACTCCCCGGATTTTTAACAGGGAAAATCCGGGCTGAAAAGCCCTGACCGTTGTTTTGAAGTCGGATAAAGAATCGGGTTCCAGAGTCAGGACTGATAGTTGGAAATTTGTTCGGGTGGAATGAATTCATATTGTTCTCCTGCCCGTTGACCTCTATTTGTTGCTATTTGATTTTCTCCATGAATCGTTGTTCGCTTCGTTCTTATTGCAGCACGAGCGCCTTGGATTGCAGCGAATAATCGTAGCCTTGCGCCGCTTTGTTTTTATACGCTTCGGCAAACTCGAACTCTGCCCGTTTTGTTAACGCAACATTACCGCAACACGCCGTTTTGTACAGGATTAGCCTTTAAACTTATGCAAACAATGCCGTTATGAGCTCTTTTTCGAACCGAATTCTAACAGCACTCACACCGGCCATCCACGTTAAAAAATACAACGTGCAACGTATAATACTCTCCCTTATTATTTTATCTAACCTTTGATGTGTTGATTATCAAACATTCATCTACTATTCAAAAAACGGCGGCGAATGCGGGTGCAATCAGGCGCGATTTGTTATAATGTTGCGACTGTTTAGTTCTGCAAAGGATGTCGGTTACGCTCATGGGTCAACAAAATTTAATAATACGCAACAAAAAAAATACAATATGGGCGGCGTTGCTTATTGCCGCTGTTTGCGCGGGCGCGACGGCAAAACCGGTCGAGGAAACGACGGGAGCGCCGCGGGACTGGACGAAACCCGGCCGGGACACGTTCAGCATCGAGCCCTTCGCCCGGACATACGATGAGCGCAAAGCCGCTTATATTAACTTCTGCGCCGCTAACTCGCGCGGATCGCTGTACGGGGCCGTCTGCGAAGCCGCACTCGGTAAAACGAACACGATGACGGACGCTGCTATCGACGGCGCGTTCAAACGACTAAAGGAACGCGAGGACTGCGCGGACTTTGTTTCGAGCCGCCTTACGCTCGTCTGGTACAAGAACCTCGAGCTGCACTTCATGACGCCCGCTCAGGAAGAAAAAGTCCGCCGCGCATTCCTCGATTTCAAATATTGGGTGGACGAACCCGGCCCGGACAAAATGATCTCGTGGACGGAGAATCACCAGATACTGTTTCATTCCACCGAATACCTCGCCGGGCAGGCGTTCCCGGACGAAACATTTACAAATAACGGCAAAACAGGCGCATGGCACAAAGAACACGCCCGCAAAATGATCCTCAAATGGATCGACATGCACGCGCGCTGGGGATTCGTCGAATGGGACTCGAACGTCTATTACAACGAGGATATCGGAGCGATAGCGAATCTGGCGGCGTTCGCCCGCGATCCTGAGATCGCCACCCGCGCGAAAATGATTCTCGATCTCATACTCGTCGATATCGGCTCCGACATCTTCCACGGTGTTTACGGCACGAGCCACGGCCGCACATATTACGACGCGATAGTCACCGGGCGCGAGGAGTCGGTCGCCTCCGCGATCAAGCTGGTCTGGGGATACGGTATTTTCAACGACAAGGACAGCCAGTCCGCAACACCGATAGCTCTCAGCGGTTATACCCCCTCACCCGCCATCATCGCGCTCGGCCAGAGCGAAAACATGCCCGAATTCACGAACATGGAGCGTCACGGGATACCACTCGACAAGATCAAACACTACGGGTTCAGTTTCACAAATTTCGACGACATCCCGATTTTGTGGGGAATGGGCATTTACTCACAGCCGGAAATTGTGGACAGTACGCTAAAATTCGCGGACGAGAGAAACCTATGGAGCCACCCCTTCTTCGATAGCGCGGAAAGCATCCGCAATATCCCACGCAGCGGCTCTCTCGGCAAGACGCTCCGGGCGATGCCGCCCATCGAGCCGTACAGAACCATCCTCGGCGAGGTGAATAAAATAACTTTCAGGACTCCCGACTACCAACTGTCAACAGCCCAAAACTACCGCCCCGGCGAGATGGGCAACCAACACCATATCTGGCAGGCCACCCTCAGTCCGGACGCCGTCGTGTTCGTCACCAACCCCGGAATTCTCAAGGACGATCACGAGCGAACGCCGACGTACTGGGCCGGCCAGAACCGCCTGCCGAGGACGGCGCAGTATAAGAATGTATTGGTTTCCTTATACAATATTAAACAACAAAAGGCTCTCGGAGAACGCGAACTATATCTATTCACGCACGCTCTTTTTCCAAAAAAATTCTTCGACCGGGTCGAGGAATCGGACGGTTGGATTTTCGGGCAGGTGAACGACGGCTATATCGCGCTCTACTCGCAACAGTCATATAAATGGGCGACGGAAGGTCTCTGGGCGAACAGCGACATTATAGCAGACGGCGCGAAGAACGTGTGGATATGCGTAATGGGAAGGAAGTTGACGGACGGCACTTTCGACGAGTTCATGCGGAAGGTAAAATCGGCGAAACTCTCTATAAAGAACCTCGATGTGGAGTTCGACGCGCCGGGTGCCGGCGAGATCAAGTTCGGCTGGACCGGACCGCTCACGGTCAACGGCAAGGATGTTCCTCTCGATAACTATCCACTGTTCAAGAACCCGTTTGTAACGTCGGAATTCGACTCCGGAGTTATGACGGTCGAGGGCGGCGGCAGCAAACTTACCCTTGATTTTAACAAAGGCGAATTCAAAGAAGAAAAGATCAATTAGAACCATAAATTAACACTGATAAACACGGATTAAAAACATTGTCGCTCTCATAGGAAAAAGGCACTTTTTGCGCGACAATCCTGTTAATAATTGAAATCTTTCTGAATGAACATTATAATTGAATAGATGTTCATATATTGGGGGTGTTGCGTGAAAGCGGGAGCAAAGGATGTGTGTACAACGCACTATGTGCATGAGGACGTTGTCGCAAGGGTGAAAAGCAGCATGAAGCCGGACGAAACGTTCGCCCTGATGGCGGAGATTTTCAAGGTGCTCGGCGATCCGACAAGGGTGAAAATCCTCTATGCGCTTTTGAACAGCGAGTTGTGCGTATGCGACATTTCCAATCTGCTGAAGATGAGCGAGTCGGCAATCTCGCACCAGCTCCGCATTCTGAGAAACACCCGGCTCGTTAAATACCGGAAGGAAGGAAGGATCGTTTATTACTCTCTGGCCGACGCGCATGTGAAGAGCCTGTTCAAGCAAGGTCTCGACCACGCGGAGGAGTAAAAATATTTCAGGGCGCGTGCAACGCGCCTCTACATGTTGTTTTTTACATTAATGAAATGAATTGTAGGGGCACATTGCATGTGCCCCTCTAACGGAACGGATGATTTTTTTTAGACAAACACATGAATATTTGTTCAATAATGCAGCAATGCGATCGGGGGCTTTCGGAATGAGCGACATCGGAT
>CAYPEK010000163.1:0-6855 GCA_964409645.1 uncultured bacterium | reverse complement strand
GTGTGTTCCAGTTCGAAAACAACACGCCCACGCGGCTGCTCGTCCGTTCGCAGCCGACCTGCCTCGAAGACCTCATCGCGCTCAACGCGCTCAACCGGCCCGGCCCGCTCGACTGTGGAATGGACAACGACTACATCGAAAACCGCAGAAAAAAGCGCGACGACATAAAATACGACCACGAACTGCTGAAGCCGATCCTCCGCGACACGTACGGCATTCTTCTTTATCAGGAACAGATCATGCGCATCGCGGAGAACTTCGCCGGATTCACACTCGCCGAAGCCGACAACCTCCGCCGCGTCATCTCCAAGAAGAAAGCAAAGGAGATGGACAAGGTGAAGACGCAGTTCGTCGAAGGCGCGGAAAAGGTTGTTCACGCGGGCGACCTCGCGGAAAAGGTTTTCTCGCAGATCGAAACCTTCGCGCGCTACGGCTTCAACAAAAGCCACAGCGCCGCCTATGCATATCTCGCCTACCAGACTGCCTATCTCAAGGCGAACTACCCGATCGAATTCATGTCGGCGTTGCTCACCCGCTGGATGGTGGACACCGAGCGCATAGCGAAATACATCGAAGACTGCCGGAAAATGAATATTACGGTTGAGTTGCCGAACGTCAACACCGGCAACTACTTCTTCCGCCCCGAAGGGAAAGGCATCATATTCGGACTGGGCGCGATAAAGAACGTCGGCGAGGGCGCGATCGAAGCCATCGTCACCGAGCGCGAGGAAAACGGCAAATACAAGTCGATATTCGACTTCTGTCAGCGCGTGGACCTTCGCACGGTCAACCTGAAGACAATCGAGTCGCTCATCCGCGCGGGCGCGATGGACTGCCTCGAAGGCAGCCGCGCGCAGAAAATGGCCGCAATCGACATCGCTATGGACCTCGGCCGCACCGTGCAGAAGGACCGCGAGTCCGGCCAGACATCGCTGTTCGGATTTGACGAGCAGCGCGCCGACCCGCCGCTGCCCAACGTCGAGGAATTCGACACGAAGAAGCTGCTCGAAGACGAAAAGGAACTCGTCGGGCTCTACCTCTCGCACCACCCGCTCGATCCCTACCGCGCGTGGATCACCGAAAAGGCCGACACCACCGCCGCCGACTTCCTCGAAATGGACCCCGAGGAAAAGCGTCAGGCGAAAATCGCCGGGATCATCACGCGCGTGTTCAACTACATCACCAAGGGCGGCGACCAGATGGCGTTTGTCGATATTGAGGATTTCACGGGCAAGATTTCGGTGACCGTGCGTCCGGCGGACATGAACAAATTCGCGGAGGAGTTGCGCGAAGGCAACGTGGTGGCCGTGCAGGGATGGGTGCGCGCGAAACAGCGCGACAACGGCCGCGAGGAAAACGGCGTGTACGAGTTCAGCGTCGGCTGCACGAAACTCGAAAGTTTCCTGCGCCCGCAGGCCGCCGCGAAAAAATCGGAGCCGGTGAAACGCCGCATACACTTCCGCATTTCGACTCAGGACCACGGCGATCGCGCCGGTGAACTCATCACCGAGCTGAGGAACCTGATCACCGTGCATCGCGGCGCTAACGAAGTGTTCGTCCACCTCGACGACAACGGAGTCGCGCGGCAGATGCAGCTAAAGGGCAGCGAAGTCAGATACACGCAGGATTTCCTCCACCTCTCGCGTCGCATCTTCGGCGAGAAAAACGTCTGGGTCGAAACCGACAGAGCGTAAAAATATCAACAAAAAATAAGCAATTTGTGGAGTGCGGCGACCCGGCGCCGCTCTTGTATTTGTTGCTGTTTAGTTACGCATTGAATTCGGATTTTATGGAATTATTTATGCCGTCGTCAGGCCGCCGGCAGTCGGGCGGCGCCGGGTCGCCGCACTCCCAGAGTATTTATACTTTTTATCGGCTGTTATAAAATAATTCAGTTTGATATAAGTACATAATATTAGGAGAGATCGAAACTCCTTCGGGTGCTCGGCCAATGATTCGATCTGTGTGGTTTGTAAGAATTGGAGAAACAGGGCCGTTATTTGTGACGGCATATCCGAGGGGGAGGGGATCGGTGCGACGAAAGAACTTGAAATGGTGGCGCTGACTGAGGATTTGCCGGATCATGGGTTGGTCAGCGGAGATATTGGAACGGTTGTTTTCTTGCATAAGAATGGTGAGGGATTCGATGTCGAGTTCGCAACGATCGCCGGTGAAACGATCGCTGTGGTTACTCTTTTCGCATCTCAGATCAGACCGATCAACCTGAGCGAAATCGCACACGCCAGAAGCGTTGCTGTCTGAAATAATCAAACATACATAATGGATGTTTATAACTGCACGAACTCCGTTGCGCCGCGGCGGGCGAGGTAGTCGCGATAGATTCCGTAGCAGGCGGTTTTCGCGGAGCAGTTTTCGCACTGCGGCGCGAACGCGCGCGCTCCGTGATCTACCGGAAAAAAGCCGTCTTCGTACACTTCGCTCATATACTCGATTCCGTGTGTGAACAGGTCGTCGTTGCGTTGTGCGAACTCCGGGATGAGGCATGGCGTGAATCCGTCGCAGAAGAGGTTATCGTTGTCGCCGAACAAGTTGTTCAACGCTGCTGCTGCGGCGGAGATGTCCGGTACGATCGAGTCGAAGTCGTCGAGCGCGGCGCCTTTCGGCTCGACGAAAGCGAATTTGAGCGCCGCGCCTTCGTACCGCGAAACCAGCGCCGCGATATCGTCGAGACGTCCTATGTTTTCGCGAACGATAACAGTGTTCACAGTCACGTTCACGCCCGCCTCGGCGCATCTTGCCAACCCGGCGAGTGTTTGTTCGAACGATTCAATCCCTGTGAGACGGTCGTGAGTCGCCGCGTCCGGCCCGTGAAGAGAGATAAGCGCGTACCTGAGTCCGGAATCGAACAATTTGTTGAAATAATCCTCGTAAGAGAGCATCCGCGCATTTGTGACGAGGCCCACCTGCAAACCCATTCCGGCGGCTTCAAGTGCGAGTGATGGAAGGTCTTTGCGGAGGGTCGGCTCGCCGCCCGAGAAAACGATCATCTCCATACCCATCCCGGCGGCGGCGCGCATCTTTTCGAGTACCGCTTCCGGCGCGAGCGGAGCGACGACCTCGTTCGGCCGCGCGTGGCAGAACACGCACCGGTTGTTGCAGGCGTAACTGATTTTTATAAGCGCCTTCCTAAGAGGAATTCTCGGAATTGTCATCAAGGCTCCCGGGCCGGACGGATCGGAGGGGTGTTTGCCGGGCCTCTCCGTGCGAGGTTACAATTTGCCTCTTGCTCCCGCGATGTTATAATAACCTTAAAACCCGGCGATGCCAACCGGCCAAAGGATGAGTATGAAAATAATCAGGAAAACAACCAAAGCGGCGGTCGTCGCGATATTTCTGATAATCTCTCTGACGGCGACGGCTGCGACTTCGAAAAAAACGACCTCGACGAAAAAAGAGACGCCCAAAACGAAAACAACGACGCCGGCGGCCAAGACGCTCAGCCCCGATTTGATGAGCCCGGACAGCATGCAGCAGAATGCGCCGTCGGGCGAACCGAGTCAGCCGAACAATTCGAGCGTGAAATCCGGCAAGGGAAAGCTCTCGGTCATATTCCACTATCCGCAGGCGGGCGGCACGTGCGGAAACGCCGGGCTTTATATGCTGACTGTTCCGTCGCCCGATCCGGACGGCGGCGAAATTGACCTGACGGTGAGCCGTGACAACACGACGGTTATTTCGGAGCCGGCAAAAGTTTTCGACGCGGATGTGCTGCGCGGGGACAACGACGATCTGAAATTAACGGTTTACGGGTTGACAACCGGCAAAGAGATAAAAATAAGGATAAGAGCGTTTCAGGAGAAGGACAATCCCGGCGACAGGCCGCTTTACGACGAGAGCGTGAAGCTGACGCTGAAGCCGGATCAGCCGGTGATTTATGCGGTATCCGGAAATCTTGAAGGAGCGCCGGTGGCGACGGAGCCGGAGAAGCCGGTGCCGCAGGAGCCCGGAGATGTGGGCGCTCCCGAGCCGGTGGATTTGTCGAAAGTGAAGCAGTTGAAAATGCCTGTGGAAATAGGCGGCAATGCGGGTGTGGATGCGAACGCCGGGCCGGACATCGAGTCGGCGATCGGTGTTAATGTGGGGCTGAACGGCAACACGCCGCCGGCGGACGGCAAGACGTACCGGACGACTTGGCGGCAGATAATAGGTCCCAAAACGGAAATAACCGGCTGGGACACGCCGGTTGCGTCATTCGTTCCGCAAGCCCCCGGCAGGTATGTTTTTGAGTATGAGATATACGACGGGATGATCGCCAGCCGCGACTCGGCCACGGTCAATGTCGCGGGAAAAATACATTTCTTCGAAACGCCGCAGGAGATATCGAAAATGAAGATCGGGGCCGACCCGATGGCGTTCCTGTTTCAGGGCAACATGCTGATATTTCCGAACGAAGCGGAGATTGTGACGGGCGAAGAAAATCTGAATCAGCGCGATCTCATGTTCATAGACGTTTCGGACGTGAAGAATCCGGCGCCGAAAGCCAACTATCGGATCGACTATGCAGGCGCGAGCGTTTTCGTACTGATGGCGTCGAACGGCTCTTACGTGTATGTTGCGTACGAGACGGCGGACAAGAAGTATGTGTTGCTGGCGATAGACGCGGCCAATCCGGACATGCCGCGCATCGTCGGGTCGCTTCCGCTGGCGGGATACCCGAAATTCATGTCGTTCGGTTCGGGTGTCCTGTATGTTGGGATGCGCGAGGCGGGCGTGGCGATTCTGGATGTGTCGAACCCGGGCAAACCGGTGCAGAAGACTGTTTATAAGGCGGGCGAGGCGGTTTATGCCGGAGCGGCGGTCGGGAATTCGCTTTTCCTGCTGACGAAAACGAAGATGCTTTTCCTCGATGTGTCGAATCCCGAAAAACCGGTTGAAGCTTCGTCGCTGGCGGCGGATTTCCTTGGGATGTCGGACCCGGTGGTGATCGGCGGCAAGCTTTTCATAATCGGGACGCCGAAGGAGGGTTCGCCGGAACTGAAGGGCGATAAGATGCCGTACTTTAAGGTGTACGACATCTCCGACCCGGCGCATCCGAGGGTAACGGGCGAATACGTCGATCTGATAGGAATGCAGCGCATGGCCGCGGCCGACGGCGATTACGTCTATCTGCTGCACGAAATCCGCGGACAGAAGAGCAAGCGCTACATAGACGTCTATGATACGCGGGACCTGTCGAATATAACGAGGGTTTCGAGATACGAAACCGACAAAGATATAAACTGGATACAGGTGTCGGGCGGTTATCTCGTGTTTTTCGAGGACGGAGTGCTGAAAGTGCTCCGGGCATCCGGATGACGGGACGGGTAATGGGGCCGGTGGACACATGTGTTGTGCTGGCGGCGGGGGCGGGCAGCCGGATTGCCGCTCTCGGGGCCGGACTCCCCAAAAGCTTTTTGCCGATCGGCAATACACCTCTGGCGCGGCGGCAGTTTGAAATGCTCGCCGGCGCCGGTGTGCGCCGCGTCCTGTTCGCGGGCAATTCGGAGGGGATGGAAGCGCCCCTCCGTGAGATGGCGCCACCGGAAATTTCTCTCGAATTCACAGTGCAGACCGGAGCGCAGGGCATCGCGCACAGCCTCTCGCTTTTCGAAGGCGCGCTCGATGGGCCGTTTATGGTGCTGTTGGGCGACACGTTTGTTTACGGCCCTCGAATCGGCGGAGCGCTCGCCTCGTTCCCTGATTCCGGGGCGGACGCGGCGTTGTTCGTGGTGGGGAATTCGCCGCAGGAGGCGGTGGCGCGTAGTTTCGCGGTGGTAACGGACGAAGAAGGCCGCGCGGTCAGAGTTGTCGAGAAGCCGGACAGGTTTGTAAGCGACACGCGCGGATGTGGGATATATATTTTCAGGCAATCGATATTCGAAGCGATCCGCAAGACTCCGCGCTCGCAACTCAGGAACGAGTACGAACTGACGGACTCGATCCGGATTCTGATAGACTCCGGCGCTCGCGTGACTACATGTTCACCGGGCAGGGTGGAGATCAATATCAACACGCCGGAGGATTTGCTGTTGAGCAATCTCATCGTCGCGGACGCGGCGGGCAGGAGCATTATCGACGATACGGCGTCGGTGCATCCCGGCGCGGAGGTGGTGAGGAGCGTGATCGGGCCGGGGGCCGCGGTCCGCAAGCCGGTGCGCATCGTCAACACGCTGATCGCCGCCGGTTCGGAAGTCACGGATGAAACGGATGTGGAAAGCTCGGTGATTTTTCCGGGCGGACGCTGCAAATGCGAGGCTGGCACGATATGACGGGCAAAAATGCGCAGGCGAAGCCGGAACCATCGGCGAAGAGCAAGATAGCGAGGGCCGTGGTGCTGTATGCTTTCGCGGCGATGGTTCTGTTCACGGCGCGTTTCGTGTATCATCCGGCTCTGCTGAAAACAACGCGCGAACAGTGCCACACGGGCGCGATTGCTTCGGATATCATAGACCACGGAATGAGGTTGAAATATTTCGAATACCTTCCGGAAAGATATGAAAACGGGATTTTCGTGGAAGGTGTCGCCGCGATACCTTACTTCCTGATTTTCGGAAGGAATATCTTCGCGCTCAAAATGCTCGGATTCACAACGAGCGTGCTGACGATGCTCGTGGTTCTCCTGATTATTCTGATGATCGCGAATGAGAAGGAGTCGGGACCCGGCTTTCCGGTGACTCCAGCGTCGATTGTCTATGTGCTGCTCACGGCTTTCGCGCCGCCTATTTTTATATACATTTCCGTGTCTGCTCTGGGAGACCACAATGAGGGCTCGCTTGCCTCGGCGCTGATCGTGGCTCTGTATGCGCTGCGAAGGCGCAGCCGCGCGCCAGCGGCGAACATCGCTCTGTGGGCGTT
>CAYPEK010000162.1:0-6884 GCA_964409645.1 uncultured bacterium | reverse complement strand
CGAAAAACGTGATAAAAGCCATCGAGGCGGCGCGCGCGGCGAAGATGAAAGTCGTCGGGCTCACCGGGCAGGGCGGTGGCGCAATGCTGGAGCTCTGTGACGTGCTTCTCGATGCAGACTCGCCGCACACTCCCCGCGTGCAGGAAGTTCACGGTTTCATCATTCACGAAATCTGTGAAATTGTCGAAAAACTCCTGAACTGATTAATTGTTTTTAATATCGTATCCTCTTGAACGGCTTTCATTTTGTAAGACTGCATTGTTATAATTCACGAAATGAACTGGATCGGCGAACTTAAAAAGCGTGTCGCGGGGGTGGTTGCCGAGGGGGAACCGCTGTCGAAGCACACGACGTTCCGGATCGGTGGCCCGGCGGACGCGTTTTTCGAGCCTGTGGTCGAGGACGATCTCGCGACGGCGCTCGGATTTCTGCGTGCGGAGGGAATCCCGCACATCGTAATTGGCCTCGGCTCGAATTTGCTGTTCAGCGACTCAGGCTACCGGGGCTGCGTCGTCCGGATCGGCAAAGGGTTGTCCGATGTGAAGTTCGACGGATGCGCGCTTGAGGCGGGCGCGGGGGCGGTTCTCGCGGGTGTAGCGAAGACGACGGCCGGAAAGGGCCTCGCGGGGCTGGAATCGCTCGCGGGAATCCCCGGCACGATCGGCGGCGCAATTTTCATGAACGTCGGCGCGTTCAACCAGTGGATTACACTTTCTGTGGACCACATTGATTACATAGACGGTACGGGCGCACGCGTGCGTGTCGAGGCGTCGGAGCTGAAATTCGGGACGGTGGTGAGCTACCGTTGGAGTGTGTTCCAGAAATATCCCGAACGTGTGATTACGCGGGTCGGTTTCGCACTCGAAGAGGACGACCCGGCGAAACTGGCCGAGTATATCGAGACGATCAACGAAAAGCGGAAGCGGATGCAGCCGCACGGGATGCCGTCGGCGGGCAGCTTTTTCAAGAACCCGTCGCCACCGCACGAGCCGGCCGGTCTGCTGATCGACAAGGCCGGGCTGAAGGGGCTGCGAGTGGGCGGCGCGGAGGTTTCACGGGCGCACGCAAATTTTCTGGTGAACGCGGGCGGCGCGACGTGTGCGGATGTGCTCTCACTGGCGGACGAGGTGGCTCGCCGTGTCGAGGAAATGTTCGGTGTTTGTCTCGAACCGGAAGTAAGAATTATCTGAAGAGATAAACACCTCGAATATATTTAAATTCAAAGAACATTAACACAAAAGTAATAATTTGATATAATCGAATCGTATTAGTATTTAGTAACATTACTATTTCTATATTTGGCCGGAAGCATTGTGCTGTCCGGGAACAACTGAATAGACGGGTGCTCCCATGAAGAAAGCTATCAACGGCATTTTCATTGCGGCTTTGACTTTAGCGTTGCTCGGAGTGTGCGGCAACGCGCGCGCCGGAATGCTCTCGAAAGAGGATCACAAGGAACCGGTGGTGCTTGTTCACGGGTACTTCGGATCGGTGCTCGGGATGGCGTCGGTGGACGTGTACTGGGGTTATTACATTACGCGCCTGAAAATCGACGGATACGACGTGTCGTGGATCGCGCTGCCGGACGGCGCGCTGGGCGACGTGAAAGTCAGCGCGCAGGCATTGAGCAGCTTTATAGACGGGGTTCTCGCACGCACGGGCAAGAGTAAAGTTGACATCATCTGCCACAGCGAGGGCGGGCTCGTCTCGCGGTATTACATCAAAAACCTCGGCGGCGTGAGCAAGGTGGACGACCTTGTGTTCCTGAGCACGCCGCACAGAGGCACGACGGTTGCGTCGATCGGACCGGGCGAAGCAGCGCGGCAGATGGAGGTCGGCAGCTCGTTCATAGCGGACCTCGACAGTGACCCGTATCTCCCCGGCGAGATCGATTACACGGCGATTTTCAGCAATCACGACGAGATAGTTGTGCCGCAGGAAAACGCATTCCTGCGCGGCGCGGTGAATATGAACGTGAATCTGCTCGGGCATGGCGGCATCATGTTCAACGAGTTCGTCTATCAGATGGCGAAGACGGCGATAGACACGGACATTGCCGATGGGCACGACGCGATCCCGGTCGAGATCGTCAAGGACAAGATGACGACGAACAAGGGAACGGTCACGCTGAAGCTGAAGAAGTTCAACCATTACGACTGGGACGCGAGCGTCCGCAAGATGAAGGTGAGCAGCAACCAGTATCTGCTGTCGGGCGACTGGGAAGATTTCAGCGATACGAAGACATGGAACCTCGACACGAGTTCGGACGGCCTGAAGGCTGTTTATGTGAAGTTCAAGGACGGCAGCAATTTTCTGATGCCGAAGGAGTCGCCGACGTACGTCGATTATATTTTCTACGACTCGCACGCGCCGACGGGCAGCGTGAACGTGGGGCCGGATGCGACGACCGAGACGACGGTGCCGGTGCACATCGACGCGTCGGACAACAGCGACAACTACAAGAAGCTCAACGGCTGGAATATTCTGACCGCATACGGGATCAGCGATCTCGGCGTAAAAGAGATGATGGTTAGCACGAGCGCGGATTTCGCGGGCGCGTCGTGGCAGCCGTTCGCGGCGGACACGACGGTGAATCTCGGCGCCGGCTCGGGTGTGCGCACTGTGTATGTGAAGCTGCGCGACGGCGCGGGCAACGAGAGCGGCGCGATCACCGACACGGTTCGCGTGATCGACCCGAATGCGGGCGACATAGGGATGATCTCGGAGTCCGGCAAGCAGCCGGTCGTTCTGGTGCATGGCTACATGGGCTCGATCGTCGGCGATGTGAGCGCGTACATAAACTGGGTTTATATCTATGAAAAACTGAAGGCGGACGGGTTCGACGTTTACCGCATAGCACTGTCGGACGCCGGGCTGCAGGACGTGAAGAAGAGCGCGGCGGAACTGCAGGCGTTCGTGGCGGACGTGCTGTCGAAGACAGGCGCGTCGAAGGTGGATGTTGTGTGCCACAGCGAGGGCGGCCTCGTGGCGCGGTATTACATAAAGAATCTCGGCGGGACGGCGTACGTGAACGATCTGGTGACGATCAGCACCCCGCACCGCGGGACGACGGTTGCGTCGATCGGGCCGGGAGAGGCGGCGCGCCAGATGGAGGTCGCGAGCTCGTTCCTGCGGGAACTGAACAGCGGCGACACGCTTCCGGGCGATCTCGAATACACCGCGCTGTTCAGCCACGGAGACGAGGTTGTTGTGCCCGGAAAGAACGGGTTCTACGACGGAGCGGTGAACATCAATTACGTGATATACGGCCACGCGGGAATTCTGTTCAGCCCGGAGGTTTACACGGCTGTGAAGAACGCGCTGGCGTACAAGTATCTGTTTGCGAAAGGCGTGCGGCCGGTGGAGATCAAGCAGCCGATTATGGTGACGAAGAGCAATACGCTTGAGCTTGCGCTGAGGCCGTGCAACCACTACGCGCCGACGACGCCGATTACGCAGATGATGGTATCGACCGACCCGCTGTTCGCGGGCGCGTCGTGGCAGGCGGTGTCGCAGACGGCGGTTGTGAGCGTGGCCGGTAAATCGGAGGGTCTGCTCGGCGTGCATGTGAAATTCCGCGGGGCGGACGGCGTGGAGTCGCCGTCGTACGCGGATTACATCGTGCTCGACCGGACGGCGCCGTCGGGGAGCATCGCCGTTGCGGCGACTCCCGCGGCGGGCGAGACGAAGCTGACGCTCAACATTTCGGTTTCCGACAATGCGGATAAGTACGGCGAGTTCAAGGTGACGAACCTGACTGAGGCGTACGGGATACTCGGCATCGGCGCGACGGAGATGATGATCAGCAACTCGGCGGATTTCGCCGGCGCGGCGTGGGAGCCGGTCGCGGCGACGAAGGAATGGAATGTGACTTCGGGCGCCGGCAACAAGACGGTTTACGCGAAGTTCCGGGATGCGGCGGGCAACGAAAGCGCGGCGGTTTCGGTTTCGCTCTATGTGTTCGACCGAGTGAACGGGTTCATGGCGCAGGAAGCCGACAAGGATCCGGTTGTGTTCGTGCACGGCTACATGGGCTCGATCGTCGGCGACGTAAGCTCGTACCTCAACTGGGTGTATTACGTCGAGAAGATGAAGGCGGAAGGCTATAAAACGTATGTGATAACGCTGAGCGAGGCCGGGATGCAGGATGTGACGGTGAGCGCGGGCGAGCTGGCGAGTTTCGTGCAGAAAGTTCTCGCGGAGACGGGCGCGACTCAAGTGGACCTTGTGTGTCACAGCGAGGGCGGTCTCGTGGCGCGGTATTACGTGCAGTTCCTCGGCGGCTCGGGTACGGTGGACGACCTGATCACGATCAGCACGCCGCACCGGGGCACGTCGGTCGCGTCGATCGGGCCGGGCGAGGCGTCGCGGCAGATGGAGATCGGCAGCGATTTCCTTAAGCTGCTCAACGAGAAGAACAACCTGATCGGCACCGTCGATTACACGGCGATATTCTCGAACGGCGACACGACGATATATCCGCCGGAGAACGCATTCTACGCGGGCGCGCTGAATATCGTCACGAATGGCTACAACCACGCGACGATTCTCTTCAACGATGAGGTTTACAAATATGTGATCAACGCGCTGTCGCTCGACATCGGCCACGGCATCGACCAGATACCGGTCTATATAAAGAAGACAAGTATGGTGACGCCGGACCCGAATGTGGTGCTGAAGATCAACTACTACAATCACAACGCGCCGGAGTATCCCGCGGGCGAGATGATGATTTCAAGCGACAAAAATTTCGCGGGCGCGACGTGGCAGACGCTGGCGGACAATGTGAACTGGACGCTCGACGGCGACGACGGACTGAAGGCGGTTTATGTGAAGTTCCGCTCGGCGGACACGAACACCGAATCGGCCGTGTATGTGGATTACATTGTGCTCGACCGGACGGCTCCGGCGGGCGCGGTGATCGCCACGCCGACGTCGGACGGCGCTGCCGCCAACCTCGTGATAACGGCGGCCGACAACTCCGACACTTACACGCGGCTCAACCTGCTCCAGCTCGACAAGTCGTACGGGATTCTCGGCGTCGGGCTGAAGGACATGATGGTGTGGAACACGGACGATTTCGTCGGTGCGATATGGGAGTCGTATGCCGCTAAAAAGCAGTGGACGTTGCCAAGCGGCGACGGAACCAAGAAGGTCTATGTCAAATTCCGCGACGCCGCGGGGAACGAGAGCGCTGTCGTTTCGGCGGAGGTCGTCAATCCTGTCGCAGCGGTCGAAACAGCGGTTGAGGATGCCGCGACCGAGATTGCCGAAACGGTTGAAGAAACGATTGCGGACATAACATCGGATCTGAGCCTTGAAGGTGGCTGGAACCTGATTTACGTGCCTGACGGACTCGCGGACAGCGTTCGCACGCAGATAGCGGGGCTGTTCGACAGCGGATCGACGGTGTTCGACATCGCGGGCAAGGATTACATGAATGTGTCCGAGGCGTGGAGTGTGCGCGGAGGGCGCTCGTTCTGGCAGAACCTCAATTCGCCGCTGACGAGCCAGCTAACATTCAAGACCAAAGTTGCGAAGGCGGCAGCTTCCTCGCTGAGGGCCGTAGCGCTCGACAAGGGATGGAACGTGATCGGCATAGGGACATACGAACCGCTTGCTGTTTCGCAAATTACATTCACGGTAGGGACGGAAACGATCGACATGCAGACGATGGTGAGCCGCGGCTGGGTGAATGAAAAAGTGCTTGCTTACACGGGAGGTAAGTACGAGCAGACGGACGCACTGCAGCCGTTCCATGCGTATCTGATAAAGGTGTATCAGCCCTGCGTGATAAATCTGCCTTAACGCGGGCCGGGGCGTGAAAATGAGAGGAAAACAATGGCCGCTTTCCGGGCTCGACGGAATCGGGAAGCGGTTATTTTTTTGAGGAAAAGCAAATGAAAAAAACGATTACGATGTTTGTGTCCGTGATGTTTGCCGCGGCACTTGCCGGAAGGCTGATCGCCGCTCCCGTTCAGGACAAGACGATCGGAGTGGCGCGCGATTCGGTGTCGCTGCTGCGGGGTATCGATTACAAAGCGGCGCTGTCCTTGGTTACGCTCAAATCAGCCGAGGCGAAGAAGGCCGCGCCGGCGATCGGGAGCTTTTTCTTTCCTTACGGCGCGGAGCTGAAGACTGTTCAGAAGCAATGGGAGTTTCTCGGACTGATCCCGGCGGGGTACTCGCTCGAAAAAAATCTTGGCGTTTTTGCCTCGGCGCGTACGCGCGCTTATTACGATCCGGGCGGCGCGCGGGTGGTTTTCACTGAGGGAGCGAAGACGCCCGGCTGGACTTCGCCGCTTGTGGATAAGACGATGGAGACGCTCGGTGTGGCAGAACCTGAGTTCGTTGCCGCGCATGAGTGTGCTTATGGGTTGCTCGACAGCAATTACGGCGTCGGGGCGCTGGTGAAAGCGCAGGGTGCAGACCCGGACCGCGCGGCGGCCGCGCGGGCTCTTGTAAACGGCGACGCGCTGATGACGACGATGGATTTTCTCGTGCGCAACTACGGGATTAGCGCACTGTTTCTGCCGAGCCCCGAGAATGTGATAAAGCAGTTTCTGCCGGTGGTGACGTATATCGGCAAGCCGGAGCTGGCGGCGGCGCCGCAAGCCGTGCGGGACGCGGTGGCGTTTCCGCTCGTCGATGGCACGGCGTTCGTGGTGCATGTCAGGAAGACTGGCGGTTTTGATTTGCTGAACAGCGCCTACAGTTCGCCGCCGATCAGCACGGAACAGATACTTCATCCGGAGAAGTTCTTCGAGAAGAGGGACAACCCGATTGGCATTTCGATCCCCGATCTTGCCTCGGCTCTTCCTAAAGGCGCGAAAACGACTGCCTCAGGCGCGCTCGGAGAATGGGGACTGCGGGAAGTTATGACG
>CAYPEK010000161.1:0-7347 GCA_964409645.1 uncultured bacterium | reverse complement strand
AAAATAATATTTTTGGGAATAGAACTAATGTCGATGCAACTAATTTTATAATAGCGTTGCGTGCGATTTCGTTTCGGACGGATATTTAATTGATAAGACAAAAAGAATTTGAAGAATTGATTAAAAATGAAGGAAAGATTCTTTTCAATACGATATTCTGTATTTTAGGTGATACACACGACACAGAGGATGTCTATCAAGAATCACTTCTTAGCGCGTATTCATCACTACCATCGTTTAAAGGGGATTCGAAACTATTTACGTGGGTATATAGTATCACGATGAATGTGGTTAATAACCACCTTAGGAAAAAGGTGCGACAGAGAAAATGGATAAAATCCGACAGCGCGGAAATTAAAAATGAAAGAGATGGAAATAAAACAGAGTATGGAAGCGACTTAATAGGCAAAATCATGGAAGAGAAAGAACTCTCAATCGCTCTTCAAACAGCGCTGATGGATTTACCGCCCGAATACAGGATTGTAGTTGTAATGCGTGAAATAGACAGAATGTCGTATGTGGATATAAGCAGGATGCTCGGAATTAAAATTGGTACTGTTGAATCGAGGTTGTTCAGAGCGCGTAGTATTCTCAGAAAGCGCCTTGAAAGAGCTTTTGGCGAAAACAGGTGATATAAATGGACAAATGTGGATTGACAGAGACTGCCGGCAGGTATGTTGATGGTGAACTATCAAAATCCGCTGTTAAGGAGTATGAACGCCATATTGAAACATGCGTGCCGTGCGCGGATGCGGTAAAAGAGCTTATGATGCTGAGAAAGGTTTTCGAGAGAAAAGAGCCAGTCTTTCCTAGTGAAGATGTAAATGAGAATATATTAAACGCTGTTATCAGAAAAAGCATTGTTACGGACGAAGAAGGTATTATTAACTATTTTTCTCTAATAAGCAGGAAGATGCTTCCGGTCGCTGCGAGCTTGATGCTTGCTCTTATGGGACTGGCGTTTTATGTGATAAATAGTTCCACTAAAGTGGATATACTGATGTGTAAACAGACATTGATTGCAGATTTTATAGAGGCTGGCCCGAAAGTTTATCATAGTGATACAGAGGATGTTTCGGGTATATTACCTTTGTCGTCAGGAGAAAAAAGGATCATAGCCAGCGAAGATGAAAGCGCTTTGATCGGGTATTACTTTATATTTGGAGGTGGATAAGAATAATGGGAAGCAAGATAGACTACAAAAATAATAAAACGAGCCGAAAAGTAATATTTTATTTACTCATAATCATCATTTATGCAACCGGGATATTTACCGGCGCGATATTGGACAGGAAGTATTCCGAGAAGAAACATTACGAGCAAAGGAGTAAGTTTTCAGACAAATTATTTGGCAGCAGCCCAAAAGAACGAAGCAATATTATTAAGTCTTTTCTTGTTGAAAAAATGACTCAGAGGCTCTCTCTGAACACAAATCAGAAAGAACAGGTGCGCGAGATACTCGACGAAAACGAAGGTGAATTTCTGATAATTAGAAAGAGGATCATCAAAGACCTCAAGGTTCTTAAAATGAAAGTTGACGGAGAAATATTGGAAATACTAAATGAGAAACAAAAAGAGGAATATAACAATATGATGGGAAATATGAATGGAGATATTTCTTCGGACGATAGTAAATAATGATTACTATGTATAACACACAAAAAAGGCCGGTCGAATGACCGGCCTTTTTTGATCTCAAATTCAGATTTATTTCACAACTGTAATTTTATCTTTAAGGTGAATGTCCGCGGACGATGCGCCGATGAGGATGTCGAAATCGCCGGGCTCGACGGCGTAGGCATTCTTTGTGTCGTCCCAGAAATAAAGGTTTTTAATCTGCAATGGAATTGTAACTTTTTTCGTTTCGCCTTTTTTGATTTGAATTCGTTTGAAACCCCTTAGCTGAAGCTTGGGCTGAATTACGGGCGAATCGACGTTGTGTACATAGAGTTGGACGACTTCGTCGCCGTCACGATCACCTTTGTTTTTAACGTCGAAGGAGACGTTTACAGTGTCGGTTTCTTTCGGCGATTTGTTGTCGATGGTGAGGCCGCTGTAATCGAAAGATGTGTAGCTGAGTCCGAAGCCGAACGGGAAGAGCGGCTCTCCTTTGAAGTACATGTAAGTGCGTCCGTGCGTGACTTCGTAGTCGTCGAATGGCGCGAGGTCGTCGGTGGATTTGAAGAAAGTGAACGGGAGGCGTCCGGCTGGATTGTAGTCGCCGAAAAGCACATCCGCGATGGCGTTGCCGCCCTGTTCGCCGGGATACCACGCCTCGACGATTGCCGGGACATTATCCTTGATCCAGTTGATGGCGAGCGGGCTGCCGCTTATGAGGACGACTACGGTGTTGGGGTTCGCTTCGTAAACCTGCCGGATGTATTCCTTCTGGTCGTAGGGCAGTTCGAGGTCGGCGCGGTCGATTCCCTCGCGTTCCTGATCGAGACCGATCCCGAGGAAGACGAGAACGATGCCGCTGTTTTTGATCACTTCGATTTCTTTTGCGCGCGCTTCGTCGAGTTTAACCGCCGGATGTTTCCATTCGAGCCGCGCGAATGCGCTTCCGCTGTTATGGATCAGATCAACCTCGATGTCGTATTCCTTTCCTGCTTCAAGTGCAACGTTTGCAAAAACGCGATCAACTTTCTCCCCTTCGAACGCCTGATTACCTATCGGC
Organism: uncultured bacterium; assembly: GCA_964409645.1. GTDB lineage: Bacteria > UBP15 > UBA6099 > UBA6099 > UBA6099 > CAYPEK01. Next base: position 4,670 of record CAYPEK010000161.1, on the reverse strand, counting down.
GCTCCGGCTTTCAGTTTTGTGCTGCTTTTTGCCTTTTTCTCTGCGATTACTTTGCCGTCGATGATAATGCGGCCACCACCTTTGAGGTTCATTGCAATTATATGTTCGCCGGTGACCGACGGAACAAGCTTGCCGGTCCACCGGGCAGAGAATGAAGTGCCGGGAATTGCGGGATCGGGCGGTTTGACTATTGTGTCAATATCGACTCTCGGGTCTATGCGAGTAGTAGCGGGAGCGCCCTCTAACTTGCGGTTTTTGAAATATTCCGCCTTGAGACCGTTCTCTCCGGAAGCGCCGCCCGCGGATTTTAGGTTTTCAGTTGCGATCAACTCAAAATCGGTGGTTCCGGCATTGGATGTGTACTGAACGAAATTGACTTTGATCTTGTCTCCCGCCCGGTTCTGAATTCCCATAAGCGGAGTGATCGGTTCGTGGACCGGACTTCCGCTGTAGTCGCCGAAGCGTGCAATGTTAGCGTTCGGGCCGACGACTGCGATGGATTTGATTTTTGCGGTATCGAGTGGAAGCAGCGGCTTGCCGCCGATGCTTGCGTTCTTCATAAGAACAATCGATTCGCGGGATGCCTGCCGGGCGAGTTCCTGATGTTCCTTCGAACCGACTACGTCCGGAGATATTTTGCTGTACGGCACCATTTCGGGCGGGTCGAACATTCCGAGTTTCATCCGTGCTTTGATCATATTGAAAGCAGCTCTGTCGATTGCTTCCTTAGTTGTAAGGCCTTCTTTCAGTGCTCCCGCGAGATTGCGCTTCATGATCTGGTCGCCGCCGCATTCAAGGTCAACGCCCGAGTTTATTGTATCGGCTGCGGCTGTTCTGTTGTCTTTCGAGTATTTGTGCCAAACGACGAGGTTGTTGACCGCACCGCAGTCGGTCACTACAAATCCTTTGAACCCCCACTCATCGCGAAGGATGTCGGTCATAAGCTTTTTGTTGGCATTGCACGGGATGCCGTTGATCGCGTTGTATGCTCCCATGATGGAGTATGCGCCGCCCTCCATTATCGCGTCGCGGAAGTGTGGAAGATAGTATTCGCGGAGCGAGCGCTCGGAGATTTTTGCATTGCAGTATGAGCGGTTGTAGTCTTCATTGTTCGCGGCGTAGTGCTTCGGAGTGGATACAACCTTCAGATATTTAGGATCGTTGCCCTGCAAGCCTTTGACGAACGACACCGCGAGCCGGCCCGTGAGATAAGGGTCTTCACCGTAAGTTTCCGGAGTTCTGCCCCAGCGGGGATCGCGCGCTATGTTGATCGTCGGCGACCAAAAGGTGAGCAGACCGCAGTACTGGCACTGCATTTTGCCGTCGAACTGATTCGTTTTGCCGCGTGCTTCGTCCGAGATCGCGGTTGTGATTGTGAACAAAAGGTCTGGGTCCCACGTGCTTGCGAGCGCAATCGCCATTGGAAATACGGTGAATTTGCCGGGGCGGACGACGCCGTGGAGCGCTTCGTTGCCGAGGTAGTATTCGCTGATACCGAGCCGAGGTATGGCGTCTTCAGTTTCAGAGAGTAAAGAAATTTTCTCTTCGAGGGTGAGTCTCGAAAGCAGGTCTTTAGAGCGTTCGTCGAAAGAAAGGCTCGTGTCCTGCCACGGATCGACTGCGAGCGACTTAGTGGCGAAAGACGAAAACAGCGCGACGATAACGATTGTGAAAACTAATGATGTCTTTTTCATTTTTTCTCCCGATTATTTCTTAATTTTAATTTCCTTGCCTGAGTACGTTACATGCTTGTCCGGGCTCTTTGTGACCGGAAGGCCGACGCCGTGGCCCGGAGCGACGAACACGATGTCGAAAGCGCGCGACTTCAGCATTCCCGTGAACGATCCTTTCCGGGCGCCGATTGTAAGCGTTTGCTTTTTGTCGTCCCATTTAATGGGAATCAGTGCGTATTTGCCTTTCTCGTATTGATAGGTGAGGCCGTCGTCCTCGTAGATAGTGAACGATGCGTCCGCACCGGGATAAATCCGAAGTTCGATCGGGTCGGCCGGTTTCTCCATCGCATACTGGACGAACGGACCCATTGGGATGATTGATCCGGCTCTGACGTAAAGCGGAATGTAATCTATAGGCGCGGGAGCCTTAATGTTGCCGCTGCTCATTTTCTCGCCGGTCCAGAAGTCGAACCATTCCGCGGATTCGGGCAGATAGACGTCGCGCGTGTCGATATCCGTTCTGACGACGATTTTGCCAGCAACCGGCGCTCCCATGTCTGTGAACATCTTCGACGAAGCTTTGTGCTTCTCGATATGATAGATGGCGCGAGTGACGGGGTTCACAAGCAGCGCGGGGCCGAACATGAACTGGTCGGTGATGCCGCGCGCGTTCTTATCGTTCGGGAAATCCATCGGGAGGCCGCGCATAATCGTATAGCCTTTATCCGTGACCTGCCATGCGAGCGAGTAGATGTAAGGCATGAGGCGGTACCGGAGATTGTCCGCCCTTTCGAGAGCGTCGTAAGACCATTCGCCGGGCTTGCCGAAACGCCATATCTCGCGCGGGGTGCTTGTGCCGTGGGAGCGGAAAAGCGGGCAGAACGCGCCGAACTGGAACCAGCGGACGTACATCTCGCGATATTCCATATTGTCGCAGCCACCGGCGTATATCTGCACGAAGAAGGCGCCGATGTCTGTTGTCCAATAGGGATTGCCGGCCATGTTGAAGTTGATGCCCGCGGGAATTTGCTTTTTAAAAATATCCCAAGTGGCCCTGATGTCGCCGGACCAAGCGGCGGCGGCGTAATGTTGCTGACCGGCAAAAGAGGATCGGGTCAGGATGAATACGCGTTTGTCCGGGGCATCGCGCCGTTGCGATTCATAAACTCCTTTCGCCGACATTAGCGAATAGGGAGTGAGATATCGCGCGGAAGTGCCGAGCGCGGTCTTTTTGATTGCTTTAACATCCTTCATCACCTTTTCCTGCGTGTCCGCGTTGGTGATTTCAGGCTCGGTGGCGTCCATCCACCATGCGTCGATTCCTTTAGAAAAGAGTCCGTTTTTGACGTAGCGCCAATAGATGTCGCGCGCCTCTTTGCTGTAGGCATCGTATGTTTTTGAACCGGCGTTTGCTGCGTCCGGGTAAAGAAGGCCCTTGCTGTCGAGTTCCTTGTAGGGCTCGGTGATCGGCTCGAATTTCGGCCATATCGAGATCATGATGTGCATGTTGAGTTTGTGAAGGTCGGCGATGGTGGAATCCATGTGCGGGAAATTGTCCTCGTCGAATTTCATCGCGTTCCATCCGTATTTGCCCCAGTAGCGCCAGTCGAGGACGATATTGTCGATCGGCAACTTGCGGCTTCTGTATTCCTTCGCGACCGAGACGAGTTCGTCACCGGACATGTATCTTTCCTTGCTCTGCCAGTAACCGTAGGCCCATTTGCCGAACATCGGCGCGGAACCGGTGAGGGTTCTGTATCCCGCGACTACGGAGTCGGCGACCGGGCCGTAAACGAAGTAGTAGTCGATAGCGTCACCGACTTCGGACCAGAACGACATTCCGTCCGGTCCGTCGTGAAATTTCGATTCGGAATAGTTATCCCAGAGTATGCCGTAACCGCGTGTGGAGGTCAGGAACGGGATGGTGTCGATTGTGTTCGCCTGAGCGATGACGAGGTCGTGGCCGCGGTAGTTCATCAGGTTATCCTGATAGCAGCCGAGCCCGTAGAGGCCTTCAGCGTCGGAGATTTTGAAAATCTGCTTCGGTTGAAAAACTTCTTCGTCGAGGACAACCGCTTTATCGAGCGACTTGCCGCCGTCCGGCGCTTCGCTGAGGATGACACCGCCTTTTGTGTCGAGGAAAGTCACCGCGCCGGTTGAGAGTGAGACGGACGCGCGCAGCTTCGGTGTGACGACAGCGACGGAATTCTTGCCTTCGGCGATGTTCCATTTCACGCCCGCGCGCGGTTTGCCGACGATGATAAGGCTGGGGCGCTGCGGCGGTTTCTGCGTCGAGTAAAAGAGGACGCGTATGATATTGTCGTCAAAGACCGTCAGTTGAAGCTTCCCGGCGGCGAGGTTGACTGTAAGGCTGTCCTTGGTGTGCGAGTAAATTTTGTTCATATCCGCTCCGTTGGACCGAATGCCCGCGAAGGCGATGGTAAAAATACAGAGGAAAGAAATGGAAATCAGCTTTTTTGCGGTAGGCATGGCATATATCCTTTCCATAAATAACCCGGATTTTTAACAAGAAAAATCCGGGAAATCGAAGAAAGGGCGATTTACTGCGTTGAATCATCGACTCGAACTCGGTCACATACGGGATAGTATGCTCCCTCGTTCTCGCTCGATTCGTCTTGTATCTCATCCCTTTTTTCGATTTCTACCTGCACTGGTGAAAAATGCAGGATAGTGCGTGGTTATTATAACTCATTCCGGTAGTGTTGGGGCAACAGCCGGGGATCAAAAACGTGACAATGTGATATAATTGGTTTGCGGTGCTGGAGGCGGCCATGACAGAAACAAAGAAATGCGTTTTTTGCGAATACAACAAAGACAGGGTGCTGGAAGAGACAGCGCTATCGGTTGCACTGTGCAACGATGACGCGATAAAGCCGGGGCACATCGTGCTTGCGGTTAAGGAGCATGTCGATTCGTTTTCAAAGCTGAGTGCGGAGCAGGCGTCGGACATATTTGCGCTTGCGGCGCGGGCGGCGG
>CAYPEK010000160.1:0-7378 GCA_964409645.1 uncultured bacterium | reverse complement strand
GCCGACGCGGGAGCGTCGGAAGAAGCATTCCCACGCAGAGCGTGGGAACGATTAATGGCCGCTCGGCTGGCCGCACCCCGCCGTTTATTAGTTGCGCTGCGGCATCCACGCTGCTTCAAGACGGGACAGGCACCGCCAAAAACACGTTGCCAGTCCCTAAAAAAACGTCACCTCTGTTGTTTTTATAATTTTTGTTCTCATTCGATATTCATTTTTTATTATTTCAGGGGACTGGCAACGCGGCATTCCCGCGGTGCCTGTCCCGCAGTTAAGTATCAAAAAAGAATGCGTATCAAAATTGAATAAATAATTATGATCGCAACTCCGGCACAAGTCGTACCCAGCCGACACTAGCCAAACCGCAACTTTGTACATGCTATTTTGCTTTGCAGCAACGCACCCTTGACCACGCCGACATCCCCGTTCTATACTTCCGCGAAACAATTCCTTCCGGAGCAAAATCATGGAAGCAACAATCAAAGACGTAATAAATGATATCAGAGATTGCAAAGAAGATGGTCATTGCTGCGCGCTCCTCATAGGGGCAGGATGTTCTGTTTCTGCTGGAATTCCCTTGGCAAATGAAATAGTTGAACACATCAAAAATAAATATTCAGATTGGTACGATAAAGCTGAAACAAAAGATTACAGCACCTGCATGTCTAAATTAAAACCTCAAAAAAGGTTCATGCTTATTAAAAATTATGTGAAGAATGCAAAAATGAACTGGGCAAGTATCGGTATTGCACAGCTTATACATGAAGATATAGTTGATAGAGTGCTAACCACAAATTTCGATCCGTTGATTATCCGTGCTTGTTCACTAATCGGTGAATATCCTGCGGTTTACGATCTAGCAACCACTTCAATTTTTGTTCCCGCTAACATCGATGAAAAATCCATCTTTTATCTGCACGGACAACATACGGGTTTTATTCAGATACATTCTGAGAAAGACGATTATCCGGAAAGCATCGCAAGCGCTTTTCAAGCCACAGGCACTTCCAGACTTTGGATCGTCGTGGGTTACAGCGGAGAAAACGATCCTGTATTCAAACGTCTTACGGAATTTCCCAGATTCGACAATCGGCTATATTGGATATGCTATAAAGATAACGAACCTGCTCCACACGTTCGTGAAAAACTGTTAACACCCGGGAAAGAAGCTTTTTATGTAAAAGGCTACGACGCCGACGATTTCTTCACTAAATTGTGTCAGGAACTAAAATGCTTTCCGCCTAGTTTTATTTCCGCGCCTTTTACTAGTCTGAAGAATGCTGTCGATGATATTCTGCCTTATTCCCCTCCCGGTGAAGATCAAAAAATCGATATCATGTTGAGACTAAAAGAGCAAATAGATAAAGCCATATCTACTTTTGAGCAATCGTCTGTCGGTATCCAAGAAATAGAGTCCGCATTCGTAGCAGGCGACTATGAAAAAGTTCTTAGAATCGAGAGTGAATACAAGGGTGAAAAATCAGAATCATTAAAAGATATGATAGCTTGGTCATACATCATGTTAGGTAACGAACTTTATGATCATGCAAAAACAAAATCAGGCGACGAAGCCGACAGATTGTTCCTTGCAGCGATCGAAAAATACAATGCCGCCTTTGATAGTAAACCGAGCTTTCATGTCGCGCTCAATAATTGGGGCGCTGCACTTGATGCTCTGGCGAAAACAAAATCAGGTGACGAAGCCGAAAAGTTATTCCTTGCAGCAATCGATAAATACGATGCCACCGTCAAGATTAAATCCGACTATCATCAAGCGCTCTATAATTGGGGGCTTGCACTTTATGATCTGGCAAAAATAAAATCAGGCAACGAAGCTGACAGATTGTTCCATGCGGCAATCGAAAAATACGAGGCCGCCGTCAAGATTAAACCGGACCTTCATGAAGCGCTCAACAATTGGGGCATTGCACTTTCTGCCCTTGCGCAAACAAAATCAGGCAACGAGGCTGACAGACTGTTCACTGAGGCTGAGTCTAAATTCAAAGAAGTAAGTGCTATCGTTTCCGGCTATGGATCTTATGACCTCGCATGTATTAGCTCTATCAGAGGGGATGAAGAAAGCTGTAAAAGATGGCTTGAAGATAGTAAATCACACAATAAATTGCCGTCTAAAGAACATATACTAAAAGATGCCGATCTGGATAATATGCGGGATAAGCAATGGTTCAAAGATTTTCTCGATTCGCTGGAATGATGCCAATTTTCATTCTTCATTCATCATTCGAGACAAGAAGCTTCTTTTAAAAAAATTACCACTAAGACACTAAGGAATACGAAAAGCGGCGTGGCCGCTTATTTAATATTTTTTCATCAACATGTTTTTGATGTAGGGCGGGGTCGCCGAACCCCGCCGACGTAACACATCGCCCTCTGTCGCATTTTGGCCAAACATCTCACCCTGTAATTCTTTTATATTCAAACAAACACAACTCACCCTGATACGGCCAATCTTCCGGCTTCTCACAAAGGCCCGCCCTCACCGGATTTTCCAATACGTATTTCCACTTATCGTGATACGATTCATTACCCCTTAACAAACGATCAAAAAATTCACTCTGCCACAACTTGCCTTTATACCCTCTCTCCACCGCTTATGCTTGCGTCCACTTCTTGAAATCTCGTATAAAACCGGAAAGCGTCTTCGCATCTTTCACCGGGGCGGCAAAAAAATGAATATGATCGGGCATTATCACAAATCGTCCAACAGCCCACCCGTTCTTTTCTCTGCATTCCCGCAGACACTCTATTATCTTATCGGCAACAACAGGCTCGATAAGTATGTTCCGCCTTTGATAAGTTGTCATTGTTATAAAAAATATCGGCGCATTATAATCCAAAAACAGCATTTCGAGGTGTTTAAGGTGTTTTCTCCGTGGCAATTCCATATAGTTACGTCGGCGGGGTTCGGCGACCCCGCCCTACATATTTAAATATAAAAACACTTAACCATTATTGATAATAAACATTATATCTTTAATTAGCCATTCGTCAACTTTTATACAATGCACATATTTTGAAAGCGATGTTTCCACAAAGGCCCCGATATATAAATAGTTTTATTTCGATAATCAATATTCCTCCTTTGACTTAGCGCCGCGCGGGTGGTACAAATTCCTATCATGAAAAAACCGGCCGTCAGCGTTCTGCTGCCCGTGCGGAACGGCGCGGATTTCCTCGCCGGCGCTCTCGACTCGATCGCGACACAGTCGTTCCGCGACTGGGAGTGCATCGTCGTGGATGACGGCTCGACGGACGACTCGGTGGACATCGCCGCCCGCTTCGCTGCGCACGACCCGCGCTTCAAAGTTGCCGCAAGACAACATGATGGGCTTGTCGCCGCGCTCAACGCCGGACTCGATCTCTGCTCCGCGCCACTCGTCGCGCGCATGGACGCCGACGACATCTCTCTCCCGCACAGGCTCGAAAAACAGGCCACCCTGCTCCACGAGCAGCCCGAAATTACTCTCTGCGGATGTCTCGTCGAAGCGTTCCCGCCGGAGCATGTCGGCGAAGGGATGGCCTTATACATCGACTGGCTGAACTCGGTCGCGGACGAGGCCGACATTGCGCGCGACTTCTTTGTGGAGTCGCCGTTCGCGCATCCGAGCGTGATGTTCCGTCGGGACGCAGTGGTCGCCGTGGGCGGCTATCAGGACCACGGCTGGCCGGAGGATTACGACCTGTGGATGCGGCTGTTTGTTTCCGGCGCGCGGTTCACAAAAGTGCCGGAGACGCTTTATCTCTGGCGCGATTACCCCGAAAGAATGTCGCGCACACACCGGTCTTACACAATCCCGAAGTTCCGCAAGCTGAAAGCGCACTACCTTCTCCAGAGCCGTCTGCGGAGCCGCAGCCGGATAACGCTCTGGGGCGCGGGACGCGAGGGTCGCTGGTGGCTGCGGGAGTTCGCGACGGCGGGAGTCGAGGTGGCGCGTTTGATCGATGTTGACCCGAAGAAAATCGGCCGCCGGATCGGCGAGATTCCGATTCTTCCGCCTGACACGCTCGCGAGTCGCGAGTCTGGCGATTTTATCGTGTGCGCGGTGGGCGCGCGCGGCGCGCGGTTGCTTATCCGCGACACACTCCTCGAATTCGGTTACACCGAAATAACGGATTTCATCTTCGTCGCTTGAAAAAGCAAAATTCACCACAAAGACACCAAGAAAAGATATCTTGAATAAGCGGCTTTGCCGCTTTTAAAACCCTTTGTGTCTTCGTGTCTTGGTGGTAAATTCCTTTGTACTCGCTCACATATTTCCTGTCAGTTTGACGAGGAAAAGCGTAATCGGCGGGTAGAAAGTTATGAGGGCGAGCGCGGCGAGGAGCAACACGAGGTAGGGCATCACGGCGCGGGACACGGCAATCACGGGCCGCTTGAACGCCGCGCTCGACGTGAACAGGTTGATCCCGACGGGCGGCGTAAGATATCCGATCTCGAAATTGACAATGAAAATTATGCCGAAATGGATCGGGTCGATACCCATCGCGACCGCCGCCGGCAGCAGCAGCGGCACGGTGATGAATATCGCCGACATGATGTCCATGAGGCAGCCGAGGAAAAGCAGCAGCGCGTTGACTGCGAGCAGAAACGACACCTTCGAGTGGAAGTGAGACGCGATCCATTCGGTCAGCGCGTCCGGGATGCCGTTCGTCGTGAGATACCAATTAAAGCCGAACGTGACGGCTATGATGACAAGCAGCAACCCGACGGTGGTTCCGGCGCCGTACGAGAGGCGCGGGATGTCGCGCAGTTTGAGCGTGCGGTAGAAGAAAATCTCGACGATGAACGCATAGACGGCGCCGAGCGCTGCTGCCTGCGTGACGGTGACAAGCCCGGAGTAGATGCCGCCTCCGATGCCGATCGGCAACAGAATTGCCCAGAAGCCGGAGAGAAACCGCTTTACGATCTCGCGCGGCATGAACGGCTCGCGCTTGATTCCCGCGCGCGCGCCAACCACGAGCGAGTAAATATAAAACAACACGGAGATTATGGCGATCGGCACAACCGCCGCGATGAACAGCGCCTCGATGTTAACTTCGCCCACCACGCCGAAGATCAGCACGACGATGCTCGGCGGCACGAGAATGCCGAGCGAACCGGCGGACGTGACAAACCCGAGCGAGAACCGCTCGCTGTAGCCGCCCTTGATGAGTCCGGGGTAGAGCATCGCGCCGACGGCGATGATCGCGGCGGGCGTCATCCCGGCGAGCGCGGCGAAGATGATGCACGCGGCGAGCGTCGCGAGCGGCATCCCGCCGGGCAGCCAGCCGACGAGCGCGCGCACGAAGTTCACGAGTCGTTTCGCGCTCGACCCCTTCGCCATCAGCGTCGATATGAGGATGAAGAGCGGGATCGCCGGAAGCGCCGTGCGGTCCGCGATCGAGAAAAACTGCTGCGCGAGAATCATCAGCGGCGAGTCCGACAGCAGCAGGCAGATCGCCGTCACCGTGCCGATCACGGCGAACAGCGGCACGCCGAGCAGCATCAGCAGCAGGAAGACGAATGCGACGATCGCCGCGGTCATAGCTGCTCCGTCCTCTCGGTTTCGTCGGCGCGGGCGCGCATCGCGAGACCCCGCGCGCCGAGCAGCAACACGCGCAACGCCATCAGCCCCGCCGTCACCGGGAACGCCGCGTAAACAATCCACATCGGCGCCCTCATCACGACCGACTGCTTGCCCGAAAGATACGCGACATGCGTGTACTGCCAGCCGAGCACAACCCCGCCGATGCAGAGCAACAGGCAGAAAACGAGCACGGAAAGCCGCACCACCCGCGCGGGCAGCCCGTGGAGCCGGTCGGCGATCAGTCCCACCGCGATGTGGTTGCCGCCGCGGACCGCCGCGCTCGCGCCGAAGCACATCACCCACACCATCAGGTAGAGCGCGAGCTCGCTCGCCCACGGCAGGCTGACGTCTAAAAATCCGCATACGACTTCAGCGAACAGCGCCGCCACCATCACGGCGAGCCCCGCCGTCAGAAAGACGGTCTCGATGATGCTGATCGCCCTGTCGAGCGCGAATGTGATTTTCCGAAACATTCTCAGCCTCCCGGCCGATTTTGCTCCCCGCCCCGCACTATTTCCCTCTGTAGGCAATAACGAAATACTTAGCACCATAAATTTGCGGTGTCAAAGAATAATCTCAATATTCATATACGGCGACAAGCAGCCCATAGTGCTTTATCGCACCCACGACCCGCGTTGAAATTATGAAATATTAAGGATTAGGGGGTACGTGCAACGTGCCCCTACGGACATATTTAAACAGCTTATGCAGGGGGCGTCGTTACCTCGATATTCCTGTGCGAGTAGAACGTGCTTCTACGGACTATATTTTAATTATCTTATGTAGGGGCACGTTGCACGTGCCCCTAGTAGGTCAACGGCAAAAAACATTTTTAACAATCCAAAAAACGGGTATATATAAAGTAGGACGGAAGCAGCACCGGAACACCTCGAAGGATGAGGGAACAGGAAAGCCCCCTCATCTTTCAAGGTGGTGATCCGGATGAGACCCGGGAAGCGCAACACAGGAGTTACAGGCAGGGGTCGCGTCCTAATGAAACTGACAGGCGTGGCCGCCGCGGCGATAATCTCGCAGGCGGCCTTTTTGATTGAAGCCGCGGCCCAAGTCGCCGTCCCGGTACCCGCTCCCGCCACCGCCGACAACCGCCTCCCGGTCAAATTCGTGAAAATCCCGACCGGCAAAAATGCGTCGCTGAACGTCATCAAGATCGACCTCTCGAACGGCACTCTCGAAATGGCGCACGTCACCGCCGCCGATTATCCGAAACGCGACCGCTTCGACGACATCGTCCGAACCGCCTCCCCGACCGCCGCCATCAACGCCTGCTTCTTCGACATGAATTCCGGCAAGCTCGTCGGCCACGTCTATAAGGACGGCCGCCGCGAGATCGAAGGCTCTTTCAGCTCCGCCTTCGCCATCGACTCCAAAAACAAGCCCGTGATCGACCGTATCGGCAAACTCGGCGACACATCGAAATATAAACTCATCATCGCCTGCGTGGACATCCTCATGAAGGACGGCAAAGTGCTCGTCAGCTCGAAAGCCGACCTCGTCAAAAACGGACACCACCCGTCGAAATCGAACGACATCTACAAACCCGCCCGCTGGAGCGCCATCGGCATCGACCGCGACGGAAACGCCTACCTCGTCGCCACATCCGCCAAGATGAGCATCTACACGTTCGTCCGCGAAGTGAAAGAGCACACGTGCATAACCGACCTGCTCGGACTCGACGGCGGCTCCTCGACCGGCCTCTACTACCGGGGCAGCGTCGTCGTCCGCCCGTCGCGCGAGATCGCGTCCGTCATCACCGTCCGCCCGGCCGAAGTCAA
>CAYPEK010000159.1:0-7510 GCA_964409645.1 uncultured bacterium | reverse complement strand
GTGTGGGTCAGCGCCGCCAACTGTTTCCCGCCGAGAATATCAACCAGATCGTAATCCGTAATCAGGCCTTTTGCGATCAGATTATGGATGTCAACATTCTTGGGGTTTGAAACTATCTTGGGATCGATCCTGAAAAAATCCTTAACGGCATACACACTGCCGAGCGTTCCTTTTCGCACATCGCCGCCGGTTATGATGTCGCTTGTTCCCGGTTCGAAAAAAGGAAGGAGATAGATTATTTCAACTGGAATGTTATCTATGTCATTCGTTATGTTTTTTAACTTTCCGCTTATGAATTCACCGTCTTCGATTGCCGCGCCGTATTTGCGCGCGCACACCTCCATTATCGATGGACACCTTATTATTTCCGCGGGACTCGAAACAATCACTCCGTCCTGATTGTGCGCTATATCGTTAATCGAAATCCAACTCTTCGCAGGATCGTTTATATCGTAATCGTCGGCGGATAAATCGACGGTATAGCTGAAAACGCCCGTTTCCTTAATTGCCACAGGCCCCGATTCAAAGACTGCATTGTTGCCGCACCTGATATAATTACCTTCCGCGTCTCTTGCCGGTTTCATTGGTATGATGTAACCGAAATCCGGATAGTGTGTCCCCTTCTCATCAACGAAACCGAGTCTGTCTATGTCCGTCCATAACGCAACATCGAGTTCACTTTCGTATATCGGCCCTGTGTCGGTTACACCCCTGACGTAAACCTCTACCGTAAAATTAACCGTTGCAACCGAATGCGGATATCCGGGGTCAATGAAAACACGAGCAAGTCTTGAGCTGTATGAAGCCCCTTCATGATGAACGGTCATATTGCCCGCCCACACATCCGAGTTGTCAAAATTCTGAAGATTGTATTCCCGATGAAGCTTCCCGAAAAAATAACTTCTTTTGCCTTCCACTGGCGATTTCCCTTCGTATGCCAATTACTCAAAAATCATTCGAGAAATCTTAACATGCGGGTAATCGCAAATCAACCGTAAGAACCGTGCCGCTTGCAGTAAATGCAACGCTATAGAGAATAAAATGCCTAAATAACTGTTTTGCGAACTATCGTTTTATGTATTGATGTAAGAATCGACCGCGATTTTTGAATAACCTTTTCCTTCTCTGATTATCTTGAGGTTATCATCGTCAGTGAGGTCGATCACCGTTGAAAGCTCATACGGCAGCGTGCCGCCGTCGATCACATATTCGAGCGCGTGCCCGAGCTGTTCCATTATCAGATCGGGATCGTCGATATATTCCCGATCCTGCGACATCACCGTCGTGCTGATTATCGGATGACCGAGTTCTCCTATAATCGCCTGACATATATTGTTATCAGGGATTCTTATTCCAACGGTTTTTCTCTGTGTCATCACGAGGCGCGGAACTTCGCGGGTCGCGTTCAATATAAATGTGAAAGGTCCCGGCGCGAGTTTTTTCATTATTCTGTAAGCCTCGTCGGACACAACCGCGTATCTGCTTATGTCTTTTAAATCCGAACATACAAAAGTAAGAGGCTTTTTCTTTTTATGAGGCTTCAGCATGTATATTTTCTCGATCGCCTTTTTGCTGAAGAGACTCGCACCCAACCCATATACGGTGTCCGTTGGATAAGCAATAAGTTTATCGTTATTCAAAGCGTTTACAGCTTTGCGAATAAGCCTTGCGTCGGGCACTTTCTGATTAATGTCGAGAATAACAGCCATTGATGCACCCCGATTCGTAACACATAGAACGGAATAACACGCTTAACCGATAAAATCAAGTGTCAATTGCTAAAGCATCTATGCGTTGTTGATTATTTTGTAGTATGTATTGCCCGTTTTCAGCCGGGAATCACGGCTGTTTAGGAGCGGAGTCGGCATCTTGAGCAACAGCAGGCTTGCCCGCACTCGATCTTAATGCTTTCAACTCTTCCTCGGCAGTCTTCAGGCTCGACTTCAATTTTTTAACTTCCTGCCACACCCGTATGTGCCGTCCGAGATCGATCAACGACATGAGCAGCGCGCCCAAAACCACCGAGCAGATGATAATAACCGCCACGGAAGCCTTGATGTCGGTTATCCAGAACAGATGAACCGTTACGATGTCGGTATTTATCATTGCAAAAACCGCAATGCCGGCGAGGATTATCATCGAAATTATGAAATAGATTTTGTTCATATTTCACCTCGTTATGAATTTCTCCACGACCCGGTTGAAGTTGCCGGGCGATTCAATATTGGGCGAATGCCCGCAGGCGGGGAATATATATAGCTCCGAACCCCGTATTTTCGTGGCCGATGTCAGCGACGTATGCGCGTATATCCCCAAGTCCAGCGCGCCGTGAACTATCAGAGTCGGCGCCGTGATTCTCACCAATCTCTCGCGACAGTCAAAATCCGCTATGTCTGCCATATATTTCAGTATCGCGGAGAAATACTTTTCCGTAAACGAGTACGGATCGCCGCCGAGGAAATGCCTCAGAACATCCGGCGAAGTTCTGAATCCGAAAGTCCCAACATTATACGCCACAAGCTTGCCGAGTAAACGTCTCTGTTTGTCATTAAGAACAGTTCCTATTTTCGGCAGAAACCTAAGTCCGGCGTATGTCACGACACTCTCTCGTATCGCCGGTGTTCCCGACACAATTATCAATTTTTCTATTCTTTCGCCGAAACGCGCGGCGTAGTCAAACGCAACCATCGTGCCGAGCGAGTGTCCCATCAGGATGAATTTATCGAGCCCGTAAGAGTTAACTATTTCGTGCAAGTCCCAGACGGATCTTTCGATGCCCATGTTCGGCGTCGAAGGACTGCGGCCGTGCCCGCGGTGATCGAACGCGATACACCTGTACCTGTTTCCGAAATATCTCATCTGATGAATAAATTCGTAGTGATCGGCGCCAAGTCCGTGAACGAACACTATCGTATCAGGGCCTTTTCCCTTTTCAACAACATGAACTCCGGCCGCACCGGACGGCAACTCACCGTCAGGTATCCGGACCATACGAGACTTCAATCCGTGCATTTCACTTGTTTCCATAAAACAACAGATATATTTTATATTACGCCGAGCTCTTTAAGCTCACGCTTAATGTCCTTCATCTCTCCATATCTGAAGCTGTCGAACGTTTCCGTCATGGTATCGCTGCATATCCCCATAATCGACAGCGACGCTTTCAGCCCCTTCAAATATGAACTCCAGTATCGGCCGTGCCTGTATATGCTGCTGAGCTTAACCACCTGAGATTGGAGTTTGTCGATTTTCTTAAAGTCTCTCGCCTTCGCGGCGTCGTACAGTTTAACGAATAATTCCGGAGCGACATTCGCACCGCCGGGAATCGCGCCTACCGCATGAAACAATACACACTCGGCAATCAATGTCTCGACTCCGATGAATATCCTGAAATCTTCGCGATCCTTGAAGTACTGAAGCATACTCTGGAGATAACTCATGTCTCCCTGACTGTCCTTCAAACCTATTATCCGTTCATTGCGACTCACCTTCGCTATGACATCGTGCGACAGGCTGACCTTTGTAAGTGTGGGAATGTTGTACAGAATCAGCGGCAGATCGACGCGCTCCGAAAGCCTTTCGTAGAATATTACCAGCTCATCATCTCCGAGCGGATAATAAAACGGCGGCTGGCAAACCAGCACATCCGCGCCCGCTTTGCTGACAAATTTCGCATTCTTTATCACTTGCGTAAAATTAGGGTCCCCAATCCCAACATACACCGGAACTTTACCAGCCACTTCATCGACTGTAACTTCTATCAGCTCTTCTTTCGCTTTCTGAGTCAATGAAGGGAATTCGCCTGTTGAACCAAGTATGAAAACTCCGTGAACCCCATTGTCAACAACGTGCCGAATCAACCTTCTCAGGCCTGCCTGATCGAGCTTTTCGGGCGTCTTCAACGGAGTCACCAGCGGCGGAACAATACCATGAAACCTGTCTTTTTGTGTGCTTTTCTTTCGCATCTTAATCTTTTCGTAAGGGAACCCCGGCTCTGCGTACCCCTATTCTGCCTCCCAACAGTTTATTTCCACTGATTTTATACTTTTCACCTTTAATTGCAATAATACACCACCCATACAGCAGTTCGTCATCGCCGATATATTTGCCTTTTGAACAAATCTTTCTTTTTGAAAATCAGAACGATAGTTATCCAAGGCACCCACCTGATCGCTTCGAAAACAGCCGCCGACTCGGGTTTTATATGGCCGCAGAGAAAAAAACCACCAAACAGCGCGGCAGATAATACCACCATGACCTGCTCCACCGGATAAAACAAAAACACCAATAAGACTGAATCAAACACCATGGACATGAACAGTGCCGGAATAACCTGAGCAAAAGCTTCATTTTGCATTTTAGCAACAATGTATATGCCGGCATACAAAAAATATAGATTGATAAAAAAAACAATCAGGATTCTTAGCCAATGGCGATTGTATAAATCATACATGGTTCGATACTTCAGCTTGTGAGCTATTCCGGGAAGCCAGCCCCTTTTCCACTCAAACAATAACGGCAGTGAAAATGTTGAAACAGGCATCATCAGGATGCCGAAGGCACACATAAACATATACGGTTGAAAATAAACAAACAGCTTCGAATCGGTAAAAAACAATTTTCCGGACATCTGAAACATTATCAAGGAAAACAAAGCAAAAAGAGCTATTAAAGGTACTATTCGCAACGGAAGTTGGACCGGGTATTCCTTAAAATCCGGCTCCACAACTTCTTTCGTTTTCATATACTCACGAATATTGTCGGATGACGATTTCTTCGATCTGTTTATAGACAAAACCCCTTGTCTGAATCCCCATGTAAATAATCTGCCGATCACCACTGCTCCCCACCGGTTTTCGTCCGTTGTCTTTAGCAATCTCAGATCGAACACCGCTTTTCTCAACTCCCTCGAACGCCTTTCCTCCCTGCCCCCTCCCGTATCCATATAATCACAGATGACATAATTCGCCTTACTTTCCGTTACACCATCGATAATGTTGTCGAGTAAATCCATTCGATATAAATCGACATCGAGCTTCACAATACCGAGTTTGCCTTCATCTTCCGATCCGTTAAATTTTCCACTGTATAAATGCACTCTGTCGGCCGGTTTGAAATTTCTTAACTTATCAGGCAAATCACCATCCATAGTAAAAAACAAAAATGACGGGTGCTGAAGAGCAGACTCGACACATTCCTTGATTCGCCCCTCCAATTGTCTCTCATCAGCATATTCAGCAAGCCATCTTACAGGAATGTCCGCCGTCCAGTAAACTCCCGCCAAGTCGCACTCCTTCATGAAATCAGGGTGCGGCGGGTACCCTTCACAATGTATGAGATTCAAACCTATTTCCTTTACCGACTGCACGTCCTTCTTTGCCGCCCACCTCGGAACCGCCGCGCCGTACGGTGAATAGTGCTCGCTTCGCATCAGCCCTTTCAGAAAAACATTTTCGCCGTTTACATTAATGTTCCCGTTTTCAAAACCAACTTTCGAAAAACCCGAAACAAAGCTATCAGTTACGCGAAGCTCTCCGGAAATTGCCGTCACAGCAATAGTGTACATATTCGGCGAATCGCAACTCCACTCCTTAATGCACTCTTTCGGAAGTTTGAAACAAACAGTTACGTTCCCTTCAAAACCCGGCGTCACCTGATTACCACTGAATATCGATTCTTTTGAGTCAATCGACTCAATATTTACCGTCACAGCAATCGGAAAATCTCCACAGCCGCCTTCCATTTTAATCTCAGCGCGCAACTCGCCTTCATGCTCCCGCAGATACGCCCCCGAAAACCAGATGCTGTCCCTGATATCGATGTAAACATCCCTGAACAAGCCCGCGCCATACGGCGGAGCAAGCCCTTCGGCCATACCCGGCGCAAGTCCGCTCTTAAAACGATCTATTTCAAAAATAATCTCTATTTCCTCGCCGTTCATGCACGAATCTGGCACTTCAATTTCGTAAGGAAAATAACCGAATATATCCCCTGCAAGCTTTTCATGGTTTACATATATCGTTCCCGAACCGCCGAACCCGTTGCCGCACAAATACACTTTTTTTCTGCTGAACACAGGCAGGCGGATACTTTTCCGGTATCTGACAACACTCAGAGACCCCATACCTTCCACTGTCTCCAAATCCGACGGCGCTTTTATCGAAAACTTTTCACTTCCTCTCCACGATAATTCCCACTCTCCATCCAGATAAATGCGATTCGCTTTTCTGTCGAGAGCCGGGTTGTATTTAATATTCGCCAGCTCTTCCACATCCAATTTTTCAGCTCTGAATATTTTTATTACCGATACAACTATCAAAGGAGAAAGGAAAATCAGAATTTCATATTTAAAATACAGGAGCGCCGCCGACAGGATTAAAAACAACGATGTCGCAAGTATTTTTATCTTCATTACTAAATCAAACAATACAGATAAATTTTAGCAGATACCCGGCTAAACACCAATTCTGTTGCCCATCCCATTCATGTTGCTATAATCAATCCGTATGGCAAAAATCGATGCGAATGAATTCAGAGTTTCTTATTACGCGTCCGGCCCGAATGCACTCGGGATAATCAAGGACGCGCATTCTCCATTTCCCGTAAACGAAGAAATTTTTGCAAACTATGCCTCAAAACATGTTCTCGAATCCCTCGCGGACATAAATACGAATTATGTTATTTTTCCGTTCTTTCTGGGCTTCCCGCCTGAAATTGCAAACGATCAAAGAGAGGCGTTTGCCAATTTCAATAACGCAGCTTCAGAATACGGCATCGAAACCTTGGCGCTCATCACGATCGGCTCTTATATGAGTCTGGGAACATACAAAAAAACAGACTTCCCTGCGCTATTGCCAAATGGTAAACCCATTTACGTCTCCAATAGTAAAGTCAGGCGCTGTTCATGCCTGACAAGCGAGGAGTGGAAGTCGAACGTCGTGGATGTATGTAAAGAAGCTGTCTCCATAGGCGCTTCAGGCGTATTCATAGATTCCGTACACTTTGGCGCAGCCCCTTCACTCGTCAAAGATCATTTCATCGGAAATATCGGATGTTGTTGTGAACGATGCCGAAAGCTGTTTAATAAAAACAGCCACGATCAGACAAACAGATCAGCATCAATCCCAGTCAAAGTTGCATTAAACAATTTGCCGGTAAAAAAATACATTGAATGGCGCGCATCCGTCGTTACTGCGTTTATGGCTGATATAAAAACCGCCGTTTATGAGTCCGACCCGGATTCGCTCTTTACCGTTTCGGCGCCTCATTTCCCATATCTTCCTGTAAAAACCATTTACGGCATCGATCCTGAATACATTCTAAAAAACGCCGATGTATGTTTTACGGAAAATCACCGACTGACAAAGCTTGGCGAAAAAGGCCTGCATTACTCATCTCCGGGTTTGAAAGTATTGCAAAGTTTTTCGGGAGACTCCGTCGTCGCATCTTTAACCTACGACCTTGGCCCATCACACGATGAAGTGCCTTCGCCGTCAAGGTTGTCGGGTTC
>CAYPEK010000158.1:0-7853 GCA_964409645.1 uncultured bacterium | reverse complement strand
AAGACGCACTACACGCACAGCATGGGCCTGCTCGAACTGAGGGAGGCGGTCGCGCGGGATTACAAGAAGCGCTACGACGTTGATGTGGACCCGAACAGCATCATAATTACATCCGGAACGTCGGCGGCGATGAGCCTGATTTTCTCGGTGCTGATTCAGCGTGGCGGCGAGGTTGTGATCACAGATCCGCACTACGCATGTTATCCGAATTTTATCAGGTTCGCGGACGGCGAGCCGCGGATGATGCCCGTCGGCGAGGAGAACGGTTTTCAATACGATATCGAACGGCTGAAGAGCGCGCTGAATGATAAGACGAGCGCGATTCTGCTGAATTCGCCGGGTAATCCGAGCGGCACACTGGTGGGCGCGGAAACGATGAAGGGGGTGGCGGAACTAGGCATCCCGGTGGTTTCAGACGAGATTTATCACGGGCTGGTTTACGACGACGAGGCGCATTCGATCCTCGAATACATGGACGAAGCATTTGTAATAAACGGTTTTTCGAAGCTGTATGCGATGACGGGCTGGCGCGTGGGATATGTGATCGCGCCGAAACAGTGTTGCAGGACGATGCAGAAGCTGCACCAGAATTTCTTCATTTCCGCGAACTCGTTCGTACAGTGGGGCGCGATTGCGGCGCTCGAAGAATCTCAGGAAGATGTCGGCCGAATGGTGAAAACATACGACGAGCGGCGACGGTTTATCCTGAAGGAGTTGCGCTCGATGGGGCTGACAATACCGTTCGAGCCGAAAGGCGCGTTTTATGTTTTTGTGAACATGAAGCACATAGACACCGATTCGTACAGGCTCGCGCTCGAAATTCTCGACAAGGCGGGAGTGGCGGTGACGCCGGGGATAGACTTCGGGCCCGGCGGCGAGGGTTTCATACGGTTCAGTTACGCTAATTCGATTGAGAACATTGCGGAGGGTATGAACCGGCTCCGCAAATTCCTTGAAGAAAAGGGGACGGCCTGATGCCCGTCACCTTCGATTCGGATCCATCAACCCCTGAATACCTCGAACAGTTTTACAGACGCGCCGAAAACACGCCGTGGAAGCAGCGCGGCGCCGATTATATGAACGACCCCGTGAATAAATTCAGGCTGCACGTGATAACGGAAGAGCTGAAGAGGATCAACCCGGGGCGCCTGCTGGACGTGGGTTGCGGAGCGGCGGCACTCGCGGAGAAGCTCGCGGGCGAAACGGCAGTTGATTATGTGGGATGTGACCTCGCGGTGACGGCCGGTGGTGCCGGGAACGGTTTATTTGTAGAGGCGGACGCTGCGAAACTTGCTTTTTCGGACTGCATTTTCGATGCGGTTGTCTGCTCGGAGGTATTGGAGCATCTGCCGGAACCGGCACGGGCGTTGTCCGAAATCGGGAGGGTGCTTGTTCCCGGCGGTTTTGCGTTGATAACGGTCCCGAACTGGTTTTCGCTGGATTCGCTCGATGGATCGACAGGGATTGTTAGTCTGGCGGCAAAGCTGATAAGTAAGCAGTTCAAACATGGAGTGAATGTGCATCTTACGAAGATGTTTCCGGCCGGATGGAAGAGGCTGATCGAGGAGAACGAGCTGACTGTGGAATTTGAAAGGCCGGTTTATCTGTTTCCATATATTCCATATCTATTTAAAAGATTTAAAGAAATCGAGAGCGGCTTTTTTTCAGACGAGCAAAGATTCGGTAAATGGATGAAGGCTGAAGAAGGATTTTCCTCGAATAAGTTATTTAGTAACCTCGGACAGTTTCATTTTTTCAGATGTAAAAAGAAATAAGCCCGGATTCGTCAATAAAGAAACGAATCCGCGGCAATGTTCATAGCGGCGAACTGCTTCGTTGTCGGAGCATTTTTTGTTCATGTACATCCCAGTACACTCGCTGCAAAAATGCGTCTTCCGCCTCGCATTTCATCTGTTCTGAATCATTGCCACCCAAATCCCAATGATGGATTTGGGCTAAAAATATTTTTTGTCTCGAAAACTCGCGAAATTGGATAAAAGTGGTGTTTTCTTTGAAATTGTAACTGTTTAACTTTCGGGCTTATTTGGATTGAAGTCCGCCTCACCACACAGCATTTTTACGCACTTTTAAATATATGAAAAAACAAAGTTCGGCTTAAAATTGTCAAAAACGCGAAAAAACGGCGGAAATCCGGGATTTTGTTGATTTTGTGAAGATTAAAAAATTAAATCGGTAAAAATGCTTAAAATAAAGGGAATTTTAAGGCGATTGTATTAAATCCATTGAAGTGCCAGATCGAATATAGATAAAAGCATACAATATATGGTGCCGACATTTAAAGGTCGCACCATATCTTGTGCTCTGTTTTTGGCTGAATCTCCCCGAAATCGAACAAATCAGGTATTGCAAGCAAAAATATGCTGTTGGCTTTGGGAAAATCTCGCGATTTCTCAAAATAAATAATTTTTCCGACCCTATTGACGTAGAGTGGTAAGATATGGTAATAATTGGCATACACAACGTATATTTTAGAAATTTACGGTATTTTGTGGTAAAGCCATCCGTAACTTCTAAAGGAAAAGAACGATCTTATAAGTGAGAAGAGGAGTGCCGCCCGAATTTTCCGGGGGGACGGAACCGGAGAAAAGAAGTGAATCTGCTGAGGGAAAAAATGTTCGGAGGGAGGACAAGCCCGCGCATAGATGCGAAGGGGCGGATGAGTCTTCCCGTGGACATACGTGGAGTGCTTCAATACCGGGAGGAACTGCTTGCCGGGGCTGAAGTTGCTGAAACGGGAAAGAAAAAGAAGGCGGAAGCAGCGGCGGAAGATCAGCAATTGACGGTTGTGATGACATGCGGATTGTGGACGTGCCACATCGACTGCTACCCGATCGATGAGTGGCGGAAGATGGAGAAGTGGATCGAAGGATTACCCAAAAACAACGAGACGTACGAGATAAAGATGCACCTTGTCGGCAACAGGGAGTACGTGGATGTGGACAAGCTCGGCCGCGTGCTGATCAGCCCGGCGCTAAGGGAATATGCGGGAATCAGCGCGGGGCAGGTTGTTGTGATGGGAACGCTGGAGACGTTCGGAATATGGTCCGCGGCGAACTATGCCGCGACGTTCACGACGAAGGGCAAGGAGAAGCAGGTCGCCGAACTGATCGCGAAGTATGAGATGAAGGATCAAGATAAAGAAACGAAGCAGGACATACCGCAGTGAGCGGTGATAAATGTGACGGAGGAGAAAGTTCAACATATACCAGTATTACTCGAAGAGACCATTGAAGTGCTGAAGATACGCGGAGATGGGGTGTATGCGGATCTTACCTTGGGGGGAGGTGAGCATTTTTCAAAAATTAAAGAGCGGATCACGACCGGGTTGCTGATCGGAGTGGACCGGGATCCCGCATCGATAGCGGCGGTGGGCAGGAGATACGAAGGCGACGATCGAGTGAGATTATTCAACGAGAATTTTTCGAGGATCGCCGAGATATGGAAGCGCGAAGAACTGCCGCCTGCGGATGGAATTCTGATGGACTTGGGATTTTCATCTATACAGATAGATAGCGGAGGGCGCGGATTCAGTTTCATGCATGACGGCCCGCTGGATATGAAGTACGGAAAGAATGAGCCGGGGCCGAATGCGGCGGAATATATAAATACCGTGTCCGAGGAAGAGATGAGGGACCTGTTTTACCGGTACGGAGAGAAGCACGCAAGGAGGATTGCGAGAAAGATTGCCGAGAGGCGTGCCGAAGTTCCGATCGAGACGACGGGCCAGCTCGCGGAGCTGGTGTCGAAAGCGGCGCCGCACAAACCGGGCCGCCACCCCGCGACGCAGGTGTTTCTGGCGCTGAGGGTGGAGGTGAACCGGGAGATGGAGGCTATAGAAGCCGGAGTTCCGGGGGCGATGAGTGTTCTCGGCAGCGGAGGCCGACTGGTTGTGATCACGTATCAGAGCGAAGAGGATCGGATAGTGAAAGACCTTTTTCGCAGGGCGGCGAGGGGATGCCGATGCAATCTCCCGCCGGACGAATGTATGTGTAATAATCCACCGTCCGCACGACTGGTGAATAAGAAAGTGATAACGCCCGCGCCGGAAGAGATAAAAGAAAACGCAAGGGCGAGAAGCGCAAAGATGCGTGCGGTGGAGAAGAGTTAGGAGCCTGTTATGAACCGGAATCGGAAAAGCAACAGAAATATGTACGTGGTGCAGGGGGCCGATTCACGCCAAAACCGAAGAAGACAGGGCTTCAAAATGGCTGGCATTTTGCTGCTGTCCGCCTATTTTCTAACACTACTCGGAATATACACCGTATATCTGAAATTCAGTATAGATTGCAAGTATATGAAAGTGGA
Organism: uncultured bacterium; assembly: GCA_964409645.1. Classification (GTDB taxonomy): domain Bacteria; phylum UBP15; class UBA6099; order UBA6099; family UBA6099; genus CAYPEK01. The sequence goes on along the minus strand of CAYPEK010000158.1, from coordinate 3,527 downwards.
CGAACTTAAGCAGCAGAATTACAAATTAGACATACAGACCAGAAAACTTGAAGCCGAAGTGGAGTCGCTGAAGAGCTACGCGAGAGTGGAATCCGCGCTCAGGGAAGCGGGCTGCGACATTATGACTCCGCAAAAACCATTGTACGTCAGCCTCGATGGAAGCGACACGAGGCTGGAGAAGGCCGAGCTATTGGCGCCTCGGCCCGAGGGACACCCTTACTAAAAGCCCGGGGCGCCAACACGCGTTTGAGGTGTTGGCATGAACCGGACCCTGCAAATTAAATCACGACTTAAAATTGTACTCATAGCCCTTGCTGTGCTGCATTCCATTATCGTGCTGCGCGCTTTATACGTGCAGCAGGTGGATGGTGAGTGGCTCAACGAGCGGCTGCGAAAACAAACCAAAAGAATAATAACCCTGCAGGCGCGTCGCGGGTATATCTTCGACCAGCACGGAAAAAGACTTGCGATGGACGTCCCGTATATGTCCGTTTTCGTTGTGCCATCAATGTTGAAAACGGGAAAAGAAAGAAAATTTTTCGCGAAGGAAATGAGCAAGCCGCTGAAGATGAAACCGGCGGAAATAGAGGCGAAACTGGCGGAAGCGACACGAGCGAAACCATACGTATGGCTCCAAAGATTCACGACTGAAGAGATAGCAGAAAATGTCGCCAAAACAATAAAAGAGAATCAGTTTAACTGTGTTGCAGCGATAAGAGAACAGAAGCGGGTATATCCGAACAGCACGACCGCGGCGCAGGTGATAGGTTTTGTCGGAGAGGGCGGCGGCCTAGAAGGCATCGAGATGACGAGAAATTCGATGCTGAGCGGAAGAAACGGATATATCGTTCTGCAGAAAGACCATCTTGGAAGGAGTATTCCTCAGTCGATCCGAGAGGAACAGCCGGCGCGGAACGGATACAATATATGGCTCACACTAGATCAGACAATCCAGCATTACGCGGAAGATCAACTAACGCGTACTATACAGGAATTCAACGCACGCGGCGGCGCTGCGCTTGTGATTGAAACGAAGACCGGACGCATTCTGGCGATGGCGTCGCAGCCGTCATTCGACCCGAATAATTACAAGGAATATCTGAAGACGGACCCGACATCGTTCCGGAATCGTGTGATATGGTTCAGGTTCGAGCCCGGTAGTATTATGAAGCCGCTGATAGTGTCAACGGCGCTCGACAGGAAAGTAATCGAGCCGTTCAAGGAGATGATCTACTGCCAGCCTGTGATGATGGTGAGCGGGCACCCGATCAAGGATGACCACGGTGTCGATATCCCGAATATGAAAACCCCTGTGTATGTGATAGCGCATTCGTCGAATACGGGCGCTGCGAGAATAGCTCTTATGATGGGGGCGTCCGGAATCGCATCCATGATAAACAGGTTTTATTTCAATAAGAATTACTCGTTCCCGTTGACCGGGCAGCAGGGGAACATGCTGCCGAATCTGAATCATATGGCACAGTTGACGATTGCGGACAACGGGTTCGGGTATGCGATCTCGGTGTCGATGCTGCACATGGCGATGGCAACGGCGGCGATTGCGAATGACGGGCAGCTTATGCAGCCGCTCATCATAGACAAGGTGACGGGCGCCAGAGGAAAGGTGCTTCACGAATCGACGCCCAAGGTGTTGAATCAGGCTGTCTCGCCGGAGACGGCGAAGCTGATGCGCTACATGATGAGCCGTGTTGTGGAGGAAGGCACCGGAAAGAATGCGCGGATACCGGGCTACACGGTTGCTGGCAAGACGGGAACGGCAAAGATAGTACGTGACGGCGGTTACCGGGCGGGCGAGTACTTCGCATCATTTGTCGGCTACGCGCCGGTGGAGGACCCGAGGCTGTTGGTTATGGTGACGATAGAGAGGCCGACGCCTGTGTATTACGCGGCGCAGGTGGCCGCTCCGGCGTTCAAGGAAATAATGATGAAATCGTTGTGGCATCTCGATGTGCCGCCTTCAAAGGTTAAACAGGATCAAATCGCTTACTGACGGAGTATTGAAATGGCTGAAAAGAAACTCGAAGAACTGCTGAAAGGTTTGGATTACAAGATCATTAACGGGGCCGCAAATGTGACGGTTGCGGGACTTGATTACGACTCGCGGCAGTGTTCGCCGGGCACGCTGTTTTTCTGCATACCGGGGTTCAAGGTTGACGGGCACGATTTCGTACCCGAAGCGCTTGCGCGCGGGGCGTCGGTTATTGTTGTGGAGCGGCCCGTGAAAGCGCCGGAGGGAGTGACGGTTGTTCAGGTTGCAAATGCACGACTCGCGATGGGGCTTATTTCAGCGGAATTTTACGAATGGCCGACGAAGAAGGTCAGTATCGCCGGCGTAACCGGAACTAATGGAAAGACATCGGTTGCATTCCTGATCGACGCGCTTCATAGGGAAATGGGTAAGTGCTCAGGGCTGCTTGGCACGGTTGAGAACCGGATCGGCGACGAGCTCGCGGCTGTGAAGAGGACGACGCCCGAGGCGTTGGACCTTCAGATGTTGCTTGCGAGAATGGTGGAGAAGGGGTGCTCGCACGCTGTGATGGAGGTTTCCTCGCACGCTGTGCACCTGAAGAGGATTGCCGGGTGTCTGTTCCACGCGGCGCTGTTCACGAATCTGACGCAGGATCATCTCGATTTCCACAAGAGCATGGACGAGTATTTCGATTCAAAAAAGAAGCTGTTCATCGATTATATTGCTGATGGGGGATTTGCGATTCTGAACGCGGATGACCCCGCGAGCGAAAAAATAGCGGCTGAAGCAAAAGGAAATATAGTCAGATTTTCGGTTAACGACTCATCGGCGGACGTGTTCGCGGAGGATGTTAAAAGCACGCTCGACGGGATTTCGTACAGGATAGTTTCGAAGTTCGCGGATGCGTTCGATGTTGTTTCGCCGCTGATGGGCGCATTCAATGTTTACAACACTCTGACAATGGCGGCGTACGGGCTTGCAACGGGGGCGTCCCCGCAGGTGATTTCGGAGACGATGAAGAAGATGTCGGGAGTGCCGGGCCGGTTCCAGAGGATTGACGAAGGGCAACCGTTCAGGGTGTTTGTGGATTACGCGCACACGCCGGACGGGATGCTGAATATATTGAAATCGGCGCGGAAGATCTGCAAGGGTCGGTTGGTGGTTGTGTTCGGCGCGGGCGGCGACCGCGACAAGACGAAGCGGCCGCTGATGGGCGCGGTTGCGGCGGAGAACGCGGATTTTGCAGTTATCACGTCTGACAATCCGAGAACTGAGGACCCGGACACGATTATCGACCAGATCGAGCTCGGTGTGGAGCAGGCGATGGTAAAGGGCCGTGCGACGAAGCGGTTCAAGTACAAGGTCGAACGGGACAGATACGCGGCGATACGGTTTGCGATCCGGAACGCCGAGGACGACGACGTAATAATCATCGCGGGAAAAGGCCACGAGGATTATCAGATATTCAAGGACAGGACGATTTTTTTTGACGACCGCGAGGTTGCGAAAAATCTCTTGAAGGAAATGGCGGCGGATG
>CAYPEK010000157.1:5706-7879 GCA_964409645.1 uncultured bacterium | reverse complement strand
CGGAGGGGATCAACAAGCACCACAGCGGCTGCATGGCGGTGATGCACGACACGCTCCCGACCGGCGGCGAGATGCGGTCGCTCTGCTCGGAAGCGGGCTTCATCATAGAGACATTCATTGACGAACCCGGCTTTTACGCGCTGATCGCGGACAAGGCGTGATTAGTAGCGTTTAAGGCCAGCCTGCGATTGGCTTCCTGTTTAAAGTTGATTGACATGCCGAATGTGATATAATGTGAAATCCTGCACAAGCATCTTTGGCTGGCGACTACTAATAAGGATTAAGGGGGAAAGAGAAATGGAACGATACGAAGCCCTTAACAAGATCGCAAAGCCGGTGGACATGGCGTTCGGCGGCGCGCTTGAACTTGCGAGAAGAGTGGGCGTGTACGAACCGCTGCGCGAAGCTGTCGTGACGATGATCAAGCAGAACATGTACAGCGGGTTCACAAAGAACAACAGTCTCGAAGTAATTGGCATGGAGAACGTGCCGACGGAGGGCGGGGCGATCGTCGCGGCGAACCACCAGAGCTGGCTCGACGTGCAGGCGCTCGGCTCAAGCTCGGAGCGCGACATGCACTTCATGGCGAAAAGCGAGTTTGCCGAATGGCCAATCCTGAGCAAGCTGATCGACCTGTCGGAGTCGGTGTTCATCCGGCGCGGCGGCGACAAGGACGGACTGGACTACATCATCGATAAGCTGAAGGCGGGCTGGCTTGTGATGATATTCCCGGAAGGCACGATCCCGGGCGAAGAGGAAGTGATGCGCGACCAGCTCGACCCGCGCACCGGGTTGCTGCCCGGCAAATCGGGCGTTGTGCGGCTCGCGATCGAAGCGGGCGTGCCGATCATCCCGTGCGGAATCTCCGGCACGGGGCAGGCGTTCCCGCCCGAGATGTACCCGCGCTTCGAAATGCCGCCGATCCAGCAGCCGGTGCCGATCACGATCCGCTACGGCAAGCCGATCCACTTCAAAGAGAAGAGTCTCGAAGGCGTGGACCGCGAAACGATCAAAAAACACACGCAAAAAGTCATGGCCGAAATCTCGAAGCTGATCGACCACAAGCGCTGCTTCGTGCCGATCGAAGTGCCGATGAAGAAGCCGGACCTCTCCGGCCTGAAATATTACCCGAAAAAGGAAGGGAAATCCGAGTGGGGCGCGCTCGTGCTGCACGGATTCACATCGTCGCTCGACTGCGTGCGCGGCATAGAGCCGTTCCTGAAGGCGCGCAAGATGGCGTACCGGTTCCCGATCCTGCGCGGCCACGGCGCGGTGCCGCACGACCTCGCCGGCGTTACGTACGAAGACTGGGTCGAGGACGCCGAGAAGGCGCTGCTCGAACTCTCGAAGCACGCGAAGAAGATCGTCGTGATCGGACTCTCGATGGGCGGCCTCGTTTCGCTCGACCTCGGGATCAAATATCCGGAGCTCGTGTCGAACGTGGTGACGATGGCGGCCGCGCTGAAGTTTGCCGATCCGCTCTCGCCGCTCTCGCCCGTGCTTGCGAAGGTGTTCAAATACTGGTGGAGCCCGAACTCTTACACTGACCTCAACCTCAAGGCCGAGCGCGACACTAACTACCCGTTCTTCGCGACGGATTCGTTCGCCTCGCTCTACGACGCGTCGAAACAGGTCGAGCAGCGGCTCGACGGCTTCGACCGCCCGATTATGATTTTGCAGTCGAAGAGCGACACGGTAGTAAGCCCGGAAGCGGCGAAGGTTATCTACAAGAAAATCTCCTCGACGGACAAGGAGATCGTGTGGTTCAAAAAGTCGGGACACGAACTCGGACTCGACCTCGAAGCGGACGCGGTGTTCGCGAAGATCGACGAGTATCTCGGAAAAGTTACCGGCAAATAAGATGCCCGAACCGGCGGGCAATCAACGAAGTCACGAACGGTTTTACCAAATACCATTAACATCCTCCGCACCCGCGGGGGATTTTTTTTGAGAAAAAGAAGGCAGTAGCGAGTAGCGAAGGAAAGGCAAAAAGCAAAAGATAAAGACAGTAGCTGGTAGCTGGGGAAAAAGACGAAAAGCAACAATTAAATATGTAGGGCGGGGTCGTTGCACCCCGCCGAAAGATAAGCATCTCATGTACAAAAGAAAACTTTGTGTGTGGCACAAGGCGAAACGTAATAATCAACAACGATAAAAAGCGACCGCCGGCAGA
>CAYPEK010000157.1:4342-5606 GCA_964409645.1 uncultured bacterium | reverse complement strand
GTGGCACAAGGCGAAACGTAATAATCAACAACGATAAAAAGCGACCGCCGGCAGATCGCTGCTTTTTGACCGCGCGGGTGGCCGTATGTAAAATATGCGGGATGGGCAGAATCACGTGGACGCATAAAACGCTTTACGCATCGGGCAGCCTCGCCGCGAACGTGCTGTTCGCGACGACGAATCAGTGGCTGATGTATCGATACGTGCCGCCGAAGGGGCGGATACTCGTGCCGCTGCTCGTGTTCTCGTTCATCATGGGCGCGGGGCGGCTCATCGACGGTGTGATCGACCCGCTCGTTGGCTACTGGAGCGATTCGTTGCGCACGCGATGGGGCCGCAGGCGACCTTTCATTGTTCTCGGCACGCCGCTGCTTCTCGTCGCGTTCTTTTTCCTGTGGCTGCCGCCCGACCCGCATGTCAGCCGCGCGAACACAATCTTCTTCATCTGCGTCGTAAACGTGTTTTTTGTCCTCTACACGCTCGTGATGATTCCAATGATGTCGGTCCTGCCGGAGATGGCTGTCGGCGACAAGGATCGCGTGTCGCTGTCGGGCGTGCAGATGATATTCGGGTTGCTCGGTAGCATCGCGGCGGCGATGGGGTCCGGGATGCTGATCGAGAAAATCGGGTATCGCGGGATGGGAATATCTCTCGGCGTGCTCGCGTTGATATTCTATGCGCTCGCGGCGATCGGCATCAGGGAGCCGGACTACTCGTCGCGCGAGGTCAAAGTGCCGCTCGGCGCAGCGATGGCGGCTACTTTCAAAAACAAGGATTTTCTCGCGTTCGCGGCGAGCATCGTTTTCTTCTGGATGGGCTTCAACATGCTCCTGCAGATAACTCCGTACTTCCTCACGCAGATCATGCTGATGAAGGAGGCGGAGATGTGGAAGATAATGGCGCCGTTCATGGGTGCGCTCCTGATCGCGTTTCCGCCGGTGACATTTATCGCGGGCCGTGTGAGCAAGAAGTCGATGTATTCGGTATGCATGGCGGCGCTCGTGGTCGTTTTCCCACTGCTGATGTGGGTGGGCCGTGTGAAGGGTGTGCCGCTTGCCGTTCAGGGAGGAGTGTTCATGGCGGCTGTGGGGCTTGCGGCTTTCCCCGTCTTCATTATGCCCAACGCGTTTCTCGCCGACCTCGTGGACAACGACGAACTGCGTACCGGGATGCGCCGTGAAGCGGTGTTTTTCGGCGTCTATTGTTTCCTCCAGAAGCTCGCGATGGCGATCTCGGTTGTCATGCTCGGCTTTCTCTACAATAA
>CAYPEK010000157.1:0-4242 GCA_964409645.1 uncultured bacterium | reverse complement strand
TCCAGAAGCTCGCGATGGCGATCTCGGTTGTCATGCTCGGCTTTCTCTACAATAAATACGGTTATCAGTCTCCGCACGTGCTCGGCATACGGCTTGCCGGCCCGGTGACGGGTGTCTGCATTGCCCTCGGGCTTGCCGTCTTCCATTTCGGATACAACTGCAAGCCTATAGAAAAGGCAGGAGCAGATACCGTGGAGAGTGACCATCAAAAGGATTAGAACGAGCATTAAATAAAATCGCAAAAACAGTAGCTTGTAGCTGGCAGTTGGTAGCTGGGGAAAAGAGAAAAAGCAGCATTAAAATTATGTAGCAGGGCAGGGGTGTCGTCGGCTGGCCGTACTCCGAAATTTACTGCTTGATGAAATTTGAAGGTTGCACAATAGAATTATATTAAGGGCGAAATCATCAGTACTCCGCTGGTCATTAATCCGAGCCGCGCGCGTCAGCAAGCGGTCACGTGGAAGGATAAAAAGACGTAAGATCAGGTGATTATGCCGGTCCGGCAATGTTCTTGGGCACTTTGCAGGCGAGGCCGCAGCCGGCGCAGAGGCCGCGCAGGCATGTCGGGGTCGTTTCGCCGTCCATCGCTTTCCGCCGCTCGATGAAAAGGAACTTATCGGCAACTCCGGTATCGATGTGGCTCCACGGCATGCGCGAAAGCGGCTCGCGCGGCACGTTCGCGTATTCGCGCGGATCAATACCCGCCGATTCGAACGCTGCGGTCCAGTTTTCGAGACTGAACATGTCCGTCCAGCCGTCGAAGCGGCAGCCGAGTCGCCATGCGGCCTCGATCGCACGCCCGAGCTGCCGGTCGCCTCGCGAGAGCACACCTTCGAGAAAACTTGTCTCGATGTTGTGGCAGTCGAGCTTCACGCGCCGCCGGTCGATCGACCTCCTAAGCACCCGCTGTTTTTCTCGCAGAGTCTCCATCGTGTCCATCGCATCCCACTGGAACGGCGTGTGCGGTTTCGGCACGAAGTTTGAGACGCTGAGCGTGAAGTCGGTCTTCGAGGATTTGCCTTTCGAGAAGCGCGCGCGCGCGCACATGCGGCCGACGAGCGACACGATTCCCTCGACATCCTCCATCGTTTCGGTCGGCAGCCCGATCATGAAATAGAGCTTTATCTTTTTCCATCCGGCGGCGAGAGCGGCGTCGAGCGCCCGCATTATCTCGTCCTCGGTTATTCGCTTGTTAATCACGTCGCGGAGGCGCTGCGTGCCCGCCTCCGGCGCGAGAGTGAGCCCGGTTGCGCGCGTGCGGCGCAGCTTTTCGCCGACGTCCGCGCTGAATGTGTCCACGCGCGAGGACGGCAGCGACACCGACACGCGATTCGGCTCGCCGAACGAGAGCAGCCCGTCGAGCAACGGCCCCATTCCGGAGTAGTCCGCCGCGTTCAGCGAGAGCAGCGATATTTCCTCGCAGCCCATCGACCCGTAAAGCGTGTGCGCTTTTTCGACGAGCGCAGGCGCGCTCCGCTCGCGCATCGGCCGGTAGAGAATCCCCGCCTGACAGTACCGGCACCCCTGAACGCACCCTCGGAATATTTCGAGCTGTATGCGGTCGTGTACCGCCTCGACGGTCGGCACGATGAATCTGTCCGGGTAGTATGAGCGGTCGAGGTTGCGGATGAATCGGCGTTCTATCTTCGCCGGGCCGACCGCGATGCGGCCATCAGGAAGCTGCTCGGTCTCACAGAGCGCGGGGACATAAACGCCCGGAATGCGGGCGAGCGATTCGAGTAGTTGCTTTTTGGCCACTCCATCGCTTTTCGCCGCGCGGACCGCCGACGCGATCTCGACCGCGACTTCCTCGCCTTCGCCGATCGCGAACGCGTCGATGAAGTCGGCGAGCGGTTCCGGGTTGCACGCGCAGCCGCCGCCCGCTATGACGAGCGGGAACGCCGCGTCGCGGTCCGCCGCGCGGAGCGGGAGCCCGCCGAGGTGCAGCATCGTCAGCACATTCGTATATGTCATTTCGTACGAGAGCGAGAAGCCGACGACGTCGAATTCGGCAAGCGGCCGGCCTGTTTCGAGCGCGCAGAGGGGCAGCCCTCGCACGTTGAGTTCGCGTTCGAAGTCGGGCCACGGCGCGAATGCGCGGTCGCAGAGCGTGGCGGGCGTATCATTTAAAAGATGATATAGCAGCAGGAACCCGAGGTTGGACATGCCGATTTCATAGACTTCGGGGAAGCAGAGCGCGACGCGGACGTCCGCGGCGTTCCAGTCCGGCGCGGCGCAGTTACGCTCGCCGCCGGAGTAACGGCCGGGTTTCTGGACGCGCGGAAGCGCATCGAGTTCGATGATGTCCCTGAAGTTATTGTCCGCAATAGTCATAAAGCAACACCGCGCGCCGGGGCTATCCGGCGCGGTTCCCGGTTATATACTAACGAAAAAACGGCGCAAGGAAAGGGCGGGGCCGCCGCGCCGCAAATTGCCTATTTCCGTAGTTCCTTTTAAATGATATAATCCCGCAACAAAAAACGACCGAAGGGGGGCCGTGAAAATGGCGCTGGATTTCTCGAAAATGCAGAAACTGAATGAAGGAAAGACGAAAACGATATATAAGAATCCCGACGACCCCAAGACTGTGTACATGCTGTTCCGGGACGACATCACCGCGGGCGACGGCGCCAAGCACGACGTAATGGAAGGCAAGGCGCTCACCGATTGGAAGACCAATCGCGACATCTTCGAATACCTCAACCGCAAGGGTGCGGTTACGCACTATATTTCGAGTCCGCAGGAATGTGTGTCGCTCGTGAAAAAACTCGACCGCAAGATCAATCTCGAAGTGATCGCGCGGCGCGTGGCCGCCGGCTCGATCCTGAAATGGGGCACGGTGAAAGAGGGCGACCGCTTCGACCCGCCGTGCGTGCAGTTCCACTACAAGGACGACCCGCTCCACGACCCGATGCTCGACGAGTCGTACATCGACTTCATGGTCCGCGAGAAGAAGGCGTTCGAGTACGACGCGATGCGCAAGCTCAACGTGCAGGTGTTCCTGTTGCTCGAAGAGGCGTTCGCGAAATTCGGTGTCCAGCTCGTGGACTTCAAGCTCGAATATGGGATCATCGACAGCGAAGTGAACGTGATCGACGAGATCACCGGCGGCTCGCTACGACTGTGGCCGTACTCGAACCCGAATCCGAACATGAACCAGCCGAACGTGATCTCGGAACTCAACCCCGCCGGGCGGCTCGACAAGGACACCTACCGGATGGGCGAGGACCTCAAGGCGGTCGGCGACAAGTTCGCGCAGATCGCGGCCATCACGGCAGGGTTCAAAGACCTGTGATCTGAGCGGATGACGGGACGACGATCCCGGAAGCAAGCGCGTCTTACATTTCTTTGCCGGAGAAGCTCATGGAACGCGCATTATTGACAATACGCAATCAACGCGGCGATATGTTCGAAGGCTTGTTCCGGTATGCCTTTTTGATTTTGATTGTGGTTGTAGGCGGTTATTTGGCAATCGGGTTCATAGTGGACCGCGCGGTTCCGTACATACCGCCCTCCATGGAGATGAAGATATTCGGCAGCGCCGGTATGGCGCCCGAAGCGGCCGGCCCGGCGGCGAACGCGAACGATCCGAACGCCGGCAGGCTTAAAGGCATTCTCGCGAAACTTACCGCGAACCCGGAAGTGCTGCCGCTTGAGTACACCCTGTTCACAATAGACGACAAATCGCCGAACGCGGTGGCTATGCCCGGCGGCGGGATAGGCGTGACGACGGGGCTGACGAGCGCACTCGGAGAAGAGATCGGCCTCGCGTTTGTGCTCGGCCACGAACTCGGCCACTTCAAACAAAGGGACCATCTGCGGGGCGTCGGCCGAATCGTCGGAATAAGAATTATTCTCGGCCTCGTTTTCGGCGATTCGGACATTCTGAATTTTCTCACTGCGAGGGCGACCGACCTGCTTCACAAGAAGTATTCGCGCGGGCAGGAGGAAGGCGCGGACAGGTTCGGGCTGAAACTGGTTTACGACACATACGGGGATGTAAACGGAACGACGCGCCTGTTCGAGATACTGTCGAAAAACGACTCGTCGCCAAAGTGGGCATACATGCTTTCGACACACCCCGCGCCGGAGTCGCGGGTACGCAAAATGAAAGAATATGCCGTTGAACTGAAGGCCGAACGGAAACAACTTCCGGCCGGAGATAAAACCCGGTCCGATTGGTAATAAGAGACCTCTGAAAAAGTGGCACTTGACAGGCCAAATATAATATAGGAAAGGAAA
>CAYPEK010000156.1:0-7916 GCA_964409645.1 uncultured bacterium | reverse complement strand
CCACGTTAATCTGTTTCCGGACATATTCCGGCGTGCGCGGCTCGCACGCAAGGAACTGATGACATACGTCACATTCAACATAGTGACGGGGATGTTCGCCGGCCCGGTTTTTCAAAACAATCTCGTTATGAACTTCGCGGCGGCGATGAAGAATCCCGGGGTGGCGGCGCTCGCCGGAAAGCTGCAAGGCAAACCGGTTTTCGTTGTGGCGCCCGGCCCGTCGCTCGAAAAAAACGTGCACGAGCTGAAACGCGTAAAAGGCAAAGCGCTGATTATAGCTTGCGATACGGCAACTCGCATTCTCCTCCGGCACGGCGTCGAGGCGGACGTTATCGCCACTATAGATTACCAGCCGGCAAATTTCTTCAAGCTGCGCGGCGTGGACACGAAGTTTGCCTATCTGTTCCCGGCGCTGGAGGTTACGCCTCACCTGCCGCTCAACCATAACGGCCGAATGTTCAACTACTACCATAACGAACTCACCGCTAAGGTGTTCGACCCCATACTCGGCGCTAAAGGACTGCTCTCGACAGGCGGATCGGTACTCACGGACGCCTTCAATATCGCGATCCTCTTCGGCGCGGACCCGATAATACTGGTAGGAGTGGACCTCGGGTTCCCCGGCATGAAATGGTACTCCGACGGCGCATTCGACGACGGCAAGTTCACGAAGAACCTGCACGAGAAAAAAGTTGAAATGATCGAAGTTGAAGACATTCACGGCAACCCGATGCCAACTTATAAAAGCTTTTACGAATTCATCAAATGGTTCAGGATGCGGATCGAAATGCTGGACAATACTCTCGTGATCGACGCAACCGAGGGCGGCGCGAAAATCGAGGGCGCGAAGATCATGAGCCTGTCGGATGCGGTGGACGAATTCATTAAAGATGACAATCCGAGAAAGATACTCGACGAAGTTTACGAAGCGTTCACTCCGCCGACCATCGAGGATGTAACACAAAAAATCGACGGTTTCATCAAGGACTATGAAGCGATCGCCACCGAAATCGGAAAAGCGCTGAAAAGCTGCCGCCGCGCGTTCGACATCCTGAAAAGATCGAAAGTGATCGACGGCAATAAGGAACTTATCAGGTTGCTGACGCGCCTTAAGGATTCGAAAGTTTATCTTAAGGACGAGAAAATTGACAGCCGCCTCGGGTTCCTCACGCCGATGATGGAGAAACAGGTCAGCGACATATTCTATCACGAGATGGACGAATCGCTTCCTAGGCGGGAACAGTACTTGAAGCTGGTGGAAATGGATGTGGATTTTTACGAAAAGATCGTCAAGGGCGCTGAGAATATGAAGTACCACATGGAAAACATCAAGGACGATCTTCTTCTGGAGGCCGACAATGAAGAATTTGTTTGAGGGGAAAGTAATACTGATAACGGGCGGCACGGGCACGGTGGGACGGCTCATGGCCGAACGTCTGCTCGGGTTCGACCCGCAGGTTGTGCGCATATTCAGCCGCGACGAGTCGAAACAGTACGATTTCCAGAAGGACACGCAGAATGAGCGGCGGCTTCGCTTTTTCGTCGGCGATGTGCGCGACAAGGAGCGCCTTCAACACGCGATGGAGAAAGTCGATTACGTGTTTCACACCGCTGCCATGAAACACGTTATCGCTTGCGAATATAACCCGTTCGAGGCTCTCAAAACCAATATCCTCGGCACGAAAAACGTGATCGAGTCGGCGCTCGAAGCCGGCGTCGGCAAGGTCATTTTCACAAGTTCGGATAAGGCAACCAACCCGTGCAACACGATGGGCGTGTCGAAGCTGTTCGGTGAGCGTCTCGTCACCGCCGCCAACTACTACAAAGGCCGCCATAAAACGGCGTTGTCGTGTGTGCGTTTCGGCAACATCCTCGGTTCGCGTGGCTCGGTTCTGCACGTGTTCAAAAAGCAAATTGAATCGGGCGGACCGATCACGATCACGGACCCGGACATGACCCGCTTCGTCATCACAAAGACACAGGCGCTTGATTTCGTCTTCGCCGCGACACGGCTCGCAAAGGGCGGCGAAATCTTCATCCCAAAGATGCCCGTCGCACGCGTCGATGATATCGTAGATGTCATGCTCGACATCTATGCGCCGAAAGACAAGCGAGATTCGATCGCCACAAAACTCATCGGCGCTCAGCCCGGCGAAAAAGCTTACGAGGAACTTCTCACCGACGAGGAAGTCACCCGCGCTGTCGAAACCGACGATATGTTCATCCTCAAGCCGCAGATACCCGATCTCTTCGAGACTGAATATCACTATCACGGCGAGCGCATACCCGAAGTGCAGTCCTACATCTCGCACAACACCAAACCGCTCACTCGCGAGGAATTGAAAAAGGTCATCAAGAGCGTGGACTTCTGACAGGGCTGTAATAGGATTAGAGCGTTACCATTCTTATTTTATTCCCTATTCCTTTAAATATTTTTCATTAAGATTTGCGTCGATTATGCCGAAATATATATATGGCTTATTTTGCGCGTCTGACAAAGAAAGGATCAGCGGTAGATGGCTAACTTCACCTCGCCGAACATCAGCCTTTCAATGTACGAGCTGTCGAGTTCGTACAGCGGTGGCGCGCCCTCCAAAAGCACATACATGGCGCAGGTGCTCGAAGTTTCAGGCGGCAAGGCAACACTCAGTATCGACGGCAAAACGGTCGTTGCCGACGCCGAGGTGCAACTCAGCGCCGGCAGCGAGATCGAACTGACCGTCAGAGGCTACGACAGCACGGGCCGCGTGCAGCTTCAGGTCACGGGCACTTACGAAAGTTCCGACACTCCCGTGCAGACTCTCACCAACGAAATGATCTCCTCGCGCCTCGAAGGTTTCGACCTCCCGGATCACACGGCGACAATCGAGTCGGCGCGCGCGTTGATAAGAGAAGGCGTCGCGGTCACTAAAGCCAACATGGAAACGATGCTGTCGGCGCTCCCAAAAACGGCGGACGCGGCAACAATCGAGTTCGCGGCCGCGGTCCTGAAAGAAGAACTGCCACTCACCCGCGAACTGATCCAATCTCTCCCCGCCATCGCGGAAAGCATAGAAGCGCTTCCAGATAATATGAAAGCCGCGGGTGAAGCCGTAATCCGCACGGCGCAACAAATTCAAAACGCACAGCAGGCCGAATCGTTCGTTCAGGTGAACGCCGGTACGGACTCCGAGACCATCCAAACGCTGCAAGCTCTCCTCCCGCCCGCAGCAGATAATGCTGGCGAGATTGCCGATCAGATACCTAATTTTGTTCGTGGGTTTCTCCATTCGACCGAGGCGCGGCTTCAGGCGCTTACCGAATCCGGCCTTGCGCAGACACCCGGTGCGGAAGCGCGCGCGGCTTTCACGGACAGCCTTGTCAACATCCTCAAGCTCATCCCTGAAACGCCCCCGCAGGATGCTTCCATTATAGAACGGGCGATTAATTCTCTGGTGAATCAGACGAATAACATCATGTTCGCCGAAGCCGACGAAGCAGCTTTCGGACAGCTCCGGACGGAACTCGAAACCGCGGTTTCACAGGCGATGCAACTCGAAAATACTTCCTCGCGGTTCGATGCGATACGTAATTCAGTCGAACTTATTCTCGCAAAAGCGATCGACTTGCAATCCGCTCCATCTGCGGAATCAGAAGCGCCCTCCTATCCTTCCATATTCAGCCAATCGCTGAATTCACTGCCCGAAAATCTGGACAAAGCGGTCTCGGAATTCACAAAACTACTCCAGCAGTTACAAATGGCACAACAACAGGATGCGAAAGGCACGCAGGCAACAACAATTCAGGACGGCTCCGCACAGGCAAGGCAGGTTACCGCTGAGCAAGTTGCCACGGCCGCAGAACGCCTTGCGCCTCTTCTCAGTTTCAAATTCGACTCCGAAGCAACCCCTGCCATAAAAGAATTCGCCGATGCCGCCGCCGCGCTTACGAAAGAGGCGCTAAATGCCGCGGCCGACTCAAAGGAAAACGGCATCTCCCGCAGCATGACTGCCAATCCTGACGCCGCAGTTGCTATGGAGCGACTAAAAGCAGCGATCGATAACCCGGCGCTGAAACGAGAGATCGAATTCCTCGGACGCAACTTCAACAACCTGCCTGACGTACGTACCGCAATTGCCCGGTCGGAAACATCTCAGGACCTGCCCACAGCCATGCTTCGCAGTCTCGCGCAGGGCATCCAGTCGGCGAACATCGCCAACGTAGTCAGGCACACCGGCGCCGCACAGCTCGATTCACTTGTCACGTTCTTCCCGATCCAAGTGGGAGACCATGTCGAAATCGGGAAACTAAAAATATTCCGCCGCGAGGAAGACATCAGCAAAGACAGGAAATCCGTCAAACCGCTCAACCCCTTCAACGCGCATCTTGTGCTCATCCTCGACACTGAATTTCTCGGCTTGACGCAGATTTCATTCAATACATTCCCGGACAAATCCATCAAGTGCAACATTGAAGTCGGCGACAACCGGCGCAAGAAGATAACGGAAAAATATCTTAACGAATTGCGAGACGCGCTCGAAAGCACCGCATACGAAAAAAATTCAGTCAGTGTGAGCATCCGGCGCAGAAAACAGGAAGGAACGGAATCCGAGCAGCAGGAAACACACCAGGCATCGGCGGTGGATTTCAGAATTTAATATTTGCGCTGTGACAACAAGTAGATGGAACAGAATAAAAAAGACATAAACGAACAGGGGAAAGCAGCGGCGCTTAAGTATGACCTCGAAAAAGATGTCGCCCCGCGCGTCGTCGCAAGCGGCAAAGGATACGTCGCGGACCGCATAGTCGAGCTGGCAAAGGAGCACGGCGTCCCACTCCATCAGGACCGCTCTCTAATCGAAATTCTTATCAGGCTCGACCTCGGCGACACCATCCCCTACGAACTTTATAAAGCAGTCGCGGAAGTCCTCGCTTTTGTTTACCGTATCGAAAGCCGGGCAAAACAGGGCCGCCTGTGACACGCTTGCATCATCAGACAACGCTACCTTTAGGAGAAGTTTCCATGAACAATGACAGCCGCCTTGCACTTACAAAAAAGTCAACGATAAGCGAATCGCCGCTATTTGCTTTTAAGCTATTTATTTATTCGACGGCGTGCGCGCTGCTTATAGTGATTATTGCCATGTCACCGGCGGCATCCCAATCAACAGCCCCAGAGACTCCATCATCGGCGGTGCCGCCCGTGAAAGTGCTCCACGACGAAAAAGGCGACTACATAATCGACGAGCCGTTCCCGCAATGGGTGCGCGAGGCCGCGCCGGCCGAAAACATGAAGACCACCCCCTGCACGGACGCCTCCGGCCTCATCCCAGATTGGGCCGCTCCCCTGCCCGTCGAGCCGGTGCGTTGCGCGGCGCTCAGCCCGGACAAGAACGAACTCTGGGCCGCCACACCAAACGGCCTGATCTTTCTCGACCTCTCAGGCAAACGGAAACTGTACTTCGCCGGAATGCGGTGGCTGCCGAACGATGACGTCCTTTCGGTCGGTGTCACCCTTTCCGGAGACGCCCTTGCACACACCGTTAAAGGAGACGGACTCGTCGCGCGACGCATGATGACGCTCGAGCAGAAAGCGTTGCTTTTCGAAAAGATTGCTCAGGAGCGACACAATCGCGACGGAGCTGTCGTTGACTCACCGCTCCGCACGCCCGGAGACGTAAATTCATTTGTGCTCAGAGACGACGACAACGATGGACAATGGACGGAGATGTACCTCGCAGCAGAATCGTTCCGATACGCGGCGACAGGCGATCCTGAGGCGTTAAAGAACGCGCGCACATCGTATCTCGCCATGAAGAGACTGCTTACGATAACACCTGTGAAAGGATACGTCGCCCGGTCCATACTGACCGCGGACAAATGTCCGGGAGGCGATCCGGAGCGATGGCGCATGCTGGCCTCCGGCGATTTCTGCTGGAAGAGCGATACGAGCAAGGACGAACTCGTCGGGCACTATCTCGGCCTGCCGCTATACTACTACCTTGTCGCGGATTCAGCGGAGAAAACGGAAATCAAAACACTTATCACGGACCTTTCCGACTACATAATCGGAAACGGATTCCGCCTTCTCAACGAAAACGGGAACGTGACCACATACGGAAATCTCGATCCGGAATGGATCAACGGCCCGTACGGCAAGATGGGAGATCAGGGGCTTAACAGCATCCTCGCTCTCGCCATCCCCCGCTCAGCGTACAACATCACCGGTGATGCAAAATACATGGATGACTATCACGGGCTGATCGACAAGCACCACTACCACGTTAACTCCATGCGCGAAAAAGAAATTTCCGACCGCCTGCAGGTGAATCACGACTCGGACGAAATGGCGGCACTCAGCTTCTACAGCCTTCTTTATTCTGAGAACAGCGACACGAAGCTGCGAAATGACTTCTACCTCGAAGGAATGCGGCGGCTCTGGAAAAAAGATTTGCGTGAGCGCAACCCGGAACAGATTATCATATACTGTTCATTCGAGCGCACCGATTGCAGCCTCGACCTCGCCGTGCGCACACTGCGCGAACTGCCCCTCGATGTTGTGAAATGGAGCGTGCGCAACAGCATCAGAAAAGACATCCCCGTCTCGCAGAAACCGGACAGATTCAACCTCATGCAGGGGACATTCGTGCCGCCATATACAGAAACGCGCACAATGAAATGGTCGCTGAACATGTACCAACTCGACACCGATGACGGCGGCCGCTCCGAGGGGGTTCCGACATTCTGGCTCCTGTTCTACTGGATGGCGCGCTACCACGACCTCATCCGGCCGGCAAATTAACAAACGTTAATCACATTTAATAATTAATAGCGACGTTTTTTGTTAACTTCTTGACGTATAGAGAAAATTGGCTATTAATTGGAATACAAAATTTCGTATATATACATGTATCAGGAGCCGACAATGGCAAGAATATCCAAAACAACCGAGGAGCGTATTAAAACTGAATCGAAAAAGTATCAAAAAGTATTATTAGACGCCGTTGCGCGAGATATAAACGAATCCGATACTGTAATCATAATTCGCGACATGTTATCCGACCTTTTTGGATATAACAAATATACGGACATTACATCTGAATACGCAATAAGAGGAACGTATTGTGATTTAATTGTGATCGTCGAAGGAAAAAAACATTTCGTGATCGAGGTAAAAGCAATCGGATTGCCACTTAAAGAGAACCATTTAAAGCAAGCGATTGGATACGCTTCTAACGAAGGTTTGGATTGGGCGGTGTTGACCAACGGAGCTTCATGGCAAATCTACAAAATATCGTTTCAAAAACCAATCGATTATGAACTCGTCTTCTCATTCGATTTTCTGAACATGGATATCAAAGATTCCCGTTGTCTTGAAATGTTGTACTTATTAAGCAAGGAAGGAATCACAAAATCTGCGATTGAAGAATACCATATCCAGAATCAAGCCATGAATCGTTACGCGATAACAGCATTGCTTCTAAATGAAACGGTAATATCGACACTAAGAAGAGAACTGAAACGGATTCATACAGATGTAAAAATCGCTCCGGAACGATTACACGAAATCATATTAAATGACATTATTAAAAGAGATATTATTGAACACGAACGTTTTATTGCGGAAACAAAGAGGTTTAAAAAAAACCCTAAGAAAACCGAAAAAAATCTAACAAACAATATAACTGAGTCCAAAATAGATTGCGGCGAACATCTTCCTATCGATTCCGCAAATATCCAAAACGAAAAAGAAGAAACTTTTTAATAATGAAACAAATCCATCGAATAATTCAGGCACTTGCTTTTCGAAAAACTGCGTGTTATCCTTTTAAACCGCAAGACGTATTGGAGAGGTGGCCGAGAGGCTTAAGGCAGGCGCCTGCTAAGCGTCTTAGGGGCTAATACCTCTACAAGGGTTCGAATCCCTTCCTCTCCGT
>CAYPEK010000155.1:2693-8087 GCA_964409645.1 uncultured bacterium | reverse complement strand
CCTTTCCTATATTATATTTGGCCTGTCAAGTGCCACTTTTTCAGAGGTCTCAAATTGATAATTATCCGTCACATTGATAATATAATATTCCCGACAGGTGACCGAACAAAATGAGCTATGGGCGCGAAAAAATAAACAAGAGCGTTTCGATTTTGGCAAACACGTGAGAAACAAGCGATTAAGCAGAAAACATCCGGAAAAAAAGATCAAGGCGCTCGCGGTTCGGTTACCGGCGGCGCTCAGATGGATGGTTTCATTGATATTATCTCGGAACTTATAGTCAGAGCAGGAATAAACGAATCTTACCTGTTCAGAAAAAAATGTATAGAATTACCCGGATTCTTCAGGCCGACAAAAGAATGGGATTTGCTCGTTGTCCGAGAAGGCCAGCTGATAATCGCTCTTGAGGCTAAATCACATGTCGGCCCGTCGTTCGGTAACAATTTCAATAACCGAACAGAGGAAGCAATGGGAAGTGCACTTGATTTCTGGACAGCTTATCGCGAGGGAGCTTTCAACAAAACGATCAGACCATGGCTCGGATATTTATTTCTATTGGAAGACTGCGAAGCTTCAACTAAACCCGTGCATGTGAAAGAGCCGCATTTTAAGGTTTTTCCCGAATTCAACGGTGCATCGTACATGGATCGTTATGAGATATTCTGCCGTAAACTAGTCAGAGAAAGACATTATAGTTCATCTGTTTTTCTTACATCGGAAAAGAAAGCAGGGTTAAAGGGTATTTATAATGAACCGGCGGAAGGCCTTCGGTTCGACGCATTCGCTAAATCGATAATCGCACAAGCATCAGCTTATTCCGATGAAGGTTAGTTTAATGACTGATAAGGAAAAGCACGATACACGCACAAATCATAAACTCATACAGGCAGACGCACGCTATATGTCGTTTATTCCTGACGAGAGTGTTCACCTCGTAGTTACTTCACCGCCCTACTGGACACTGAAACGCTACAACGAAAACGAGGCGCAACTCGGACATGTCGAGGACTACGAGCTATTTCTCTCTGAGTTGGAAAAAGTGTGGAGAGAAGTTTTCAGGGTACTTGTCCCGGGCGGACGGCTTGTCTGTGTAGTAGGAGACGTATGCCTTTCTAGACGCAATTTCGGACGCCATGTTGTTGTTCCGTTGCACGCGGACATCTGTGTCGCGTGCAGAAAAATAGGTTTCGACAATCTCAACCCCATAATATGGAACAAAATCTCCAATGCAAATTTTGAAGCAAACAACGGCACGAAATTTCTCGGCAAGCCTTATGAGCCGAATGCAATTATTAAAAATGATATTGAGTTTATATTGATGCAAAGAAAGCCCGGCGGTTACAGAAAGCCAACCGACGAGCAACGTCGCCTGAGCAAGATAGATAAAGAGGATTACAATGAATGGTTCAGGCAGTTTTGGACGATTACAGGCGCTTCCACGAAAAATCATCCGGCCCCCTTCCCCCTCGATCTGGCTCTAAGACTCGTTAAAATGTTCTCTTTTCATGGTGATACCGTCCTCGATCCATTCTGCGGCACAGCCACTACCATGCTGGCCGCGATACAATGTGACAGAAACAGCATAGGCGTTGAGATTGATGGCGAATATTTAGACATGGCATCAAGAAATCTTCATCGTAATAACGGATCGCTCTTTTCCACGTCGGAAATTGAACTAATAAAATACCCTCATGATGCTGACAGAAAGATGATCCTTAAAGAAAACTCCGTTGAATATAAGTCCGGTAAAAAGAAAAAAAACAAATAGCACCGCACTTAAAATATTCAACGCTTTTTTCAATTGCCACCTGTGGGAAAATCGGCGCTTATTGTATACTTTCATGCGGCGGCGGCGCATCGATGCCTGCGCCTCATGCAGATCAACACTTCTTTGCGGGAGGACATCAGATGAAAAAGAAATCTACCCTCAAATTCGGAATTATTTCGACAGCTTCAGTACTGGACTACGGATTCATGCCGGGAGTGAAGCTGACCGATGGCGTCGAGGTCGCGGCGATCGGGTCGCGCAATATCGACAAGGCGCGCGCTACCGCCGAAAAGTTTAAAATACCTAAATATTACGGCAGCTATCAGGCCGTGCTACGCGATCCCGAAATCGACTGCATCTACATCCCGCTGCCGAACTCCATGCACGGCGAATGGGCGCGCAAAGCGCTCCGCGCGGGCAAGCATGTTCTCTGCGAGAAACCGCTTGCATGGAGTGCGAAGGAAGCAAGTTCGCTCAAATCGCTTGTAAAAAGCTCCGGTCTGACTTTCGCAGAAGCGTTCCAATACAGATACCACCCCATGATGCTCAAGGTCGGCGAGATCATCCGCTCGGGCAAGATAGGCAATGTCGTGAAGGTCGAAGCGTCGTACTGTGAAATCATACCGAACCGGAAACAGGTGCAGTTCCAGCCGGAGATGTCGGGCGGCGCGATGATGGACGTCGGCTGCTACGCCGTGAATTTCTGCCGCTACGCCGCAGGCTGCAACGACGCCGAAGTCATCAGTTCGAAAACAAAAATCATCAACGGCGTCGATGGCGAAACACGAGCTGAGTTGCGTTTCAGCAATGGTATCAAGGCGGTTGCCATCGGCTCTATCATCAAGACCGTTCCCTCTTACGCCGTGGTGGCCGGGACTAAAGGCTCGATTTTCATCCACGCCCCGTTTGCTTCGGCGCTCCTCGTAAACGACAAGATAACGGATTACTACGTGTGTATCGTCCAGCGCGGCAGCGAAATAAAGGAAATCCGCACAAAGCCGCTGCAAGTGACCTACGCCTGCCAGCTCGCGGCGTTCCGCGACGCTGTCCACGAAGGCAAGCAGCCGCTCATCGACCTCGACGATGCGATTGCAAACATGGCGCTCATCGACAAGATTCTGAAGGCCGGCGGTGTGAAGCTCGCATATCCTAAGAAATATAAACCGTAAGCGGTTTATACTTTTGAAGCCGGGAACATCCGAGACTATAGAAGCGGAGGCCGATAAATGAAAACCGCAAAGCTTATATTGTTTATGGCGGTCGCGGCGGCGGCATTCGCCTTCTGCTGTTCCTCACGCGCCGAAGAGAAAAACATTTACCTTTTCAGCTATTTCGAAGACCACGGAGACGGCCTCGGCGACGGTCTCCACCTCGCATGGAGCAACGACGGCCTCGATTGGAAGCCCCTAAACGACGACAAAGTCTTTTTTAAGCCGAAACAGGGAGAAGCGTTCCGCGATCCGAATATCCTCCTCGGCCCGGACGGTGTTTTCCGTATGGTTTGGACAACAAGCTGGAACGCCGGCGGCATCGGCTACGCGGAATCAAAAGACCTCATTAATTGGACGAATGAAAAAATGGTGCCGGTGATGGCCTCCGAACCGAAGGCGCGCAACACGTGGGCTCCGGAAATCTTCTATCAGGACGACAGACAGCAATACATGATCTTCTGGTCTTCGACAATCCCCGGCCGCTTCCCCGAAACGGAAAAAGCGGGCGACGACGGATACAATCACCGATTCTATTACACGACGACAAACGATTTTGAGAAATTCGCGACGACGAAGCTGCTGTATGACCCCGGTTTCAATTGCATCGACGCGACAATTGTTAAATCCGGCAAAGGCTACACGATGTTTTTTAAAAACGAAACTCTGAAACCGGTTAAGAAATACATCGTGTCGGCAACGAGCGATTACAGCGACGGGCCTTACGGAAACGTATCGGCGCCCATCACGTTAAGCTGGACAGAGGGGCCGAGCATTCTCCGCGACGGCACCCGCTGGCTTCTGTATTACGATAATTACTCACTCCACACATATGGAGTCAGCACGTCGAGGGATTTGAAGCATTGGTCGATGATCGGCGGAGCGCTCAAAATGCCGCGCGGCGTTCGGCACGGCACCGCCTTCGCTGTTCCGCAGAGCATCTTCGATAAATTGCCGAAATGATTCGAATTTAGTATCGCTTAACAATCAGAAGTTGCGGATTACCGTATCGTCAGGGCCGTAATAAAATCCATCTTTCGTGTGATTCCAGCCCGTGAGTGAAAGCCCGGATGTTCGCCGCGCCCAGCCCGATTTGATTCTCTTGTACAACTCGTCCCAGCCGGGGATACCGCTGACCGGGTCCCGCTTCTCGACACACGATGCGCCCGTCGCGAGCGCCGCCTCGGCGGCTTCTTCAGGCCCGAAGCCTTTCAGCAACCCGGTGAGAAACCCTCCTATCGTGCTGTCGCCCGCACCCGTCGTGCCGACAACATCCACAACAAAACACGTTGCAATAAACTCGCGTCCCGTCCATCGGTCAACGTCTTTCGGAGCGGCTCCTCCCATTCCCGTGATTCGGGTTGAGTCATCCGTCGTCCGCACGCATATCCCCTGATCGCCGAGCTTCAACACAACCGCCGCCGCGCCGAAATCAACAAGCCTGCCCGTCAGCTCACGCAGCAATTCGCCGTCGGCCGCGGGAATCAGCCCCATTCGCCCATGCTCCTTCATAAACCTGTCGAACCGGGCGCGGTCGAGCATGAAAAGCGTCTCCTCAAAACTCGGCAGAAAAACATCAACGAGCGGCAGGACGCGTTTCAACCATGCAATCCAGTCCACCCTGCCCGCCTCCGAGCCGGCGTCCGGCTGCGACATGTCGAGCGTAACCGTAAGCCCCGCCGCCCGCGCCTTCGCGAGCATCCGCGCCATCTCTTCGCCGCCGCCGGAATACATATTTCTTATACTCGGCGGATACCCAAAATGGAACAGCCGAGCACCCGCGAGCAGGGCTTCACCAATGTCGTCGGCGGCAAGATTATCGTTAGCGCCGGAATGGTGGATCAGAATACGGTCCACGCCGGGCGGGCTGATTACAAATGTGTGGGAAGTCCGCTCTCCGGGCGCGAGGATCAGATGATCGGCAAGGTGCGCGCCGTGCGAGCGCAGTATTTCCGTTGCCGTGCGACCGAAAGCATCGTCGCCGATGCGCCCCGCGAGTCGCGTCCTGATTCCAAGCCTGTGCATCGCAAGCCCGGTATTCGGCACCGTGCCCCCCGTCGTAATCTCGGCGGGCCCCACAAACAGGTTGTTTCCCGGCGAAAACATTTCACCGAGCCCCTCGGTACGTTCACCGAGCGCGGGAATAATGTCGAGGCAGATATGCCCCGCGACAACCGCTTCCGCCTTTTCAGCCGACATAGTGTCCATCCAGTTCAGTTTTATGCAATTGTACTACCGATCGGCAATTTTCGCTAAAACATTTGTGGGTTGCCTATGCTTCAGAATTTATATTGTGATTTGCGGCATCATTAATAAAAATTCGGACAACCGACACAAATCACTCATCTTTTACTAAAATAGGTATATGGAGAAACAGAAAATAATAGCGATCTCAGGCAGCCCCCGAAAAAACGGGAA
>CAYPEK010000155.1:0-2593 GCA_964409645.1 uncultured bacterium | reverse complement strand
ATATGGAGAAACAGAAAATAATAGCGATCTCAGGCAGCCCCCGAAAAAACGGGAACACTGAAACCCTGCTCGACTGGACGATAGAGAGCGCGGTCGCGACGGGCGCGGATGTAAAAAAATACAACGTATGCTCGATCCGGTTCTCACCGTGTAAAGAATGCGGCGCGTGTTCCAAAACCGGCGAGTGCATTCAGGACGACGACCTGCGCGCCATCCTGCCGGAGTTCATGGCCGCCGACAAAGTTATCATCGCAACCCCGGTTTTCTTCATGAACATGCCCGCACAGCTCAAAGCGTTCATCGACAGGTTCCAGTGCCTGTGGGCGAAAAAAGTGCAGCTCGGTCAGCCTCTGCGCGGCGATTCCAAGCGTCATACGGGATACCTAATCGCCGCCGGCGGAACAAAAGGACAGTCGCTTTTCAACGGCTTGAATCAGACAATAAAATGTTTTTATCAGATAATGGACATTGAATTCGACGAGGCAAGCAGCCTCTATTACTGGAGAATCGACGAAAACGGCGCGATCGCCCGCCGCGACGGCGCCCGCGAGGAAGCCGCCAAGCTCGGCGAAATTATCGCCGCCACGGATATGCTATAATCGGAGACACTTAATGCCGCCTGTCATAGACACCCACGTTCATTTGCTTGCGTTGTCGCAGAAAAACGGAGCGCTCATAGGTAAAAAGCTCCGTAACAGTGTGCTCTTTCGCGCTTTCCTCCGAACGAGTTACGGCTATAACGGCAACGACGAGGAATTCGACCGCGCATACGTCGCAAAACTCGCGCGCAAACTCCGCGACTCAAATACAACCGATCGCGTCGTGCTCCTCGCACTCGACGGTATTTACGACGCCGCGGGCAATCTCGACGAAACGCGCACTGAAGCCTACATTCCCAACGACTACTGCCGCCGCGTCTGCGACGAACATCCCACCTTCCTCTTCGGCGCGTCCGTCAACCCGAACCGCGCGGACGCCATCGACGAACTCGTTCGCGTGAAATCACTCGGCGCTGTCCTTATCAAATGGCTGCCGCCCTCTCAGGATTTCGACCCGGCGGAAAAAAAATACACGGCATTCTACCGCAAACTCGCCGATCTCGGCCTGCCTCTGCTCTCCCACACGGGTTACGAACATTGCGTGCCGGTGACAAATCAGCTTTACGGCGATCCGGAGCTGCTTGTGCCCGCGCTCAATGAGGGCGTAACCGTGATCGCCGGACACGCTGGCACTTCAGGCCGCGGCCATCCGGTCGAATTCTTCGGTCGCTACCTCGAAATGCTCGACAGATACCCTAACCTCTACGGCGACCTTGCCGCCGTCACGGGCTTAACACGATTCGGCTATATTGCGGAGATGTTGAAACGATCCGGGTTCATGTCGCGGCACCTTCAGGCAACCGACTATCCCGCGCCGCCGATGCCGTACCTGTTCCCGGCAAGAATAGGGTTATTTCACTCAGCGCATATTATGCTAAAACGCAACATATTCGACGCGGACGTCGAAACGAAACTTGCGCTTGGATTCCCAAAAGTTATCCTTACAAACGCCGCGGAACTGCTGAAAATTAACAGTTGATTAAGAATCAGATTCCGATTGATACGTATTTAACGTCGTAATACGCATCGAGCCCCTGAGTCCAGCCTTCACGGCCGACACCGCTGTCTTTCATGCCACCGAACGGGCACTGCGCCGCCGCAGGCGAACAGTCGTTCACGCCGATAATGCCCGCTTCGAGCTTTTCGGCAGCCATTATCGCCCAGTCCAGCCGCCGTGTGTGCACGTACGCCGCAAGTCCGTATTGAGTGTCGTTCGCCATTTCGAGCGCTTCCTCTATCGTATCGTAACCGGCGATCGGCAGTATCGGGCAGAACGGCTCCTCATTCATAATCAGCATGTCGCGGGTCATGTCCGTCGCAACCGTCGGCATGTAGAAGTTGCCCTTTGCATACTTCTCGCCCTCCGGCTTGCAGCCGCCGCACAAAATACGGCCACCCTTCGCTTTTATGTCATCAACAAAACGTTGCGTTTCGGCAATACGCTTCGGAAGGAACAGCGGCCCCACATCGGTGTCCGCGTCGAGGCCATTGCCTATGCGCAACTTCGTAGCAAGTTCCGCCGCCTTGGTTTCAAACTCTTTCTTCATCGAGTTCGGAACAAAAAACCGGCTCGCGGAAATGCACACCTGCCCCATGTTCCGGAACTTTGCGAACACCGCCCGCTCCGCAGCCTCCACGGGGTCCATGTCGGGCATAATGATGAACGGCGAATGACCTCCCAGTTCGAGAGATATCTTTTTCATCCTTGCCGCGCATGCCGTGTAAAGATCGCGCCCCACATCGAGCGAACCGGTGAAACTTATCTTCTTTATTCTCGGATCTTCAACGAACACATCCGTGCACTCGCCGGGGTTGCCGATCACCAGATTAACAACACCCGCCGGAAATCCTACAGAGTCGATAAGCTTGAAAACTTCGAGGAGCGTCAAAGATGCCTGACTCGCCGGCCGCGCTATCGCCGTGCAGCCCGCAGCGAGCGCGGGCGCTATCTTCCTCGCCGAAAGCAAAATCGGAAAATTCCACGCGGAGATCGC
>CAYPEK010000154.1:0-8230 GCA_964409645.1 uncultured bacterium | reverse complement strand
CGCGGCTGAATAGCCTATCGGCAACCGTTCAATCAAGCCTCGGCTTAACCTTCCATACCGTCATCGCGAGAAGCAGCGAAAGTACCGCCGCACCAAACCAGAAATAAATAACAGTGCTGAAATCATAGACGCAGACACCGTCCACGATGGTTTTATTCTTTTCAAGAAGATAGCCGCTAATCCAATCCTGTGCGGAAGCTCCGAAATAGCTGAAAAAACCGATGAATCCCATCACTGCGCCAGTCACTCTCCGGGGCGTAAGGTCAATCGCGGTGAGGCCGCCGAGGAACGCCACCGTTCCCGCAACCGCGAACCCGAACACTGCAATGCTCGCCACATCGAGCCATTTGTGTCCGGGAGGCGCAAAAAAGAAGACGCCCAGCGACGACACCTGCAAAATTCCGTACAACAACGTTGTTTTATGTCGGTTAGAGCCGAAAAATTTGTCAGAAATGAAGCCGGAAAGCGCACCGCCCGCAATTCCGATCAGTGGCGACATCCCGAGAATCGAACCTGCCTCCACTAGGCTGTAATGCTTCACTTCCTGAAGATACAAAATGCCCCAACTGTTAACACCGTACCGCGCGACGTAAGTGAGCGCGCTGGCAAGCCCCAGTATCCATACCGCCGGATATTTCATCGCCATAAGCTGCTGCTTGATCAGCGGAATATTCTCCTGTGCCGCATCCGGAAGCGGCTCGTTCTTATACTCCGCGACGCTCGGCAATCCGAACGTCTGCGGCCGGTCTGCCAGTATGAACAACAATATGATTCCCATCGTAATCCCGAGTACGCCCGATGCGCCGAATCCATACCGCCACCCCAGCGCACTCACCACCACCGAAGTGCAGATAAAAGTAACTCCCTCGCCGATGCTGTGCGATACGTACCAGATTCCATAATACGTGCCGCGCTCACGCTTTGCGAACCACTGCGAGAGGCTCACCACGCTCGGCGCCGCCCCCATCGCCTGAAACCAGCCATTCACACCCCACAGCACGAAAAACACCCAGAACAGCGTGCTGAATCCCATAGCGAGATTTATCAGCGCGGAAGCGATCAACCCCGCCGACATAAACCTCTTTATATTGCATCGGTCCGCAAGCACGCCATTAAAAAACTTCCCGAACGCGTACACCGTCAGCAGAATCGCTCCGACCTTCCCCAATTGTTCCGCATTTAGTATCCCGGCATCGATCATCGGCTTCTTAACGACCGACATACTCAGCCGCGTGACATAAAAAAATCCGTATCCGAGAGTGATTCCTATAAACACCAGCCATCGTCTGGTGTCGAACCTCTTTTTCAGTTCACCGGCGGGAAGATCAAGTCTCGGCGCGTCCGGTCCGGTTTTGAAAAAGTTAAGGACTTTCGAAATCATTTTGCTGCTCCGCTATTATTATTTTGCCGTTTTTACGGATACTTGTTCGACCGGCAATATTCGATCTGTTGTTCTTTCGCTCACCTTGAATCAACCGCCGGCCTTTTTGAGTTCAAACCACTTCCGGAAATACTACACTATTATCCAAACCGATGCAAAAAAACTATCGAATCAACAGAGCCTCATCTTGATCCGAATCCGACATTAGAATTCGAGTATCTATAGTTCAGCACGACATAAGACATATGCAATTGTAGGGGCACGTTGCACGTGCCCCTACTGATATATGTCTGATTTGAATATCGATATCAGGCGGCCTTTTCCTGCTCCGCTTTCAGTTCCCATGCGTTTTTGATTTTCATCTTCAGCAGGAAGAAAAGGCTGATGACAAGGCAAATCGGGCCGATGACGAAGATAACACGCGCGTGCATTCCCTTTTCGAGATAGGTGCACAACCATCCGGATAAGGCAACTCCCACCGCGCCTCCGAGCCCCGTCGCCGCGCTCAGCACTCCCATGTAAAGCCCGATCTGATCCTTCGGCATGAGCGTCGGAGCAATCGTGCTGATCAGCAGCATTACGTCGATAATCGCAATCGCGGCAAGCGCTATTATTATCCCGGCGCTTATCATATCGTGGATGAAAAAGAAACCAGCTGTCATAAGAACTATCGCGCCGACAAGGCCCGCTATGAACATCCCTTTGCGGCTGATCTTATCCGCAAGTATGCCGATCGGCACCGCAAATATTATCGCCACAATCGGTATCGCCCCAAGCAGGAACGACGCCTTTGACGCTTCGACGTGCACGTCGGCGTCCATGAACCTCGTGAAGAATTTTACGAAGCCCTGCAGACCGACCCACATGAAAAAGTTCAGCCCCATGAAGAGAACAAGGTCTTTATATTTCGGCAAGTCGGTGACCACGGATTTCAACCGATTCCCTATCGGTTCCGTCGGCGGTTGTTTCGAGTAGTCGGTGTCCTCGCGGGTTGAGATTAATGTAATCGCCATTGTCACGAGCACAAGAGCGGACGTCGCGTAAAACGGCAGATAGCGGTACATCTCCGGGTACTTCACCTTATCCGAACAGATGCCGCCGATGACGAGATAGCCGAGTATCGTGCCGACCGCGCCGAATACCGAAAAGAACGCGTTGCACGTGCCGAGTTTGTCGTCCGGCGTTGTGTCCGGAACCAGCGAGTAATACGGTATCGCGCACCAGACGAGCCCGAAATATACCAATATTTGTATGGCAATAAGAAAAGTCAGATTGTTGACATGCGGAATCAGCGCATAGCCTGCCGCAACGACAAGAATCCCGCTCAACATGAACGGTATGCGTTTGCCCATGCGGGTCCGCGTGCCGTCGCTCAACAGCCCGAAGAGGAACCCGATGCAGATTATAACCTGACCTATCGAAAGGATAGTCCCCGCCGCGCCGTCCGAGATCATGAACGGGCTGTAATTCTTTTTAGTCAGGTAGTTCGTCATGAACGCTCCGTCCACCGACCAGAAGGCAACAATGCCGATATTAATAATGTTTAAAAGAATCATCTGTGGTATTGTGGTTACTGTTTTTCTCATCCGTCGCCCCTCTCCCCCTCAATTTAATTCAATAGAATATCATTCATCGGGCCGTTAAACAATAAGCCGTCACGCTTAAACCGACGCTTGTCAACTTTCGTTCCGTTATAGTATTATGGCTTTGTGAATTGCTCAAGATGCGGAACTGAAATTAATGATGATTATAACTCTTGTCCGGTCTGCGGGCATGTTTTGGCTGTCGAATATAAACCGACAACGGAACAGCCCGAAATCAAAACATGTCAGCCGGAACCTCCCTTTCAATCTTTTCCAAACGGCATAGACCCTGAAAATCGCACAAAAAAAACAAAACACAGGCCAAAGAAAACAAGATTAGCCATACTGTTTTTTCTGCTGATCCTTGCAACCGTCATATCTTTTCTGTCGGATGAAGCCGCCATCGATTACTTGACCGGCTCACACATTACCATAGAAAACTACAGGATAGTAATACACGGCCCGGAGCCGCTGAACCATGAGTACTCGTCACACCCATACAACCCTAACGACCGGCAGGCATGGGATTACTACGACATGGGCTATAAGCACATGGATAAGAACGAATACAAGCTCGCCATAGAGGACTTCGACAAATCGATTTCCTTACAAGAGTCAGCATTATACTATACAGGTCGCGGAAAAGCATATTATTATTTAAATGATTACAAATTCGCACTGAAAGACTTCACCAAAGCGACGCAATTCGACACCCACGACCCGAATCTTCGTATGTGGAAAGGCAGGGTTCTCTTATATCTGGACAGACTCGATGAAGCGGAAAAAGAAATAAACAGTGAATTATGCAAAAAATACGAACCGGAACGCTGCCATTTCTGGTTGGGTAGAATATATTACGGCAGAAAAGAATATGAAAAAGCGATACATGAATACGCACAGCAGATCGAACACACACCCGGATATGCTTGGGCATATCACTGGCGTGGTCGAGCATTCGATAAACTGTCCAGATATGAGAATGCCGCTTCCGATTTTAAAAAAACAAAAGAACTAGAACCGAAAGATGCCGACAACCTCAACTGGCTCGGATCAGCTCTGTTTCATCTCGGCAGATATGACGCCGCAATAGAAGAGTTGATTAAATCGCTTGAAATCGAACCCGGCGAAGAATATTCACATTACTGGCTCGGCAGGACATATTATGAAAAAGAGGAATATACCAAAGCCGTAGATGAATACACCCGCGAAATTAAGTTGAATCCAGATTATATCTGGGTGTATTACGAGAGAGGCAAATCTTATTACGAACTATCAAATTACAAGAAAGCAATAGAGGATTTCAGTAAAACAATCGAATTGAAAAACGATTACTCCAACAGCTACGACTGGCGTGGCGCTTCTTTTTATGAGTTGGACGAATATGACAAGGCAATAGCCGATTTCAACAAAAGCATTTCCTTCTATAGAAACGACTATTATCCGTATTTTATTAGAGGTAAATGTTACTATTTTAAAGATGATATCGCTCGATCACTGTCAAGCTTCAACAGCGCAATCAAAATCGCTCCCTCTGATCCGGACTTGTTATATTGGGTGGGAAAAATCAATAATATAAGGGGAAACTACAAGAAAGCGGAATCATACCTGTCAAAAGCAATCACCAAGAACCCAGGCCATTCAAACTCTTACAGGCAGCGGATTATCGCTTACATGAGCATGAACAGATTCTCCGAAGCGAAAAAAGATGCTCTCAAGCTAATAAAACTCCGGCCCGACGACTATGAAGCCTACTCCATACTCTCCTCCGTTTATCTGAAAAACGGCAACTATAAAAATGCGGCGACGGCTTTCGACGCTTTAATCAAAGCAGACAACAAAGACCCATTCCCGTATTTCCTTCGCGCGGGCGTTTACTTGACGAACAGGAGATGGATTCAGGCGTACAACGATTATGAGAAAGCTGCGCAACTTGAAACCGATAATGAGCAGAAAGCGCGATACTTATGTTACGCCGCTTCAGCTCTGTCTTCATCCGGCGACTACAAAAGCGCGGTGGAAGAACTCGACAAGGCCTTATCATACCTGCCGGACGATTCCGTAGTACTGATGCTCCGTGGGGAAACCCTCCTCAAAAACGGCGACTTTCAAAAATCACTGGACGATCTTGAACTGTCATTGTTATCCGAAAAAAATCCTTACGCATACTTTCTGGAGGCATGCGCCCTTGCCGCCACTGGTCAAAACGAAAAAGCACTTGGTGCTCTTGTTTCCGCAGCCGCCACCGGTTTCGCCGATAAAAATAAAATTCTTACAAGCAAATATTTTGAAGATATCAAAAATACATCCAAATTCAAAAGCATCCTTAAAAGCATTGATCTGAACCGACAGAGAATGTCCAGCCATAACGATGAAGAATAGCCTTTAACTCACTTCTTATTTCATAAGTATTTCCGCTTTAGTTCCCTCCGGAGACAGCGGAACTGTTATCCTCATCACTCCGGTTTGCGCATCCGTCACCGGTGCGAACTCAGGAGCAGCCGCGAGCGACTTGGCTCCGTCCGACATGTTCTTCGCCCACACGTAGCCCGTCCTGCCCGCCGGACCGACCATTTTAAAAGTCAATACTCCGTCCTTGAAAGCAATGTCCGCAATCCTGCCTGACGATATCAATATATGAATCGGTAGCGTTTTCATTGTGGCCGAAACCGCCCGCGGGATGTTCATCAGGAACGCGTTCGATCCCTCCGCGAGTTTGTACTCCGCCGTTATCGGCTCGTCCGGCCGAAGAAGGTTGATGAACGGCCCTTTGAGCGTCGTGTCACCCCTGACGCCCCTCGCAACGATGAACGGCCCGCGATCAAGCGCGAACGCGCCCGGTTGCTCAACAGCCACTCCGGCAAAATCCCCCGCCGCGTGCTTCAGCAACGCCATGAACATATCCACGCCCTGTTTGCGCAACGATACGAATTCCCCCGGAAAACCCGCGTAAACCACCACACCCTTCCCGCATTTCACTTCCCACACGAGCGGTTTATCACCTGTCGTCAACAGAACCTTCGAGCCGGGCACGTCGTAAATCGTGAGCGGCAGCGGAGCAGAGCCTTCACCGAGCGATTTAATTGATTCAGGCCCACCGTCCGCCGGCGCGATTTTTCTCACTTGCGCCGTCGCATAAAACATCGGTTCATTACTTTTGGACTTCGATTCAAATATCTTTTTTCTTTCGTAATCGATGCCCAGTGCTTTAAGAAGCGCATCCGCCGGTGTATCGAATCCCTTTTGCCTCCACCAAGCGAAATCCATGTCGTCGTACTGGTCCGAACCACCGATATAGAGCAAAACGCCGCCGTTCTTAACCCATTCCGCAATGCCCGCAACGGTTTCCTCGCTTCGCGGTTTCCATGCGTCAAAACTCGCCACAATGACTTTTATGTCCGACGACGGAAAATTCTTCCCGGTAAATTTCTCCGCATGAAGCACACGCGGATAAACTCCGCTCCGCACTGCTGCAAGCATCGGCGCGGCAAAACCCTGAAACCTATCCGGCCCGAGCCCACGCTGCCACATCGACGAGTCAGAAGTCAGAAACCCGACTCCAGTTGTCACCGGCTCGATGAAGCGGCCTTCCGCAGGCAGCATTCCCTCCGCCATCCACACCGTCAGTAGTTCGGTCGCGTAATTTTGCGGGATCGGGCTGTTTCCGTATTGCTTATCGGATAAAAACACACGGTTCGGCCACGGCACATTTTCAAATGTGTTAATGTTCGGGAAGAGCATCGACGCGATGAGCGTGTCCTCGTACCATCCGCGCAGGTCGTCCCACGGCGCGCCTTCGGCGTCCTCCACCGGGTCGGTCAGAAACCACGCTTCTTTTCCCGTACCGGCAATCAGTTCCGCGAATGAGCTGTACTCCAACATCGAGAAATTAAACGAACTCCGGTACGGCTCGCCGCCGACGTAATGCGGATGTTTCGCGGTGCCTGTCCACGCCTGCGCAATGAAACCGTCAGTATCGGAAACCGACGCGAAATCATAGTGCGGCGCGACAATACTCCAATCGGTGTAATTGAGATTGCTGTGCGTCGGCACGAGGCATTTCACCGACTGGTCGAGTGATTTTGCATACGAAAAAAGCTGTCTGTAAAACTCGCTGAACAGATGCGCCTTGAGCTGATTCGAACGCCACTGATTAGCAACGGATTCGTGCGGCGCGCGCCACGGTTCACCGTAAAACTCCCGCCACGCCGCCTTGAACCCGTCGCTGTAGCCGGACACCGCGAAGAACTCAGGCTCTTCCGGAAGAATTCCTTTAGCACCGCCGCCTATGACGGCCTTGACGCGCTCCTTTTCATATTCGATCCACGGCGCGATCGGCACCACCCACGCGCGGCCTTTAATCATTTCAAACGCCGAGCCGTCCTTCACCCGCTGCACAATCTCGGGATGATCGAGCACGATCTTTTCGTTCTTGCCGAGCCAGCTCGCGCCGAACATCGCCCATGGAATGTATCCATGCGCACTCCACGTCGCAATCTTCGACGGATCGTCGCCATACACCATCGCAATGTCGAGAGGCAACTGCAAGCCTTCTTTCCACGGCGACCACTCCTGAAAGCTCGTCTGCTGCGCCGTCGCGCGCGCCGATACGACCAACGCCAGAACCGCCGCCGACACTATCAACATTTTGTTCATTGTTTTATTCATCGAATCTCCATTTCTGCCGGCTCCCGATCTGCCGGTGCGACAAATAATTCTAATATTTTAGAGCGACTCATGGAAGTTTATACACAATGATAGATTCTATCTAATGGGGTATATAAAATTTAATTCAATTCTGAGTTTTTGCAATTATCTTTTTCTTCAAAACCATTCTTCTGATGAATCCCGCCAACGATATTCCTAAGTTAAGAAATAACAATTGCATCACAACAACAACAATAAACCCGATTAGAGCAATGAATATTGTTCTTAAATCGAGTGCCGCTATTCCATGTTTATGCAAATAACCAACACAACTCACCAAAGTCTTAACACAAATAAAAGCCAACCAAATCAAATAAGAAAATTTGATAAGCTTTTCGTTGTTTATAAAACCGACAATTATTCCGATTATGAATACGACAAAAAAAGGAATCAGAAACAGACCTATAAATAACAACGCTTGAAAATTATCTTTAATCGATACGTCACCTGTAACTATCTTTTTCACGATCCAAATTGCAATAAATGCAATAACGATAAATTTAATATATTTGAGACCTCTGAAAAAAATAGTTTTTGAAAATCAGATTAAAAAAATCGATTT
>CAYPEK010000153.1:0-8249 GCA_964409645.1 uncultured bacterium | reverse complement strand
AGGCGGATGCGCCTGCTCTTGAAACCGGAGACCCGGAGGCGACGGCGGCGGCGTGGTACGGAACGTCACTCGCGCCGATGAGACTCGATGTGTTGCTGAACGGAGACGGAGGGGCGATAGGGCCGGATGGCGGCGGGCTGAGTTGGATGCACACGCCCGGTCATACGCCCGGCTCGATTTCGCTGATTCTGGAGCGTGCCGGAAAGAAAATACTTTTCGGGCAGGATATCCACGGTCCGTTTATGCCGCAGTTCGGATCGGACAAGAGGCAGTGGCGTGAGTCGATGAGGAAACTGATCGAAACGGCGCCGGATGTGCTCTGCGAGGGCCACTACGGGATATACAGGCCTGCGGCGAATGTAAAACAGTTCATTCTGGATTTTTTCAATAGAATATGATGCGCGGAGAGGGATATGGAGAAACTGATTAATCCGAGGACGGGGATCGAGGTCAGCTATCTGATCGAAGGCGAGGGCGACAAAACCATCCTGTTTCTTCACGGCTGGACGGGCAACCACACACGCTGGGCGCCGACACGGAAACTACTCGCGAAGAAATACCGCACGATCGCGTATGAACTGCGCGGGCACGGCTTCAGCGAAAAACTACCGGACCTCGATTTCACTTTCGATGCGTATGTGGAGGATCAGCTCGGATTCATGGAAGCGCTCAACATCGACCGTTGCGTGATCGCCGGGCATTCGATGGGCGGGATGATTGAGCAGCACTTCGCGCTCAAGTATCCTGATATGGTGGAGAAATTGATATTAGTAGCCACGTCGGCATGTCCCGCGCCGACTGATAGATTAAAAAAGAAAATGAAGATAGCGGCATGGCTTTTCGGCAACCTGTTTGGACTGGCAATGTCCATCAAGGACCGCAAAAAGAAGAAACAGCCGGACCTTTTTCCGGACGCCGTTAACATGAATATGAATCCGATTCCGGCGGCGGCATCAAAAAGCCTGATTTCGATAAGAAATATGGACTTGCGCGCCGCGCTTAAAGATTTGAAGATGCCCGTGCTCGTTGTGGCATCCACCGACGACAACACGGTTCCTTACGAGCAGTCGAAAGAGCTTGCGGAGTGTATTCCCGGCGCTCGATTCGAGACGGTTTCCGGGTGCAGCCACCACATTCCGATTGAACGAGCGGAGTTTCTTTCACAGGTGATCGACGACTTTATTTCAAAATAATAAGATGAAATCTGATGAATGCTTTTTAGGGAGATAATATGAAAACAATGTCTTTCATTCTTACAATCCTTTTTCTTGTGCCGGTGGCGTGCGCTGCGGCCGCTGCGAAGTCGGTCAAAAGCTACACGCTTGAAAACAAGTTCATGTCGCGCGAAATAAGCACGAGCGGAACTCTGCATACGGTGTCGATTACAAACAAGCTCACCGGAAAGAAGTTCGCGTTAAAGTCGGACGAATTCGCGATACTTCTTGGCGGCGCTTCGAAACCGCTCACCGCGAAGGACTTCAAGATAGACAGCTTCAAGAAAATTGATACCGGATGCGAATACGTTCTTACGAACAAAAAATCCGGTGTGACTGTAACAGTGAAATACACGCTCGCGCCGGATGAGTTCTGGACGCGGAAACAAATTACCGTCGATGCGGGCGGGAAGCGGGTTGACGTTCTTGACGTCGAACGGTTCAGCATTGCGGGCGCAAAAATAGAGCGTTTCGACACTAAGCACGAAAGCCGGCCGCCGTGGGACTGGCCGGGCGGGCGTCCGCTGTTTGTTTCGCGTCAGCTTTTCGCCGGGCTGGAATATCCGGCGGGGCATAACGAGGCGGACGGGACAAAGATTATGCTGCGGCATTATCCGGGTCGCAAGGGGCAGGTAACATCGAAAACGGCGGTTATCGGCGTTGCATCGGACAAAGTGAACAGCCGAGTGGAGGACGCGTTCGCGGAATATATTTCGCGGATCCGCATCCATCCGCCGCGTCGTTTCGTACTCTGGAACGCGTATTTCAACAAGTACGACGGGCTCGGCGGCGCGGCGTATGCGTTCTCGGACGCTTATGTAAAAAAGAAGATAATCGCGGGAAGAAAAACATTCAACGATGTCGGCGTGAAACTGGAAAGCACTCTCATCGACGGCGGATGGACCGATCCGCAAAGCCTGATGGAGGAGGACCGGCGCGCGCCGGGCCGCGTCGGCAAAGTCGCGGAGTATTCGCAAAAGTATCTCGAAGCGCCTATCGGCGTCCATGTAATTACTCACGGACGGCGCAACTCGATAGATAAGGAATGGCTGAAGAAGAATTTCGACATGATCGATGATAAAGCGTACTGTTTCGCCGATCCTCGGGCAACCGACCTTCAGATTAAGAACCTACTGGACTTGCAGAAGAAGCACCACCTTGTCGCGTTCAAGTTCGACTGGGGTGCGTACGTATGCGGACATGCGGATCACCGTGGACATATAGCGGGAGAGAACTTCGGTCGAGAGGCGATCACGGACAACCAGATACGAATGCTCTCCGCGCTTCATGATGCCGACCCGGAAGTTTTCCTGTACAACACCGGCTGGTACAGCCCGTGGTGGCTGATGTACTACGATGCCGTTTTCTCGGGCGAGAACGATTTTAACACGACTCTGACCGGCACGCCGCAGTTCGACCGGAACAACATCATGACGACGTGGCGTGACGAGGTGATTGTGCGCAATCTCGTCAGCCCGCACCCGCAATTCCCTCTGAGTTCGCTCATGAATCACAGCCCGATCACATTCAACTGGGTACACGATCCGATTAAAAGCGATCAGGGTTCTCTGCGTTCGTACGCCAACACTTTCCTGATGGAATATCTGCGCGGCACGATGCTGATCGAATTTTATATGAACGTATTCAACATGACGGAAGAGCAACGGCAACTCTGGGGCGCGATAACAAAATGGGCGCGCGCGAACGACGACATTCTGCTTGCCAACACGAAATTCATAGGCGGCGAGCCGTTCAGGGCCGAGGTTTACGGTTTTGCTCATTTCGACCGCGACAACGATGGGCTGATCGGCATCCGGAATCCGGGGATCGTTGCAAAGCCGTTCAAATTCAAACTCGACGAGAAAGCCGGATTTATAAGCAACGGCGCGAAATACGAAGTAAGAATAGCGTTCCCATTCGAGAAGGTTTTGGGGCAGAGCTTCAAATACGGCGACACCGTATCTCTGGAAATACCGAGGCAGAGCGTTGTTGTCCTTCAAACAGCGAAGGCAGGGAAACTTCCGTCTGCCGGTTCCGCCGCGCCTGATCCCGGAGTTGGAAAGCCTATCTATGAGAAAGTGAATTATTCCAACAAAAACGGGAGAGTCGCAGCGGAATATAAAATAGCTTCAAAACCATCATACAAAACATCTTTCGTCGCGCTTGTGAGAATTCCGTCCGCGAAAGACCAGAAGTCGATAAAGATCGAGGCGAAACTGAACGGCACGCCGGTTGAAGCGCAACGGATGGAGAACTTGTCCGGAAACAGCAACGATCAACTGGCGGGCTGGGAACTCGGCGACGGCTGGGTTCTGTTCACGATAGAGTTGCCGGAAGGCGACAGCGATCTTGCTCTTGAAATCGCCGCGCCGAAAGGGGCGAAGGATTTCGCGTGGCTGATGACGAACGGCCCGGAGGCTGCCGGAGCCGCGGAGTTCGCGTCGGGGCTGCCGTCGATGTGGAAAGATTCGCCTCTCGCTGAATACATATTGTGGTGAGTATGGAACAGATAAGAATCAGAAAAGCGACTGAAAGGGACATCGATTCGCTCGTGACTATGCGTTTTGCACTTCAAAAGCATCTCGAAGAGAGCGATCCGAGCGTCTGGAAATTTTCGGCCGACGCGTTGGTATCGCTGCGAAAGGAATTGAGAAGCCGTTTTGCAAATGAAACATCTTTCGTGGCGATAGCGGAAACGGACGAATCGCATATCCCGGTGGGTATGCTGCAGGCGGATATAATACGTAATACGGGCTACGATCCGCCCGCTTACGGGCACATTCACATCGTTTACGTTGCAAAGCCTGCACGTGGGAACGGGATCGGGAAACGGCTTGTGAAGCTTGCCGCGGATTTTTTCGCGATCTGGCGAATCGAACACATCAATGTCGGCTACGTGCTAAAAAACAAGGAGGCGGTGGCATTCTGGACCGCGCTTGGTTTCAATCCAAGAATTCTGCACGCTACCATAACAAAATCTCAACTTGATGAAATTTAGAACAAAACAGGTATAGAAATTGTTATAAATGAATTAAGGCGGTGGTGCAAATGGACGTTTTGAGGAATTTCACAACTGGAATATATGTTTTGGGAGTGGCGACGGACGGCGTGCGCAACGGAATGATCGCGTCGTGGGTGACACAGGTGTCGTTCGATCCGCCGATGGTGATGGCTGCGGTGAAGAAGACAAGATACACGCACGATCTCATACACGATGGCGGTAAATTCACGGTCAATGTTCTGCGAAAAGACCAGAAAGAGATCGTCCCGAAGTTTAAGGGAGAGAAGATCGTGACAGAGAACGCGATAAACGGCGTTCCGGTGGTCGCGGCGGCGAACGGCGCGCCCGCTCTGAAGGACTCACTCGGCTATGTTGAATGCACGCTTGTGCAGATTATAGACTCCGGCGACCACACGATATTTATAGGTGAAGTGACGGGCGAGAAATTCGTTGCGCCCGGCGAGCCGCTTATATCGTACGACCTCGACCACATTTACGGCGGATGAAGAAAAGTATCTTGCGGTCACTAATGAACTATTGCCGGTAGTTAATATTTTTAATGAACTGTCCTGCAAGGTTGTGCAGGTCCGAGCCGAATATTTCTTTGGCAATGACATGAGGTTGATCGGGGTCCTCAATGAATCGTTCGAGGAATTTCTGATATTTTTTTTCACCGTATTTTTCTATCAAATATTTTGTGAAATCGCCGTAAACAGGATATAGCAAACCTGATGAAAACTGTTTTGGATTGTCGAAGGGCAGACCCTCGTCGCCGGATGTTTTGACCTTGAATTTTGCGAAACGCTCAGTGAACTCCTTATTGCCCATATAATCGGGCCCGCCGAAAGCGACCGCGGCGCCTTCCATGACCCACGGCAGCCTGTGCATTCTCAACTTGCTTGCAAAAGAGGCATTCTGATAAAGAAGCGCATGGGACAACTCGTGCATCAAATATGACTTCATCGGATATGCTCTGTCTATCGAAGCAATGTAAATAATATCTCCGGTGAAAAAGGCAAGTCCTTTTATGTTCGGATTGAGACACGGAGTGTACCAGCGCGACGCGAGTTTGCTGCTCATGACATAAAAACGCACCGGTCGCTTGAATTTCATTCCGTGAAATTTCTCCGCCATTGCCATATAGCTATCGATATCGTTGTAAGAGGGGTCGAGCGATTCTACGTTGCGGGCATAAACAAATGCCCGGTCGGTTTTCATTTCCTGTAGGCCGGGTTTGAAAGGCATAGCGGGCATCAGAGGACCAAAAACGAGGTAGAAGCAAATCAACCCTATGATGATCAGAATCGTGTTCTTCAGCTTGGTTTTCATTTAGATGCAATCCCAATTAGATTTCATTCACAGACACATTGAGACAAAGCAGGAGATAATAAGTTCCAAAAAAGTGGTGAAGCGTGTTCGGTTTTATTTCGGATACTCTGTAAGGAGCAGGCGGAATGGCGGTTCGTCCTCTTCGATCTCCGGGAAGCGGCCGACCGGTTCATGGAAAAAGTTGTCCGTCATGTCGTCGTTGACGGACGACACCTCACCCGCGAGCACTTTGCCGCTGCCTTTTTCGGCCCAGAATTTGTGATACAACAGTTGGGTGACGGTTATGCTTTCTCCGGGCGCAAGCCTGATAAGCGACCCGGCGGGCACGGTTCGGCGGCAACCGTCGAGACGCAGAGTGACGGGGGTGCCCGCGAGGTCGCCTTCGGGTGTCGAGTTGTA
Source organism: uncultured bacterium (assembly GCA_964409645.1). Lineage (GTDB taxonomy): Bacteria > UBP15 > UBA6099 > UBA6099 > UBA6099 > CAYPEK01. The sequence goes on along the minus strand of CAYPEK010000153.1, from coordinate 2,306 downwards.
AACCTGCATTACGAGAATTCCGCCGCCGCGGTTGATGATGTCTTCCATCTTGGATTTGTGAAAGTGCATCGGCGTGATCTGTTCCTCTTCAACGATAAGAATTTTCTCTGCGTACGGCTTGCCGTCGGCAGGATTGGAGTGGTTGCCGTTGCGCAAAGTGAAGATGGTCAGGCCGAGTTTCCCGAAATCGCCGCCGCCGAACTCCGTTATGTCCCAGCCGAGTTGGTTGTTGCGTATTTCGTCCGCTTCCGGGCCCGCAGCCGCCCATTGTTCAGGTGTCCATTCCGCGAAGTGCGGCAGCCTGAACTTCATCTCGTCGAGAAAAGCGATTGCTTCTTTTATTACCTTATTAATTTCGGATCGTTTCATTCGAATTCACCCCGCCGAACTAATTTAACACACGCAAACGCGCCGCGCAAATGTATGCCGTTCTGCGGATGTGTGCTATAATACGCAGAATCTATAACCGGTGCGGTCAGGCCAGACTGCGCGGATGAACCAGAGGGAAACAACATGCCTCAAAAGATTGATTTCGCAATAGAGAATCTCGGGAAATGCACAATCCCGTCGCCGGTGAAATGCGGCAAATATACGGATGATTCGGAACGGATTCTGTATGACGTCAGCCTCGATGCGTTCAGGAAGGCGAGAAAGTTAAAAGGCGAGCCGATAAGCATCGAAGTTGCCGGCCCTCGCGAGAAGATATATTTCGATCCGTCGAAGACGCGCGCGGGGATCGTTACCTGCGGCGGCCTCTGCCCGGGTATAAATGACGTGATTCGTGGAATTGTCATGAATCTCTGGTACGTTTATGGCGTGCGTAACATCCTCGGGTTCAGATATGGATATCAGGGATTGGCGCCGTGCTACTGCCATACGCCGATGGACCTGAATCCGGATGCGGTCGAGGACATTCAGAAAGAAGGCGGCAGCATCCTCTCATCTTCGCGCGGGCCGCAGGATACAACTCAGATGACGGACACGCTCGAACGCATGAACGTGAGCATTCTGTTTGCGATCGGCGGTGATGGAACGCAGCGGGGTGCGCTCGCGCTTTACAAGGAACTGAAGAAGCGGCGGCTGAAAGTTGCGGTGGTGGGCGTGCCTAAAACAATCGACAACGATCTTTGTTTCATAGAGAAATCATTCGGGTTCGAAACGGCGTTCGGCGCGGCGGCGGATGCGACGCGCGGCGCGCACGAAGAAGCGACGGGTGCACCGAACGGCATAGTCGTGGTCAAGCTGATGGGCCGCCAGTCGGGTTTCATAACCGCCAAGGCGGCGATCGCGATGAACGACGTGAACGTAGTGCTTGTGCCGGAGGTCCCATTCAAGCTCGAAGGGAGAGGCGGCCTGTTTAAATTCATTGAAGAACGTCTGCACACGCGCAAACACGCTTTCATTCTTGTCGCGGAAGGCGCCGGGCAGGAACTGATGGCGGAAGAGGCGAAGAAAAAGGGCACTGACGCGTCGGGCAATGTTAAACTTGGAGACATCGGCCGATTTCTCGTTGAAAAAATGGACGCTTATTTTAAATCGATAAAGATGGAAGCCAATATAAAATATATTGATCCGAGCTATATCATCAGAAGCGTTCCGGCAAACCCGTCGGACAGCGTCTATTGCATGCAGCTTGCGCAAAATGCGGCTCATGCGGCAATGGCGGGCAAGACCGGCATGGTCGTCGGGCAATGGAACAATACAATCACACACGTGCCGATCGCAATGGCGACGTTGAAACGCAATACGATTGATCCGAACGGCTCGCTTTGGCAGAACGTGCTCGAGTCCACCGGCCAGCCGGAAAAGTTCATTTGAAATATTTGGACCGTTTCTGACGTCATTCAAAAAAAATTAAAATTTCAGGGCGGGCTCAATTTGTTATTCCATAATTAATTGAGCGCGACAATTAATACAATTGTATTTAATGAAGTCGGTTCGACCCGGCTGAAAACATGCTGATTTAAATCGTTTTTTCTAAAAAATGGATATTTTGTTTAACAAAACGACTGTTGTTTTCAATATTATTTGCGCCTTTTTTTAGAAAATAACTTAAGTTGCAACTCAGTATGACCGATAAACAACACAAAGGAAGCGGCGCAAGTAAATCTCTTGAAGGGCAAGGACGCCCGACGGCCGCTGAATCAAGGAGGAACCACGATGTCTGTCATCAACACGAATGTTTCCGGAATGGTAGGCCTTAACAACCTCAGATTAACAAATCTGGGACTGAAGACGTCTCTCGAAAGGTTGTCGTCCGGGTTGAAGATCAACTCCGCGTCGGACGATCCCAGCGGTCTGGCGAT
>CAYPEK010000152.1:1592-8346 GCA_964409645.1 uncultured bacterium | reverse complement strand
GAGTAAGTTCCGCCGGATGCGAGAAACACGGGGGCGTAGGCGTCGATCGAGTATGAACTGCCCATTCCCATCGACATCATGCCGTCGAAGAATTCCGTCAGGGTTTCACGCGCCGTCTTGGTTGGGTCGTTCGGATTTACCGTAGCATAAAAAGTGAGATGAACGGTTCCCATGCTATCGCCGCCGAAACTCATGTCGTTGACGGTTACCAGCATCGCATAGATGTCGTCGTTTCCGGTTGCGCATGTGAAGCCCGCAAACGGCAGGCCGGAAATCGATTCCTCTTCCGAGCAGGGGTTGTACAGCAGCGCATTGCCGTCCATCGAGTTGTAGTCCACGCCGTCGAATGAGAATGCGGGCCCCGAAATCGTGTAAGAACCTGAGTTCTCCGTGATGCTCAGCGCGTCTCCGCCGGCGACGGGAGTCAGTTCACCGGCTGTGCCGCCGGCGATGAGTTGATAGACTTTCACTGTGGAATCCGCGGCCGCCGTTCCGGCTATGGCGGGCGTTGCGCCGCCGGATGTGACTTCGTACGCCGATACTGCCACTCCGTCTATGGACGCTATCGTCGTATCCACCGCGCTGCCGCCTTGGAGATGATAAGTTACAACGGCCGACTTTCCGCTGGCGGCGCTCGTGGCTGCGTCGTAAGAGACCGCCTGAATGAGTTTGTCGCCGGCGGGCGACAGGTCGCTCGCGTTCGGCGTCGTGTATGTGTTGCCTTCCAGCGCGGTTGTCTGCGCGATCTGTGTGCGGCCGTAGCCGGAGACACAGCCTGATGCCGTGCACGCATCCACCTGAGCGGTGAATGTCGTTGCTGGCGAGTAAGTTCCGCCCGACGCGATGAACGCGGGGGCGTAGGCGTCGATTGTGTAGGCGCTGCCCATTCCCATCGACATCATGCCGTCGATCATTGTCACAAAACTATCGTGCGCCGTCACGCTCGGATTGTTCGGGTCCACCGTAGCGTAAAATGTGAGATGTGCGGCGTCAAATACGGTTCCGCCCATGTTAAGGTCTTTAACCGTCAGCAGGAACGCATAGATGTCGTCCGTGCCGGTTGCGCATGTGAACCCTTCGTACGGAAGTCCCGAAACCGATTCCTCCTCGGAGCAGGGGTTGTACAGCATCCCGTTGTCTCCGCCGAAATTGTAGTCCACGCCGTCGAACGAGAATGCGGGCCCCGAAATCGTGTAAGAGCCTGAGTTGTCAACTATCGACAGCGCGTCTCCGCCGGCGACGGGTGTCAGCTCGCCGGCTGTACCGCCGGCGACGAGTTGATAGACCTTTACCGTGGAACCCGTTTCCGCCGTCCCGGCGACGACGGGCATCGCGTTGTTCGACGTCACTTCGTCCGACACCACGGACACACCGTCAACGGACGCTATCGTCGTTCCCGCCGCAGCCTCGACTTCGATGTAATTCAGGGTCTCCGTCGAGAGGACGTAGTTTTCGCTCCCGACAGCTTTTATCTTCGCCCTTATCGTGTCCGCGTCGGGATACGGGATCATGTCCGCGGTGATTTGTACCACCGCACGGTACTTATAGATACTTCCGTCATATCCGCGGGTTTCGAATTTGTCCGCGGTGATTTCGTGCGAAAACGCGGGCCCCTGACCTGTCTCGTTGGGATACTCGCCTTCGATCAGGAATCCGGTTTTGTCGCTCGTGAGTTCTCCGATCGTATAAACATCAACCGCGACCGACTGCCCGGTGGAAACCGTATCCGATGATTCGGCTACGGTGTTGAAGATGCGCACTTCCTGAATCTGCTGCCTCAGGGCAAGAAAATCGTCCGATACGACGCCCGACGAGGCGCCCGATTTGACGGCTTCCGCCTCGATAGCGACCGACGGCGCTCCCGGCGCGCAGTCGGGAAGCGTGGCGGGCAGCGTTCCGGCGCAGGTATAGGTTCCGTTGTTCTCCGTCGCGGCGATTTCCGTCACCGTCACGTCGGCGACTCCGTCCTGCTGCGCGTTTCCGAGTATCCGGCACGTGTAAGACTGTCCCGGATCGGTCGTGAACGTCACGACGTAGCCCTCTCCGGAGGCGATCGTCATTTCTTCCGGATAGTCCGTGTTCCTTACCGTCACATCCCACGAATTGAGGCTCGATGCCGCAAGGCTCACCACGATCGTGTCGTAAGCGTAAGCTTTGTTTCCGGCGTTGTCCTCGGCGACGACGCAGAAATAGTTCGTCCCCTCGAAGCCCGTGGCCGTGAACTGCCCGACCGTCGTCACAACGCCCGTGACGTTCGCGCAGTCCGCCGGGTTGCCGACGATGCCGGCGTAATAGTTCGCTATTCCGCTGCCGCCGGCGGCGTCCTGACCGGCGTCGAACGTGAGGAAGAGTTCGGTGTCGTCGTCGCTCTCTCCGGAATCCGTGTATGAATCCGGGCGCGCCTGCGGGTTGAGCGTGGATGCAAGCGGCGCGACGGTGTCAACGAACAGGTTGATCGACGCCGAGCCGGTGTTGCCCGACGTGTCCTTCCCCGTGACCGTTATGCTGTTGTTTCCCTCCGGCAGCGCGCTTCCGAACGCGAGGGCGGCTATGTCGCCGCTCGTATGCATGGCGGCGCAGCTTACGGCCGCCGTGCACGTGACGCTGCTCCAGTCGATACCGGAGCCGGCGTCGGTCAGCGTCGCTCTAACCGCGGGCTGCGCGGTGGCTATGATCTGCCCTTCCGTGTGGGATGTAAACGTGATCGCGGGCGATTCGGTGTCCGAACCCGAATTGAAGCGGTACGTCACGACGTAAGATTTCGAGACCACGCCGCCGGTTGAGGCGTCCCGCGAAACCGCCTGCAGTATTTTGTCTCCGTACGGCGACAGATCGTTCGTCGGCCCCGCGGTGTAAGTGTCGCCCTGCTGCGCGGTGACCGGCGAAGCGATCTGCGAGCGGGCGTATCCGTACGCGCATCCCGACGCCGTGCAGGCGTCCACCTGCGCGTACAGGGTTGTCGCGGGCGTGAAGTTGTATCCGTATCCCTGCGCCGGAGCGGCCAGCGCGGGGGTGTAAGCGACGATTTCATACGATGTGATATTCCCCGCGGCCACAACGCCGTCGAGGAAAGCCTCGGCAATGTCACGCGGCGTCTTGCCCGTATCGTTGGGGTTGTCCGCCGCATAGACCGTGATCCCGCCGATACTCGTATCGACGAGGAACGCGTAGATGTCTTTAGTCGCGGTGAGACAACTGAAACCGGACACCGGGAGGGTCGATCCGCTTCCCGAACCGCACACGTCCGCCATCAGCCCGTTGTTTCCGGTTAAGCTGTACGACACGCCGTTGTACGAGAGCGACGGCCCCGAAATCGTGTAGCCGCCCTGCGCCGAATCGTATTCGGCGGACAGCGTAACGCCTGTCGATACCGGGGTCACCGTTTCCGTTGTTCCGCCGGGTATTAGTTGATAGAGAGTGACGGAGGTGTCCGCCTCGGCGGCGCCCGTCACCACGGGCGTTGCGTTGCTCGACGTCACCATGCCGTCCGCGACGGCGATCCCGTCGATTGCGGCGATCGTCGCCTCCGTAGGCGCGAGATATGTGTAGGCGAGCGTTTCGGTTGACATCACGAAGCCCGGCAGCGCAGGCGCCGCCGTTTCGTTCATTATCACTCTGAACGAACTTACAACCGTATGGTCTATCCCTTCCGGGATTTCATAGACACCGACGTATTCGTAAACCCCGCCGACGAGCCCCGACGACTGGAAGATGCTCGAAGGAATTTCGGCGAGCAGGACATTCGCTTCATCCGGCAGATACGGATTCATCAGATACCCCGACGGGCCGGCGGAGAGCGGCGACAGGCTGTACACCCGGATTTCCATCTCTTCGCCGTTCGATATGTCCGTCGCTCCCGTGCGGGTATTGTTGCTTATGTGCACGTCACGGATGTTGTCCCTGATCGTGAGGAATCTGCCGTCGCTCGCGCCCCCGGTGTCCGGGTCGGAAGTCATCTCCGCGCTGATTGCGAGCACTTCGCAGGTGTTTTCGGTGTCCGTGTATATCGGCGTTGACGGGAACGTCGCGGTGCATGCGTACGTGCCGTCTCCGTTGTCGGTCAGCGGCAGCGTCCACATCTTCTTGTCGTCGCAGCCGTCAACTTCGGGGTATCCGTGGATCACGCATACGCCCGACTGCCCGGCGGGTCCGGTTCCCGTCACCGAGTACTGTTCGCCCGGCGCGATTGTCAGCCACTCCGGATACGCCGTGTTGAACAGCTTCACATCGCTCATGTCCAGCGGCGCAACCGTCGTTCCGACCGCCGCCGAATCAACATGCTCGATGTATCCGGAAGTTGTTACCACCGCCGTCAGCGTGTCCGCCGTGGCGCCGAGCGCGTCCGTGAACGACGTGAACGTCCCCGTCGCTTCATAGACGCCGCTACCCGCCGACGTTTCGGTAAGCGTTACAAACATATCCGTCACGTTCATGGGCGAATCGCCCGTCAGCATTGTTCCGAGCATCGTCCATTCGGACAGCCCGGACGTGTTGAAAACCGAGCCGTAGAGATACGGCTTGTGCGCGGCCGGCACGCTCGCATACGCTCGGATCGTATATGAATCGCCTATCCTGAATTCACCGCCGGGCACCGTGTTGTTAACCAGCTCGACCGACGTGATCGCGGGCGCCTCGCCGACGTACAGCACGTTGCTCAAAGCCACATACGGCGGCATGGCCGGAACCGCAGCCATCCCGACTATCACCCGCGCCGTCTCGCCGCCGTCATCGACAAGCGTTGTTAGTGTCGGCTTCGGGTCAGCCATCGAGTACGTGCCCGCAGAACCCTCCGCTATTTCAACGTAATCTCCCATCGAATCATTAGGCGATTCCTCGCCGGACATCATCAGCGAAACCATATGATCGACATTCATTAGAATGCCGACAAGCTGCATCCCCCTGCTCCCGCTCGTCGATATGCTGTACGAATCACCCACTGCTATCGTTTTCGAGGAAGTGTTGCTCTCGTTGATGAACACGGCGCCGTTGAGCACGGGCGCCGCCGGCGCGGTCACAGTCAGCGTACTGAGACTGAATTTGTATGTTGTCAGGCTTTCATCCAGCGGAATCGCCGCGCTGACGGTTGTCGCTTCTTCATAGTTCTGATCCAGCGACATGTAGAAATAGCCGTCCGCGGTGTACATATACGGATCGGCCAGCGTCGCGGTCAGGTAGTACTGCCATCCGATCCACCGGCCCTGTCCTTCCGCCGCCGTCGAGCCGGCATTGTACAGGACGGCCCACATCCCTTCGTAATTCGCGGAGTCCGACGATTTCACCGTAATTCTGAACTGATCCTGATACGATATGGTCGAATCACCGGTCGTCAGGTTTTCAAGTGTTATGCTCGTGATGATCGGGTCCACACCGAACGCCGTCGTCGCCACGCCTTCGTTCTCCGATGTGTCCGTCGCCGACACCGTCACCGTATGTTCCCCTCTTTTTATCTTTTCCGCTTTGCATTTTATCTTTTTCGTCTCGGGATCGTAGCTCGCCTCAACCTCGACGCCGTCGATCTCCACCTTCACGCTATCCGCCCTGATCGGCGCGCTACCTTCGGCCACCGTCGCCTCGATATCTCCGTCAACATATATTTCACCCATCGACAAGGGCGGCGCGGGAATTCCGTTTTCCATTTTTCCGGCCCATTCGCCGGCGTGTCCGGAAATGCGGCCTCCGTCCGGACCGTTCACGTGCGCCCTCGTCAGCCATTCGGGCGCCATCAGCTTATTATTTTTTGATTTTGCTATCAGTTCCTGCCAGAGTCCGGCTTCCGGCTGCGCCGTTGTCTCGCTCTCCGGCTCGGTGACCGAAAGCGGCGACGACGTCGTCGTTTCAGCGGACACCGTTGTCGTTCTCACGGGCGCGGCGACTATCGTTTCGGCCGCAGCCTCACCGGCCGCCTTCCCCGGATACTTCGTTATCGTTATCTTCGGCCCCTCGCCCGACAGCTCGAACGTTATCACCTTCTCCAACGTGTTCCCCGCCGCGTCAGACGCCGACACCAGCACTATGTGGCTGCCCGCCGCAAGTGTCCCCGCCGTTATCACGTACGCGTCCGTTCCGGCGTCGTACCTCGCCGCAAGCTCGTCGCCGTCCAGAGACAGCCTCACGCTGTCCGCCGCAAGCCCCGAGCCGCCCGCCGCGTCCGCTATCCGCACGTAAATATTCCCCGGAGCTTCGTCGAGCTTCGCTCCGTCTGCGGGCGTTGACGCCAAAACCACAGGCGCCTTCGTGTCCAGCGTCACGCTTACGCCCTTCGTCAGCGTGTCCTCGCCCCGGGTCGCCGTCACCGTTATCTCATTCGCTCCTTCGACGAGCGTCACAACCGCCGTAAATTCGCCGTCCGCGCCTACCGCCGCTGCCACGCCATTCACCGTCACGGACGCCCCGGCTATCGTTTCGCCTTCCACTTCGATCGACGCCTGATTCGTCAGCAAACCGGCAGATGGTGAATCCACCGTCAGCGTGAGCTCCGCCGGCGGTTCCGCTGGCGGTTCCACGGGTGGTTCCACTGGTGGGGTTCCGTGGTGCTCGCATTCCGAGTTGCACGTGCCGTTGTCCACGCACACGTCTTCCGTCGAATCGTCCCCGTCGTCGCAGTCAGCGTCCTCATGGCACGCCACCGCGCACGCGGTATGCTGACACACCGCAGCCGCCGTCCCGGCGTTTGCGCACACGTCCGTCGTCGTCGCATCCTCGTCGTCGCAGTCCGCGGCGCTGTTGCACGCAACCATCGTGTGCGTGCACGCCG
>CAYPEK010000152.1:0-1492 GCA_964409645.1 uncultured bacterium | reverse complement strand
GTCCGTCGTCAGCGCGTTGCTGTCGTCGCAGTCGCCGTTCGAAAAACATTCGACATTCGCGTGCTCGCATGCCGCCGCTTCAGTTCCGCCGGCTACGCACGTATCCAGCGTTCGGTCGTTGCCGTCGTTGCAGTCACTCGCGTAATTGCACGCTATCGCCGTGTGCTCGCACTTCACATCGTCAGCGTCCGTTTTGTCGCATACGTCAAGCGTCAGCGCGTTGTTGTCGTTACAGTCCGTGTCCGACATGCATTCCGCACGCTTGTGCTCGCAGCTCGCGCCCGCCGTCCCAGGATTCACACACGTGTCAGCCGTCCATTCGTCGTTGTCGTTGCAGTCCGTATCGCCTTCACACGCCACCGGCGCGTAAGTCACCGTCAGCACCACTGTTGACGTGTGACCCGCGCGGTCCGACGCCGTCACCGTTATCACATTCGCTCCCTCATCCAGCGCGTAATTGCTCAGCGCCCACACGCCACCGTTAACCGCCGCCGCCGCGCCGTTCACCTCCACCGACGCCACCCCGCTCGTCGCGTCGCTCACCGTCCCGGCAAGATTTATCCTCTCCGCAATCACCGTCTGCCCGTTCGTGTGACTCGTCGCCGCCACAACAGGCACAACAGTATCAACGGTAAAATTCACACTCCTCTGCACTGCTGAATTATTCGATGTGTCCTTGCAGTCAAACGTAACCGTATGCGCGCCCTCGGACGGGCTCAGAGAACAACTCACCGACACCGCCGTAGCCGCACACTGCGACGTCACAGCAGTCCCGTCCAGCTTGACAACAACCGACGCCGGATCCACCGATTCATTGTCCTCAAGCTCCGCCGCCACCGTCACAGGTTTGCCGCCAAGCAACTCGCCCGCGTCAGGATCCGCCACCGTGATCACCGGCTTCTCCGTATCGGACGGCTCGTTGCTCACCGTCACCGTAACACTGTCGGACGAACAGTGACCGCTGTGGTTGTCGGCGCCACACGCCTCCACCCTCAGATCGAGAGACCCGTTCGGGTAGTCCGCCGTGTCGAGACTGAACGCATACGTCCCGCTCCGCCTGCCCGGACTCACGCTCTCCACCTCGGCGGCGCCGGCAAAAAGCGTCAGCGAGTGCAGTTGCCCGCTGTCAACCGAGTACGATACGGCCACCTGCGCCGCACCGGACAACGCCGCTCCGGACGCCGGTGACGTTATGTCCACATCCGGCAAATGGTCCCGCTCGGCGAACAACAACCCGCCGAACACCATCGCCGAAATGGCAAACAAAACCAGAAATACCGGCATAAACCTACCGGCAATACCGCCACGATCATCTCTCATGACTCACTCCGCAGTAGTTTTTAGACTACAATGGCTATATGTCAAATCTTACTTCTTAAATGTTTGCGCCGATGAACTGCTCTTTGGTACTTATTTATATTGCGATGATACCTTTAAATTTAAATTCTTGTCAACAATTTTTTTTAAATTTCCAAAAAAGCAACTCATTTGC
>CAYPEK010000151.1:5304-8655 GCA_964409645.1 uncultured bacterium | reverse complement strand
CAGATCGCTTGTGGAAGTGGACGATGCCGCGTTTGCGTAATTGTTATAGAGCGTCAGGAAGCTGGCGCCGCTGGTAAGGCCGAGCGATGAAGAGATGGCACTCCGCGCCTTATTGATTACGCTCTCGGTAAACGATGTCGAACTGAACACGTCCTCCACCACCGACGAGTCCTCTTCGATCGCGTTTTCGAGCGTGGTTTCGTCCACTACCAGTTTGCCGTCGTCGTCAATGGTGATTCCTATGCTGGCGAGCGCGTCGGAGTTGGCCTCCGCGAGACCGGTCAGGCCGTCCGCATAGACACTGGTTATGTCGTTTTCGCTGCCGGCGAGCGAATCGACTGCACTGTTGAATGTGTCCACGAAATTCAGAACCGCTTCTTTCAGCGTATCGGTGTCTCCGGTGTTGAGAACCGAGTTGGGGTTTCCGGATGTGAGTGCGCCGGCGGCGGTGATCAGGCTGACGGCGGAAAGGCTGGTTGTCTGCGTGCTCGACGTGCCGCTTATCACGCTCGTCAGCAGGCTGCTTATGGAGTTGCTCGAACTCGAGCTGCTCGAATTGCTCAAAACCTGAGTCAAAAGAGTGAGTGCGGTTGAATTTGTTATTTGTGTTATGTCGAATGCCATTTTGACGCCTCCCGATCAAATAGTCCAACCAGCGGACGTATTTTCTCCATTATGATTATCGGTCAACCCCGCAAAAACTTAAGCGGTTTAAAAATATGACGTTTATTACAGCGTTTTTATTCATCGCTATTTGCAAATATTCCCGAGCGCATCAAGAAGCAATTCGATCGAGAACGGTTTCTGCAGATAGCGGTAAGCGCCACTTTCGAGCGCCTGATTGGCGAGGCTGTTCATTTCCAGCGGGTATCCGGAGATAACGATGACAACCGCCTCGGGACGTAACTCTCGTATGCCGAGATACGTCTCCAGCCCGTTGAGGACCGGCATCTTCATATCGAGTATTATCACGTCGAAATTCATCGTTTTAACTTTTTGAATCGCCGTCGCGCCGTCGTAGGCTATCACGACGTTATAGTTATTCCTGACAAGCACGTTCTTTATCATCTCGCAGGCGTTCTTATCGTCATCCACAAACAGAACGAATGCCCCGTCTCCGCGCGACGACTCTATAGTCTTGAACAACAACTGGAAATCGATCGGCTTCTGGAGCACAGCAAATGCGCCCTCACGCGTCGCCTCCTTTATCAGATCCCCTACCGCGTACGCGGAGACCATTATGACCGGGATCGACGCGAACTCCTTCAGCCGCTTGAACGTCTCCACGCCGTCTATACCGGGCATCTTGATGTCCATCAGCACGACGTCGAAACTCTCATTGCGGATCATTTCCAGCGCCACGTAGCCGTCGTTCGCGATGCACGCCTCGTAGCCTTCCATTTCGAGGATATCCTTCATCGTCGAGCAAATATCCTCATCGTCGTCCACCACTAATACTCTGCATTTGTCTCCCATAGTCAGTCAGCTCCTTTTGTCTTAAAAAAGAATGTCGCGAGCCGCTTGCTCCCCGTCCTCCGCGGTCTTCTTCAGCGGGATCACAATCTCGAAAGTCGTTCCCGCCCCGGGCACGGAGTCCACGTTTATCCAGCCTTCATGCTTCTCCACTATCATTTTGACTATTGTCAACCCAAATCCGATGCCGTACGTCTTCGTCGAAAAAAGAGGGTTGAAAATCGACTCTTTGTCCTTCTCGGCAATCCCGCCGCCGGTGTCGCTGATCGACACCGCGACACACATGCAGCCTTTCCTCTCCTCCTCCCGCACGTACGCAGTCAGCGTTCCGGACGCTCCGACGGCCTGCACTGCGTTCACTATGATGTTCCTGAACGCGATTCGCATCTGCTCCCGGTCCATGTTCGCATAGACGGGCCCGTGCGGAAATCTGTATTCCTTCTCGATCCCCTCCGGCATTTCGGCGGCTTCGAAACTCTCCCTCACCACCTCGCAAATGTCGGAACGTTCGAGATGCGCGCTCTTCATCTGCGTAAGCCTGAGAATACTCTCGATTATCTCCGTCGCCCTCTTTATCTGCAAGCCGATCAGCTTTATGTATGAATCGTACTTCTCGTCCGCGTGGGCATACGCCTTCTTGAGATAATAGACCGCGTTGGATATCACCCCGAGCGGATTACGCACTTCGTGCGCTATGCTGCCCGCGAACTGCCCGAGCACCGCTATCCGCTCCGACACTATAAGCTGCTCCTGCGTTTTCCTGAGTTCCTCCGTTCGCTCCTCGACAAGAGCCTCCAGCCGCTCGCGGTAAAGTTCGAGCTCCTTCTCAACAAGCTTCCTTTCCATGATGTCCGTCGTGATGCCGCAGATACCGTACACCTCGCCGTCCACGCTGACCATCGGAAACTTCACCGATGAAAAGATGCGCATTTCGCCGTTCGCGAGCATGATCATTTCTTCCACAATCACAGGCGCCTTTGTCTCGAGCACGCGGAGGTCGTTCTTCCGTATCTCCTCCGCCGACTCCGCGGGCATGAAATCGTAGCTCTTTCTCCCGATTATCTGCTCCTTCGGTTTTCCGTAAACCCACTCGAGGTATGTATTTACAAGAGTATAATTGCCTTCGAGGTCCTTGATGAAAATTGCAGCCGGCGCGTTGTCTATAATCGCCTGAAGGCGCGCCTCGCTCTCGCGCCGGGCGCCCTCCGCGACTATCCGTTCAGCGATCTCCTTCTGGAGCAGCCTCACTTTTTCTTCGAGATCGTTCGAGTGCGCCGTGATCAGTTCCTCCCTCTCACGGTAGTAGTCCACCCGGCGCCTCAGTTCCGCGGGGGGAATTCTCATGCTCGCCAGTATTTCCCCGTACAGCAACTTGAGCTCGCGCTCTTCCTCCTCTTCGAATATCCGCGCCCGCCTGAAGGCGGTATGAGCTACGGTGGCGCCGACCGATCCCGCCAGCACCTTCTCGATATGCACGCACAGCTCGGACAGTTCCACGCTCGTAACATGTTTTCTGTCGCTCAGGCGCAACTCGGCGAGGTTTTCAGCGATTATCTTTTCCGTTTTCGCGGCGGTGAAATACATTTCCAGAAGACCCGCAATCTTTCTTTTCTTCGCCGAAAGATCGATCCTCAGACCGCCCGCGGCCGACAGCGCTTTACGGTTTTCCGTATCGAGTATCCCGACGAACTTATCCGCGGCGCTCCCGCCGGCTTCGCTCTGCTTGAACACGATCGATCCCAAAATGTACAGTCCGATGTTGAACACCATCGACCAGAATACAGTGTGTGCGATGGGCTGCAGGCCGGTCACTCCGAAAAGCTGCTCCGGCTTCAGCAGCGCTACTCCCCACGGGCCGCGATCGAGCACCGCCGACGG
>CAYPEK010000151.1:0-5204 GCA_964409645.1 uncultured bacterium | reverse complement strand
ACGCTCCCCGCGACCGGCAGCACCAGATGGTTAGAGATCATTGTCGCAAGCGTCATCGAGCCGATCATCGTCATGCTCATCGCCGCCGAAAAGCCGCCCACGAACACCATCAGCCCGATAACCGGCTGTCCCAGATGCAGCGGCAGCCGCATCACAAATGTGTCCGCCATCGAATGGGGAATCCCTTTCAGCAGCCCCGCCATAGCGATCGGCATCACGAAAATATTGATCAGCAACATGTACAGCGGCAGCATCCACATCGCCGTACGGATGTGCTTCTCGTCCGTGTTCTCGATCACGGCGATGTGAAACTGCCGGGGAAGAAACAGTATCGAAGAGAACCCGAGAAGCATGTACGTGAACCACAGGTTCACATACTCTCCGGACATCTTCACGGGCGCCATCTTCGCGTCGAGGCCGCTCTCGTGAAATCTGCGGAACAGGTCGCCGAACCCATGGAAAGCAAAATACGTGATGAAAACACCGGCGATGAGGAACATGGCCAGCTTCACGACCGACTCAATCGCAACCGCGACCACCATCCCCCTGTGCCTCTCCGTCGGATCGAGACGCCGCACTCCGAACGCAATCGTGAACAGCGCCATCAGCGCCACCAGAAACAGACCGAAACGCCCCGATATGAATTCGCTTCCCCTCCCGAACGTTATCAGGTTGAATGTTGACTGTATCGCCTTGAACTGGAGTGCGATATAAGGTGCGACCGACGCGCACGAGATTACCGTCACCAGCGCAGCCAGAAGCTGCGAGTTGTCATACCTCACCGCTATGAAGTCGGCTATGCTCGTTATCCTGTATTCCTGCTTGATCCGAACGATCTTGCGCAGAATCGTCCACCACAGGACAATCGACATCACCGGCCCTAGGTAGTATCCGAGGAACACAATCCCGCTCGTTGACGCCGTCCCGACGCTCCCGTAGTACGTCCACGTCGTGCAGTAGATGCCCAGCGAGAGCGAGTACACAAGCGGGCTGTCGCTCAGTCTGCGGCCCCAACCGTCATTCCGTTCGACATACAGCGACAACACAAAGAGCACCCCGACATATATCAGGATGATCGAGATTATTGTCCAGTCGCTGAACATCCGCTATTCCTCTCCGTCCCCGCCCTCGCCGCCGTCCTTTTCCTTGAATGCCGACACAAAGGCGAGAAAACATACAACAACAAACCACGCCACGAAGTAGTACGCGGTCAGCCGCCCTAGGCTCCCCAGAGTGCCCCTCGCGATAAACGGCCAGATGAACAGCATCAGGCAGGCGATGAAGAGGAATCCCTGAAATTCTCTCATCCACAGTATTTCCCGCAGCTTCCTCATCCGTTTCCTCCTCTCCGGTTTCAGTTGTTTTGTCCGGAGCGTGAAATCGGCTAACCTGCATTTTTCACCAGTGCAGGCGGAAATCGAAAAAAGGGATGAGATACAAGACAAATCGAGCAAGAACGAGAGAGCATACTGTGCCGTATGTGACCGAGTTCGAGTCGATGATTCAACGCAGTAGATCGCCCTTTCTTCGATCTCCCGGATTTTTCTTGTGAAAAATCCGGACTAATACATTTTCGTTACGGCCATGGATGCAAATTCAATGATGTCTATCTGTTAATTATATGATATTTGTTTTTTCAAAGAACACAATTAATCTCCTCTCGGCGTTCCGTATATTTCTCTCATATTAATCGCTCAATAATAAAACAGCAGCCGCACCGTTATCCTTGTCCTGCGGCGGGCAGGCATGTAGAATTAATTTCTATTAGTCTGCGGGCGGAAACGACATCTGAATGAATAATATATGGCAACAGATAAGCTCCAATTACGTCAGGTCGTTTGTGTTCGCCGGACTCATGATCTTCGTCCTGTTCGGTTTCGGGTATGCGATAGGGGTGTTGATTCATTTCTCGTTGTTCATGGTGGAAATCCGGTATAGAAGCGGCGAGATCCCCACATACTTAACGGGCTCTCAATTTTATCTGCTCTGCGGCGGACTCGGTATCGCGGCGGGCATCGTGGTGGTGCTGCGCGGCTGGTTCGGAGGCGAGAAGATCGTACTTCGGGCGAGCGGCGCGCGTCTGCTCGAAAAAAGCGAGTGCCCGGAGTTGTTCAACATCGTCGAGGAAATGCGGATCGCGTCCGGGCTTCAGTTCAGGCCGGACATCTGCGTAATCAACGAGCGCGCGCCGAACGCGTTCGCTTCGGGCAAAAGCCGGATGAGCGCATCCATCGCGGTCACATCCGGACTTCTCCAGCAGTTGAACCGCGAGGAGCTTCAGGGTGTCGTCGCGCACGAAATGGCGCACATTGTCAACCGCGATGTCGTGTTCATGACACTCTTCGCGGGCGTTCTCAGCTTCATCATGCCCGGCGAAACATTGAAGCCTCGCCCGCTGCTCGACGACGAACCGGGCTTCTTCGACAAGATATTAATGCCAAAAAGGCCGCAGGATTTCCGGGCTCACCCGGCCATCATCATGTACATGATAATCAGTGCGATATTCGGCGCGATCGCGCGGATGCTCTACTTCGCTTTCTCGCGCAGGCGCGAATTCCTCGCGGACGCCTGCGCCGCACAGTACACGCGCAATCCCGGCGGACTCGCCGCCGCGCTGACAAGAATCTCCGGCTCCCGGCAGGGTGTCGCCCGCGCGAGCGCAGCCACCGCCCCTCTGTATATCGTCAACCCGTTCTACGGCACGGCGAACGACATCAACAGCCCCGGAGCCACGCATCCACCGGTCGAGTTGCGCATCAGCATACTGCGCGAAATGGCGGGCAGGCACACGCTCGACGCCTACCAGCACGAATGGCGCAGGACCGTAGGCTCTCAGAAAATCCTGTTCACGTCGAATGAGATCGAAAGATGGTCAACGCCCGTACATGCCGACACCGGCGACCGCGTTTTTCTCGACGGCTCGACGGAAGTACCGCCGGAAGGAGTCTCCGGCGCCGCCGCCCGCGACCTCGGTTACAAGAAATCCGGCTACGAAACAATCGACTGCGAGTGCGGCGTCCGCCTCAGAATCCCGCCCGACTTCAACGCATACTCCTTCCGCTGCCCCCACTGCAAAAGGTTGAAAACGGTGTAACGAAACTATTGTCCGGTTAAATTAATGTGCCACCCTCAAATTTCATTCCTGATTATGCCTGATTTTCCTGCTGAGATGACTGATTAATCGTTCCCACGCTCCGCGTGGGAATGCCTCTTCAGACGCTCCAGCGTCGGCGGACGCAGAGCGTCCGTTTGCTCCGCTCCCACGCAGAGTGTGGGAGCGATTAAAGACACAAATAAAAAGGGGCACGTGCAACGTGCCCCTACGTTAACCGTTGTCTGCAAATGCTTTTTTTCAGGCGCGCCACTTGTCGCCGAAGACGCCTTCCATTGCGGCGGGCGCGTACTTCGCGACGATCTCTTCCGTGATCGCGTTCTCTCTGATTATCTCCTGATACATGTACGCACTCTTGCGCCATACGCGCTTGAGCTCGGGATCGGCGTAATTGCATTCGACCAGCCCCAGTTTCTTGATGTAGCCCTCGCGCCACTCGAAATTATCTATGTACGACCAGTGATAGTACGCCTCGATTTTGATGCCTTCCTGCATCGCGCGGTGGAGCTGCGCGAGATGTTCGAGCGTGTACGAGCATCGCATCGTGTCCTCGCGGTTGCCGTCCTCCACCCCGTTCTCTGTGATGATGATCGGTTTGCCGAAGCGTTCCCATACATCCTTCAGCGTGGAGTAGAATCCGGGCGGATAGTTCTGCCAGCCCATGCCGCCGCGCTCGATGCCGGGCGGTACGTCATATCTCTCGATAAACGCCTCGTCCGTCCTCGAAGGATCGAACCTCAGCGACATACGCGTGTAGTAGTTAACGCCGCAGTAGTCGTAGCTGTCTTCGAGCCCTTTGATCCTGTCGCCGATTCCGAACGGGAACGGCACGCGGCCGGTTTTGACGGCGGTGTCCCATGCGTTGAAGCTGCCGTGGGCGACGAGCGGCGCCATGATGCTCTCGTACGCGCCCGCGAGACCCGGCGTTCCCCACGCGTCGATACATTGATACGCCTGCGCGGCGCCGATGCGGGTCGGCCCGCCGTCCGCCGCGTGCTTGACGATCTCGTGGATCGCCGCGTAGCCCGCCGCGTGCGCTTCCAGCAGCCGGTGCACTACGAGGCAGAACAGCACGAACGACTTCTTTTCAGGCGGGAACACGCCGCCGAGGTAACCGCCGGTCGGCACCACTGCCGGCTCGTTGAGCACCACCCAGTACGTCGGGTGCTCGCCGAATTCGGTTGCGCATACGCGCACGAATTTCTCGAAATATTTGACCGCTTTCGGGTTCGTCCAGCCGCCCTTTTCGGCGAACCACAGCGGCAGAACCCAGTGGGAGATGGTGAGGCAGATTTTCATTCCGCGCGCGCGGAGCGATTCGAGGATTGCTTTATAGCGATCAATTGCGAAGCGGTCGATTTGCCCCTCGCGCGGCTCGATCTTCGCCCATTCGATCCCGAGCCGGAAGCCGTTCATGCCGATCCGCGACATGATCTCGTGGTCTTCCTCGTAGCGGTTCCAGTAATCGGTCGATTTTCCGCTGACCGTGCCGTCGTAAATTTTTCCTTCCTGCTCGAACTTCCACCAGTCCGAGTCCACGTTGCCGCCTTCGACCTGATGGCCCGCGGTCGCCGCGCCCCAGATGAAACCCTTCGGAAAATCAAGCCTTTTCTGTGCCATATCACCCTCCGCCCTGTTATTTTCCTGTCATCAGAAAATCCGCTCTATCTTAAAAATCGAATATCTCTCCCCAAATCGATTTCTTTTTGTGGCGCTTCCAATCGTCATGATCGCCATGGCCGTGATGGTCGTGATCATCGTGGTCGTGATGTTCCTTGCGGTAAACCTTCTGCTCATAGTACTGGCCGCCTTGCTGAGGCATCGGCTGTGGTACCGGTCGGGCTGCGGGCGGCGGCGCCTGAACCGCAGGCGGCTGCTGCGCCATCGATTTTTCGATTATCTTGTCCAGTTCCCCGCGGTCCAGCCAGACGCCCCGGCACTGCGGGCAGTAGTCTATCTCGACTCCCTGCCGTTCCGTCATCAGAAGATCGATAGTGGTGCAAATCGGGCATTTCATAAAACACCTCCGAATTATTTATTGAGACCTCTGAAAAAAATAGTTTTTGAAAATCAGATTAAAAAAATCGATTTT
>CAYPEK010000150.1:0-8700 GCA_964409645.1 uncultured bacterium | reverse complement strand
GAGCGGCACGGAGCGAAGAACGTGCGTGTTTTCGGCTCAGTCGCGCGCGGCGAAGCCGGGCCAGACAGCGACATAGACTTTCTTGTGGATATGGAAGTAGGCCGCAGCCTCCTCGATAACATTGCCTTATGGCAGGAACTCGAGGATCTGCTCGGAAAAAAGGTTGACTTGCTCACAGCCGGTGGCCTTTACCCTCTTCTTCGTGATCGCATACATGCGGAGGCTATATCTCTTTGAAAGACGATAAACTTTATCTCATACACGTCCGCGATTCCATCAATCTGATAATTGCGTACACAGAGAAAGGCAGAGACGACTTCTTCTCGGATAGGAAAACGCAAGACGCGGTTATCCGCAATATTGAAATTATCGGCGAAGCGATAAAAAATATATCTCCCAAACTGAGAGCTTCTTATCCCGACATTCCTTGGCGCCTGTTAGCCGGGATGCGAGACAAAATGATACACGAATACTTCGGCGTGAATCTCGACCTCGTCTGGGAGACCGTCGAACGCGACCTGCCGGAGTTGTTAAAAAACATCGAAACGATCCTGAATGAAGTTTTCTTCTGATCTGTAATCACGATAAAAGCTCAGACGCCTGTTATTTCAAATAATCTTTCAAAAACTTTCCGGTGATCGAATCGGGGTTGCCGGCGATTTCTTTCGGGGCGCCCTGCGCGATGATGCGGCCGCCCGCCGCGCCGCCCTCGGGGCCGAGGTCGATCACATGGTCCGCCTGCGCGATCACGTCGAGGTTGTGCTCGATGACAACCACAGTGTGTCCCTCGCCGATGAGCCTGTCCGTGCAGCGCAGGAAACGGCCCACCTCGTCGCAGTGCAGCCCCATCGTCGGCTCGTCGAATATGTACAGGCCGTGCCCCTTGCGGTTCGACACAAGCTCGCGCGCGATTTTGAGACGCTGCGATTCGCCGCCGGAGAGCGTGCTCAACGGCTGCCCGATGCGCAGATAACCAAGCCCGACTTCCTCCATCACGTACAGCTTACGCACAAGCTGCTTGCTGTTTCTGAAGAACGATATCGTCTCCGAAACGGTCATCCCGAACACTTCACTGATGTTTTTTCCGTTATAGGTTACTTCGAGTACGTTCGGCTGGTAGCGCGTTCCGTTGCACTCGTCGCAGAGGACTGTAATGTCCGCGAGGAACTGCATATCTATTTCGAGATAACCGCTGCCCTCGCATTTTTCGCAACGACCTCCCGCGACGTTGAACGAGAACGATCCCGGCGTCAGGCCACGCTTCTTCGCCTCCGCCGTACCCGCGAACAGGTCTCGTATTGGAGAGAACACGCCGAGATACGTCAGCGGATTGGCGCGCGAATTATGAGCGATCGGCTCCTGCCCCACCATCTCGACGAAGCTGAATAGTTTCCAGTTGTCAACGCCTTTGCAGTCGCCGGACGGCACATCCTCTTTACCGAGCTTGTGTTCAAGAAACGGATAAAGAACGTCGCAAACGAGAGACGACTTCCCGGAACCGCTCACGCCTGTCACACACGTAAACCGCCCTTCCGGGAAGCGCACGTCGATGTTTTTGAGGTTGTTTTGCTTTGCGCCCCGCACCGTAAAAAAACGGTCCGCCGCGCCGCGCGTCCGCTGCCTTCCGGCATCCGACACCCGTTTGCGACCGGTTAGATAATCCGCCGTCAGCGTGTCGCCGGTTGCGATGAAATCCTCTATGGCGCCGTCGAAAACAACGTTGCCTCCGCGCTCACCCGGCCCGGGGCCGATGTCAACGATGTGGTCGCACTCGCGGACCACCTGAAGATCGTGCTCGACGATTACGATCGTGTTCCCGGCGTCGCGGAGATCCTTCAGCACGTGTATCAGCCGGTCGGTGTCGCGCGGGTGCAACCCGACCGTTGGCTCATCGAGTATGTAGAGCGTGCCGGTGAGCCGCGCGCCGAGATGGCCCGCGAGGTGAATCCTCTGCATCTCGCCGCCGGAGAGCGTGCGCGACAACCTGTCGATCGTCAGATATCCAAGCCCGATTTCCTTTATATATTTCGTGCGGCCGATCAGCTCCCGCATCGGAATTTTCACTGTTTCGCGGTCGCCGGCCGGCAACTCAAGAGACTCGAAGAAATCATTCAGTTCGCCGATCGGCATCACGCCGAGCTCCGCGATGTTTTTGCCGCCGAGCCGCACGCTCAGCGCCTCCGCGTTCAGCCGCGACCCACCGCAGTCGGGGCATCTCTGCAACTTGCGATACCTTTGCAGGAAGAACCGGTTCGACGGCTTGTAGCTCTTCTGCTTCATCTTCTCGAAGAACGGGTTCAACCCGTACAGTTCGCCGTAGCCGGTGAGCAGCCGATCCACTTCGAGCGGCGTCAGGTCCTTGAACGGCACGTCCGGCCGTACGCCCAGTTCGTCGCCGTCCTTCGCAAACATCTTCCGCGCGTACCTGCGTATGCCGCGCGTCTCCCAGCATTCGATCGCTCCCTCGCGAAGCGTCTTTTTCTTGTCGGGCACAACCGCGTCCATGTCTATTTCGTAAGTGTCGCCGAAGCCTTTGCAGCGCGGGCAGGCGCCTATGGCGCTGTTGAACGAAAGCTGCTGCGGGGACGGCCTCATGATTGCTATTCCGCACTTCAGGCACCGGTGCCGCGAGGTGAAAAAGCGCGCGCCGCCCTCAACCCCGCGGATCAGGAACACGCCCATTCCCTCACGAAGCGCCGTCTCCACCGAGTCCGCGATGCGCTTTCGCTTCTGCCCAGATACCGTCAGCCGATCCACCACAATGTAGAGCCCATCCTGTTCCGGCGCGCCGTTTTTCGACGGTTTCGCGGCGGCGAGCGCCTCCGCGAGTCCGGACTCGTCCACGCCCTCGAGGTCGGTCAGTTCGCCGGCGGACATCACGTATGAGTAGCCGCGTGCGCGCACTGTGTCGCGCAAAAGCAACGGCGTCATTTTCGGGGAAACCTCGAGCGGCGCGAGAACATAGACCCGCGCGCCGGCAAACTCCTTCAGTATCTCCCCGATCATCTCATCGACGGCGGCCGCGATTACCTCGTCACCGCACGACGGGCAGTGCAGCGTGCCCGCCTTCGCGAACACCAGCCGCAGATAATCATAAATCTCCGTCACCGTGCCCACGGTCGAGCGCGAACTTTTGTATGTGTTTTTGGACTGTACCGCGATTGTCGGTCGCAGACCCTCGATCACATCGACGTCCGGCTTATCCAGCCGTTGCAGGAACTGCCTCGCGTACGTCGATTGCGATTCGACGAACCGCCGCTGGCCCTCCGCGAATAACGTGTCGAACACAAGCGACGACTTGCCCGACCCGCTCACGCCCGTGAACGCGGTGAGTTTTTCGTGCTCTATGTCAACCGAGACGTTCTTGAGATTGTTCTGCCGCGCTCCGCGGATTTCTATGTATTGTTTCTTCATCTCTTGTGCAATAGGGGCACGTGCAACGCGCCCCTACGAATTTTCATTCCGGCAAGCTCGATGGAACAGGCGTACCCGGCCCTGTTTATCGTCCCTAATTATCCAACATCTTTTTTATGTAGGGCGGGGTCGCCGCACCCCGCCGTCTAATCTTTTATGTATTAGCTATTAGCCGCTCGGCGGCTGTTCAAGGCTGACTAATGGCGCGACCGAACATCGCCGCCATCGGGCGCCAGTCCTCCGCGAACACCGCCACGTCCAGCAGGCCGTAATTGTCGGGCACCGGATTGAACCCGACGCACGTGCCGCCTATCCGCTTCGTCTCATCGAACATCATCGTGTCGTCACGGTCGTGCCCCACAACCAGCGGCCGCTTCGCGCCGTACTCGTCGCACCGCGCACGGATACGGTGGCGCTTGTCCTCGTTGGAAGTATAAGTTTTTCCCGGCATATATCCCGCGAACCGCCCGCTCGAATCGATCCGCACGTGCGTACAGTCGTAAAAGCTGAACTTCAGGCAGTCGTCCGACTCGAACCTGTCGAGCAGCCGCCGAATGACGATGTCGAGGCCGAGGCTGATCACGCCTACCGGCACACCGCGCGAAGCGAACACGCGAAACGCGTCCGTCACGCCCGCGTAGCACGTCGGCGCGAGCGCGTCCGACGCCTCGTCGAAATATGAAATCGGGATCCCTTTCGCGAACTTCTCGAACTGGAGAATCAGCCGTGAGTTCTGTAGGTCCTTTGTTACCTTCATCATGAAATACTGGCCGAGCAGCCCCGCCGCATTCACAGTCATGTTCAGCGCCAACTCCGGATGCCCGTCCACACTCAGGTCGGAAAAGATTTTTCGGAGCACGGCGAACGACGCGGTCGCCTGCGTGATACTCGGGAACATGCACTCGTCAAAATCGGATATGAAAACATCCGCGTCCGCTATGCGTCCGTTCAATTCGGCCTGCGGGATGCGCGTCCAGATTCCCTCGCCCGCCGGCTTGAGACCATTGCGTTTAAGCAACCCTGTTTCCGGTTTCATCATTCCGCCGCCCTCACTCCCTCGCGTGCTATCGAACAATCGAACACAAGCGCCCCGCCGCCGCGCAGCGCTTCCGACACCGCGGCCTTCGCGCCCGGCTTGCAGAAACTGATCATCGAGCCGCCGCCGCCCGCTCCGCATATCTTCGACGACACCGCGCCCGCCTCGGCGGCACGCGCCATCATCGCATCAATTTCCTCGTTCGTCACTCCCTCCGCGAGCCCCTTTCGGTTCTCCCACTCTTCGCCGATCAGTTGCCCGAACGCATCGAGATTACCCTTCATCAGACTCTGCCGCATCGCCTCCGCCGTCTGCTTGATGCGCTGGATATTCCGCACGGTCTGCTCCTCGCCGTCAACATACGCGCGGAACATACGCCAGTTGTTCGCGCCCGAGAAACGCGGCGCGCCCGCGAACGACACCACGAGGCGGCTCTCGAGTTCCTTCAGTATCTCCTCCGAGCGCACGACCTCCTCCCGGCGCGGAGCCTTCACCCCGAACCAGATTGCGCTGATACCGCCGTACGTCGCGGAGTAATAATCCTGTTTGCCGGTCGGCACACGGATGCTCTGCGCTTCGATGCCGCTACCGTAGTCGATTATCTCCTCGGCGGAGTACTTTTTCTCAATCAGCTTGTTCATCGCGTGAGACAGCGCTATGAGCAGCGACGACGACGCGCCGAGGCCGGAGCCTTTCGGCACATTGTTGCGCGTTTTCACGTTCACGCCGCACGGCGGGTTGTAGAATTTGACAATCCGCGCCAGCAGGTCGAGCTTGCCGCCGATCCCGAGATCCGCCGCGCTCGCCGCCGACACTTCCTCGCCGATGTCCTCCGCGAGAATGTGCACCTCGGAGTCGCCGCGCGTTTCGACCGTCGCCTCGCTCATAATCGTGACGGCCGCGTTCAGCGTCATGCCGCCTTCGGTGAAAAGGTAAAGAGGATAGATGTCGAGCGTGCCGCCCGCAAGGTCGGTCCGCATCGGCGCTTTGCTGTGGATTATCATTCCCGTCCCCTCCTGCGATTTCCGCCGCCCCGTTACGCGGCTTCAACGATTATATCCGCGCCGCACCCGCACATCAACAACAAACAGTCCGAGGAAGGTGTCAGGCCATGAATTGGGAATTGAGAAGTATCAAGGAAAGGGTTGATTACTCATATATATATCTGATCGGCAAAAAACTCTCAGTGCTTTTAGAATCTCAATTCCCAATTCACGGCCTGGCACCAAGCTTTCGCCCTACGATGAGCGTCGCGCGCCCGAGCTTGCAGACCAGAGGCATCTTTCCCGCCGCCCGTTCCGCCACAGCCATACGGCGCAACGCCGCCGGAGACGAATAATCCCTCTCCCGAGTGAACGCGTCCAACAGCCCGTCCGCGAAGTAATGACAATTCATGATACGCACGTCCTTCAAGCCGGCGTCGCGCGACATGTCCTCCAGTTCGGCGTCCGTGAAATACCTCACGTGCAGGTCGCCCTCGACCTGCGCCTCGCCGTGCACAATAGCCCGCAGGCGCGCCTCGAACGTGAGATGCCGATCCGCAATCGCCGCGCCCGGCCCGTTCTCCATCGAATACGCAACCCAGCCGCCCGGCCGCACGCACCTCGCGATCTCCTTCAGCGCCTCCTCCGGCCGCGGCACGTAGCAAAGCACTTCGAGCGAGAGCGCGGCGTCCATCGAACCGTCCTCTATGAAGTCGAGCCGGCTCGCCTCGCCCCACGCCAGATCGTAGCCCTCCGCACCGGCGCGCGCGAGGTGCCCCCACGCGGCGCAAAGCGCCCGCGGCGACGCGTCCACAAGCGTCACGGCGCACCCGCGTTTCGCGAGCGGCAGCGACGCCCTTCCGATACCGCCGCCGGCGTCGAGAAACCGCGCCCCCGGCGCCAATCCGCCTAATTCGCTTTTAAGCAAGTCGTCATAGACTTCCCACTGATACTTTTTCCTGTGATAAACCGGCGACGCCGGGTCGAGAAAATCGTTGTACTCGGGATAGGTGTCCCACTCGCGCTCGTACGCGGCGGCGTTCCACCACTGCGGCTCCCGGCGACACAACTCCTCCGCCTCCTGTCCGCCCGTCGCAAGAATCCGCAGTGCCTCCGACCTCGGCGACCACTCGATTTTCATGCACCCCGCAGCGACACACTCACCGATCGCATTCAACGCGCCAACCGATGTGAAGCCGCCGCTTTCGAGCCACACGCGCGCCTCGCCGATCGTGCAGACATCTTCGATCAATCCGAGAGCCGCCTTGAGCCGCGCGGGCGCACCCTCGCGGGAAACAGAAACGATTTTCGTACTGTCGATAAGCATCAGCTTGATTTTACCAGAAACAGGCAAAAGCGTGAAACACGAAAAAGGGGCCGACTAAGCGGCCCCTCGTTTTCCCTATGAAATCAACTATATTTACTCAACCGCGAGTTTGGCGACGAGGTCGCCGACTTCGCTCGTGCCCATTCCCATCTTTCCGGCGGACAGCGATTTGAGGTGCTTCGACGTCACGGTGATCACGGCGTCCTCGATGCGCTTCGCAGCAGTTTCGAGTCCGAGCGTTTCGAGCATCATCTGCCCGGCGGAGATCGCTGCGAGCGGGTTGATGACGTTCATGCCGGTGTACTTCGGCGCGGAGCCGCCGATCGGCTCGAACATCGACACGCCCTGAGGATTGAGGTTGCCGCCGGCTGCGATTCCCATGCCGCCCTGTATCATCGCGCCAAGGTCGGTGATGATGTCGCCAAACATGTTGTCCGTCACGATCACGTCGAACCACTCGGGGTTCTTCACCATCCACATGCACGTCGCGTCAACATGCGCGTAATCGGTCTTAATGTCGGAATATTCCTTCGCAATGTCGTAGAACGTGCGCTCCCACAGGTCGAACGCGAAAGTGAGCACGTTGGTCTTCCCGCAAAGCGTGAGTTTCTTTTCCTTATTCCGCTTGCGGCAGAACTCGAACGCGTAACGCAGGCACCGCTCGACGCCCATGTATGTGTTGACCGATTCCTGAATCGCAACTTCGTTCTTCGTGCCCTTGCGAAGCAGACCGCCCGAGCCGGTGTACAGTCCTTCCGTGTTCTCGCGCACTACGACGAAATCTATATGCTCAGGCCCTTTGTCCTTGAGCGGCGTCTCGACGCCCGGATATAGTTTCACCGGCCGCAGGTTGATATACTGGTCCAGTTCGAACCTCAGCCGAAGAAGGATTCCCTTTTCGAGGATGCCCGGTTTCACATCCGGGTGTCCGATCGCGCCGAGGAAAATCGCGTCGAACTTGCGCAGGTCGCCCGCCGCGGAATCGGGCAGAACCTCACCCGTGCGGATGTACCTCTCTCCGCCGAAATCGAAATGCTCGAATTCGAATTTGATGTTTTCTTTCTGGGCAACAGCCTCAATGACCTTCAGGCCCTCAGCCACCACCTCCGGGCCTGTACCGTCACCCGGCAGAACTGCAATCTTGTACGTTTTTGCCATCTTTCCTACCCCTTTTAATAGACATAAACCCGCTCTGTCACGCGCGGGTTAAGTTTAATAATTATAAAAAAAATCATTTAAAACGGAACCCCGGCGGATTTTTCCACATACCGCAACAAGCAGGTTAAACACAGAGACACGCAAATTCAGATTCAAAAACAAATCGCTTGCCAAATGGATACTACATAAATCTATTCGAGGTAGCCTTTAAGTTTCTTGCTTCTGCTGGGGTGGCGGAGTTTGCGGAGCGCCTTGGCCTCGATCTGTCTGATGCGCTCGCGCGTGACGTTGAACTGCTTGCCGACCTCTTCGAGAGTGCGCGGGTGGCCGTCCGCGAGCCCGAACCGCAGTTCGAGCACCTTCCGCTCGCGGTCGAGAAGCGTGTGCAGTACACTCTGCAAATGTTCCTTGAGCAGCAGGTTCGACGCCGCGTCAACCGGCGGCTCGCCCGTCTGGTCTTCGAGGAAATCGCGAAGGCGGCTGTCCTCCTCCTCGCCGATCGGCGTTTCGAGCGAGATCGGCTTCTGCGCGATCTTCATTATCTCGCGCACCTTCTCGCGCGACACGCCCATCTCCCGCGCGAGCTCGGCCTCGGTCGCGTCCCGTCCGAGTTCCTGCATCAGATGCCGCGACACTTTTATCAGTTTGTTTATCGTCTCCACCATGTGGACCGGTTTGCGGATGATGTCGCCCTGATCCGCGAGCGAACGCGTGATCGCCTGCCGGATCCACCACGTCGCGTACGTGCTGAACTTGTAGCCTTTGCGGTAGTCGAACTTCTC
>CAYPEK010000149.1:0-8732 GCA_964409645.1 uncultured bacterium | reverse complement strand
TTATCTATTTGCTTCGTGAATATCCCGAACAACCGCTCCATCAGTCTGGCTTCCCGAATCCTGTTCCTGAACCGGACAAGCGAACTGTCGTCCACCTTGTGCTCCATCAGATCAATCCCGCAGAAACGCTCGAAACTGCGCCTGTCGTGCAACTCTTCAACCACACGCACGTCACTGAGACAGTAGAAATATTCGAGGAGCAGCAACTTGAACATTCCAAGCGGTGGGATCGCCGGTCTGCCGTTATCTTTCTTGTACATCTTGATGAGGCGTCTTTCAATCGGCTCCCAGTCCACGAACTCGTCTATCTCGTCGAGCATGCATATTTTCTTGGGAAGATTCGGTCTCCACTGTTCTTCGAATGTCGCTTGTCTGTCTCGGGGTTTTACCATTTGGGAAAGGCTCCTTTCGGTTTTTCCTTTCCTATATTATATTTGACCTGTCAAGTGGCACTTTTTCAGAGGTCTCAAGTCGAAAAAAAACTTGTCCTCCGAGCGAAACTGACGACCAAAACTCTTAATATATAGTTCTCAGTAACTCTCTCGCCCTGAATAAATCTTTCAGGGTCAAACTCCTATGGTAAGAGGTCGATCTTTTCTGTGTTGCAGCTTACACAAGGTATGGTTGATTTGCTCCTCTGCTTGCGCGGGGGATAAAATGATCTACTTCTTCCCATGCGCCTCTTTTACCAACTGCTTCGTAATTCTTTAGTGCAAGTCGTGTGCCGCAGCAAAAACAATATCCTTTATTGCGGTCGTACATCCATTCAAGCTCGTTATCAGAATATGCCATTGACACATATCACCTCTCCTTTATGAATACATTGAGCTTATGTTGAATGAATCCCGATATCAAGTCAAGCAATGTTTCTTATGTCCGATTGCTGACGGAGAGGGGAGAATAATGGCAAAATCAATAAGTAGTGCTATAATCCAGCCTACTGACAGCCGTATATTGGAGCATATATGAATAAATCTGATACAGAACATAAAAAAGGTACTCATAATTGGATTAATGAAGGAGTTTTAATTGCTTCAGCGCCGGTGATTGGCTACTTATTTGCATTGCTATATGAACGTAGCTATTCTCAATATTTCGGGATTCCTTATGATATTATTAGAATAGAGTCATCATCGATTTTGGTCTCTACCGGGATTGTATTATTAACATGCATTCCTTCTCTTTTTTTAACGGTTTTTTTTTATTTCTTATCAGGAAGGATAAAAAGATATATACCTCTTTTCCTTTATCCGACTCTTATAGTTGCTTCGTATGCATTATTTAACTGGGGATGCGGAGTTTGGAGTTGGAGAAAACTTTTTATAGTCGTTCTTTATATAGTAGTTCCTTTTTTGGGGATCGTATTGATTATCGAAATAGTTGAGGTTTTGTTGATAAAACTGAAAAAGACAGAACGAGGCTGTAGAGAGCCGTTTGTAAATTTAGATATCAACTTTAACGAAGTCGTTTGGAGAAACGTATTTAGATATGTTATTTTAATAGTTTACCTCCTCACGGCGTATGGTGTTCCTATAGCGGCTGGAGATATGATAGCGAGAAGGAAGACGGCTTTTTATGTTTTGGATGGTAAGCCTGAAACTGCGATCATTAAGATATACGATAACAATGTGATTTGCGCGCCCTTTGATCGCGGGTCAAAAATTATATCCAATAAAATAATTGTCTTCAGTCTATCCAGTAGAGACAAATTGATAATGAGGGAGGAGAAGATAGGACCACTTAGACCTGTTTCTCATGTTGAATTCATGAAACAAACAATGAAAACAAAGAATAAATAAAAATGGTAATTTAAAAATTCGTGTAGATAACGGATTATCTTGCGAAAAGAATTTGAGAATTGGTATTAACTAAAATTAGAATACATTTCAATCAAGTTAAAACGTGGCCCGTCAGGCAACCGGATAAATTGAAAAATAACATTTGTATTGAAGGCGGAATAATGGTAATGTAATAAAAACAAAATTTGTTCGGGCAGCGGGAATGTCGGCGAAAAAAGCGGATAAAAAAGAAAAAACAGCAAAGAAACGCAAACTCAAAGCGGCCCTCGTCGGGATAGGCGATATATCGAGGATGCACATGCCGGGGTATCTGGATAACCCCGATTGTGATTTGTATGCGATATGCGACCTTGATGCAGATAAGCTCGAAATGGGTACTCGCGAATTGGGCGATATCAAAACGTATATCGACTTCAACGAGTTGCTTAAAGACCCCGAGATCGATATAGTCGAAATACTCACGCCACATGCGTGTCACGAGAAAATGGTGATAGCGGCGGCAAATGCCGGAAAGAATGTTTCCGTGCAAAAGCCCATGTGCATCACTATAGGCGAAGCGGATAACATGATCGCGGCCGCGAAGCGTAACGGCGTAAAGTTCAAAGTGTTCGAAAATTTTGTTTTTTATCCTCCTTACGTTAAGGCGAAAGAGCTCATTGCCGAGGGTGAAATAGGTGAGCCGTTGAATGTCAGGTTCAAACTCGGCACCTGCATGTTCGGCGCGAGATATTATCCGCTGTCGGTGGAGCTGTGGCACATGCTCGAAGTGGAGAAGGGCATGGGGCAGGCCATTTTCGACGACGGGTATCACAAGCTGTCTCAGGCCATCGACCTCGTCGGCGATATCGATGTGGTGCGCGGATGGGTGGACAGATCGTTTGCTTATGCGGACATGCCGGGCGTTCTTGTGTGGAGATACAAAGGCTGCGACACGCTCGGAGTATTCGATCTCGGTCTCAGCCCGAATCTGTATAACAAATCGAAATATTTTTCAGCGGACGAACGGATAGATATAACTGGAACGCGCGGATCGATTTCGATAACGAGATGCAGCGCTCAACTGCTCGATGCGCCCGCATTGACTCTGATCAGAGGCGGGAAGCGGATACTTTTCGACGATATCAGAGCCGATTGGCAGGACAGTTTTTCCGACTCGACAAGGCATTTTGTAAAATGCGTGAAAAACGATACCGATCCTCATCTTTCCGGCGAGAGAGGCAAGAAAATCACGCAGTTCGCATACGCGTGCATCATAGCCGGTAAGACGGGAATTGAAGTCAGGCCCGATGAAGTCGATGACAATCTGATACGGGAGCACAACAAATGCGCGAACACCTGTTGCGAATCCAAACAGAGCTGATTTACGCGCTGATGGTAGGCACCATGAAGTTGCCGGACCCGGTGCTTGCCGCCGTGATGGGGCGTCTGAAGGACTTGTCCCGCCTGTCGGTGTCCAACGACGACGAAGAGATGGTGAACCGAGTAAGAGAACTCGAACAGTTTTTTATGCAAGGGCCTCCGGGGTCGGATGCGTTAAGGAAAATAATCCTTGAAGCAAGGCCGTCTCAAGTTAAGTCATTCATAAGAGGATATCTTATCAATTACGTATATGATTGGTGACAAGGCGCGAATAAGCGCGGGGCGTGCGAATGTCGATATTCGAAGAAATACTGGGCGGCGTAAGATCGGGACGCGAGAGCCGGAAGCGGTATGTTACGATGGGGATTGCCGGAAGCGGTCCCGATGCGGAACTTATCGGTTCTTGTTTTAAAGAAGCGGAATGCGTTTCCGATGTCGTTTATTATCATCCTAAAGAAAAGAAAGCCGAACGGAATGCCGGTTTGATCGGCGCGCGGGCGGTTTGCGACGAGAAAGAATTTATCGATAGCATCGGTGCGGCTTTTGTCATGTCGCTTCCAGACGGCAGAAACGAGATAGTGGAATCTCTCCTTAAGGCGGGAGTTCATGTCATACTGAGCAAGCCGTTCGCTGAAGATTCGGCCGAAGCCGAGAGGTTGTATAAAATTTCGAAGAAATCCGGAACGAAGCTCGCCGTGTTCGACGAAGCGTTCTATTTTCAGCCGTATCGCAAGCTCAAAGAATTAATCGATAAGATGGAGATCGGCGAACTATGCGCCGCGAGGTTCAAGTTTAATCTTTGCGGCGACGGCGGATGGGGCCCGCACGAAGATTTGCTCGAAAGCAATTGCGGAGTTTACCATCCCTGCTTCGACGTAATCCCTTATGCCGCGGATTTGCTCGGAAATGTCGAGTCCGTGGTGGCGTACATGAATCCGATGCTGAAAGACGGAAAGAAAAGCGCCGGCGGGCAGTCGGTCATCGCCATGAAATTGAGAGCGCCGGGATGTTACGCGGTTATTGAGCTGAGTTATTCACCAAAGACATCGATAAGGACAAAAGGATGGCCGTGCGACGCGTCGATTGAGCTCGCTGGCACCGACGGAATTATCTGGGCGAATCATTTTTACGGCAAGCTGACTGAGACGCCTTGGATTGAGATTCGCCGCGGGAAGAAATATTTCTCTCTTGGAATAGGAAGCGGCCTTGATGTCGAGTGGGAGGACGCGGTCCGAGACTGCGCGGTGGCTTTTGCTGAGTCGGCTGCTTACGGATCGCCGTTAAAACAGGATATAAAGAAACATCTTCACGCAGTCCGTGTGGTTTCGGCGGCGATTGAATCGTCTTCGAGCAACGAGTCGGTTCGTATAGATTAAATTCCTAAGTGATAAAACCAATAAAAATTGGAGTGAAACGTACTGATGGGCAATTCATCGTTAATTGACACTTTTCTTGAATTGATAGCAATCGACAGCGAGTCGTTGTCCGAAAGAAACGTTGTAGATTGTGTTGCAAGCAGACTGAAGCCGTACGTTGATTCGATTTTCGAGGATGACGCCGGATCGAAAATCGGCGGGAATGCCGGGAATCTGATAGCGACTATAAAAGGAACTCTTAAGGATGCGCCGACAATAATGCTGAATGCGCATACCGACACGGTCAAGCCGGGCATAGGCGTAAAATACACAATTGATGGCGACATAATAAAATCGGCGGGCCAGACGATATTAGGCGGCGACGATAAAGCCGGCGTGGCAGTAATATTGGAAATGGTCAGGAGATTGAAAGAAGAAAAAGTACCACATGGTGACATATTGATTGTTTTATCTGTTGCGGAAGAGCTCGGAATTAAAGGCGCGGCGGTGATCGACCCGAAACATCTGAAGGCCGATTTCGGATACGTACTCGATTGCACGGGTAAGGCCGGCGGGATTTTCGTTGCGTCGCCCACACACGATAAAATCGATGCGGTGATAACGGGCCGGGCGGCGCACGCGGGAATAGAGCCGGAAAAAGGCGTGAGCGCGATTCTGACGGCGTCGAAAGCGATAGCGGCGATGAAACTCGGTCGCATTGACGAAGAGACAACCGCGAATGTCGGAGTGATACGAGGCGGGCGAGCCACTAACATTATTCCGGATTCCGTTCACATCGAAGCGGAGGCTCGGAGCCATAATATGGAGAAACTCGAGAAGCAGATCGCGGCGATGAAAAAGGCTCTTGAGGATGCGGCAAGCGAAGCCGGCGCTGGCATCGACATCAAGATCGATCGCGAATATGTGAATTACAGAATTTCCGAGGATGCGCCTGTCGTGCGCACCGCAATCGCCGCGGCAAAAGCATTGGACATTACGCCGGAATTGAAAACCAGCGGCGGCGGAAGCGATGCGAATATCTTTAACGTGCTTGGTTTGCCGTCGGTCCCGCTCGGGACAGCTATGAGTAAGTGTCACACAAAGGAAGAGGAAATATCGATTTCGGAACTGGAAGAAGTTTTCAGATTCGTCTATCAAATTGTGAAAAATCCGAATATTTGAACTGAAGATATTTCGATTATAATAAAAGCAATGAATGAATGGAGACATAAAAATGGAAGTTAAAGTTGCGTACGGAAAAGGGCATTTAAGCGTCGATGTGCCGGAAGCGAATCTCGCGGTGGTATATCGGAAGAAAAAAATGCCGCGCGTCGCCGATCCGGATGAATCTGTTATCAAATCGCTTGCATCGCCGGTTGGGACACTCAGATTGAAAGAGATAGCTAAAGGTAAGAATTCGGCATGTATTGTGGTGAACGACGTTACGCGGCCGGTGCCGAATAAGCTGCTGCTCCCTCACATTATCAATGAATTGCTCGAGGGCGGCGTTCCAAAGAAAAACATTATCATTCTCAACGCGACAGGTACGCACCGGCCGAATCTCGGTTCGGAGATCACCGAATTAATCGGCGAAAAGATAGCGGAAGAGTACGAGTTTATTAACCACGACTGTTTTGACGATTCAACCCACAGAAAACTTGCCGATACATCATCCGGGACTGAGGTTTATATAGATTCACGTTATCTGGATGCGGAGGTGAAAATATTAACAGGGTTGATTGAACCGCATTTCATGGCCGGTTATTCAGGCGGACGAAAAGCGATATGCCCGGGGATCGCGTCGATAAAAACGGCTCAAAGGATTCACAGCCCGTATTTCATGGAGATGCCGAACGCGACCAATTGTGTTGTCGATGAGAATCCGCTTCACAAGGAACTGACGGAGATTGCTCGGCTCGCCGGAGTTGACTTCATCGTCAATGTCGTTATCGACGAGGAACGCGCTTTATGCGGTGTGTATTCGGGCGATGTGACGGCCGCGCATAACGAAGGCGTGAAGTTTGCGATGCAGTACGACATGCTTGAAGCGAGCGAAAGAGCAGATATCGTTATAACCTCAAGTGCAGGCTATCCGCTGGACAAAACGTATTATCAAACAGTGAAGGGGATGGTGGGAACATTAAATGTCGTGAAAGAAGGCGGGACGATCATCATAGCGTCCGAATGCAGCGAGGGGATGGGCAATGATACGTTTGTCGAATGCCTGAAAAAATTTGATAAAGTTAAAGATATAGACAAATTTATTGAATACATAGATAAACCTGAAAATTTCATTGCGGATCAGTGGCAGGTTGAAAAAATGCTGCTTGCCATGAGAAAAGCGGACATAATTTTGGTGACAAAAGGATTGAACCCGGACCTTCATTACCTTACACAAGCAACGGTTACCGATGATATCGCCCACGCTCTGTCGGTTGCTCTCGAAAAACAAGGAGATGCGGCGCGGATAGCAGTCATTCCGGAGGGGCCTTATGTAATCCCATGCTGCAACACCTGTAAGGGCAAGTAGTTCACATAATTATCGGGGGAATGCGCATGAAAAGGAACGCCATATTATTGTCGTTTGTGCTGTTAGCTGTTTTTTTGATTTGCGTAGGCGTGAAAAATGTCCTGAGTGAAAGCGCAAAAACGGAAACCCCGCAGCGGATGTTTTTGAAAGAGATAGGATGTGAGAAGGCGCTGATAATCAACGCTGACGATCTCGGCAGATCGGAATGGAGCAACGAAGCGATACTGAAGGGATTTAATGAAGGAATTTTAACAAGCACCAGCATAATGACGGCCGACCTTTATGTTAATGAAGCGTACGAATTAGTGAAGGCGAATCCGAAACTCGATGTCGGCGTTCACCTGACTCTCGCGAGAGACGATACGCCGGGGCATGAGTACGGCCCGCTGGTCGGTGCCGCGAAAGTTCCTCATCTTGTGGATGCGAACGGCTGGTTTCTGACGACAATAAATCATTTGGCAACCGTGCCGCAGGATGAAATGGACCTTGAATTGTCGGCGCAGGTGAAAGCGGCTTACGATCGTGGAGTTGACGTAACGCATCTGGATTGCCATAAAGGTTTCTATCATGCGTTCGACAAGAAATCGTTGGCTGTGGCGATTAAACTGGCGAAGCAATACGATCTACCTTTGCGCTGGGCGGGAAGGCCGAGCGATTTGATTTTGAAGAAGAACGGTATTGTTGTAACCGATGGGCTGAACGGAGACAATCTTCGCGATACTGTTGAGAATCGTAAGAAGAGTTTTCTTTCTTATTTGAATAATCTGAAGCCGGGCTTGTATGAGTATTATTTTCATCCGGCGACAGGCGGATTCGATGAAAACGAAGCGGTTTCGAGGGAAGGCGAGTTAAGCATAGTCCTCGACCCGGAAGTAAAACAGGCAATAAAAGACAATGGAATATGCCTTGTGGGATACAAGCAGTTGAGGGACTTTCAGAGGAAGTTGCGAAAAGAAAACAGTACGATGGATAAATGAAAAATACTGTTTGATGAACAGGGGTGAAAAATGCCGGTTGTAAATATAAAGATCGTAAAGGGCAGGAGCGTCGAAAAAAAACGTGATCTCGTGAAGGCTGTTACGGACGCTGTTGTGCAGGCGCTGGAAGTGAAACCGGAGTGGGTTACGGTGATTATCGAAGAACACGGACGCGAAGATTGGGCGACTGGCGGTGAACTGCATATAGATAAATACGGGCCGGGTTTTGGAAAACAGGGAACATAAATTGCGCTAAATAAAAAATCAGTTATATATCTAAAAGATAGAAAATCATGGAAATCAAACCTGCCGACATCTCAGATGCACGAGCGATCCTCGAATTGCAAAAAGTAGCGTATATCACCGAAGCGGAATTATATGATGATTATTCCATAGAACCGCTGACTCAAACCATGGAGGGAATGACAGAGGATTTCTCGCGTCAAAGAGTTCTTAAAGCGATCGAAGACGGTAAAATAGTTGGTTCCGTCAGAGCTGAGATTGAAGGAAATAAATGTGTTGTTAGAAGACTGATCGTCCATCCTAATTTTCGTAATTGCGGTATAGGCACTGCTCTCATGAATGAGCTTGAAAAGATGTGTCCTGATGCCGAGATATTCGAACTGTTTACCGGCTGGAAGAGCGCAAACAATATACATCGAGACCTCTGAAAAAAATAGTTTTTGAAAATCAGATTAAAAAAATCGATTTT
>CAYPEK010000148.1:0-8805 GCA_964409645.1 uncultured bacterium | reverse complement strand
ATTTCTATAAGCTTTTTGAGTCTGTTGTTTCTATTGATTACCCGGCGGTAGAGGTCGTTCAGATCCGACGACGCGAACCGGCCGCCCTCGAGTTGCACCATCGGCCGCAAATCAGGCGGCAGAACGGGTATCACATCGAGGATCATCCACTCGGGTTTGTTCTTAGACTTGCGGAACGACTCGACAACTGTGAGCCGTTTGATGAGCTTCATTCTTTTCTGCTTCTTCGCCTTGACGATCTCCTCTCGGAGTTCGCCCGCGAGCGTGTCCAGATCGAGGCCCTGCAGAACCGTCTTCACAGCCTGCGCGCCCATATCGACCTGAAATACGTTGTTGATCGAAGCGTCGTTGAAGCATTCCGATAGGTAGCGGATCAGCGTGCGCAGCTTGTCATACGGCCTCGGTACGAAAAAGTCCAGCTCGTAAACCTCTTCGAATATCTGGTCTTCTTCTTTAAACATGCGGCCGTCGCTGAACTTGAACACGTTGCCCTGAACGCCCGTCTGGAGCGTCTGCATCGGTTCGAGCGACTGGAGGAGCGCGAGACCCTCGTCGAGATAGATCGCCGTATAGACATCTTCGCATTCCTGGAATCTTGCTTCGAGGCTGCGTTTCAGCGCCTGCGATACCTTCGGGTCCTTGAAGCGGATGCCCAGCCGGATGCCCAGCCGCCGGCGGTCGATGAATCCTTTCGTGATTCTTTCAACATAGGCGTTGTATTCGATCCGCGGATCCGCAATCAGCGGCACGAGGTATTTCGCGTAAACCTGCGGCAGGTATCCGAGAATCTTCTCCTCGTTGCCCATCGCGCGGTACACGCGCACGGACGCTGTCCCGCTGCTGCCCTTCACTATCTTCAGCGATACTGATGCGTCCTCAGCAAACCGGCCCTGCAGTTTCTTCAGCGTGTTCTGAATCTCGTCCCTGTCGGTCCGATTGAAATCGTTGTCGCAAACTTTGATGTTGGAGATAACCGGGTACTTCTTGCCCGCCTGTTCGTCCTCTATCATTTCGAGCTTCGCGATGTTCTCGACGAATGTCGGCATCAGCTTCGTGATGTTGATCTTTGACGACTTGATCTTGCCGACAAGTTCCTTAACCGCATCCTTGTCAACCTTCGTGACCATGTAGTCGCCGTAATAGAGAACGCGTTCGAGTTCCTTAACGGATATCCCAAGCAGATAGCTCATCCGGCTCGGCGTGCCCTTGAAGTACCAGATGTGGCTGACAGGCGCCGCGAGCACGATGTGCCCCATGCGTTCGCGCCGCACCTTGGTCTGTGTTACTTCGACGCCGCACGCTTCGCACTTGATGTTTTTATACCGGATCCGCTTGTACTTTCCGCAGTGGCATTCCCAGTCCTTGATCGGACCGAAAATCTTTTCGCAGAAGAGCCCATCTTTTTCGGGCTTCAGCGTGCGGTAGTTTATCGTTTCCGGTTTCTTCACTTCGCCGTACGACCACTTCTTGATGACCTCCGGCGAGGCGAGACATATTCTGATTTTTTCGAGATTCAACTTACCCACAAATGAACCTCCTTAGAGTGGGCGGCCCGGCTCTCTTCTGCCGGGGCGCTTCCTACCGGCTCCCGTGCCGGTCTATTTGTACGACGGGCTCTGAATTCCCAGATCGTCCAGTAAAATCGAGCCCACAGAATCGTCTTCCGACGTCTGCGTTATCTTCCGGCCTGTGCCGGTCAACAACTGTATGTCCAGAGCGAGCGCCTGTAGTTCCTTCACAAGCACATTGAAGGACTCCGGTATGCCCGGCTTCTGAATATTTTCATGCTTCACTATCGCTTCGTAAGTCTTCACGCGTCCGGAGATGTCGTCCGACTTGATCGTAAGCAGTTCCTGCAGCGTGACCGCGGCGCCGTAAGCTTCGAGCGCCCACACTTCCATCTCTCCGAACCTCTGGCCGCCGAACTGTGCCTTACCGCCCAACGGCTGCTGCGTGACCAGCGCGTACGATCCAGTTGACCGCGCGTGCATCTTGTCCTCGACCATGTGATTCAGCTTCATCAGATAGATGTAGCCGACTGTCACCTTATTATCGAACGCCTCGCCCGTCTTCCCGTCGTACAGCATGACCTTGCCGTCCTTCGGAATCTTGGCCTTTTCGAACAGGTCGAACAGTTCATCTTCCGTCGCCCCTTCGAAAATCGGCGTCTGATAGTAGGTATTTAGCTTTTTGGCAACCCAGCCGAGGTGCGTTTCGAGAATCTGCCCGAGGTTCATGCGCGACGGCACGCCCAGCGGATTCAGAATCACGTCCACCGGCGTTCCGTCTTCGAGGAACGGCATATCCTCGACCGGAACTATTCGCGAAATGACACCCTTGTTTCCGTGCCGTCCGGCGAGCTTGTCGCCCACCATCAGGTGGCGCCTCTGGGCTACGAACACCCGCACGCTCCTGTTTTTGCCCGGCGCGAAATCGTCGCCCGCCTCGCGGTTGAAGTCCGTTACGCTTATCACGGTGCCCTTGCCGCCGTGCGGAACCTTCAGCGATGTGTTTCTCACGTCGCGGGCCTTCTCTCCGAAGATCGCTCTCAGCAGCCGCTCTTCAGCCGTCGGTTCCGTCTCCCCTTTCGGGATGACCTTTCCGATCAGGATGTCGCCCGCCTTCACGTGCGTTCCTATCTTTACGATCGCGTTCTCGTCGAGATTCTCGAGAACTTCCTCGTTGACGTTCGGGATGTCCCGCGTGATTTCTTCGGGTCCGAGTTTCGTCTCACGAGCTTCGCAGTCGTACTTCTCGATGAAAACCGATGTGAACGAATCGTCGCGCAGAAGTTTTTCGCTTACGATGATGGCGTCTTCGAAGTTGTACCCACCCCACGGCATGAATGCCACGAGCAGGTTCTTTCCGAGCGCCAGCTTGCCGTCCTCGCAGTTCGGGCCGTCCGCGATCGGGTCGCCCTCTTCAACGTGGTCGCCGACAAGCACCGTCGGTTTGAAGTTGATGCACGTGCTCTGGTTCGAGCGCGAGAATTTAATCAGCTCATACCTGTCGTCATCACGTTTCCCGTCCACCCTTATAACGATCTGCGTGCTGTCAACAGCGGTGACTTTTCCGGCGCGCTCCGCGACGAGCGTCGCGTTCGCGTCTTTCGCAACCTTGCGCTCCATTCCGGTGCCGACCAGCGGCGCTTCCGATTTCAGAAGCGGCACTGCCTGCCTCTGCATGTTCGAGCCCATGAGAGCGCGGTTCGCGTCGTCGTGCTCGAGGAACGGAATCAGCGCCGTCGTGACCGAAACGAGCTGCTTCGGGCTCACGTCCATGTACTGCACGTCTTTCGGCGATATACGGTCAATCCTGTCCCGCCTTCTCACCGCGACGAGATCGTTTATGAACGCCCCGTTCTTTTCAATCGGCGCGTTTGCCTGAGCGACCGCATAGCGGTCCTCGACTGCTGCGCCGAGATATTCCACTTTGTTTGAGACGCGTCCGTTTTCCACCTTGCGATACGGCGTCTGGAGAAACCCGAATTTATCCAGTCTTCCATAAGTGGCGAGCGAGCCGATCAGGCCGATGTTCGGTCCTTCGGGCGACTCGATCGGGCATATCCTGCCGTAATGCGAATGGTGCACGTCGCGTACTTCGAATCCCGCGCGCTCCCTAGTCAGGCCGCCGGGGCCGAGTGCGCTGAGTTTCCTTTTGTGGGTCAGCGCGGAGAGCGGGTTTGTCTGATCCATGAACTGCGACAGCGGGCTGCTGCCGAAGAACTCGTTTATCGCGGCAATCAGCGGCCGCGGGTTGATCAGTGATTGCGGAGTCGCAATCATCGCGTCGTACTGGATCATCCTGTCGCGGATTGTCTTCTCCATCATGCCGAGCGCGCCGCGAAGGCGGTTCAGCAGGAGTTCGCCAACGCATCTAACGCGGCGATTTCCGAGATGGTCGATGTCATCCGAGTTCGGCTCGATCCCGTAGAACTCCACGAACTGATCGAAAAATTTCTGTTCACCTTCCGTGAGGATTTCCTCAAAATAGCGTTCCCGGGCCAGATCGCGTTTGCCCTTGAGGCGAAGCGCGAGCAGATACCGGATGCTTTCGAGGAAGTCCTGCCTCGTGAGGGCGAGTCGCCCTTCGTCAACACGGAGCGATAACTTTTCGTTGATTTTGTAGCGGCCGACCTGCGAGAGATCGTACTTGTTCGGCAGGAAGAACCTGCTGTCGAGCAACCTCTCCGCGTGGTCGAGGTTCGGCACGTCTCCCGGGCGCAACTTTTTGTAGATGTCCAGCAGCGCCTGATCCCGCGAAAGCATCGACTCCTTTTCGAGCGCGTTCAGGATTGAGTCTTCCATGAAGAACTCCCTGCACGGTTCGGTCAGGTAGATCGTCTTCAAGTTCAGCTTGAGAATCTTGTCGATGTTATCTGCGGTGATCGTCGTTCCTTTTTTGAGGACCTTTTTGCCTGTTTCGGCTTCCTCGATGTCCTCTGCAAGGATGAATCCGAGCAGCTTTTCATGCGTCGGGTCCGTCACCTTGATTTTGTCTTCGAGGAAAACGCGCCGCTCCTTCTTATCGAAGCCGAAACCGATCGCGCGTAAAAACGTCGTGATCGGGATTTTTCGCGTTTTGTCAATTCTGATATAGGCCTGTCCCTTGATGTCGAATTCAAACTCGACCCATGCGCCGCGGTTCGGGATAATCTTTCCGGTGTAGAAATTGATACCGGCAACCGCCTTCGGCGTCGAGAAGTAAACACCCGGAGACCTGATGAGCTGGCTGAGAACGACCCGCTCGGCGCCGTTGAAAATGAACGTGCCGTAGTTGGTCATGATCGGAAATTCAGAAAGATAAACTTCCTGTTCCTTGATCTCACCCGTCTTGCGGTTTATCAACCGCGCCTTGACGCGAAGCCCAACTTCGTATGTCTTCTCGCGCCTTTTGCACTCTTCAGGCGAGTACTTCGGGTCGTCAAAAATCAGGTCGATGAATTCAAGCACCAAACCTTCCTCGGCGGTCGATACTACTGATTCGATCGGCGAGATGCTCTTGAACAGATTCAGAAGCCCTTCCTCGCGCAGCCATTTGAACGACTGCGTTTGGATTTCTATCAAGTCCGGAACGTCCATGACAGAAGTCAGCTTCGAAAAATTATATTCGTTGAGCTCTTTTTTTGAAACTCCGTCGTTACGACCTTTCATGAACCCACCCCTTCGTGGATTGGCTGTGACAGTGATAAAACAAGCGCAATCACGCCATTTTTAGCCTGTCCCAAAGCATCAAAATGAGGAGGTATGCCCATCCTGCGGTGTCCTCCTCATCAGATGTATTCAAATTATTTGATGTCCACCGTCGCGCCGGCTTCTTCAAGCTTCGCTTTCAGCTTCGCTGCTTCTTCCTTGGACACACCTTCCTTCAACACTGAAGGAGTATTGTCAACCAAGTCTTTCGCTTCTTTGAGTCCGAGCGTGGTTACTTCGCGTACCGCTTTAATGACCGGAATCTTCTTGTCTCCGGCCGTCACGATTACGACGTTGAACTCCGTCTTTTCTTCTTCCGCGGGAGCCGCTGCCGCCGCGCCTGCCGCCGCTCCGGCTGCCGGAGCCGCCATCATCGCTGATACACCGAATTCGGTCTGCAGTTTCTCTGCAAGCTCGTTGATCTCCGCCATGGTCGCGCCCTTAATTGCCGTGAATACTTCTTCTACGTTCATCCTTTTCACCTCCTCGTAGCTTTCGATGCTCTCGCTTTATTTGTTTTAACAGGTATTTCCTGCCGCGATTCCTTTTATCCCTTTTCCGCAACCGCTTTCAGCGTCCCGACAAGTTTCCCGCCCGGCGCCTGCAGCACGTATATCAGCTTGTACATCGGTCCCTTCAGCGCGCCGATCAACTGCGCGTAGATCGCGGACTTCGATCCGAGCTTCGAATAGTTCTTTATGTCAGCTTCGGACCAGTACTTCTTCTCATACACAGCCGCCTTCAGGCCCATTTTGTCGTTCGTCGCGACATAATCGGCGAACATCTTCGCCGATACGATCGGATCCTCGTTAGTGAACGCCACCATCGTCGAGCCCTTCAGGTGGTCGATCAGCTTCGGAAGTTCGCCGGCGTCCGTGCGTTCGCTTATCACACGCTGCAAAAGCGTGTTTTTGTACACCTTCAGCGATACGCCCTTCTCTCTCAGCTTGTTTCTGAACTCGCTGATCTCCGCTACCGTCATTCCGGTGGCGCTTGCAAGCAGAACCCATTCGTTCTTGTCGAACTTTTCCTTGAGTTCAGCTACGATTTCCTGTTTTTCTGACAGCGATATAGCCATCGCTATCTACCTCTCTTCACGCTTATTTGGCGGTCGATAGCGCACCTGCGTCAACCTTCAGGCCGGGGCCCATAGTGGATGACACGTACACGCTCTTAATATACTGCCCCTTCGCGGACGACGGGCGCGATTTAATAATCGCTCCGTACAGCGCCGAGAAATTCTCCGCCAGCTTCTGGGCGTCAAACGATATTTTGCCGATCGGCACCGCAACGATGCCGAACTTGTCATTTCTGTATTCCACTTTTCCTTTTTTAAACTCATCCACGGCGCCCTTCAGGTCGAACGTCACCGTTCCACTCTTCGGGTTCGGCATGAGTCCGCGCGGCCCGAGCACCTTACCGAGCTTGCCCACCACCCGCATCATGTCCGGTGTCGATATCGCCAAGTCGAAATCCAGCCAACCGCCGTTGATCTTCTCGACCATATCCTCGCCGCCGACGAAATCCGCGCCCGCCTTCTCGGCTTCCATCGCCTTGTCGCCAGCCGCGAACACGAGTATCCTCGGAGTCTTGCCGGTGCCGTTCGGCAACACTATCGTGTTTCGCACCTGCTGCTCCGCCTTTTTCGGGTCGATACCGAGCCTGAAATACGCCTCGACCGTTTCGTCGAACTTCCTCGGCACGGCTTCCGCCGTTTCCTTCAGCGCTTTGAACGCTTCCTCGGGCGAATACATCTGCACATCCGGCAGCTTCGCCAGTCTTTGCTTCATTTTTTTGCTTGTCTTGGCCATAATCCGCTTCTCCCCTGCGTCGCGTCATCCGCCACCGCGGGTTCTTTTAACTCTCGATCTTTACGCCCATGCTCCTTGCGGTGCCGGCGATTATATTCATCGCGCCCTGAATGTCGTTCGCATTCAAATCGGGCATCTTTTCCGTCGCGATCTTCTTCAGCGATTCCTTGCTAAGGGTCCCGACCGTTTCGGTCCTTGTATCCTTCGCGCCCTTATCGATTTTCAGTTCTTTTTTAATCAGTTCCGCGGCGGGCGGCGTTTTCAGGATGAACGTAAATGTCCTGTCCGCGTAAATCGTGATCTCAACCGGAATTACTGTCCCGGCTTTCTCTTTCGTCCGCTCGTTATACGCCTTGCAGAACTCCATTATGTTGACGCCGTGCTGGCCGAGCGCCGGTCCTACCGGCGGCGCCGGATTCGCCGCACCTGCCGGCAACTGTAATTTTACGAACGCCGTTACTTTCTTAGCCATAACTCTATTCCTTTTATTGTGCGCCGCGCCCTGCTCCGCAACCGGGCAAAATCAGCGCCCGCACATA
Organism: uncultured bacterium; assembly: GCA_964409645.1. Taxonomy (GTDB): domain Bacteria; phylum UBP15; class UBA6099; order UBA6099; family UBA6099; genus CAYPEK01. Next base: position 1,263 of record CAYPEK010000148.1, on the reverse strand, counting down.
GTCATGCCGGGTTATTACATCCCGGATAATGCTTCCTTATATCCTTTCGATCTGGTCGAATTCCAACTCGACTGGGGTATCGCGCCCAAACAGAGAGAGGAGAACCACCACTTTTTCCCGATTCAAATCTACTTCCTTCACTACTCCGGTGTAGTCCGCAAACGGCCCGAACAACACCCGCACGCCTTCGCCTTCCTCGAAATTCACAGTCAGGCGCGGCGCTTCGAGGCCCATCCGCTTAAGTATGAAATTGACCTCGTTCTCGGTCAGCGGCGTCGGCCTGCTGCCGTCCCCGATAAATCCGGTAACGCCGGCTGTGTTTCTCACCACGTACCATGATTCATCCGTCAATTCCATTCTTATGAATATATAACCTTTAAATATCTTCTTGTGGACAACTTTCCTCTGGCTGCCTTTGATTTCGACACGCTCTTCCGTCGGTACGAGTATCTGCTCGATCTTGTCTTCGAACCCTTTAGCGGAAATCTGCTTTTCGAGGCTCATCTTGACCTTGTTTTCGTGGCCAGAATACGTGTGAACTACATACCATCTACTCGCCATAATCCTGTTGCCTTCTTCATTCTATGAATTTTAACAACGAATTAAGCCCTAAGTCCGCAAGCATCATAAACAGAGACAACACGATAATCACCGATACTACAAGAGTCGTCGATTGCACCATCGTCTCCGTCGTCGGCCACGCGATCTTTTTTAGCTCTTCATACACTTCTTCAAAGAAAGTACGTATCGCTAACACGTAATCTTTCTTTTCTTTAGCCTGCTGCTGTGCCATTTCTTCCCTCAGATACCTTCCCGGGCGGGTCGGTATTCTATCAGGCCCGGCCGGGCTCGAACCGACAACCCCCGGATTTGGAGTCCGGTGCTCTACCAATTGGAGCTACGGGCCTTTTTGCTCGCTTACCTCTTATCCGCTTAAGCCTTCGCAATTATGCATTTCTGCAATATCACCGACGGCTTACTTGGATTCCTTGTGCAAAGTGTGCTTCCTGCATTTCTTGCAGTACTTCTTCAGCTCGATCTTCGCCGTCGTGTTGTTCTTGTTTTTCGCAGTGTAATAATTTCTGCTTTTACACTCCGAACACGTTAATGTAAGTTCTTGTCTCATGCTTAACCCACCCCAGCACGAAAGTAATTATTCTAATCGACACGAAAATGCCTGTCAAGAAGAATTTTACTTCTTTTGCTTTATTCTAAAATATCTGTGACTACGCCGGCGCCTACCGTGCGGCCGCCCTCGCGGAT
>CAYPEK010000147.1:0-8852 GCA_964409645.1 uncultured bacterium | reverse complement strand
ACTCGCCATCACCGCCATTAAGCTTAACGGGAAATGGAATGCGATCGGAATCATCCGCGACATGACCCTGCATAAAGAAATTGAGGACAAACTCCTCAAATCGGAGAGAACATACAAAAGTGTTGTTGACAGCATTAACTCCGGGGTTTCTTTACTTAGCCCCGACATGAAAATAATGAAACTCAACAGACAGATGAAAGAATGGTTTCCGCATGTAATCGTCGAAGATCACCCGCATTGCTACAAGAGCTTTCACGGTTTTGACGCTCAATGCGAAATATGTCCCGCAAGAGAGACATTCAAAGACGGATTAACGCACGAGACGATTAAAATAGTCGAAAAAGACGATGGCAACAGATATTTCCGTGTGAACACAACCGCGATCACCGATAGGGACGGAAATATCACGGGCGTTGTTGAAACGGTCAACGATATAACCAACAAACTCAAAGCGGAAGAGACGCAAAAGCTTCTCGCATCCATCGTCGAGAATTCAAGCGATGCGATAATCGGCAAGACACTCGACGGCACGATTTTCAGTTGGAACGCGGCGGCAACGCGTCTTTACGGTTACGAAGAAGACGAAGCGATCGGCTCAAGCATCAGGATACTGATAGATGAAAACGCTGACGAAGAAATTAACGGCATCAGAGAACGGTTCGAGCAAGGCGAAAAAATAATCGGATATGACACGATCAGGAAACATAAAGACGGTTCCATGATAGACGTTTCCCTAACGGTATCGCCGATCAACGATCACACCGGCCGGATTATCGGAATGTCAACTATCGCGCGCGACGCAACGGAGCGAAAACGCATAGAAAAAATGAAGGACGAATTCATATCCATAGTATCGCACGAACTTCGAACGCCGCTGACGTCGTTGCGCGGGTCCCTCGGGCTTCTCTGTGGAGGGGTCATGGGCGATTTCTCGGATGAAGCGAAATCACTTCTCGAAATAGCACACAACAACACGGACCGGCTCGTACGCCTCATCAGCGACATGCTTGATCTCCAGAAAATCGAGTCGGGCCGGATCAAGATGAATATGGAAAAGATTAATCTCGATGAGACAATTAAAAGAAGCCTCGATGAGATGTCCGGGTTCGCGACGCAGAACAAAGTCTCCCTTGCAGCATTGAAAAACAACGTGGATGCAATAGGAGACGCCGACCGCATATTGCAGGTTCTCGACAATCTCATATCAAATGCCATCAAGCATTCACCCGAAGGAGCGGAAGTGACTGTCTCAGCCAAGAAAGCCGGGAATTCGATAATCGTGTCGGTCAAAGACAGCGGAAACGGCATCCCTGATGAATTCAGGAGCCGAATATTCCAGAAGTTCCAGCAGGCAGTCGATCCGTTGACGCGCGCCAAAGGCGGTACGGGACTCGGGCTTGCTATATGCCGCGCAATAGTTGAAGGCCATGGCGGCGAGATATGGTATGACTCCAAAGTCGGCGCGGGAAGCACCTTCTTCTTCACTCTGTCCGTCGCGGAGAGCGACATCTGCTTGTCGGGGAAAACACCCGCCGAATCGGCTTCCGGGACAAAAAACAGGATTGTACTAATCAACGAGAATTCGAGCTGTGCCGACCGTGTCGCCGAAGTTCTCGAAAAATACGGTTACATTGTGGAAATATACGCGGAGTCCAAAGAAGCAACGGACTCTTCCTATGAAGATAAACCACTGGCTACCCTTATCAACACCACCGGCGGCGATTTGTACGAAACACTCATGAAATACAAGGAGATAAAGGATTTCGCCGATGCGCCGGTTGTGACGATCAACATCAGCAACGGCGACGGTTCATCTTGCGATCTCGTTTTCCCGCCTGTAATCGGATGGAGAGCCGAACCGGAAGATATCAGCGTTGTTATCGACGGTATTCTCCCGATGAACGAAGACAAAGTGCCGAAAGTCATGATAATAGACGACGACAAACAATTGCAGAAGTTCCTCTCCGTCGCCATTAAAAGAAAAGGAATTAATGTTTCCGCCGCAACATCCGGCCGAATAGGCGTTGAGAAGCTCCGAAACGAAGAGCTTCCCGACCTTATTATCCTCGACATCATGATGCCGGACGGCGACGGCTTTTATGTAGCGGACTTCCTGCGCGGCGCTCCCGATCTCTTCCACATCCCTCTTGTCATCTACAGCGCAAGAGACGATTTCTCCGAGGAAGAACGAGCAAAACTCACCATGGAAAAAACTTACTTTGTGACAAAACTTGCGGTCGATGAGGAAGCCTTCACAAAAATGATCACCGATATTCTCAGAGGTCTCGAACCGTTCACCAGATTGAAAGGAGACAAACAATGCGCCTGAACAGAATACTTCTTGTTGACGACGAACCCGACATCAGAATGGTGGCCGGCCTGAGCCTTCGGAAAATCGGCGGCTATGAAGTTCTCGACGCCGAATCCGGCCCGGAAGGATTGTGCATCGCTGAGAGCAATTCGCCAGACCTCATCATACTCGATGTGATGATGCCTGAGATGGACGGTCTGACAACGCTCCGGAAACTGCGCGAGAACCCGAACACGTGCAACATTCCCATCATCTTCATGACCGCACGTGTCCAGAAAACTGAAATCGAGCTCTATATGAAGAGTGGAGCCATAGGAGTCATTGAAAAACCATTCGATCCAATGTCGATATCGGCGCGGGTGGCCGCAATCGCATCATCCATCGCGGCGTAACTACAAAACAAACACGAGGTGAAAGCCATGACAAACGCAACACTAGAAAACAAAACCAAGGAATACTCTTTGGACATAACTAAAGACCACATGAAAGCGGTGCTTCGAGTCGTTTCGGACACCACTCCGCGAATAGAGGAGATTCTCCGGGAAGTTAAATCCATGGGGATTGTCAACGGCTTGACTCCTCCGGCGAAGATAATGGAGTTCCTCGATAACGCCCTCGGCGGTTCCATCATCATCGCTTCCGGCCGTCCTCAGACCAAAGGAACCAACGGGGAACTGAATCTGAGATATCAGGACAATCATCCGTTCCGCAGTCACATGACACCTGACGAGTGGAAAATGGTAAACCCCGTACACACCGACGAACTGCCTGTCGTAAAGAAAGGCGACATAATTGCGACGCTCATACCGCCGCTGCGCGGAGAAGATGGAGAAACAGTGTTCGGAGAGTTGCTGCCCGGCGAATGGGGTCTCGACGCACGGGTGCAATTTTGCCAAAATGCAACAGTGGCTGCGAACGGCACCGATTATGTCGCTTTGACCGACGGCGTCCCGTCTTATAACGAAACTCATCTGCGGGTCAGCCCATTGATGATAGTCGAGAACGACATCACCGGCGAGTCAGGCCCGGTCAAGTTCGACGGGATTCTCGTCGTGCGGGGCAATGTGCTCGATAAGGCGGTAGTCGAAACCACCGGCGATGTAATAGTCGAGGGAGGAATAGTCAATTCGAGCTTAACCTGCGGCGGGAGCTTGTACGCAATGCAGTGCATATCCCTATGCGGCAAAAAAGGAATCAAGGCGAAAGGCGCAGTCTATGCCGATAATATTGAAGACTCGAACGTTGAGGCGGACTTCGGAATTATCGTGCGCAACGACATTAAGAAAAGCAACGTCTATACAAACGGGCGAATCTGGGCGGAAACAATCATGGAAGGCAGGACCGTTGCCGGTGAAGGAGTAGATATAAGCATAGCCGGCGCCGACCGAGGCGCGTTCACCGAAGTTCAAGCGGGCTACTCGTATCGAATGCAGAAAAGATACTACGAAACACTCGATAACATCCGCTTCCTCCAAAGCAACCTGAGCGAGATTCATCAGTCTGAAACCGCCGGAGTTCCGCAGAAAGGCGCCGACAAGCAGACCGCAAACAGCCAAGACAGAGACAAAGCGTTCGAAATAGTCGTGCGGATTAAGAAAGCACAGGACGATCTCGCCAGAATAATGAAATTACGCGAGACAAACAGAAAAGCACGGATCAACGTCAGGAAGATGGCGCTCAACGGAGCGAGGTTCTACATCGGTGAGCAGTCGAACTTCATAGTCAAGGAAACAAAAGCCATTCAGATGCACATCGACAACGAAACGAACTGGCTCGTAGTGAGCGGTCCCGGCGCCGAGCCCGGCGGAGAACCGCCTCGCGCGCCCATGCGCAAGATACTCATCATCGACGATTCGCCGGACATCAGAAGAATTCTCAAATACATCGCGGAACGGCTTGGATTCTTGGTTGTGGGCGAGGCTGAAGACGGAGAAGCCGGAATCAGGATGTTCGAAATCAGCAAGCCGGATATAGTTACGTGCGACGTCCACATGATAAACGTGGACGGACTCAGCACCCTTAAAGCCATTCGCACAATCGACTCGTCCGCCAAAGTCGTTATGATAACCGCGGTAACGGACAAACAGAAAGTCATGGATTGCGTCGCTGCGGGCGCTTCGGACTACATGGTAAAACCGATACAGCCGGCGAAAGTAGCGATGGTCCTGATGACCGCGCTGAAATAAGCCGAAACTGAATACAAGATAGCATCTCCGCCGGGCGGGACAACCGTCCGGCTTTTCATTTTAAATCCCGTTCCGGCAATACTGTTATGGCGATCACGGGAATGATATTAACCTGAATTTTTCACCAGTGCAGGCGGAAAACGAAAAGGGTATGAGATACAAGACGAATCGAGCGAAAACAATATTTATGCAGGGCGGGGTCGCCGTACCCTGCCGTGTATCACCCCCTCAATCAAGTTTGAGGGTGGCGTATCTTTCGTCGATGATTCAACGCGGTAGATTGACCTTTCTTCAATTTCACGGATTTTTCTAGTAAAAAATCCGGGTTGGAAATTTAGGAAACAACCTTCATTATGAACATTATTAGAAGCGCATCATCGAACGGCACAAGCATCTTGCCTGCGCGGTTTGGAATATCGACTTTCGATTTCATTTAAGTGATTGGTATGATATGTTTAAATGCAACACGCCGTTTATTCAACAGCCTCGATATGGTTTCACCTTTGCGGCATTTTCATTCGTCACTCCCGTCCCGCCGCTCCGTTTCCCGGTAACTTCATCGTGAATTAGCACACTTTTCTAATTCTCATAAGTGCATCCATACAAGCAACGCCGTGTGCCCGCCATGCGCGAACGCCCGTGCTATCGGCTGCGATCGACATCGTTGTTCATTCATATCATGGATTTATGCGACTTCGTTTCTGCTGGCAGCAGCAGTTCTAGAGCATGTGGTCTTCAGCGTAAACGAGAAAGTCGCGCCGCCGCCCGGCGTGGGTTCATATCTGATCTCGCCGCCGTGGTGTTCAATAATATTCTTGCATATCGAAAGGCCAAGCCCTGTTCCACCGTTTTTTCGAGTTGAAGAAGCATCCGCCTGCTGAAATCTTTCGAATATCTTGCCGACAAATTCATCCGGCACCCCTGTGCCTCTGTCTTGTACAAAAACCCGGACAAAATCACTTTCCGGCACGGCAAAAATCTTCACTTCCGATCCGAAAGGCGAGAACTTAATCGAGTTCGCGATAAGATTATCCATAACCTGAATCATGCGGTCGCAGTCCGCACAAACCCGAAAAGCCATAGGTTCCATGACAATTTTCACGTTACGTGCATGAGCCGAAGAAGTCATCTCGGAAATACTGTTCCGGATAATTTCATCCAGACACACATTCTTTATTTCCATGTGCAAAGTTCCGCTGTCCATCTTCTGCAAATCGAGAATGTCGTTGATAAGGCGCGTCAGCCGTTCAGCGTTGAAGCGTGCAACATCTATCAGCTCCTTGATCTCCTCGTTGAGCTCGCCCATCACACCGCTCGACAGCAGGCCAAGCGAACCACGCAGAGATGTAAGCGGCGTGCGCAGTTCATGCGACACATTCGCTATGAAATCACTTTTCATCTGCTCGACCTTCCGCCGCTCCGAAATATCAGTGTGGATTCCCACAAGGCCTATTATATTTCCCTTCTCATCCTTTATGGCATCCGCCCTCGCGGAAACCGGGATGCACCGCCCACTTTTAGATTTCATCATTATCTCGCCCTTCCACGACTTCCCACTCATTATTGTGCTGAATACTTCCAGTCCGACTTCGGGGTCCTCATACGCCGAAAGAGGCATATCCTGCCTGCTCAGGTCTTCAACCGAATACTCGAGCATATCCGTGAACGCTTTGTTCTGGAAAAAATGCCGTCCAGAGGGATCCGCCATTCCTATCGCGTCGCTCGAACTCTCGACGGCTTTTCTGATTTTTATAAGCGCCTCCTGAGAGGTTTCCAACGCGGCGATCATACTGTTTATCGATTCGGACAGCCGTCTGAAATCCGAGCTCTTCTCGATCGAAATGCGTTGCGAGTGATCGCTGCTGTTCGCAACGCTTATAATCTCGCTTATCACCCTCTTCAGCGGAAGTGAAACCTTGTAGTGCATAAAAATAATAGTCGGCGCAAGGATAAAAAGGCTGATCATCGAACAGATAAACATAAGCCCTGTAAATCCGTGCCGCGCAATAGTATTGATTTCCCTTGTCTGATGAAAAACCGCAATGAGCGCCGGAGCACCGTTTATATCGTCAATTCTTGCATATCCGGCAATCGTCGTTTGATCCATTATATCTACTAACGTCTTCTTTTCACCTATCATCTTTTTGTAAGCTTCGATCACTTCCGGAGGCAGAAAACGATCGTTCACCGGCCATAAATTCAGCGGCAAAGCCAAATCATTCGCCACCTGCTGTATGATCGACGGATTTATCAGTTTCCCCGCAATAAAAAAGCCTCTGGCAGGGCCTTTCTGCTCTGAAGTTAATATCGGCAAAACCACTATCATCGAGGGTCTCCCGTCGAAACGGAAAATCCCCCTCGCTCCGTCGGGCGACTTTTTTCTCATCCCATCCACCGCCACCCTGAATCTATCCCATTCTTCGGGACTCACATCCATATCGGCCTCATAATCCAGATTCACCGCGCGCTTAAATATGTAGCGTCCGTCGGTTCCGATCACCGCCGCAATATTAAATTCGCCCGTAACCATCGTCGAAGTTGATAAGTTGGATTCAACGAATTCCGGATTCTCGTCCTTCGCAAATCTGTACATATCGTCCCAACTGCTCCAGTCCCTGAATTTTATATCGAGTGAACTTACTTCTCTGTCAACAGCTTTTGTAATACGATTTACATTTTCCTCCATACCATCAACTTCAATTGTCTTCACTAAATTTGTCGATATCGTCCGAGCTATCAGAAACAAGCTCACGAACATTATAAAAAGCGATACCATGAGCATCGCAAACGCTTTTTTCATCATTGGCATCTCTTTATTCCCTCATCTCTGTCAAATAATTACACTCTTGTAGTTAGTTGCAACTTTCATGCCATCTCGATTCACATTCGAACTCGTGATCGTTTCGCATTCCACCATATCCGACAAAACCACACAAGCGATTCCAATTTGCTTGTAAATAAAAGAAAAAAACATCTCACGTGCAATTTTTACAGGCTATTTGTTCATATTGTTGTCTATGGAGTAAATAATGTTATTAAGTAATTAGAACTTATGTGTTAATACACTGTAACCCGAATTGTACATCTCCGAATGTCCAGATTGCCCCTCAGTTCTTATCCAATACGAATCGCACTTTACCCGCCAAAGCATTGAAAGAAAACGGCTTCGGCAAATAGTATTCGTTGCTGTCTAAATCCCCATCACCGTTGATAATATTCTCAGTGTACCCCGACATATATATGACCTTCAGATGCGGGATAATTTGTGCAAGAACTTCATATAACTCCCTCCCGTTCATGTCAGGCATTATCACATCAGTGACAAGTAGTTGAATTCCTCCGCCAAATCTCTCAACTTCTTCAAGCGCTTCTCTTGCGCAAGAAGCCGAAAGAACTACATATCCCTGCCTCTTAAGCAATTCAACAGCCATCCTTCTCACATCCGGCATATCTTCCACAATAAGAACGGTCTCCGTGCCTCTCGGCGCTTCTTCGATCGACGACGACTCTTCGAGATGCTCTCCCTCAGATATATGTGGGAAATACACTTTAAATGTCGTACCCTTGCCGAGATCACTTGTCGCTTTAATCATCCCGTTATGCTGGCTGACAATACCGTAAACAGTCGAAAGCCCCAGCCCGGTGCCTCTTCCGCGCTCCTTGGTCGTGAAAAACGGATCGAAAACCTTTTCAAGCACACTCTCATCCATTCCGGCGCCGTTGTCGCTTACCGACATCATTACATACTTGTGCTGTTTTTCCCCATCCCCAATCTCCACTTCCGACGTCTCGATCGTAAGCGTCCCACCGTCCGGCATTGCATCCTGCGCATTTATGGCGAGATTAAGAATAATCTGTTCGATCTGGCCTATATCGCCCCGGAACAACCCCAAAGATGCCGATAACCTCGTCTCGATAATCACGTTCTCCCGGATTGTCCTGCGCAGCATCTTGCGGAACTTCTCTATAACCTTATTCAAATTGACCGGTTTCACATCAAGAGTTTGTTTGCGCGCGAAAGCCAGCAGTTGGCGCGTCAGGTCTCTTGCGCTTTCGGCGGCCTTCATTATCTGCTCGGTATCCGATCTGTACGGGTGTCCCTCCGGCAACTCGTGCAGCATCATCTCAGCGTATCCGAGTATCGGAGTAAGCATATTGTTGAAATCATGCGCGATACCGCCCGCAAGCTGCCCCACTGTCTCCAGTTTCCGTGACTGCACCAGCTGATCTTCGAGATTCTTCCGCTCATCCTCGGCGGTTTTCATGGCCGTCACATCCCTCATCACCACCAGTTTCGCGAGGCTGCCGTCCGAGTTGCTGAGCGGCATATTGAATATGTCGTAGGTTTTCCCGTT
>CAYPEK010000146.1:0-9148 GCA_964409645.1 uncultured bacterium | reverse complement strand
GTTGGGGCGCGATAGGACTCGGCCTTTTCTATTACATCGCGGATGTCAAGGGGCTCAGGCGATGGACATTCCCGTTCGTGGTCTTCGGCATGAACGCTCTCGTAATTTTTGTGCTGCCGGTGCTGGTGAACATACATTTTCTGCGTGAGTAGACGATCAGGGGCATGGCGGGAGATGATGTCACTGTGCAGCAATTTATTTACGACTTCTTTTTCAGGAATTTCGGACACCTCGCCGGCGGCTGGATGTATCTTTCGCTTTTCGTTTTTTTCTGGTGGATGGTCATGTTCGGAATGTACCGTAAAAAGATATTCATAAGAGCGTGATCCCCCCGGCTGTTTCCGCTTTAACGGTACTTGACTCTTTTCGTGAAATATAATCCCGGTTTCTGATAGAATATCCTTATCTTGGTTGGACGTTGATTGCGTATGGACGACGCGCAGATAAATAAAGATGTTACCCGGCTTGGCCTGCTGATTTTTTTAGCGGCGCTGGCTGTGAGATTGTTTGTTCTCGTATTCGTGTTAAAAAATCCCGACGGTGCGATTTTACGGCCGGACTCGACGGAGTATGTGCGACTCGCGCACGATCTGGCCGGGCACGGTGTTTTCGATGTGGTAAAGCGCGGCCCTGTGTATCCTGCGATGCTGGCGCTGATGGCGCTAATCTTTAAAACACATTTCGTCATTGCGACTGTGGCAGCTCAGGCGTTACTCGACAGCCTGACGGCAGCCCTGACGTTCAAAATCGCCGAGTTGCTGTTCGCGGACAGAAAACCGGCCGCGGCGGCGGGTCTCATATATGCGTTATGCCCGGTAGCGATAACTTCCGCCGGACTTCTCATGACTGAGACTCTATTCTCCTTTTTGGCTGCTTTGTCGGTGTACTGCATTCTGGAAAGCATATTCAAAGGCGGCACGGCACACGCGGCGGTGGGAGGGCTGCTTTTCGGCGCGGCGGTTCTTACCCGGACGGCGCTTATGCCGTTGTTTTACTTGTTCATTCCGTTTGTTTTCTTTTTAAGACGTGAGAATGCTTCGCTAAGACGGACGCTGCTGTTTACATGCGGTGTCGCGGTTGCAGTTCTGCCGTGGGTCGGGAGAAATTATTCTTACTATGGACGGCCGGTGGTGACAAATATCGTCAATTACAACCTTTATTGCTTCGAGGCGCCGTCTGTAAAATATATTTCTGAAAAAGGTATGACGCTCGGATTGTTCGGCAAAAACGCATATAACGACGCTGCGGCGTTCATTCAGAACGAATGGAAACAAAACGCGGGCAGGTTCGATTGCCTTTGGATGGAGGATACAAAGAATCCGAAGGAGAACGACCGTGAATTGATCGACCGGCTCGGTGCGGAGGCAAGGCGGGACATTCGAAGGAATCCTGTGGGATGGGCGGCGCTGCATATCGCTGGAATTTGGCAGACGCTTCGACCGACATCAACCTCGCATGTGCTGATAAAGCTGCGAGGGGGGAGCGACGCTTTTGCCAATACGCTAATAATCGCCTTCAGGTTTATCGACTCGGCGGCTTTCCTGCTTTTTTTGATCGGCTTGATCGTGGTGATTAAGAAGATTGCCGCGCGCGAGGCGTCTGCTGTGTGGATTTTGCTTTTAATCGCGATTTTTTATATGGCGTTTGTGCCCGGCGGGCAGGCGTATTTCAGATTCAGAGCGCCTGTGGAATTCCTCATATCTATTGTTGCCGCAGCGGGATTATTCCGTACGGCGGCGGCAGTGACTCGAAACAAGAAAATAGTTCCAGAATATTTGAAATGACTTCGTGAGTAAGCCCGGATTATTTCAGGCCGAGGGCGGTCCTCACAATATTGTCGTCGATTGTGAGTTCGTACTGGTTCTCGCCGAGTTTGCGAACCTGTTCATGCTCGAACGGATCGAACTCGAACTGTTTGATGACGCGGCCGTAGGTTTCCTTGAGTGCGCGCGCGCCGGTTCGCGAGTGTTTCGACGCTTCGACCGCAATGAGACGCTGTGCTTTTTTGGTTATTCCGAGCTCGATGTTGAAGCGGGTAAAGAATCGCTTGGAAAGGTTGAAAACTGACTCGCGCGTTTCGGAGAATATCACTTCGAGATCGTCCGCATTGAGGTCTTTCAGCACGATTGCGTTATCGAAGCGCGACAGGAACTGCGGGAGCATGCCGTACCTGAACATGTCCTCCTGCATCAAATTTTCCTTCAGTGTGAATATCTGTTTGAACGACACGGCGCCGTTTTCATCGATTTCCATCTTTGTCAGTTTGTCCTGATGGCCTTCTTCAAACACGCGGCTGTAAACCTGATCGTATAGTTCCTCGAACGCGCCGCCGCAGATGAAGAGAATGTGGCTTGTGTCGATGTTCATCTGGTAAGGCTTGTATTCGCCGCCCTCGAGCATCTGTGTATCGAACACAACCGTTTCGCCTTCCATGAGAGTGAGTAGCGACTGCTGAATATTGATGCCGATGACGTTGGGCTTGCCGCCGATCTTGGAGGTGATCTTATCTATTTCGTCTATGCAGACGGTTGCGTGCTCCATCGCTTCTTTTATATTTTCCGGCGTGGCGTCTTTGCCGAGAATCTGCACCGCGCGATCCTGCAGCGTGCGAAAAAGCTGGTAGCCGGTTATGACTTCTCCTTCTTCGTTCGCGAGCGAGTTCGCGTTCATGCGGATTACTACCCGGTGTTTGTCGAAGAACGGGTTAGTCATATACATGTTCTCCATCGCCTTCATGATGGAGGTTTTTCCCGTTCCTGAGTTTCCGATCATTACGATGTTGCCGTATTTCTCCCCGCAGACGTGTTTGAAAACGGCGACGGCGACGTATTTGACGACCTCGTCCTGTCCTATTATGTCCGTCTTCATAGTGTTGAAAATTTCTCGAGGTCTCATGTAGGGTACCGCTCCTTAAAAAAAACAAATTGTATTATGGCGAATTCTAACATTCGCCGCCGGCAAAATCAACGCGGCCGAGGCGGGGCGGTGCATTTCATTCCGTGTTTTCCAGTTGCAATTATTCGTTTACAATATTATTATGCTCGATCTTGCACGCCGATATCCGGGTTATCTGATGTTCAGGCAGTTTGGTTTTCCTGTGCTGCAACCGCTCAGTCTTGCGGTCAGCGTGACGCACAGGTGCAACGCCCGTTGCGCGACGTGCAAGGTGACACGAAAGAAGCCGGGCGAGCTTTCCGCGAAGGAATACGCCGAAGTGTTCAAATCGCTGAAGGGCGGACCGCTGTGGTTCACAATCACGGGCGGAGAGCCTTTCATGCGCACCGATATTGAAGAGATAGGCAACTCACTCGTTCAGCACGCGCAGCCTTATGTCGTGACTATAGCGACGAACGCGTTCCTGACAGACAGGATACTTTCATTCGCGCGAAACGTGGTGAAGCCGGACACGAAAGTAAAATTCGTGGTGAACCTTTCGCTTGATGCCATCGGGCCGGCGCACGACAAAATCCGGGGAGTCAGGGGCGGCTTCGACCGTGTTATGGAAACGTACCATACGCTCAAAGAACTCGAACTCGAAAACATGAGCCTCGGCTTCCATACCGTGATTTCAAAGTTCAATCAGAATTACGTCATCGACCTGATGGAATATCTGAAAGTGTTCGAGCCGGAGCATCACCATTTCGAGGTGGCGCAGAGCCGCGCGGAGCTGAATGTCAAAAATGAGGAACTTGCGCCGGGTATAAATGAATATGATGCGCTCGTGCAGAAGTTTCTCGAACGCACCGAAAAGAAAGAGGAAGAGTTTTTTGATGAGGCGCTGAGGCTTTTCAGGCGGGAGTATTACAAACTCTCGCTCGAAACGATTAAAAGAAGCGCGCAGGTATTGCCGTGCTTCGCGGGCGTGGCGTCGGGACAGATCGGGCCGAACGGAGACGTTTGGCCGTGCTGCGTGCAGACGCGCCCGATCGGGAATCTGAGGGAGAAAAACTACGATTTCGGGAAGGTGTGGGGCAGCCGGGCGGCGAACGCGGAGCGGAAGCGCATCCGGGAAGGCGAATGTTTCTGCCCGATGGCGAATGCGGCGTACACGAACATGCTGTTCCATCCGGGTACGCTCACCCGCATAGCGTCAAGATATCTTATGAATGTCAGATTCGATATGTTCCCGGCGACGTAGTAACTTCTTAAATAAACGGAACGACATCCAACGACTTTTTAAGTGGCTTTTTTGTGACTAATTTGCCGGGAAGAAAATCCTGAATTTCGGCAAGAGCCACAATCGCGCCCACAAGCTTGTGCGAATCTCTGTATGATTTCTTCAAGAATTCCGGATCGTTTAACCGGGACGTGATCGCTGCGAGCGCTTTTTCGACCGACGCCTCGGCATCGGCGCGACGGTATTCGTTTGTCTGTCTCTCCGCGCGGATTATCGCGAACACACCGTCGAGGTCGATGCAGTACGGGATGTCGGCGTCCCAGAGTCCGTTTTCGTGCTGGATCGCAATTGTCGCGTCGATGATTTTTTCAGGATACGGCAGCGGGCGATGCGTGTAGGTGTAGAGATAGTAGAAATGAAACGCGCCGCCCATTTCGTCTTTTGTCGGCGCGGGCTTGTTCTTAGCGTCTCCGCGTATCCAGTATCCTGTCGCCGGATCTGCCTCGCGGTCGAGCCATGTAAAGTACTCATTGAGCCATTTATCATCAATTTCTCTGGTGGTCATCGGCGCCGAGGCGATACCCGATGCTATGTGAGACCCGGACCATATCGCGCCCCAAGGTATTCCTTCGAGCATCTTGTCTATTTTTTCGGGGGTATCGTATTTTTTAATGAAGGACAGCGGATATAACGGTTTCGCGCCCAGCAGCTTCAGCGCTCCCACTGCGTATGCAGTCGCGTGCTCCTTGGAATGAAGGGTGACGTTCCCGCCGAACCATCCGGTTTTTTCGTTCTGAAAGCTCTGTATCAGCGCTACGCAGGACTGCCTGTCATTGTCGGGCATATCAAGCATGTCGAGCGCGTACAGCAGATATACCATGTCGGTGACGCCGTAAAGATCGGGCTTGCTTCTTCCGGGCTGGTATGAGTAACTGCATGGTGCGTCGCCCACCTTGAACTGGGTCATGTAGCCGGGCAAACTCGACATGAAAGAATCGAGATTGTAGGTCGCCGCCGCCGCTTGATTTGTGACGCTGAACAGCAAAACAAATAATGTGATAAACAGAATACAGATTTTTGCCTTAATTTTCATGTATGTAATTATAATGATTGCGCCTCGTGAAATGAACCAAAATTATGAGGATGCGGTATTACATGCACCCGCATAGCAAAGTTTGAGGGTGCACAGGATGCCATGACAAGTTTCTAAGACAGATAGTTGAGTTAGGAGCAGCGGGAGAATCCGCAGACTCGGCAGACGACGCAACCGCCCTCGTGCTCGACGACGCTTCCGCAGTCGGGGCATGAGCCGTATATATCCGTCTTGCTCGAATACCGCTCGATCCTGCTCGTAGCTTCGCATTCGCCGCCGCCGCGTTTGCCGCCGCCCGATTCGTTCCAGCGCAGATATCTTTCGATGACGATGCCGAGCGCGTCCGGGCAGCTCGTTATCATTCCGCCGTTTTCCCAAGACGGTGAGTGGCACCTTATTCCTCTGAGGTGTTTCACGACCTGATCCGGTTTCACGCCGGAGCGCAGGCAAAGAGAGATTATTCTCGAAATGGCCTCCGATTGAGCAGCGGCGCAGCCGCCGGCTTTACCCATCTGCGTGAAAACTTCGCAGAGGCCGCCTTCGTCTTCGTTGATGGTCACGTAGAAATTGCCGCAGCCGGTGACGATTCGCTCCGTGCGCCCGTAAGTCACGGACGGCCTTTCGCGCGGGCCGGGCTCTTTCGCCGGCGCCGGCGCCGCGGATGCGATCGCGGCAGAGGTTATCTTTACCTTCGTTGCCTTTTCCGGCTCTTTTTTGACACTCAGCACTTGTTCCTGCCGGCTGCCGTCGCGGTAGATCGTTATCCCTTTGCAGCCGGTTTTGTACGCGAGCATGTATGCCTTCTCAACGTCTTCCACCGTTGCGTCATGGGGGAAGTTGATCGTTTTCGAAACTGCGTTATCTGTGTATTTCTGAAATGCCGATTGGATGCGAACGTGCCATTCCGGGGTGATGTCGTGCGCGGTGACGAATACGCGCCTCACGTCTTCCGGTATCTCTTCGATATTCTGAATAGATCCGGTATTGCCGATCTTCTTCATGAGGTCCGGCGAGAAGAAGCCGCGATCCTGCGCGACTTTCCGGAAATACGGGTTTACTTCGACAAGCTCATCTCTGTCCATGACCGTCCGGGTGTACATCACCGCGAAGAGCGGTTCGACGCCGCTCGAACAATTGGCCACTATCGAGATTGTTCCGGTCGGCGCTATAGTCGTCGTCGTTGCGTTGCGGTATTTCTGGCCGCCGGGCACGTCGTATATGCTGTTTTCGAAATTCGGGAACGCGCCACGCTTGCCCGAGAGCTCGATCGACGCGTTTCTCGCCTCGTCACGGATGAACTTCATCGTACGTTCGGCGGTCTGCACCGCTTCCTCGGAATTGTACGGTACGCCTAGTTGCAGGAGCATGTCCGCGAATCCCATGACGCCGAGACCGATCTTGCGGTTGCTCTTTGTCATTTGGCCGATCCGTTCGAGCGGATAGCGGTTCATGTCGATGACGTTGTCGAGGAAGTGAACCGAGGTGTGGACAACTTTTTTGAGACGTGTGTAGTCGATTTTTCCGCCGCTGACCATTTTCGACAGGTTGATGGAGCCGAGGTTGCAGGACTCGTACGGAAGAAGCGGCTGCTCTCCGCAGGGGTTCGTGCTTTCGATGGCGCCTATATGGGGCGTCGGATTCGTCTTGTTGATCGAATCTATGAAAACGATGCCCGGCTCGCCGTTGCCGTGCGCCATGGTGACGATTTCATCGAAAACCGTCCGGGCGTCGAGTTCCGATGTTGCTTTTTTCGTGTGCGGGTCGATGAGCTGATAGTTGCCGCCTTCCTCGAGCGCTCGCATGAACGCGTCTGTCACGGCGACTGATATATTGAAGTTGTTAAGCTTGTCGTTTTCTTTTTTGCAGGAGATGAACGAGAGAATGTCCGGGTGGTCCACTCTGAGGATACCCATGTTTGCGCCGCGCCGCGTGCCGCCCTGTTTGATAATCTCTGTTGCCGAGTTGAATACCTGCATGAAGGACACCGGCCCTGAGGAGGCGCCGCGCGTGGACCTTACTGTGGAATTCTTGGGTCGTAGCCGTGAGAAGCTGAACCCGGTTCCGCCGCCCGACTTATGGATCAGCGCGGTGTTCTTCACCGTCTCGAAAATGTCTTCCATCGAGTCTTCCACCGGGAGCACAAAGCACGCCGAAAGTTGCTGAAGGTCTCTTCCGGCGTTCATCAGCGTGGGTGAGTTCGGCATGAATTCGAGCGACATCATCATGCGGAAGAATTTTTCTTCAGTCGCGGTTATGTCCGCTGCCGGATCATAGAGGACGTCTGCCGAAGCGATGTTCTTCGCAACCCTGCGGAGCATATCTTCGGGAGTCTCGCAAACTTTGTTGCTTTCGTCTTTTTTAAGGTATCTGCGTTCCAGTACTTTGAGTGCGTTCGGGGTAATTTCGAGTTTTGTCGCTGTTCCGGCGTCCGTGTGCGTTTTTTTTGTTCGCGGTTGCGGATCGGATAATCCGCCGATGTGGTCGTCATTTACGGCCGGAGGTTCCGAATAGGCGTGTCCGCCTTCAGCTCCCGCCGAATATTCCTGATTGGCGTCCCAAGACATAGTTTTCCCTCAATTTAATTATAATTTTTCCCCGGAAATTCAGTAATTTCCGCCTGCGATAATATGAATTTCACCTACACCGAATTTTTATCACAACCCGCACGATGAGGGTGTATTTTTAAGGTCATACCCACAGGATATCGGGCGAATCCCATAATAGTGCGGAGGAGACCGGGTTGTCAAGGGGGATGCAGCGAAAAAATACCATATATAGTGTTGCTCACAAGTTATCCCCAACGAATAGTGGTCAAGTGGTTTCGCTGATATTCGTGATAAAACAAAATTAGCACTATAATATTTTAAATAATACAATTATTCTTAATATTTTATTAATAATAACTGAAAAAATGAAATATATCGAAAATAACAAAGAAATCTTAAGCTAAATATTTGTGTATAAGTTGTGAATAAAATCTGCTTGCTTGTGTATAAATATTTTGGATGTAAAATACATTAATATTTTGCAAATTGAATGCCATTTTTCTTGTATTATAATTACTTAGTGGATATAATCGTTAGGCGGCGCGGAACATGCCGCGATGGTCGCCTTTTAAAAATAACGTAAAATGGCGGCAATTTGAATTTCAGGAAGAAGACCGGGTGTTGTGAGAGCCCCGGGTGTCAGAGGTGAAACGATGAAGGAAAAAGGAACGTTGAGGGTGAAGATAGGGCTGGCGGAAATGCTTAAAGGCGGAGTGATTATGGATGTCACGACGCAGAAGCAGGCCGAGATAGCGGAGAAGGCGGGCGCGGTGGCGGTTATGGCGCTGGAGCGCGTGCCGGCGGATATACGTGCGGAAGGCGGAGTGGCCCGGATGGCCGACGTCAAGATTATAGAAGAGATAAAGAAAGCGGTCAGCATTCCGGTTATGGCGAAGTGCAGGATAGGTCATTTTGTTGAGGCGCAGATTCTCGAAGCGCTTGGTGTGGACTATGTTGATGAGAGCGAAGTTCTTACGCCCGCGGACGAGAGTTTCCACATAGACAAGTTCCAGTTTAAGGTTCCGTTCGTATGCGGCGCGCGCGATCTTGGCGAGGCGTTGAGGCGCATCGGCGAAGGCGCGGCGATGATACGGACGAAGGGCGAAGCCGGCTCCGGCAACATAGTGGAAGCGGTTCGCCACATGCGCTCGGTGATGGGCGCGATCAGGCGCATCACTAAGCTCCCGGATGAAGAGCTTATGACGGAAGCTAAGAACCTCGGCGCGCCGTACGACCTTGTAAGGTATGTGAAAGAAAACGGCAAGCTACCGGTTCCGAATTTTGCTGCCGGTGGTGTGGCTACTCCAGCGGATGCGGCGTTGATGATGCAGCTTGGCGCCGAAGCGGTATTTGTCGGCTCCGGGATATTTAAGTCGAACGACCCGGCGGCGC
>CAYPEK010000145.1:2968-9303 GCA_964409645.1 uncultured bacterium | reverse complement strand
GACAATCAGCATTATTATTTTATCATACAGTTTTTGTTATTGAAAGCCGCTCCATTCTTTTTGCACATCAAAACAACCATCTCCATGCTTAAAAACAGGGACTGGCAACGCGGCTTTATCGCGGTGCCTGTACCGTTTTTAAGCAGCGCTATTATGCGACGTTATCATCTCATGCTACTTCAAGGCGGTACAGGCACCGACGATTCCCGCCGTTGCCAGTCCCCGCCTTGATTGCGCCAAAAAAAAGCGCCCCCGCCTGCGAGCGGAGACGCCGTTCCAAGGAGAACCTTGGATTACTGAGGTTTGCGTATGGAACCCGGCTTCGTCCGGTTCGGAGACGAAGCGCGTAGTTATCTAACGTCGGCGGTCAGATTGCGATGCCGCCTTTTTCGCCCGTGCTTATCCGTATGCACTCGACGAGGTCGGTGATGAAGATTTTCCCGTCGCCGATGTTGCCCGTGCGCGCGCCCTTGATGATCGCGTCGATGGTCGGCTGAACGAAATCCTCGTTCACGGCGATTTCGAGCCGCGTTTTCATCAGCAGATTCACCTCGCGGTCCAGCCCGCGGTAGGTCTCTTTGTGGCCCTGCTGCCTGCCGCAGCCCAGCGCGTTGATCACGGATATCTTATATACCTGCGCCTGATACAGCGCTCTCTTAACTTCATCCAGCTTTTGCGGCTGTATGTATGCAGTGATGAGTTTCATTTTCGGAATCCTCCTTTATTTTGCCGTAAGGCAACCTCACATATATGTCACGCGAACCGGGAAATCGGGGTATGCCGAGACCGAGACCTCGAACTGATCGAGCCCCTGAATCTCCTGCTCCGCCGGAACGCGCAGCGGCGTGATTTTGTTCAGTATTTTGAAGAAGACGTACATGACGATGAAGACGAACATGATGTTGGTGATGGTGCCGATGCACTGCGCGACGAACTGGCCGCCGTCGCCGTAGAACAGCCCGCGGACCGGTTCCGCGATCCCGTTCAGGCCTGCGCCGTATGTGCCGTCCGCGAACAGGCCCAACGCAAGCACTCCCCACGCGCCGTTGATCCCGTGGACCGAGATCGCGCCGACCGGGTCGTCAACTTTCATCACGCGCTCGAAGAAGAATACGCTCACGCACACCAGCACGCCCGCTATAAGTCCGATGATGACTGCCGATACTGAGTTGACGAACGCACAGGGCGCGGTGATCGCGACGAGGCCGGCGAGAAGTCCGTTGGCGGACATCGAGATGTCCGGTTTGCCGAACCGCCACCACATGAAGAGGAGCGAAGAGAACGCCGCCGCGCCGCCTGCGAGCATTGTGTTCGTGGCGATCACTGCGATGCGCAGGTCGCCGCCCGCAAGCGACGATCCGGCGTTGAATCCGAACCAGCCGAATGCGAGGATGAAGCAGCCCGCAACCGCCATCGGAATATGGTGGCCGGGCATGGGGTTCGGCTTGCCGTTGGTGAACTTGCCGATGCGCGGCCCGAGCACCATCGCGCCCGCGAGCGCCGCAACACCGCCCGTCATGTGCACCACGCTCGAACCGGCGAAATCAACGTGTCCGTGGCCGAGCCCGAAGTTGGCGCCGAGCTGGGACAGCCAGCCGCCGCCCCACACCCAGTTTGCAAACAGCGGATACACGATCGCCGAGATGAAGAATCCGTAAATTATGAACGATTTCAGCGTCCACCGCTCGGCCATCGCGCCCGTCGGGATGGTCGCCGTGGTGTCCATGAACACCATCTGGAACAGGAATATCCCGAACACGACGGTGTCGTAGGTCATTCCTGAAAGGAAAAAGCCCTTCGTGCCGAAGAGGCCGAATGTCTTTCCGAAAAGATGGATGGCGACTTCTCCGTTCAGCACTCCGCCGCCGCCGAGGCTCGCTGCGCCGCCGGAGCCGCCCATCTGCAGGGCGAAACCGCACACCCAGAAGCCGAGCATCCCGATGGCATAGACCATAAAGTTCATTGCCATCGTGTGCCCGGCATTCTTGGCGCGGGTGAACCCCGTTTCAGCCATCGCAAATCCGGCCTGCATGAACATGACGAGGAAGCCGCAGATCAGCATCCACACCATGTTGATCGCGACCCGGTTGTGGCCGACGACGTCGGCCAGTTTGGCGGCGACCGGTTCGGTCTTTTCGGCCAGCTTCAAGTCGTCCGCCGTTGGGGCGTTTTCCGTCGCGCCGACCACGTCCGCCGCGACGCCGGTCGCACCGCCGGTCGGGTCGGGCGTCGGGCCGCTGTCCGCGAGCCCCATCACACAAATTGTGGCGATCGCCATCACGATCACCATGATGCCCATTCGCATCCTTAAGTTTGCCGTTTTCATTTCTTTTTTACCTCCCTTGGGGCCGCACGCGGGCAAAGCATGGCCCGGAACGGCTCCAAAACCGCTTTTTCAAGAACTGTGTTTTATCTATGGTAAACCGGGTTTGTTCGGCTCCGGCCTTGATGTCGAAGGGAGCTTCCCGGCGGCCGTCCCCCGCATAACATCAGACGGCCGCCGGTTTGCTACCCCGTTAAATCACCCCTCAGAACCCGAATTCAAATGCCACTCCGCCCCATATTTCGTCCGAGACGTTCGGCTTGGGCGGCGAAGACTCGCCCGAATAGACCGACGCCTTGTCCGGAACGTACGTATAAGTAACCAACGGCTTAATCGTGAACACGCCCGCCTTGATCGGCAGCGCGAGTCCGATGTTGAGATCGCTCAGGTCCGGCTCCATGCTCCACTGGCCGTCGCTGTAGCCCGCCGAAACCGACAGCGTCAGCGCCGGCGCGACGTTCTTGATGCCCCAGCCGAGCGAAAAATCATGCGACGCCGATGCGAGCAGATAGTATCCGCGGCTCACATCGCTTCCCCAGTCGCCGTACAGAGTAAGCGACGGGTTCAGGAACGTCTTGAACGAAACGCCCGCAAACGTCTCCTGCGATTCGTCCGGCCCGGCCGTGTGGAACGTGTAGTACGTGTGGCCTAACGTGTACTCGATGTACTTCGTGATCGCGCCCGAATAGCTCAACGTGAAGTCGAGTTCGTCGAGCTCGTCCTTCTCGTTCGGCCCGCCGATGCCGTAGGAGCCCCACATATTCAGCGAAAGGCTGCCCGGCAGTCCGAGTGTCAGGCTCGGCTGGATCGCGCCGTCGTTGTTCGGCAGCAGATCCTGCCCGCGCCAGATATACCTCGTGACATACGTAACGCTTCCGTCCACTCCCACATTCGCGGAAGCGGGTTGCGCTCCGGCAAACACCAGCAGCAGCAATGAAGCCGCCAGAGTTGCTTTCAGCGCCTCAGTAATCCTTCCCATCTCAATTCCTCCATCTAATTATTTGCGGCGCACCGCCGCGCTCGCCGCGGCTTTTGCCCCGCGAACGATCGACAGATTATAATAACATAAATCGTGCCAAGTATGTCGATGGGAGGGTCGTAAAATAAAAAACGGC
This sequence comes from uncultured bacterium, assembly GCA_964409645.1. Taxonomy (GTDB): domain Bacteria; phylum UBP15; class UBA6099; order UBA6099; family UBA6099; genus CAYPEK01. Next base: position 5,865 of record CAYPEK010000145.1, on the reverse strand, counting down.
TTAAACAAAGGCTGTTATGGTATTCAAAAATAAATTTAAAGAAAAATACCGATACAAATATGTGTCATTATAGGCTTAGCGATACAAAATTGTGCTGTTTTGCCTCAAAATACCTTCCAGAGCAAGCGACAATTTTGTTTTTTATTAAATAATTGATACAATTTTGTATAAATCCCTATAATCTATCCATGGATAAAGACGACCGCAACATCAGAGAACTCACAGCTATGTATGGAGTCGCGCGACTGCTAGGTACAAAAACCAATCTGCGCGAACTGCTCGAAGATATCCTTAATCTGCTCGCGGACGAGATGGGGATGAAGCGCGGGATGATAACCATGCTTCTGAGTGGTGTTCAGGAGGTGCAGCTAGACATCGCGCCCGATCTCTCCGAAAAAGACATCCGCAAGATTCGCTACGGCGTCGGGGAGGGCGTCACCGGTAAGGTGATCGCGACCGGGCGGCCGATGGCGATCCCGAAGCTCGACGAGGAGCCGCTTTTTCTCGACCGTACGGGCGCGCGCAGGAAGATCGACCGCAGCCGCCTCGCGTTCATCTGTGTGCCGATCAGGCACGGCGACAGGGTGATCGGCGCGCTGTCGGCGGACACGGTGGCGGGCGAGAAAGGCGACCTGCGCGACGAAGTGGCGTTTCTCGGGGCGGTGGCGGACATCATAGCGCAGAGCGTGCAGGCGCGGCGCGATCAGGAAGAGACGCGCGAACGGCTCGAACGCGAAAATCTCGACCTTAAGAAGCAGATCGAGGGGCGCGGCCGGCCGGAAAACATGATCGGAAGCTCCCGCGGAATGCAGGAAGCATACAAGCTCATAAATCAGGTGGCGGACAGCGGCACGACCGTGCTGATCACCGGCGAAACCGGCACCGGCAAGGAGCTCGCCGCCGCCGCCATCCACAGGCTCAGCGCCCGCCGCGACGGGCCGTTCGTGCGAGTGAACTGCGCGGCGCTCCCGGAGACACTGCTCGAAAACGAACTGTTCGGCCACGAGAAGGGCGCTTTCACGGGCGCGGCCGAGCGCACTAAGGGCCGGTTCGAACTCGCCAACGGCGGCACGATCTTCCTCGACGAGATCGGCGACATGTCGCTCAACGCGCAGTCGAAGCTGCTCCGTATTCTTCAGGAGCGCGAGTTCGAGCGGGTCGGCGGCTCCGCGCCGGTCAAGGTCAACGTCCGCGTCGTCGCCGCGACGAATAAGAACCTCGAAGACGCGGTCGCCGCGGGTGGTTTCAGGCAAGACCTGTACTACCGCATCAACGTGTTCCCGATCCACATCCCGCCGCTGCGCGAGCGCGGGGCGGACATCATGCTGCTCACCGATTATTTCGCGCAGAAATACGCCGCCGAGCTCGGCCGGAAGATTGTCAGGATAAGCTCGCCGGCGATCGACGCCCTGATGGCGTACCACTGGCCGGGGAACGTGCGCGAGCTCGAAAACTGCATAGAGCGCGCGGTGCTTCTCAGCAACGACGGCGTCATTCATTCGTACAACCTGCCGCCGTCGCTGCAGCTCCGCGGGAAGGACCGCACGGACATGAAAAGCGGCACCCTCGAGCAGATGGTGGACGCGTTCGAGCGCGACCTCATCATGGAGGCGGTCAAATACGCGGGCGGCAACCAGTCCGAGGCCGCCCGGCGGCTCGGCACCACTAAGCGCGTAATCCAATACAAAGTTCAGAAGTTCGGAATCGACTGCGACCGCTTCAAAACAAGGCTGCCGTGATCGCTTTTGTTCATGCTTTTGCTAATTCAGGATTTTAACGTGTCTGACGGCGCTCTTCCTCAAACAGCTTCCGGTATTCGCCGTAGCCTTCAAGTTCGAGCCGGGCAAAGGGCACAAAACGAAGCGCGGCGGAGTTGATGCAGTAGCGGGTGTGTAGCGGCGTCGGGCCGTCGCCGAAAACGTGCCCGAGGTGCGAATCTCCCTCGCGGCTCCTGACCTCGGTGCGTTCCATCCCGTGGTTGGAGTCTCGTTTCTCGATGATATTTTCGTCGTGCAGCGGCCTCGTGAAACTCGGCCAGCCTGTGCCGGAGTCGAATTTGTCCAGCGAACTGAAAAGCGGCTCTCCCGAAACCACATCCACATAAATGCCGTCCTCGTGATTGTCCCAATACTCGTTTCGGAAAGCCGGTTCGGTTCCGTTCTCCTGTGTGACGTGATACTGCGCCGGGGAGAGTTCCCTTCGCAGATCTCGCGATTCTTTCTTCAGTCCGCCGCCGCTACCGCGCCAAGCGCGACGCAGAAAGTCGTCACGGCCTGAAAATTTGCGGTACAGCTTGTAGCGCACCGGGTTTTTCCTGTGGTAGTCCTGATGGTACTCCTCGGCCGGATAAAAATCCGCGGCGCGCTCGATGCGGGTTGCTATCGTGCTGCCGAATCTGCCGGTCCGCGTGAGCGAATCGTGCGATTCCTCCGCAAGCCGCCTCTGTTCGTCGTCGTGGTAGAATATCGCCGTGTCATACTGACTGCCGCGATCGGCGAACTGGCCGCCGGAGTCCGCCGGATTGATCTGTCGCCAAAAAGCATCCAAAAGTGACCCGTACGACACTTTCGCCGGATCATAAACGACACGAACCGCCTCGACATGACCGGTGTCGCCCTCGCAGACTTCCTCGTACGTCGGATTCTCGGTTTCGCCGCCGGTATAACCGGCGATGACCTCTTTAACCCCGTCGATCTTCTGAAAAGGCGGAATCATGCACCAAAAACAGCCCCCCGCGAACGTCGCAAGCCGATATTTCTGATTTCCGTTATCCGAAACTGCATCCGCCATAGGCATCACTTCCAACCGGCAACTAGTAGGAACGTAGCGAGTGTCATCAAGAACAAAACCGCCATCAGCTTTGTTTTATCCATGCTTAACTCCTCCCGAGCCGCGCC
>CAYPEK010000145.1:0-2868 GCA_964409645.1 uncultured bacterium | reverse complement strand
GCAGCGCAACTCCACTTGCATTACCAGACTGAACGATTATATCATATTGTAAAATGTGAAATGGGCAATAAATCTGAAAAAGGGTTTGCGTTCGAAAGGAACAAAAAGCGTTATTGCTGCATATATTAATTGCAAAATTTGCAGAGAATAATAACGATGATAACTTATGCCAAAATTATATAAAGATATAATCAGAGAACTAATCAACAAGATGCCTTTTGAAATAGACCAAAGCATTCAGTTTTCTGGTCGTCCTCCAACGATGGCAAATTCGGAATTTCTAACAAACAGAGAGCAGGGAGATTGGGCAGAGCAGATTGTTTACAATGCTGTTAATGAAAATTCAGCCGATTATTTTGCAGTCAAATATGGACGTTCAGATTCGCTCGCTGCAGGGGATTCCGGCTTTGCAGAATTTTATGAGCAGTATCAGCGTGAGCTTAACACAATTGGGAAAAAACCCGACATCTTAATATTTAATAAAAAAGAGATGAAAAGAGAAGATATAGATTTAGATGATTGCGCCGTTGTGAGCAAAGCTGTTGCGGCTATTGAAATCAGATCCAGTTCTTTTCTTGCAAAGAAATATGCGGATTTCATGGAATCCCGTGCCGCAGAGGCAGTGGAGAATTGTGAGATTATACGACAGGAGATACTAAGCTCTCCATTCTCGGATACTCTTCGCCAAAAAAAGCCCAAGTTATGGAATCTTATTGAAAAAGCTTCGGCAGACTCTTTCAGAGAACTTGATTTTAGGCTAAATTCTTGGTCTTCGTCACCGGAATTGAAGGACCTTTCAAACCTTCTTCGCAATTTGAAAGATCAAATCAAGATACTACACAAGCGAGATTATCTAAGTATTATTCCAAAAGTTGAAGACTTAGCACTGATAAACCGCTGGATCAATATCTTCAATGTAAGACACTACTATCTACAAGTATTTTTTGACAAAGCGTATGTAATTTCCTTCAAAGACATTCTTGAAATTGCCTCTTTACCGGAAAATAAAGGCGTGCTGTTTTCGATTGAGAAAGACGTAAAAAATCAAGGGAAAACAACTATCAAAATAAATGTACAAGCGGGAAAAGAAATAATTAGGAAGATTGACATGCCGGAACATCAATCGGCAATGAAGGAACTGGAACGTGGCCGTCTTCTTTTTTATGTAGTCTTCAAAAACGGGAAAGGGTATTTGGATAAAAATGTATTTGAGTCGGATATAATAAACGATGTTTAATTTTACGGAAGATTATAAAAATAATGTACCTATCGAACACAGACAAAAGTTTGGTCAGTTCTTTACTCCCGATGCAATCGCAAAACTAATGTGTGAGTGGGTGTTAGCCTCTGGGTGTGATTCTATTTTTGACCCAGCTTTTGGTTTGGGGGCTTTTTATAATGCACTCAGGAGTTTCAGCCCAACGATTAAATATAATGCAGTTGAAATAGATGAAAAGATAATATCATTCTTTAAGTCAAAAATTACGAAAGATGATTCTTTTTTTCAATTAGTAAAAGGCAATTACCTGACATGTAAAAATATCAATGCTGACGCTATTATATGTAACCCGCCATATCAACGGTTTCAAAACTTTAAAAACAGGCATTCAATCTTAAAACAGTTGCATGAACAATTTGGCTTCAAAATCAACGGCTACACAAATATAGCGTCAGTGTTTTTACTGAAGTCCATTAGTGAGCTGAGGCCCATGGGACGATTGGCTTATATAATGCCCTCCGAATTTTTAAATACCGGATATGGGGAGGTCGTAAAAGAACAACTTCTGAAAGATGGCCTGTTAAAATATTTAATTAAAATTGACGCGGAAAAAGAAGTGTTTCCCGATGTAACAACAACAATTTCCATTTTGCTTCTATCTAAAGACAACGTTCCAAGCTCAGTGAAATTTCTTAGCGTCAATTCCATTTCTGACCTTACAATGGAAAATGTTGCTGACACCTCGTCAGGAAAATATATGGATTTGAATAAGATAGACCCTTGCAGTAAGTGGATGTGCCACTTTGATGAAAATCATATCCCTGTAAAAGAAAAATTTATGGTGCCTTTGTCATACTATGGATTGTTCAGTAGAGGGATAGCAACTGGTGCAAATGATTTTTTTGCACTTTCCAATTCCGATATCCAGAAGCTTAACCTTCCCGATAAGCATGTTAAAATGTGCATTACAAAGAGCGCTCAGATAAAGAGGCCGGTTTTTGATGAAGAACAATTGACATTACTAGTAAAGGCAGATGCCCCAGTATATCTTCTAAATGCTTATGGTGATTTACCTCATGGTGTGCAAGCTTATATTAAGTATGGCCAAGAGATGGGGTTTAATAGAAGATATCTTACAAAATGTAGAAATCCTTGGTATAGAATTGAGACGCGAAAGCCTGCGCCAATACTTTTAGGGGTCTTTTCAAGAAATGGGTATAAGGTCGTTCGCAACCTTACATCGGCAGTTTCTTTAACCTGCTTTCACGGCTTTTGTCCAAATATATTCGGAATAAAATATGTTGACCATTTATTTGTATATTTGAATTCTCAAACTGGAAGAATGATATTGCGAAAAGACCAAAGACATTATGGTGATGCTTTAGACAAGTTTGAACCAAATGATCTAAATAGAGCGCTTGTGCCTTCAATGGAGGTTTTCGATAGTATCGACTCTTATCTATTGAAGAGTTTGATTAATGACATAACGAATAAAGATTTGTTATATAAAATAGACGATTTATTTCAGCGAGCACTTTTGAACGGTCCCTTGGAGATAAGTGAAAAACGAGTTGTGTCAGTGCTATGAATTACAACATCTTAGGCATGACTGGCTATATGCGTAAAATTAAAACCCACAAGTTAACATT
>CAYPEK010000144.1:0-9365 GCA_964409645.1 uncultured bacterium | reverse complement strand
GGAAATACCTGGTGCCTTTTACATCAATTCCTATGTTGGTATGCCTGAACCCCATGCCGCCAAGTACGGTTGATGTTATATATTTTCCGTCAGGTGACCAGCAGAGGTTGTACAGGTGCTCAAGAGTTTTGTTCGCGTGTTCCCTTGTTTCGCCGGTTGCCGTGTCGTAAATAAAGAGGCCTTTTGTTGACCAGCTCTCAAGTGAAAATCTTCTGGCGGATTCTGACTTTGTGAATGCTATATATCTTCCGTCAGGCGACCAGCAGTGTTCCCTGCCGTGCTCAGCCAGAAGTTTTTTTCCTGAGCCGTCAAGATTCATCATGTAGAGGTCACGCTTCCGCTCTCTCCCGTCTCCTGTATCAATTGAAAAGGCGAACCTTTTTCCGTCAGGTGAAACCTTGGGGTAGAGCTCGTGAATATTTTTTGTGTTTGTGATGTTTTTTCTTCCTGAACCATCAGCGTTTATTATGAATATATCCCAGTTGCCGTTCTGATACGACTGATAAACAAGCATCCTGCCGTCGGGCGATAACTGTGGGTGAATGGCTTGATTGCCCTTGAGCGTGACCTGCTTAAAGCTTTTTCCGGATTTGCTGCCGCGCAACACAAATGTACTCTTCTCCGCCGTCAGAACATACAGCAGGTCGGATCCACGGCTCATGAACTGCGGCTCGTACTCGTCCCATAAAAAATTGGATAACTTCCGTTCTTTGCCCGTCTTGAGGTCCTTCATAAAAACATTCCAGTTCAGACTCTTGTGGCGGGTGAAATAAGTGCTTGTCGGAAAGTAGCTGTAAAAGTAGAGGTAGAACTCCTCGTTCGGATACAGAGGCTTTCCGTTCCACTGTTTCCAAAGGCGCAGACCTTCATCAGTGTAAACTCTGTACGATGTGTAAGCGAGAAACTGGCGATCCTTCGATATTGCCGGGAAAACATTATATTCGACAAGCAGGTCCTTATCGTCTTTTTTCGTAAGCTGGACCGGCTTGCCTCCGGGCGCAACGGAATACAACTGCCGCTGCTTGCCCTCGTCTGATGTGAAGACAATCTCCGCGCGGGCGCGGGCGCACAGAAAAAGCGCCGCCGCTGCGGCAACCGCCGCCGCAAGCCTAAGATATGAAGTCCGTATCTTCATCCTGCTCAGATTTCGTTTGGATTACCGGCTATATAATTCGTGAACACGCGCGCAACGCGTTTGCCGATCAGCGTCACAACCTCGTAGTTGATCGTGTCCATCAGCGCCGCAATTTCGTCCACTTCGATCGCGTTCACGCCCTGACGGCCTATCAGTACGACCTCGTCGCCGACCTTCGCGTCCGGGGTACCGCTGACGTCCGCCATCATGAAATCCATGCAGACGTTGCCGATGATCGGCGCCCGCCTGCCGCCCGCGAGCACGTGGCCGCGGTTCGAGAGCCGCCTGCTGAAACCGTCTGCGTAACCCGCCGGCAGCGTCGCGATCCGGGTCGGCCCCGGCGCGGTGAAAGTGCCGCTGTAGCTGATCCGCGATCCGGCGGGAACCGTCTTCAACTCAACGATCGTCGTCTTCACCGTCATCACCGGACGGAACTCCGTCACCTTGTCCTTCATCGCCATCGAAGGTGTGAGCCCGTAAAGCAGAATGCCCGGCCGTACGAGATCGTAGGCCGCTTCAGGATTCAGCACTGCCGCCGCGCTGTTAGCCGCGTGTACGGATGGAATCGTTATCCCCGCCGCCTTAAGCTCCGAGATCATTCCGTCAAAGCGTTCGAGTTGCTTGGCAGTGTAAACGGCATCCATATCATCCGCCATCGAAAGGTGCGTAAAAGCACCGTCGAGCACAATCCCTTCGAGCGACGACACTTCCTTTATGAAATGTATCGCATGCTCCGGCTGTATGCCTATGCGGCCCATCCCCGAGTCGATCTTGATATGCACACGAACATCCTTTTTCAGCCGCACCGCCTCCGCCGAAAGCGCCTTCGCCAGATTGAGATGATACACAGTCTGAATAAAACCGCCCTCGACAACCGCCGACGCCCAGTTCGGCTGCGTATAACCGAGTATCAGAATGTCGCATTTGATTCCCGCATCGCGAAGCTGGAACGCTTCCTCAAGCGATGCCACCGCGAGCGCGTTCGCTCCGGCGTGCAGGAGCGATTTCGACACCGCGACCGCTCCGTGCCCGTACGCATCCGCCTTCACAACCCCCATTATTCTCACTTTGTCGCCGACCTTGCCGCGGATAAGCTTCAGATTGTGCTCCACCGCGTCGCAGTCTATCTCCGCCCATATAGGCCTGAAAATCTTCATCTCACTTGCTGCCTTTCAACTGTTTTGTTATTTAATTATCCTCAATCACGCCCTCAAGCGCATCAGGAATATACTTTACAATATCCGACGCCGTCAGTGACCGGCGTGTCATCTTCTCAACGGCGCAATCGCCGGCCGCTCCATGCAAAAACGCCGCGCACGACGCCGCCGCGAACGGCTCCAGCCCCTCGGCAAGCAGCGCGCCGCATATCCCGCTAAGCACGTCTCCGCTTCCTGCAGTTGCCATCCCCGGATTCCCCGTCGGGTTGATCATAATTTTCCCGTCCGGTGAAGCGATCACCGTTCCCGCGCCCTTCAGAACAACCGTAACATTATGCTTTTCGGCAAAACCAGCCGCCGTGTCGATACGCGCGGACTGCACTGCATCCGTCTTCGAGCCGCACAGCCGCGCCATCTCCCCCGGATGCGGCGTTATCACAACCGGCGCGCCGGCCGCATTCAGAAGCTCCGGGGCACGCGCCACACAATTCAGAGCATCCGCGTCGATCAGCATCGGCACTTTCGCTTCGAGCAGCATCTTCGACACCAACTCGAAAATATCGTCCGAGACACCGATTCCCGGGCCGAGCACAACCGCATCCACCGAACGTGCTTTCTTTAAAAGCTCACCGGCGCACGAAAATGAAAACCGGCCGTGAGAGTCTTCCTCTTGAGGGAGTGTAATCCCCTCAGTCAGTTTGCGTTCAATCACTGTAAGCAGATTCTTCGGCACCGCGGTATAAACAAGTCCCGCGCCCGTTCGCAGTGCGGCCGAACCGGAAAGGTACGGCGCTCCCGACATTCCACGCGAACCACCGATTATGAGCAGTCTTCCGCAGTCGCCCTTATGCGCATCCGCAGGGCGGTCCTTCACATGCCCGCCGACATATGCTTTCGTCGTCAGCGACACATTTCCACCAGCCTGCGCTGTCAGCTTCGCAGGTATCCCGATATCGACAATGTAAACATGTCCCGAATATCCCGCGCCCGGATATGCGAACAGGCCCACCTTCGGGGCTCCGAAAGTTATCGTATGATCAGCGTTCACAGCGCCGTTGAAAACCCTGCCGTCGTCCGCTTGAACACCCGACGGGACATCCACCGCGAAAACCGGACAATCGCATTTGTTGACAATCTGCATTACTTTAAGGAACAGCGGCTTGACCGGCCCGGAAACACCCGTCCCGAGCAGCGCGTCCACTATGAAATCCGCGTTCAAAACAAGTTTCCGCAGCATGCTCAGTCGTCTTGTGTCGTTGATCGAATATACCGGAATTTTCAGCTTATTGCATATCGCGAGATTCGTCGCGGCATCGCCCTTCACCTCGGCCGGTTTGCCGACCAGAACCGCAACAACCGACACGCCGGCATTCAGCAGATGTCTCGCAACGGCAAAACCGTCGCCGCCGTTGTTACCCTTGCCGCACACAACGAGAGACTTCTTTCCGGCAAGCTTTCCGATCTCGTGATTGATGATTTCATAAACGCCGCGCGACGCATTCTCCATGAGAACAATGCCCGGAATGCCGTAATCCTCGATCGCCGCCCGGTCCAGTTCCCTCATTTGCACGGATGTGAGAAGCTTCATCACCGTCGTTATTCTCCGTCTGGCAACTACTTACTCAAACATGGCAATTCGTTTTTCGTGTCTGCCGCCCTCGAATTGAGTGCCGAGCCACGTCGAGACAATCTCCCATGCCATCCCGATCCCTACCATTCGCTCCCCGATGCACAACACGTTCGAGTTGTTGTGCATCCGCGACATCTTCGCCGAAAGCGGCTCCGTGCACACGACCGCGCGCACTCCGCGCACCTTGTTGGCAACCATGCTCATTCCGACACCCGAGCCGCATACAAGAATCCCAAGCCCGCACTCGCCGGACGCTACCTTCTCAGACGCCGCACGGGCGTACACAGGATAATCCACCGAGTCCGCCGAATTCGTGCCGACGTCGATAATCTCGTAACCTTCAGCCGCTAATTTTTCGGCAAGATACTTTTTCAAGCCGTATCCCGCATGATCGCTTCCCATAGCCAACTTAATTTTTTCCGGCACGTCCGTAGCCTCCTGTCGTCCTGTTTACTCCCCGTTCATTCTCACCACGGCAATCATTTCATAATATCCGACATCATTGGCAATGTAAAGAATCGCACTCTCTCCATACCTGCCCGTGAACAGTTTAATTTTTAAATCGGCAGGAAATTTTGATTTTATCCTCTTTAAAAGTACAATAATGGTAAGTTCGCTAGTTGGCCGAAAGGAACCGTAATTGAAACAGATACCTTTGGAAATGCTGGAACCCGGCATGCAGTTGAGCCGGCCCGTCGTTGCAAAAGACAGCGGCATTTATCCGGCCGGCACTTTCGCCAACGTCGCAGTCATAGAAAAACTGAAGCAATCCGGAATTGAAACGGTCAACATAATCACGCCCGGCGGCGGAGACAGATACGCTGAGGAATGGGTTTCAGAGCTCATCCGCGAATTCAACGACGTAAAAGAAGCTACACTTGCGATCAAAAGCGACTTCATCGACAAGGTAGCGCTTGGAGACACACCGAAAGCCGCCGAAACGGAAAAAACACTCACAATAATAATGAACGATCTGATAGCCGACCCCGACATTCTCTTCAAACTCGCCGGGATGAGAATGATGGACAACTACCTTTACGCCCACGCCGTGAACACAGCCGTACTCGCACTTCTGATCGGAATGAAACACGGGCTGGCGAACTTCGAACTCGAAGAGCTCGGCGCCGCCGCTTTGATGGCAGACATCGGTATGACCGTTATCCCGCCATCGGTCTATTCACACGACGGGCCTTTGACCCCGGAGGACCGCAAAGTCGTATCCGACCATGCCGATCTTGGCGCGGCAATACTCAAAAAGAATCCCGACACCAAGGAGTCGATCATAAACGCGGTTTACTCGCACCACGAACGGATGGACGGCGGCGGTTATCCGGAAGGCGTAAAAGGAAACATGATTTCGCTTTTCGGCAGGATCGTTGCGGTGGCTGATGTTTATGCGGCGATCCGAGAGCCGAGAGCACATAGAGAGCAGTCGCCTCCGCGCCGCGCACTCAAAGCACTCACAGCGGACCGCGGATTCGACCCGGCTATTCTCAGGACCGTCCTATCGACACTATCGATTTTCCCGGTTCAAAGTATTATCAGACTTAACAACAACTACACCGGGACAGTTGTAGGCGTCACGGAAAACAACCCGTTCCGGCCAATCATAAAGCTCACAAAAGATGCTGCGGGCAATAATATTGAACCTTTAAGGATCGACCTCGCATATCCGAACAACTATTCACTTTTCATCGAAGAAGTCATCGACATTCTTTCCGAATAAATCTGAAGAAATCGCATCTGCAAAATAGTTTTTTATTCCACATATACTCATTTAAATGTTTTGTTAAATTATTTTAACTGCTCTACACTTAGAACAGATAGTTTATCCACAAAATCAACAATTGCAGCTTGTTAATAAGTTAATAACTCTGTTGAAAAACGGGTCAGATAATAAAAATCAGACAAAAAACATGTTAGTTGGATGTTGAAAACAATGCAATACGCGTGCTTAATCATGCTTTATCGTGCTTTATTATGGTCAAAACAACGCTTTCTATGGCAATATCAACCTAATCGACAAATCAATAAGACACCAAATCAAAATCGGAGGTTGTTATAATAATAATGTAATTACTATACAATATAGATAATATAAAAATCGAGTTGACAAAACAGGGGTATTTTGATAATATTTGCGCACTATGGAAGAGATACTAATTGGCGGCTACAGGAAAGTAAGACAGGCATACGGATTTGACGACGTATCGATCGTACCATCCGATGTGACAACCGATCCGGAAGATGCGGAAACGGAATTGAAGATAGGAGAGTACACTCTTAACGTGCCGTTTCTCGCGTCCGCGATGGATGGAGTTGTCGATGTAAAGTTTGCCATCGAGATGGGCAAGCTCGGCGGGTTAGCGGTACTGAACCTGCACGGACTTCAGACACGATTCGACAACCCCGGCGAGATACTCGACGAGATAGCGAAAAGGGAACCGCTTGAAGCGACACCTTTCATCCAGCAGGCGTACAGAACACCGATCAAAGAGGAACTGATCTCGAAACGAATCGAAGAGATCAGAAGCACCGGCGTGATCTGCTCGGTCGCATCGATTCCTCAGGATGCGGAACGGTTCGGCGCTATCGCCGCCGAAGCCGGCGTGGACATTTTCGTCATCGCATCCACGGTTACATCGACAAAACACATATCTTCAAAAGTAAAATCCTTAGAAATCGATAAATTCTGCAAGAATTTCAAAAAACCTGTCCTTGTCGGGAACTGCGTGACTTATAAGGTGTCTATAGCGCTTATGGAAGCGGGAGTTGCCGGCATACTCGTGGGAGTTGGACCGGGCGCGGCATGCACAACGCGCGGAGTGCTCGGAATCGGCGTTCCGCAGATGACTGCGACAGCGGATGCGGCAGCGGCACGCGAAGATTACGAGAAAAAGACAGGCCGCCACGTGGCGGTTATCACGGACGGCGGAATGCGCGTCGGCGGCGACATCTGCAAGGCGTTCGCGGCCGGTGCGGATGGAGTTATGATCGGATCGCCGTTCGCTCGCGCCGAAGAAGCGCCGGGGCGCGGCTACCACTGGGGAATGGCGACATCGCACGCGGCGCTGCCGCGCGGGACGCGCGTCAAAGTCGGAGTCTGCGGGCCTCTCAAGAACATCCTTCTCGGGCCGTCACTCGTGGACGACGGATCGCAGAATCTGCTCGGCTCCGTGAAGAACTGCATGGGGCTGTGCGGGGCACGCAACATTGCCGAACTGCAAAAGGCGGAACTGGTTGTTTCAACTTCATTCATGACTGAAGGAAAACTACTACAGAGTTCGCAGCGGGTCGGAATGGGCCGCTGAGCAAGTCACTAATTTATGGATCATAAATACATACAAAACAGAAGCCGTAAGCCTGTATTTGACTACGACTGGTGCGAGGAAGATTCAGCCCTTGCGCTTGATCTGTTGAAGACGGACCCGCTCTATCACCGGCTCGCGGAAAACACGGCGGATGAACTGACCTCGATCGCGCTAAACACAGGCGCCGCGAACGCGGAGGAATTGATAGACATCTGCGGATGCTCCGAACCGCTTAAAATCTCGAAAATGATGAAAGTCCGGGTGCTGTTCGACATCAGTTACTCGTCGAAGCCCGGTGCGATAAACATTCTCTCGCAGTACACACCTAAGCCGCCAACAATAACAGTTTTTGAAAACAGGCTCAGGATGTTCCGCGAGAGGCTTCCAAAAAAAGACAAGGTCGGGCGGACGTTCCTCTCGAACCTGACAAACATCTGTGTCGCACACGAACTCTATCACCACATCGAGAGACAGACTTTTTGCTACATCAACCTGAGTTATAAAGTGCCGATCGTGGATTTGAAGCTTATAAAAATCGAAAAGAGCCTCACGATGCTTTCCGAGATCGCGGCGCATTCGTTCGCCATGAGGCTAATGGGATTGCCCCGGCTGCCATGCATCATTTTCGATGAATTTCCGGGAAAGGAGTGGGAGCGCAACCCGCACTCCGTATAAAAAATGAACGAATACGACAGATTGCGCAAATTCAACATGGTGATAGTGCCGCGTGTCGGCCGCGCGTTCTACAACATCGCCGTGTCATACCACCTCATATACGTCGCGGCGGCTGTGATAGTGCTCGCGATAGGCGTGAACATATATCTGTTCGCGGGCTATCAGGGGCTTAAAGGCAAGATGGTGAAAGTCCACAAGCTCCAGCAGGAAAACGCGCAGGTAAAAAAACTGATAAAAGACACGGAAGAGATCGAAAGCGATCTTAAAAAAATAAAAGACACAAATAAAAGAATAGAGCAGAAAACAGGTATCAGCGTTGAGCCCGGATACGTGGAATACACGGCCCACAGCGGCGGCGACGGATTGCCGTCCAGCTACACTCACGAGGATATAGGAAAGCTGAATGCGCGGCTGGAAGAGTTAAGGCGGGAAGTCGAAGCCAGAAAACGTTCGGTGCTGGCCGCCGAATATAGAGTTAATGTTCTGTCTCGGAAATATGCCGGTGTGCCGTCGATATCGCCCGTGCCCGGCGGAAAGCTCAACTCACCCTTCGGCTACCGCACGCACCCGATCAGCGGCAGCTACGAATTCCACGAAGGGATCGATATCGGCGCAAGAACCGGAACTCCGGTACACGCCACGGCTGAGGGAAAAGTTGTATTTTCGGGATGGCGATACGGGTACGGATTGGCTGTGGGAATCCAGCACGCGAGCGGTTTTTCGACTCTGTACGCACACAATTCGGCCAATCTTGTGAGGCAAGGCGATATCGTCTCGAAAAATCAGGTTATCGCATACGCCGGAAGCACAGGCTCGACCACCGGCGAACACGTCCATTACGAAGTGCGTTTCCAGAACCGGCTGTTGAATCCGGCCCGGTTCCTTAATCTGACATTCAAAGATATGGACCAGATGTTTTAGGCACGCCCCTGCTCCACCCGGCGCGAACGGAAGGCCTTGGAAAAGAAACCATTAACTTACAGAGAAGCAGGCGTCGATATAGACGCGGGCGAACGGGCCGTCGATCTGATACGCGACATGGCGCGCTCGACTTTCACCCCTAACGTGCTCACAGGCCTCGGCGGATTCAGCGGCCTGTTTTCGCTCAAAGGCCTCGCCGGAGACGATCCGGTACTCGTGTCCGGAACGGATGGAGTCGGCACGAAACTGAAACTTGCTTTTCTCGCAAACAAGCACGATACGGTCGGAATCGACGCCGTGGCGATGTGCGTGAACGACGTGATCTGCACCGGCGCGAAACCGCTTTTCTTTCTCGACTACATTGCCATGGGCCGTCTGCAACCGGAACAGGTGGCGGAAGTAATCTCCGGAATCGCGGAGGGGTGCAGACAGGCGGGCAGCGCGCTCGTCGGCGGCGAAATGGCCGAGATGCCCGGCTTCTACGCGGACGGCGAGTACGACATCGCCGGATTCAGCGTCGGCATTGTTGACAGAAG
>CAYPEK010000143.1:0-9492 GCA_964409645.1 uncultured bacterium | reverse complement strand
GAATTAAAAAAAAGCAATGAATCAAAAAGCAGCGAAAATGAAAAAAGATGCTATTATCGGGCGAAAGCAATGATTGCATATATTAATAATAAGCTGGGTCGTGATAAGGAAACGATAGAGGATTACGAAAATACCGAAATGCAAGAGAAATCAGGGGAAAATATCAAAGAATATTATTTGTATCTAATGAATGTGGTTTATGGATATTATGAGATCGGCGATACATATAACGCAAAAAAATTGGCGACAAACATGTTTATTAGCAGTAATAGTGGCAGCGCCAAAAGTGATGAAATAAGCAATGTATATAAAGAAACTGAGTATGCTGATATTTTGTTGAAGACAGGCAAAATAATTGATGCACAAAAAACAATTGCTAGAATAAAAAAAGATAATTTCAGTAAAAAAAGGCGCGATCATACTCATATACTGATGAAAAGCTCGGTTGATGGTACGGCAGGACAGATAGAATACAGGTTAGGAAGAAAGGAAAAAGCTTTAAAATTGCTTGAAGATGCAACTCTTGCAGACCCGGAAGAGAATATCAACAGAAAATGGATTGGAAGCGAGGAGGTGTGGGAAAACAGGGGCTTTATTCTGCTGGAAGAACGCGAATATGAAAAGGCGGAGGAAGTGTTTGCGAGCGGAACTATATTATTCCCAAAAGACCCCTATTTATTTCTTGGAAAATCATACGTGTTGTTTTATAAGCATGAAAATAGGTTTGGAAATGCGACCGGTACAATAGAGTGTAAAGAAGACTTATCCCGATTAATACAGTTAGTTGCGAAACAGAAGAATCAATTTAGCCG
Organism: uncultured bacterium; assembly: GCA_964409645.1. Taxonomy (GTDB): domain Bacteria; phylum UBP15; class UBA6099; order UBA6099; family UBA6099; genus CAYPEK01. The sequence goes on along the minus strand of CAYPEK010000143.1, from coordinate 8,680 downwards.
GGAAATTGTGACAGAGACAAGTGACACATCCGGAACTTCGTTTTATAAGGATCAATATGTCCCTATTAAGCAAAAACTGGCACAGGCTGAATTCGCGCGCTTTCTGGCAATATTATATTATAAAAAAAATGATTATATAAAATCTAAATTTTACGCGCTGGAGTACCTCAATGCTGCTGATGCTCTGAAAATAGAAAAGGTAAGTCCGGAATATGAGCAGATGTTATTAATCACCAAAAATATATGGCTGGGTTATTATAAGCCAACTCTCGCGGAGTATCTTTTGATGCCGCCACCACACGTTTTTCCGATATACAGGCAAATCGGATGGTGGAGCGTTTTCATATTAATCGTGTTGTTTGTATTAAGCAATTTTCTGTTATGGTTTATACATCATAAAACCATTGATGATTCAAAGTCGAATGTCAAAGGTGGAATTTTGAGTCTGACGACTATAGGGACAGTCATATTGGTTATCTGTTTCTTTGTGTTTCCATTGAAAAATATCAGTGCAAATACAGGTATAGTTACGATGGGATTTTCATTTTCGCAGGATAATCCGATTACGATATCCGATATCAAGCCATGTTTGTTTAAAAAACAATAAGGGTGTGGATAATATTAAAGCTTGAAGAATTTTATCGCGGAGATTGGTGCGCATGGACAGGATACCGCAGATTTTCGAGGCGCTGATGCTGATATGTTTCGGGGCGTCGTGGCCGTTTTCGATATTTAAGATGGCGCGGACGCGCCGCACGGAGGGCAAGAGCGCGGTGTTTATTGTGCTCGTTCTGACCGGCTACGTCGCCGGCCTGATAGCGAAACTCGCCGCCGTGGCGCTCGCCCACAAGGCGCCGCAGCCGGTCACCTTCCTGTACGCATTCAACGCGGCGCTTGTAGGCATCGACCTCGGATTATTTGTGAAACTTAGCAAAAATTCCGTCGCCGCGGATGTAAGCCGACAGGTCGAAATCTCATAATTAAATGGACAATATATAGTAGGCGTGAAGAAAAACGCTTTGGTTCGGGTTGTGCGCGCGCCGGAGCAGGGAAGCCCGATCAGGCAGGATAACGCGGGTTGAAAGAGGCGGATCGAAAATGAAAGATAAATTGATTACAACGGCAAAAGGCGTGATTATAGCTGCACTTTTTGGGGCTTTGGTTTATGCGGCCGGCGCGTTTGCGGCGTCGAAAGACGATGAAATCGAAAATCCGTCCGAACTGGGCGAGACATACGTTGGAGATGTTGTCGCTGACGCGATGAAGGCGGCGCTGGGAGCGGATGCGGCGCTCGCGCATGGCGGATCGCTCGGTTTCGACGCGCTCCCGGAAAAAATCACGGACAAAACGGTGTCGGCGCTGGTGCCGTTCGATACGGATATGGTGGTGGCCGTGAAGCTGAAAGGCGATGCGGTAAGGCGCATCCTCGAAAAGAGCTGTTCGCTGCTGCCGCGCCGGTCGTCCACGTTTCTGCAGGTGTCCGGCATGTCGTTCACGTGTGATCTGAATCAGTCGCCCGGAAAGCGGGTGTCGGGAGTGAAGATTGGCGGCAAGGCGCTCGCGGCGGACAAGGATTATGTCGTTGCAGTGACGGAGTATCTGAGCAGCGGCGGCGGCGGAATGAAAGAGTTCCGCGAGGGCAAAGTGGTGTCGGAGGAAGGCACGCCGATCGGCGAAGTGGTATTGAAAAACTCAAAGTACGACAAGAAAAAGATCGACCAACCCGAAGGCCGCATAACGATAATTCCGGCGGCGAAAGATAGCGAATAATAGCCTTTGTTCAGGCGAGCCGACGAATGTTTTACTGTTGCGGAGCAGTCGGCTGTTCCTGTTTCTTCAGATACCTTTCGACATAGAAGAATTGGTAGAGCGCTTTGACCGTAACGCCGACGGGGATTGCGGCGATCATGCCGACGATGCCGCCGAGCTGGCCGCCGCACATCATGATGAACATTATCATAGCCGGATGCAGGTCAACGTCCTTGCCGATGATCCTCGGGGCGAAGAAGTTGCCTTCAAGCACTTGAAGCACCACGAAAATGATGAGGACGGCGACGATCAACCAAGTTTTTCCGAGGAAAATCGCCACGGTCAGCGGCCCGATGAGCGCGAGTATCGGGCCGACGTACGGTATGAACTCTGTCACTCCGGCTATGAGGCCGAATATGACGGAGTATTTCGGCAGGAGGAAAAGATATGGAATGAACGTGATGATGCCCATCACGAGGCAGAGCTTAAGCTGCCCGCGGATGAAACCACCGAGGGCGGTGTTGACGCGGGAGAGCAGCGCTTCGGTGTCCGGCTTGAGCTGCGTCGGCACGGCGCCGATAAGTCCGCGACGTATGGCCGGTCCGTCCGCCAGAAAATAATAGACGAGAATCGGGACGACTATAAGCATCGGAAGCGACGAGAGGGAATTTTTTATGCCGTCGAATATCGACAGGCCGACTTTTCCGGCGACTTTCTGGAGGTTTCCGGCGAATTTATCGGGCAGTGACTGGATATCGCCGGGCAGATGTTGGCTCCGCACGAGTTCCGTACCCTTATGCCAGAACCGCTGTATCGTTTCGGCGTATTTCGGGAAGTTATCGATCAGTTCTTTGAATTGTTTGAGCGCCGGCGGAATGATGAGCATCAGAATCAGCGCCACGATCGCCGCGAAAATTACGAAAATCAGAAGGGTGGCCAGACTGCGCGGCACTCGTTTTTTCGCAAGCCACTCGACTGCCGGATTCAGGATGTAAGCGATCGCTCCCGCCAGCGCGAAATATGCCAGTATCGTGTTCACCTGCACGACAAACCAGATGATTATGCCAACCAGAATCAGGTAGAAAAAAATGCGCCAGAACCTCTGTGATGTATCGGCTCCCGGCTGTGTTGTCATAGTATTTTCCCTCAAAACTACGTTTTAAGGAATTAAATTAGACTTGTGAATATTTGTCAACCGATGGTCATGTTGCCACAGATATAACTGAAGAAAATTCAATAAACTTGACAAATAAGCTCAACTTTATAAAATTATTATAAGCAAGGTATTTTAAAATTATGAAGGAACAAAAAAGAGTTTATTTCTGTTTTCTTGTATGAAAATTGATTAATAGTGTCTGGGTTACAGTCATTAGGATGGACATTTGTTAAAAAGAGGGTGAACACGGTGCTTGATACGATCAGAGAAGACGTGCGCGCGATTTTTAGGAAGGACCCGGCGGCGACGAGCCTGCTTGAGGTGCTTTTGTGTTACTCCGGGCTTCACGCGCTGATCGCGCACCGTTTCATACACGCGCTGCACCGGATGCACGTGCCGCTGCTGCCGAGGTTTCTGGCGCAGGTGGTCAGGTGGTTCACGGGGATCGAGATACATCCGGCGGCGAAGATAGGGCGCGGCGTGGTGATCGACCACGGGATGGGGGTTGTGATCGGCGAGACGGCGGAGGTCGGCGACGGCACGCTGATTTATCAGGGAGTGACGCTTGGCGGGGTATCGCTGAACAAGGGCAAGCGGCACCCGACGATAGGCGCGAACGTGACGGTCGGAGCGGGGGCGGCGGTGCTCGGGCCGATCACGGTGGGCGACGGATCGGTTGTCGGGTCGGGGGCGGTTGTTGTGAAGTCGGTGCCGTCGGGCTGCACGGTGGTGGGCGTGCCGGGTAGGATTGTCAACACGGACCGGCTGCGGAACGTGCTCCCGGGCGAAGCGGACAACCCCGATCCGGAATCGCTCATGATTCAATGCATACTCCGGCGGCTAGAAGCGCTCGAGAACAATCTGCCGGATAAGAGTCTGCCGCTTGAGGAAAGGAGAAAGGTATGCGCGTTTCAACGAGAGGGCGATACGCAGTTAGGGCAGTGCTTGATCTCGCAATGAACGGATCGGGCGAACCGGTCCGGCTGGCGGAGATATCGGAGCGCGAGGACATATCGTTGTACTACCTCGAACAGCTTTTCAACAAGCTGAAGCGCGGCGGGATTGTGAAGAGCCGTCAGGGCGCGGGGGGCGGTTACACGCTTGCGCGCTCGACGCGCGAGATCACGGTGGGCGATATTATTCGGTGTGTCGAGGGGCCGGTTGCGCCGGTGCGGTGCGAAGGGCGCTGTTCGCGTGTGGACAATTGCACGACGACCGGGCTATGGAAGCAGCTCGGCGACAAGATCGAAAATTTTCTCGACTCGATAACAATCAAGGAGCTGTGCGAGGATGCCGAGCGCCGTGTGAAGAGCGAATGTCCGGCATCGTGAGTCTCGACTCCACGCTCATATTCAATATAGTTTGACATTCAATCAACATTCATAATTAATATTCTTCAGGGTGCATATCAGGTGCAGCCTTATCTATTTTGGAGGTTCGCGACATGGGCGACGGGAAAAAGGACGGACAGGGGACGCGGCTGATTCATCCGCCGTGCGGAGAATGTGAACACACGGGCGCGGTTACGCCGCCGATTTATATGGTTTCGACGTTCCGGCAGGATGCTCCCGGAAAATGTAAATACAGCGATTATTCGCGCACGTGCAACCCGACGCGCTCGGCGCTCGAAGCGTACATCGCCGACCTCGAAGGCGGCTGTGCGGGGTTTGCGTTTGCGTCCGGTATGGCCGCCATCTGCTCGGCGCTGATGATTTTCAAAACTGGCGACCACATCGTCGCGACGGAAGACCTCTACGGCGGCGCCTACCGGGCGTTCGTCGATGTTTTCTCGCGGTTCGGTATGACCCACACTTACGCCGACACGACGGACGCGTCGGCGGTCGAGGCGGCGATCAGGCCGGAGACGAAGGCGCTCTATATCGAGTCGCCGACGAACCCGCTGCTCAGGATCGCGGACATAGCCGCGCTCGCGGAGCTTGCGCACTCGCGTGGGTTGTTGCTGATAATAGACAACACTTTCGCGTCGCCGCTGTTGCAGACGCCGCACGCGCTCGGCGCGGACATTGTCGTGCACAGCGCGACGAAGTACCTCGGCGGCCACAGCGACCTCATCATGGGGCTCGCAACCGCCCGCGACCCGGAGATCGCGAAGCGGATCGGCTTCGTGCAGAACGCGGTGGGGGCGATTCCGTCACCGATGGACTGCTGGCTGATGATGCGCGGGATGCGGACGCTGAAACCGCGGATGCTCGCCGCGCAGGAAAACGCGGGGAAGGTGGCGCGGTGGCTCGCGGCAAACCCGGCGGTCGAGCGTGTGTGCTACCCGGGGCTCGAAACGCATCCCGGATACGAGACGCACAGAAAACAGGCGTCCGGACCGGGCGCGATGGTGTCGTTCTTCACGAAAGAGGCGGCGACGGCGCGCCGGGTCATGGACCGCGTGCGCGTGTGGACGCTGGCGGTGAGTCTCGGGTCGGTCGAGAGCCTGATCTCATATCCGGCCGTGATGACGCACATGGAGTATTCGCAAGCCGAACTGGACCGGCTCGGAATAAACGATCGTCTCATCCGGCTGTCGTGCGGGATCGAGGACGCGGAAGACCTGATCGCCGATCTCGAACAGGCGATAGGGTGAGAACGCGCCACCCGGCGCGCGCGACATCGACAACTATTCATGCAAACATAATGCAGGTTGTGATATACTTGCCGTGGAGCGATTCTGATTTCATCTGCAAGCGAAGCGGAGGGCCGTTATGAATTCGAAGGAAAGAATGAAACGGGCGGTGGACTTCGGCGGGCCGGACATGGCGGCGGTGGATTACTGGGTGTTGCCCGCGGCGTACGTGCGCCACGGCAAGGCGCTTTCCGACCTGCTGAAAAAGTATCCGAAGGACATGCTCGATCCGTACGACACGGACGATAAAACGCCGCTCCACGAGTCGCACCGGAAGGGCGACTACACGGACCCGTTCGGTTGCGTGTGGCATCAGGAGTGCGACGGACACCTCGGTCAGGTGTCGGTGTATCCGCTCGCGGACGGCTCGGCGATCGGCCCCGGCGCGTTCCCGCCGCCTGAGACGCTCGAAGACGGAAGCACGATTCAGCAACTCGCGAAAGCGGTTGCCGCCGCGCCGGACCTTTCGGAAAAATACGTGGCCGCAGACTTCATCCGCACATTCGAGAGAATGCACTTCATGCGCGGCATGGAGAAGGTGCTGATGGACATGCTGCTCGGCAAGGATGAGTTTTATAAACTTCTCGAAGCTGTTGCCGAATGGAATCTCGCTCATTTGAAAATCCTGCTCGACGAGCTCGGCGGCCTCGCCGACGGCGTGTGGTTCTCGGACGATTGGGGCACGCAGAAGGCGCTCCTGATAAAGCCGGATCACTGGCGGAAGCATTTCAAGCCGGTTTACGCGAAGATGTTCGGGATGGCGCGCGAGCGCGGCAAACAGGTCTTCTTCCACTCCGACGGCCGGATTGTGGACATAATCGACGACCTGATCGAGGCGGGCGTATCCGTGCTGAACTTGCAGCTCACGATCAACGATGCGGCGACGCTGCGGGAGCGGTTCGGCAACAGAGTGGCCTTCCACACCGATCTCGACCGGCAGGGCATACTTCCGTTCGGGACGTCGGCCGAGGTGAAAGCGCACGTGCGCGGCGCGGTCGAGGCTCTCGCGACGCCCGGCGGCGGGCTGATTCTCAACGCCGAAATCGGCGGCGATATCCCAATCGAAAATATCGCCGCGCTCGTCGAGGGCTTCGACGAGTACAGAAGGCCGCACTCAAAATAACTGCTTGATTGTAAAATCCTGATTGTCTATTCAACGTCGATCGATTCGCCGGGATTGACGACGACGACTCGCGAAGCGGGTGCGGTTTCTTTTGTCAGTTCCGTGAATTTTTCGACTTCGCTACCGATCAGCGGAAACGTTCCGTAGTGCATCGGAATAATAATCTCCGCGCCGATGAACGAGGCGGCGACGGACGCCTCTCGCGGCCCCATCGTGTATCTGTCGCCTATCGGCAACATCGCGATTTTCGGCATGTATAGCTCGGCGATCAGTTTCATGTCCGAGAACACTGCGGTGTCGCCCGCGTGGTAGATGACCGTCGGGCCGAATTCGATGATGAAGCCATACGCGATTCCGACCGGGAAGAATTCGCCTTTGCCGTGAATCGCATTCGAGTGTTTTGCTTCTACCGCCCGGATTTTGATGCCGTCTATCTCCACGCTGCCGCCGCAGCCGAGAGGTTCGTTTTTTATGTCCGGCATCAGGCGTTTCATGTAGTGGATGATCTCCGGCGCGGACACGAGGACGGCGCCGGTTTGTTTGATTATTTCCTCCGTGCTGCCGAGGTGGTCGTAGTGGCCGTGAGTCACGCAGACGATGTCCGCCTTAGTGATGTCCTCGACGGAGATGGGGCAGCGCGGGTTGTTCTTTATAAACGGATCGACGTAAACGACTTTTGATTCATAAGTTAATACGAAAGCTGCGTGGCCGAGCGATCTGATGTTAACCATAGCGCCTCCCGGTAGCGTCAAATATGCGGAATGGGCAAGCGGCGTCGGTGCGTTATTTGCTTTTCAGCCACTCTTCCGAAATAATCGCGTGCTTAATAATGCGGCGATCGTCGGCGGTGTATGTGAGGTGGATCATCCCGTCGTCGGTCTGGATCAGGAACGGATACGAGAATTCCTTCTTGTCCGTCTCGATGTCCTTCTTATACTTCCATGTTTTGCCGTCGTCGTCCGAGAGAGCTATCGTCATCGGAAAGCGGTAGAACTGGTTGTTGTTATAAACGAGGACAAGCGCGCCACTCTTGAGCCGGATCATGTCGATGCCGGAATCCGGATTCGGCAGTTTTGTCTTGACGGGCTTAGTCCACGTCTTGCCGAGATCGTCCGAGCGGATTTCCCAGATTTTTCCGGGGACGCCCTGATTGCGGCAGAGCATGAGCAGTTTTTCGCCGCCGAGGCTGACGACCGCAGGTTGCAGGTTGGACGGCTTCGAGAGCGGCGCCGTGCGTTCCTCCCACGTTTTGAATCCGTCGCTGCTGATCCAGATAAGCGAGCTGACCGGTTCCGCGTCGAGATAGATCGGAAGAATGAGGCGTCCGTCTGGGAGTTCGATTACATTGTTGCGGATCATGCGGCCCATTTCGTCGAGCAGCAGGCGTGGCTCTGTCCACGTCTTGCCGCTGTCGTCGGATGTCTGGAGGAATATTTTCGCTTTATCCCAAGCCGCCCATTTTTCGTCGTATTTGCGGACGAAGAAAAGGTAAACTTTTCCTTTCGAGTCCGTGAAAAGTATGGAGTTGCCTTCGGCGATGCCGGGCTCGTCGATGAGCGGCGCGGGCGCGGTCCATTTGTCCGAGCCGGCGGGTTTGCGGGATGCCCAGACGGCTACGTCGGACTTGCCTTCCGCCGAGCCGGCGAACCATGTCGCGAGCAGGTCGCCGTTCGGCATCTGCGCGATGGTCGAGGCGTGATTCGCGGGATGTTTTTCCGCGTCGTAATCGAAAATAGACTCGATCGTGAGGCCCGACGCGGGTTCCGCCGCGCGCGCGGGCGCGGAAACGAACCTCAACCCGAAAAGCGCGATCAGCGCAACCGCTCCAATAGTTACTCTTTTTCTCATTGAATCAATCATGTTTTTCCTCCGTTGTCTCGACGCGTTGAGGCCCGGCCCGGTCGCTTTCTTATTAATCAGCATATTGTAACCAATCTGACAGTTTATTGAAGAAAATCCGTCAAAATCGAAAAGGTATTTTGAATGTCTCTTTACATGGGGCGCGATTTTTTGTGTG
>CAYPEK010000142.1:0-9510 GCA_964409645.1 uncultured bacterium | reverse complement strand
TACTTTGCCTGTCCGGCCGGGTCGAGAACGTCGAGATAGTATCCGTCGATCGCGATGTCCTGCGTGGCGCTGAAGAATGCTATCAATAAGAAAATCGCAAAAAGAATCCAGATAGTCGATGAGAGTGAAAGAGTTTGATGTATGAATATAGTCGATCTGAAAACAAAGAATAAAACGACGATCGTCACCGCTATAAAAGCACATGCGGCACGCGTTGCGCTGCTCCGTCTTTTATCAAGTCCGAAACCGATGCAGAACATCAGAACAAGGATGCCGACCGTAAAGCTCATCATTCCGCCGACATTTGATATATTGGGCATGCTGAACGATACCGACTTCAAAACCGTACTGACCGGCATGAAGACAAAAAACGCGAGCGCCGAAAAGGTAACAAAAAGGAGCGCCTGCATTATTAGAAGCCACCTGCGTTTTGTGCCGGTAAGGTCAACGAGCGGGCTCCATATCATTTTGAAAGCCCACGGCAGGCCGAACAGCCCGAGAAAAATGCCGAGCGCATCGTTCGTTATCCCTAAAACGAGCAAAAAAACGGCGGACATCTCCATTACCGTCGTATATGGAAATCCCTGTGTGAAATATACGGATGGCACCCAGATGTTAGGATTTCGTGTTTGTGTTGCCGGTGTGTTTTCGGGCATATAAAACTCCCTTTCGGTTATGTTAACTATAATATAGTCCTCAGTATCGAGATAAAAATTGCCGGGCACCGTAATTGACCAACTCTTATGATGCAGTGATAAATTAACTATTGTTCTGTGTGCCATGTACAAAGTTTTGTTTGTACATGAGATGAAGCAACCATCGCTTTGGTACGACAAATATAACAAAACGAAGTCGGTTTAAGGCTTTCCGGTGTCTTTTTTCGGAGGGGCGGGGGCGTTGCCGAGGAAATTATTCGACGGAAATTCGCCCGCAATCTCTATCCGCATCCGGACGGCTTTCGGGGAATACCACAACATGTCGGGCAGTTCCACTCTGATGCCGCCGCCTTGCCTTTCGGCAACTTTCAGAATGATCTTCTCATCAGGCGACGGAGTGAACGACGCTTTCGTAGCCGACGTGTCGTTCGCCGGTCTCACCACCAGAGTCTTACCGGGAATCAGCCTGATCGTGTCCGTCGCGTCCTTGAAACAGTTCTTGTTTTCATCCGCAAGTGCCCAGAGGGCAGGCGGAGTTTTCGGCCTCATTAGGAAGTACTCGCTCGAAATATCCCTGATCGATGCCGACGATGTGGCGAATTCCGGTGCTACCGGCATAGGCGTGTTTTTCGGGCCGAAACCAAAGTTGCCGCCCTCGATTATGTCCGCTCTGTTCGATATTTTGAAACATTTGATTGTGTCGTCATTGATAAGCGATATCCCGTCCGTTGTTACAATCCACAACGTTTTTCCGTCCGGCATTACCCTTATCACCGCGCCGGTCGGAAGTCCTTTTTCGCCGGAGTACCAGCGGCGCGCGATCTTGCCGTCCTGACCGATCCGCATAACGATTCCGTTCCTCAGGCACGTTGGCTCGAGACAATACGCAATTCCGAGCCAAACATTCTCGCCGTCTCCCGACATCTCGCTCACGATCATCGGCACATTGTGTTTCGGGTCCATTTCCTTCGGCGTGATCGTGAGTATTTTCTTTTCGCGAAGGTCGAAGCAGCCCACGCCCGCGCTGTACGGTCGTTCCACTCCTTCGACACGCATGTCGAACCAGAGCTGCGTCGCGGTGAGATACCGGAATCTGAATGACGGAGTTCCCTTTGCGATCTTTATCTCACCCGATGTGAAATACTCGTCCTGCTGCGATTTCCCGCGTATAGACACCACAACGCGGTTGTTTAGGTTTTCGATTTTGTACGTCAGGTCCGCGAGTTCGACTTCCTGATACCCGTTTCGCGGATAGAAAAAATCGTTTGCTTCGATCGGTTCGTTTCCCAGTTGAACCGGCTTGTCGAATGAAGCCACCGAACCGACTTGTTCCCATTTGCCGGTATCTCTCATAAAGCGGAAAATTCCGTAACGTGTTTTCGCGGGTTTGGGAGCTCTCAGTCGAAAATATACGGCGTCGCTCTCTGAGCGTATTTCGGCGTTTCCGATCGTTAAATTATTATCCGCAGCCTCGTCGGCCGTGATCCTGACCGCCAGCAAAGCAGCAACCGCGACAAACATGCACGACACGATAACTAATGTGAAAGACTTGTATCTTCGCCAAAGATGTTTTGTCTGGTTATGTTTAACCAAGTTTTCACCTCGAATGATACAAATTATAACATTGAAGTTATCCTGAAATCACGGCGCTGAAAAAATTTGAACGGATATTGGTTTTGTTGGTTTTGAAGTTTATTTGCCGTAAAGCGAAACCACTTCATTCATTATCGACGCGTGAACTTCATCCGCACCCGGACGCCCGTCGATAACCGCAATCCTGTCGCCTCTCGACTTCAGCTTGTCTATTGTGGCTTTATAACCGGCGCTTATTCGGTCGAGCTGTTCTTTTGTCTCGAACAGGTCTGCCTTTTCCGGGTCTGTTTCTCCTGCGCGACCGCGAATGCGGCCGAGCGCGTCGGAAACGGGCAGGTCGATGAAAATAGTGAGGTCCGGAACGAGAGTGTATGTATGGAGATTCAAAATCCATTCGAGGTGTCGCGCGTCCTTCATTTGATACGCGCATGTTGAATGCATGTATCTGTCCGAAACAACGGTCTTGCCGTCGCGCATTGCTGGGATCACATCCCTCTGAAGGTGGTCCATCCGGTCGGCTGTGAACAGCAGCGAAAGGGTGTCGCGTTCGGCGAGTTCGTCCCCGTACGCGTCGCGCGGCGGCGGAATGCGTTTTTCGAGAATATCGCGGATAAGTCTGCCTACCGGGCCGTCCGAAGGCTCTCGCGTTTTGATACATTCAATATTGAATTTGCGCTCGATCGTCCCGCATAGTAGTTCAGTCTGCGTCGTCGTGCCCGCGCCGTCGATTCCTTCAATGACTATGAATAATCCACGAGACATTTGTTACTCCGATATGAAGAACTGAAGAGGGCGCGTCGCCCCGATCAGCGGGTGCTCCAGCTTTTCCTGAAATCTTCGCCGTTCAGTTTGCCTTCTTTGTACTGCTGATATTCGCTGTATCCTATCCCTATATTCGCGCGTGACACATTCCCGTCGTCTTTGATTTCAATCGATATAACCTTCAGCGGTATTCCGCCTGTTTTTGTGACACCTTCATCGACGGATTTGAGAATGCTCTTCAGTTCGTCTTTAATTCCGCTTTTGCCGATGTTCTCCGAAGTGTAGGAAACAGTGTATGTTGCTCCGTCGGCGGACATGCTGGTCGCCGCATTGATTCCGGCTGCTTTCAAAGAGGTGGAAACAGCTTTGTTCAATGCTTCGATCTTCTCCGGCGACACTGCGTTCTTCGCGATAACTTTTTCCTTAGCTGCAGGCGCTTCCTTCTTGTCCCGCTTAAGCAAACCGTTGACTTTTGCCATCACAGTTCCGGGAATGCTCTTGATCTTATCGATCACGCTTTTCTTTGCGGGCGGCTCTTGTGCCGCAACCGGTGCGGGCTGCATTCCCGGAGCTTTCTTAGGCGGAGCGATCGGCGGCACTGGCGTCGCTGCATGAGAGGCGGCAGGTTTAGCCGCTGTTTCCGGAACCGGTTTCTTATCCGGCGCGGGTTTGCTTTCGGGTTGCTCCTCCTGTGCGGGTGCCGTTGCTTCCGGCATCGGCTTCCCGGCCGCAGGTTGTTCCTTAACAGGTCCCGGCGTTGCAGGTTCTGTTTTCTGCTCGGCGGACGGCTTTGCGAGACCCGCTTTCTGCTGCACTTTGTTCCATATTCCCGTGAATTTCTGTTGCGCTTTTTCAACAGCCGAACCTGCCGGTGTCTGCGGCGTTTCATCGCCTTCAGCGGCTATAGGCTTTCCTTCGTATGCCGGCCCCATCCAATCAGATTTGATAAAATCCGAACCGGATACCTTTTTGTAGTAATCATAGACAATTCGGTATTTCGTCAGGCTTTCACCGACAGGACACTGGCCCGCCCATGTCGCCGCGAGGTTCAGGCATTCGCGTATCTCATCCTTATTGTTGTTCTTCGCCGATATCTTTGCCTGTTCGAGCATGCTGTTATAAATGCTGATGCGCTCGTCACAACTGATCGTGATTCCGTTGTCTTTTACAAATCCGAGTATGCCGTTCGACTTCAAAGGATAGGCTGCTGCAGCGGCAACCACCTTATTTTTCAGGCCCGATTTGATTTTTTCATTAAGGCTTTTCTGCGAAGCAAGAACCCCCATCGCGTGTTGATACTCTGATAGCCCGGCGGCAATTTCGCCTTTTTCGAGGTTCTGAGAACCCTCGGCTATCGCTTTGTTTGCGGCCGTGATCGCGTTGTATTTCGGAACGACAAAAATCGCACACAGAATAAGCAACCCCGCCAGAAAGAAACCTGCCAGATGAATTTTTTTCAAAATGTCACCTCTGCGCGCATATCAACCGGATACGTGCGCCGTAAAAATAACTTTTTAATAAATCGCGTTTATTATATTAGGTAGAAGTTTTGAGCGCAACAATCCAATTTGCACCGATGATAATTAAATAATTCCTTTTACATTATTTTTCCTTCTCTTATAATTGCACCCTGAAAAAGGTGGTTTGGATTATGGAGATAAGAGACATTTTACTTCTGAGCCTGTTCGTATTTCTTGCGAACGGAGTCGAAGCGCTGTCCGGTTTCGGCGGCGTTGTTATCGCCGTTATCCTAGGCGCGATCTTTTTCCCGATCGACAGTTTCCTGCTCCCGATTCTTGTCCCAGTGAATTTTCTCGTGGTTCTATACATTATTGCGCGCCACCACAAAAAAATCGACTACAAAGCGCTTTTCAGGGACATAATGCCGTTTGTTTTCATCGGTTTCCTGCTCGGCTTCGGATTCAAGCTGTACATCAGATCGAAGAACACGCAGGTCGATTGGCTCACGCTTCTGTACGGCTCATTCATAGTTGTATTTTCCACATATCAACTTATAAAAATGATAAAAAACCGCGGTGCGGAAGTAGTCACAAAACCGATGAAACTGCCCGAATCCGCATTCTGGCTCGGCGCCGGCGGGATAATCTACGGCATCTATGCATCGGGCGGACCGCTTATAACTATTTACGCCAACCGAAGACTTTCCGATAAAAGTGTGTTCAGAAGCACACTGAGCGCGTTATGGCTGCTGCTCAGCGGAGTGTTGATTGCGGGCGACGTGATAGGCGGTAAGATCAACGTAGAGAGTGTGAAGTACAGCGTTGCGGTGCTTCCGGCGCTATTTGCGGGAATCGCCGCCGGCGAGGCGCTGCATTCACGCATCAAGGAAAGCACGTTTCGGCTGGTGGTTTTCATTCTGCTGTTTATCGCGGGAGCCGGAGTTCTCTTCCAGAAATTTCTTGCGCTTTACAGATAAGGTATTAAATACAGCCGCGTTTTACCCGACAAAATCTAAAATAGAGTATTGAAACAGCCGCACCGACTCATATAATTAGAGCAGGCTAATTGAGTGAGGCGTGAAAAATGGCTGATCAGGAACAACTTTCACCGGCGCTTGAAAACTACCTCGAAGCGATATACATGCTTCAAAAGGTAAAGGAAGTTGTGAAAGTTAACGAGATCGCCGGCTATCTGAAAGTTAAGATGCCGAGCGTGACGTACAACATGATTAAGCTCGCATCGAAGGGCCTTATCAGATACGAAAAACGCTCCCATGTTGAGTTGACCGAAGAGGGAGAGCGTGTAGCGCGTGCGGTCCACAGGACCCACGAACAGTTGTTCAGTTTCTTTCACGACGTGCTCGGAGTCGGGCACGATGCGGCAGAAGCCGACGCCTGCACCGCCGAACATTTTTTGAGTCGTGAAACCCTCAATAAACTCGTTAGATTCAACCAGTGGGTGGCCGCACAGCCTACCGAAAACACTTTTTTTCACGCCGAGTCTTCGGAGGAAAAAACGGCTGCTGTTTCGCTTGCCGATATCAAGCCCGGCCGCTCGGCGAAAGTCGTGAAAATTACGGCGGCGGGTGAGCTTAGAAAACGCTTTTCCGAGATGGGGCTTGCGAAGGGGACTGAAATCGAAGTTGTGAGAACGGCGCCGCTCGGCGATCCCGTCGAGATAAAAGTCAGAGGTTTTCATCTTTCTCTTCGTCTGAATGAAGCATCGCAGATAATTGTTGCGAATTGATTGCATGTGGCATCGACCGTGCTATGACTAAAAATATTTAGTTAGAGTGGTCTATCAAAAGGGTTTTATGAAGAACGATAGTGCAACAAAAAACACCGGCGCGGAAACAAAAGACATAGTTATTGCTCTCGCGGGAAATCCGAACTCGGGCAAGACGACCGTTTTCAACAACCTGACCGGCGCGAGACAGCACGTCGGGAATTGGCCGGGGGTCACAGTCGAGAAAAAAGAGGCTCGCCTCACAAGAAACGGCCGTAATTTGCGAATCGTCGATTTGCCCGGCACCTACAGTCTGACAGCGTTTTCGATGGAGGAAATAATCGCACGGAATTATATCGTCACCGAACAACCGGACGTCGTCATTAATGTTGTTGACGCTTCGAATTTGGAAAGAAATTTATATCTGACAACGCAACTGATGGAGCTCGGCGCGAACGTAATCGTTCTTTTAAATATGATGGACGAGTCCGAGGCATCGGGACAGAAAATCAATATCGAACTCCTCTCTAAACTGCTTGGCGCACCGGTGGTTCCAGCAGTCGCGCGATTGAACAAAGGCCCGGAACAGGCGCTTGAAGCGGCCGTGGAAATGACGTTCTGCGGAGCGGTTTGCACCGGATGCGGAGCGTGCGGAGCCGCCGCGGGGTCGAAGAGGCAGGTAAGAGTAACTTACGGATGGGAGATCGAAGAGGAAATTGAGAAGATCGAAGCTGTTCTCAAGGCAGGCGGCGCGAATTCCACGGGGCGAAACATAAGATGGACGGTTGTTAAGCTGCTCGAGAACGATGTCGAGGAGAGAAGAACCGTCGGCGCGATGACAAATGGAAAAGAAATAATCGACGAGGCCGAAAAAAGCAGAGCTCACCTTGCATCCATCTACCGCGATGATGTGCAGAATATAATAACGGACCAGCGGTACGGATTTATCACAGGTCTCATCAAAGAAACAGTATTCAGACCGTCGGTAAACAAGCAGACCGTCACGGACAAAATCGATTCGGTGTTGTTGAATCGCGTGCTCGGGCTGCCAGTTTTTCTGCTGATTATGCTCGGTATGTTTCTTTTTGTCTTCGCGGTCGGTGATTATCCAACCAGACTGCTCGGACAGTTCTTCGCATGGATAGGCGGTCTTGTCGAGGCCCACTCCGGAGGTACGATTATCGGCTCGCTGATCTCCGACGGGCTCATCGGCGGGGTAGGGGGAATCCTTGCATTTGTGCCGAACATCATGCTCCTCTTCCTTTGCATCGCAGTCCTCGAAGACTCGGGATACATGTCGCGCGCCGCGTTCATCATGGACCGCGTCATGCACGTCATGGGGTTGCACGGGAAGTCGTTTATTCCGATGCTAATCGGCATGGGCTGCAACGTGCCCGCGATAATGGCGACCCGTATGCTCGAAAACCGCAAGGACAGGATGGTTACAATGCTGATAGTGCCGCTTGTGAGTTGCGGCGCGCGCCTGCCGGTTTACGCACTTCTCGCCGGTGCATTCTTTCCGTGGCGGATTTGGGGCGCCATAAGCGCCGCCGGACTGGCTGTGTTTGCGGTTTATGTCGTCGGCGTACTGCTCGCAGCAGCCATGGCGCGTCTGCTCAGATGGACCGTTTTCCGCGGCCCGGAGGCGCCCTTCGTCATGGAACTGCCCCCGTATCGAAAACCGGCGCTGAAAAGCATCATTGTCCACACATGGGAAAGAACATGGATGTACATTCGGAAGGCCGGAACGATCGTCCTCGCCCTCACGGCCCTGATATGGTTTGCGATGACGTTCCCCGTTTATCCCGGTTCCGCCAAGTACGAAAAAATGATGGATGCCGCCGTGGAATCCGGAGACGCTAAACTCACGGCCTCGCTTCACAGCGAACTGGCGGAAAACAAACTCGAATACTCAATTGCCGGACGCATGGCAAACGCGATATCGCCCGTAATGAAACCTATCGGGTTCGACCCGCGCGTCACCGTCGCTTTGATATCTGGACTTGCCGCGAAAGAGGTAATAGTTACCACACTCGGCACTTCATACAGCATAGAGGAAACCGGCGGCGATTCGCCGAGCTTGAGAGATGCGGTGAAAAACGACCCGAAGTTCAATCCTCTTACGGCGGCTGCAATCATGCTTTTCACCCTGACAAGCATACCGTGCGCCGCCACGCTCGCCGCGATCAAGAAAGAAACCGATTCATGGCGATGGCCCGCATTCTCCGCGGCATATCAGCTCATTCTCGCATGGGGCTTATGTTTCCTGCTGTATAACGCGGGCCGCGCATTAGGATTCTAAATTCAACATACTGCAACATATAAAATAATGTATTAAACACCTGATTCGTGTGCCATGCACAAAGCTTTTTTTTGTGCATGAGATGCCTTAACAATGACCTTTGAGGGGGGAAAGAGGTATAAAGGTCGTCGTCTTATCTCATGTACAAAATAAAGAGTTTTGTACATGGCACACAAAAAAAGTCATGCGAAAATTAATATCTAAAAGAAAGCGTCTCAAATCCTCGTCAGCCGGCTAAACGTAACAACAAAATCCTCCAACATAACGAGCGGAACATAATAAATCCTCCCCCTTGCGAAGGGGGCGCAGGAGGATGTCAACCATAATAAAACATCGACATCCTTCCATGCCTCATCCCGTTCTATCGAAAAAAACATTATCTCATTTCAGCGATCTTCCGACAGCCTGCGCAACCGGCCTCAGCTCCTTCTTGAGCTGCTTGAAATGCTTCATATTCAGCGTCTGCTGACTGTCGCTCAACGCCTCCTCCGGCCTCGGGTGAACCTCCACAATCAGCCCGTCCGCGCCGCAGGCGACCGCCGCCTTCGACATCGGCGTCACAAGCTCCCAGCGTCCCGTCCCGTGGCTCGGGTCCACAATCACAGGCAGATGCGAAAGAGTTTTTGCCGCCGCCACCGCATTAAGATCGATCGTGTTCCTCGTGTACGTCTCAAACGTCCTGATCCCGCGCTCACAGAGCAGCACCTGAGAGTTGCCTTCCTTCATAATGTACTCGGCCGCAAGCAGCCATTCCTCAATCGTCGATGAAAAGCCCCGTTTCAGCAGCACCGGCTTCCCAACCTTACCGCACTCCTTCAGCAGATTGAAATTCTGCATATTGCGCGTGCCGATCTGGAGAATGTCCGAATACGCGGCGACCTTCTTCACATCCCTCGTCTCCATAACCTCCGTAATGATCGCCATGCCCGTCTCCTTCGCGGCGCGGGCGAGCATCTTGAGCCCCTTCTCTTGAAAGCCCTGAAAACTGTACGGAGACGTGCGCGGCTTGTA
>CAYPEK010000141.1:0-9614 GCA_964409645.1 uncultured bacterium | reverse complement strand
TGACACCGCCACGAACACAGCCGCATCCGCGAGCAGATACGCGACCGCCGCGACGTTCACGCCACCCGCGAGTTTCCGTCCCGCATTGCCAACCGCTGTTTCAGCCGCTTCTCCGGACATGGCTCAAATTATACATTACGAAATTTATGAATACGCTGCCGCTACTAAAAACATGGTCTTCAAAAAGAGTTGTATGGGCAGCGCAAAACAAACCGCAAACCGGAGATTCTCTTTTATTCCGCCATCGGTTAGAATTCCGGCAATCAAGGTGCCGGAGGGGCGGTATATGCAAAAGGAAAAAATTACTGCGGGGAAGTTTGCGGGCGGGTCTGTTCTGTCGATTATCTCGGGTGTGCTGTTGGCGGCGTCGATGCCGCCGGTGAGCATCGCTCCGGCGGCGTGGGTGGCGCTCGTCCCCACATTCATCGCGCTTTTGAAATTCGCGCCGAACAACTGGTCGTTCGGCTTCTATTACGGACTCACTTATGCAGTCTGGTTCGCTTGCATGATTCGGGATGTCCCGGCGGGTTACACCGCACTCTACGCAGCGCCGGTCGGAATGTTCATTCTGATGTTCCTCTTCTCGTTCTGGCAGCGGAACATAGCACAGAAAAACAACGCGCGGCTGTTCACCGCGGTCATCACCGCGGGATTCCTCGCGTTTGAGTTCATACGCAGCATGGCGCCGACGGCGACCTTCGCCGTCCTCGGCATCTCACAGTACAAGTTCGCGCCGGCAATCCAGATCGCGAGCATCTTTGGCGTGCTCGGTGTCTCACTTCTTATTTTGATCATCAACTGCACGATCGCCGTTTTCATCGCCAACGCATCGTCGATAGCAAAAGTCAAAATGCAGGTCATCGTAAACATCGTCATCATCTTCTGCCTCGCGGCAACGAACATGACGCTCTACAGGCAAGAACTTCCGGAAAAAAGCTCTATCAGGGCGGCAGCGGTACAACTCGGTTACGCACCTGAGGATAAGACGCATCCCGGCCTCGAAAAGTTCGACGCGCTCGTCGAGAAAAAGGACTGGGTCGGGTCATCGAATGCGATACTCGACGTGCTCGAACCGCTCACAATCAGCGCCGCGGATCAGGGCGCGGAACTGATCGTGTGGCCGGAAGTTGTGCTGACGGACAACCCGACGAAATACCCGCAGATTCAGAAGCGAGTGGAAGACCTCGCGGTGAAAACGAAGGCGTGGCTCGTCGTGCCGTACCACTCGTTCGACAAGGGCCACGAGAAGCTCGACGACCACAACTACACAAACGAGGCGGCTCTCGTGTCGCCGGATGGCAAATTTGTATTCCGCTACCTCAAGCAGCACATGGTCACATCGCTCGGCATCGAGAAAGGCCGCATGGGCAACAAGTCGATACCGTACGAGATACCGAAGGGCAAGCTGGGGATTCTTATATGCTACGACGCGGACTATTCGCTGTTTCCGATGCGATACGTGAAGGCAGGCGCGGAGTTGTTCCCGATGCCGTCGCACGACCTTGCGCGATTCATAAGCTGGCACCACCCCGCGCTCGAAATGTTCCGCTCGGTCGAACTGCACCGCAGCATCGTAAAGAGCGACTACGTGAACGGGAGCCTGATAGTTGATCCGAAGGGCCGCATACTCGCGGACCCGGAGGACGGCCGCGCGATCGTCGTGGCCGACGTGCCGTTCGTCACCGACATGACACCCTACCTCGTGATCGGGCCGATCTTCGGGTGGGGCTGCGTCGCCGCGTTCATTCTAATTCTGCTCTACGGCAAATTCACAAAAGAAGAAGCCTGAGCGGCAGCACAACAGCCTTATTGATAAAGAATCTATTTGTTTTCGGTATCAACAGAAACTTTTTTCCATGCCTGATATTTCTCATACTGGAGATGACTCATAGTGCCCTTGAAAGAATAATCGCTTGTTTTGACATTGATTACAATTTTTGTGTTGTTAGCCGTGCCTTTCTCTTCTATGAGTACATTTTCAATCTTGTCCACAATCGCCATCTGCCATTTTGAATCGACAAATAGCATTGCATTCTCATAGAGCTTTACTTTCCACGTGCTCCTTTTCAACAGATCGGCGGAATTTATCATCAACACATCCGGCTCTTTTAATAACGCCGTCGAATCGATTACTTCTTTAAGCATCTGCGTCGCCTTTTCTACATTGATATTGGACGGCACACCCGGCGGCTGTTTTTTCAGGTATTTATAACGGGAGAACTCACGCCCTGCTATCGCCAATTGAATTATCGCTCCAATGATTCCTCTTCCGTTTTCAGACCCATCGCCTCCTGCATAAATTGCCAAGACAGTTGTTCCCACGTTCCAAACCGCCAATACCACAAAAGTGATGCCGTCAACCAAAATGCTAACGGGCGACGGGTTGATAACAAGCCAAAGGCCCTCGGCAATAAGAAACACACCTAATGCCAGCATTATAAACACAAATATGTCCGGCTCTTTCAGCAAAGGTATCGTAACAGCCGCATAAATCGCTCCGAAAACGATCCCCCATATTCCCGACCAGCGCAGCGATTTCCTTATGACAACGTAATTTAGAAGCTTCTGCAACTCGTTGATATTCTCGGTGAGTTTCACGCGCCCTCCTTATATTTTTGAATTCCTAATTTATTAATTTTGCATAATTACATTCGCTTTTCAACACTGTTTTCATAAATCGCCGAATATTTTACCAAACAAAAAAGGGACGGGTTTCCCCGCCCCTTTTACACGCTATTTCCGGTTACACTTCCGCGCCGTTATCTCTATTTTAACGTAATCTTATCCTTGAGCCGGATGTCGGCGGAAGATGAGCCGACCAATATTTCGTATTCGCCCGGAGTGAACGCGAATGCGTGCGCCGCGACGTCCCACGGCGCCAACAGCCCGACACTCGCCTCGATCTCGATTTCCTTTTTTTCGCCCTTTTTCACGTTAACGCGCTTGAACCCGACGAGTTTCTTCATCGGCTCGTCCGCGCCCGCGCCGATCCGCCGCGCGTACACTTGCGCCACCTCTTCGCCGTCCATCCCGCCCGCGTTATCGAGCGCAAACTTCACCGACACCTTCCGCCCGTCCTTCGCCGCGAGCTTAAGGCCGGAATATCCGAATGTCGTATAGCTCAGTCCGTATCCAAACGGATAGATCGGGTTGCCCTTGAAGTACATATACGTGCGGCCCTTCGAGATTTCGTAGTCGTCGAACGGGGGCAGTTCCTCAATAGTACTGTGATACGTGAACGGCACGCGGCCCGCGGGATTGTAGCTGCCGATCAGCACATCGGCTATCGCCTCGCCGCCCTGCTCTCCCGGATACCACGTTTCGAGAATCGCCGGTACACGCGCCGCCACATCCGGAATTCCGAGCGGGCTGCCGTTTGTCAGCGTCAGCACCAGATTCGGGTTAAGCCCGAGCGCGGAGAGAATGTACGACGACTGGCCGGGCGGAAGATCGAGCGAATCGCGGTCCATTCCCTCGCGCTCGTCGTCTATCTCGTATCCCATCGCCGCAATCACTATGTCCGCGCCGCGTATCGCGTCCATCTCGCGCTTGCGTGCCGCGACCGCGTCTCCTTTCGGCGACTGCCAAGCCAACTTCACCATCGGCGACTTGTCCATCGCCTCGTACTCCACCGTCATCTCGCACGCCTCGCCCTTTTCAAGGAACAGCCCCGCGTACCGGTACACCTTATTCTTGTCCGGCTTCATCTTGTCGAACGAGATCAGCGCGCCCGCTTTCATCTGCGACTTCTTCGGTTTCTCCGGTATCTCATTGAATTCGATAACCGTTTTGCCGTTGATTTTCAGCAACGCCCTTCCGGCCGCGTCGAGCGAAAACACGTGCATGCCCGGATTCTCCGCCTTGAAAGTCGCCGTCCAGCGCGCCGACCAGCCGCCCGTCGCGGGCATCTCCTTCGGCATGTCCGCCTTCGAGAGACTCAGCACGCTGTAATCGCGCGTCACGGCTGGCGTCCCCGACAGGTCCTTGCTGTTGAAGAACTCCGCCTTGAAACCGCCCGCGGGCGCCGATGCCGTGAAGTCCGTCGGGTCAGGCAGCGTAATCCACGGCACGTAGTCGATCTTCACATTGCCCACTCTTTTCTTGAGTCCGGCGAGCAGAGTCACCGGTTCATTCGCGGGCGTCCCGCTGTATTCGCCGTACTCCAGCCTGTCGCCGTACGGCCCGATCACCGCGATCGTCTTTATCTTCTTGAGGTCCAGCGGAAGCAGCGCGACGTCGCTTCCCGCCTTGTCGTTTTTCAGCAACACAATCGACTCCTGCGACGTCCGCCGCGCGAGCATTTTATGCTCCTCCGAGCCGATCACGCTCGGCGATATCTTCGTGTAAGGGTTCATCTCCGGCGGGTCGAACATCCCCAGCCGCATCCGTTCGCGGATCAGTTCCGCCGTCGCCTCGTTCACTTTTTCCTCCGACAGCTTGCCGCTTTTCACAGCCGCCACGAGGTTCTTCGGTATCACAAAATCACTGCCGCACTCGACGTTCACGCCCGCGTTCAGCGCATACGCCGTCGCCTCCGCCCCGTCCTTTGAATACAAGTGCTCGCGCGTCATGTGCGTCATTGCGCCGCAGTCCGTCACGACAAACCCGTTGAATCCCCAGTCCTTCCGCAGCACATCCGTCAGCAGCCACTTATTCGCGTTGCACGGAATCCCATTCAGCGCGTTGTAAGCGCCCATGATCGACTGCGCGTTCGCCTCCTCCACCGTCGCCTGAAACGCCGGGAAGTAATACTCGTGCAACGTCTTCTCGGATACATCCGCGTTGCCGCTCAGCCGGTTGTGCTCTATGTTGTTCACCGCGAAATGCTTCGGCGTCGCAACTGTTTTGACATACTTCTTGTCGTAACCCTGAAGCCCGCGCACGAATGCCACCGCGAGCCGCGATGTCAGATAGGGGTCCTCGCCGTACGTCTCCGGCGTCCGGCCCCAGCGCGGGTCGCGCGCCATGTTGATCGTCGGCGACCAGAAATTCAGAAACCGCTCCGGCGGGTAGCCCGACGTCGCCGCGTCGCGATTGTTCGCGCCCCACGCCTCGTCGGAGATCGCCGTCGTGATCCGCTCGATCAGTTCCGGGTCCCACGTCGCGCCTATGCCGGACGACATCGGGAACACCGTAAACTTTCCCGATCTGGCAACTCCGTGCAGCGCTTCGTTCCAGTAGTGGTACTTCTTTATTCCGAGCCTCGGCACCGCCGCCGACTCGTCGTTCATCAGGCCCGCCTTCTCTTCGAGCGTCAGCCGCGAGACGAGGTCCTGTACCCGCTGCTCCATCGGCAGGTTGACATCCAGAAACGGATATTCCGGCTCCTTCGCCGATGCCGCTCCCGCGAACACCACCGCCGCAAGCATAACCGCCGCAAACACCACATTGACTCTCACCCTCATGAATAGCTCCTTTCCGGCAAACAACGCCGTCCCGATGTCCACATATTTTATCCGGAACCCGTCGCAATATACATACATTTTAAATGTTCTCTCAACACCAACTTTTTCCACGGCATTGATATTCCCTTTCCAAATCGGGTAACAGATAAGTGAAAGAGGTTTTCCTATGAAAAAGCCCCGCATAGGCCTGCTTAAGCCTGCCGAATGGACACTCACAGCGTTCTCCGCCGGACTTCTTCTTATCTCGTTCCCGCCTTTCAGCGCCGGGTTCGCCGCATGGTTCGGACTCGCCCCTCTGTTCTGCGTGCTTCTTCTCAATAACTCACCACGAAAAGCTCTCAATCTCGGATACGTCTGGGGGCTGATTTTCTTTCTCGGAACCCTTCACTGGTTCTACCAAACCGTTGGCGCGTTCGGTTTCATACTAATTGGAATCCTATCGATTTTCCCGGCAATCTTTTCAAGTTTAGTTACGTTCATTCGAAAAAAACATGGCCCTGCCACTGCTGCTGTACTTATCCCGTTCATCTGGACCGGCATCGAGTATTTCAGAAGCGAGTTGTGGTATCTCAAGTTCGCGTGGGCGGGTCTAGGTTACTCACAACACGCTTACACCCCGATGATACAGATTTCCGATATCACCGGAATTTACGGTATTTCTTTCGTTATTGCTCTATCCAATTCTTCGATCGCCTTGCTCATAATTTACCTGACGGGCATAAGAACAGAACACCCGGCTGTATCAAGGAAAGCGACGCTCGCTCTATCGGCTATAGCCTTACTTCTTGTCGCCGCCGAATCAATTTACGGCGGCATCTGCATGAATCGCGACTACAGCAGCGGGAAATGGATAACCGTGGCGGGGCTGCAAAGCGATGTAATCACTCCGAAAGAGTTGGAAGTCACAAGAGACGAGCTCAAGAAAGCTTCTGCGCCCGTCCGGCTAATCGTTTGGCCTGAATACTCGCTGGCGCTGTTCATAGACGAAAGTTTCTGGATGCTCGAAGGCATCGAGTCTGTCGCAAAAGACAGTAATGCTTATTTTCTGTTCGGCGGAAAGGAAAAGGTAGGAAAAGATAACTATGATACTAAATTCAACAACACGGCGTTTCTCGTTTCACCTGAGGGCAAAATCGCCGGCCGCGCCGTGAAAATGAACCCGATACAGTTCTTCAGCGACGGGTTGCCCGGTCGCAAATTTGGAGTATTGAAAACCGATTTCGCTGTGCTCGGAGTCGGAATTTGTTACGATATGGATTACACATACGTTAGTCGCAATCTCGCAGCACTTGGAGCAGAAATGCTCGTTTTTCCGACACTCGACGATGCAACGTGGGGACGCGTTCAGCACCTCCAGCACGCCGCGATGTCGCCTTTCAGGGCTGTCGAAAACCGGCGATACCTCTTCCGGGTGGCGGCTTCCGGCGTATCGCAGATGGTCAATACCCACGGAAGGATAGTCGATTCCCACGGCATCGACTTTCGGGGCGCATTTATTTCAAGAGGAAGACTTAACGCGCATAAAACAATCTATACCCGCTATGGATACCTTTTCAGTTGGCTTTGTCTTGCCGTTGCCGCTGCGGTAGTTATCAATAGTTTTTTTGGCAAAAAAACGTAGTTCGATATTTTGTCCGTCTTTGAGACAAATCCGATACGGCATCAATTACTTATTTTTGAATGAAATACCAACTGTTCGGTCCAACACGAACCATCCATCTGCCGACTTGGCGTAAAAAACAAACATCTGTGTCGTATTCTGTTCGCCGTCATCCTTCAAGTAATAGGTTGTTGTTACTTTACCGCAACTATTTATTCCTACAAAATCAAGCGCGCGTTTTATTTTGTCCTGTTCTATTCCCGGAATCATAAAAATATCCAAATTCATGCAATCAGTCTCTTCTGCTATTACTTTGCACTCTCCGATGTCCTCTTTCCTTATATCCAAAACAGCATGCCTCGCGTTCTTCATCAAATTCGATGCGGCTTCATCCAATGTCATGTTTTCAAAATCTTCTTCGGAATATAATATCTTTGCGGCTAACTCATACGTCTTGATATCGCTTTTAAAACTGTTGTAATTCTCCGGATCGCAATATACATCGGGTGAAGCCCCGAAATATTCCGTTTCCGCGCCATAGGTCTCCTCGGCGCTATGAAAAACATATCCCGAAATGTCACCTATGGACAATATCCGGAAGTCATCTCCGGACCCGCCCACTACAGCCGTATAATCTCCACGTTCGATTATTTCTGTTTCGGATACTTCATTGTTTTCGAAATGAATACTTATTATACCGCATTGTTTAAGACCCGCATTTTTTATTATCTCCGTTTCTTCCTCCTTTGAGTAAGTTTGATTACACATCATTTCGAGCGCGGCTTCACATGATATCGTTTCGGCTTTAAAAGATTCGCACTTCTCCGTGTCTCCAACGATGCTTGGGCCTTCCTTCATTGCTTGTATCAGTTCTTTAGATGTCTCTTCATCCTCGGAGGATTCTTCACATTTTTCTTCACTGTCACTCTCATTAAATTGAACACATTTCCATGTATATCTCTCGGCCAGATCAAAATTTATCAACGAATTAAAATCATCAGCTTTGTTGTTCAACACAGAACAAACATGCTTGGCGAATTCCTTAATATCGCTCATTCCATCTGTATCAGTCTGCGCGGTACTCTTGGTACAGATAACGATAACAATTAGAACTGCCGTCAAAAACAAGTATGATGTTTTCATTTATCCCCCGTAATTATCTCTTCTCTTAGTCTTATCATTAATTGTATCGCATCAGCAACATAACAAATCATTTTATCTGCTTCACCCGCTCGTCCCGGCAGCAGCGGAATCCTACGTCGCTCATGTCGATCTCTTTTTTCTGCTCCGGATAATAGTACAACACCCAGTCGCACCGGTTGCATTCCTTGCATCCCGTTTCTTCGCCCTGCCCCATTATCCCCAGCACATCGACGCGACCGACATCCACTATCTCCCACACATTGCCCGCCATGTCGTGAACGCCAAACCCGTTACGGCACCCGGCGAACTCGCCGCTCCCGACCACCTGTTCGGTTGCCATGGCGCACTTCTTTCTGAACAGCGCTTCCGCCTTGTACGGATCGTCAACCATGTAATATTTGCTTTTCCCCGAACCCGACATACACGCCGTCGCCCACTCGTCCGCCCCGCACAATCTCTTGCCCGCCGCTTCGCACAGACTCCGCGCTTTTGCCGTGCTCACCTTCGTCACGGGCCACCTGTCCTTCACATTCGGATATTCGTGCACATCGATATAGAACGCCTTTTCAGGCCCGGCTATATATATTTCACTCCCGCGCTTCTCGTGCTCGTATTTCACTTTGCCATACAGCATTTTAGCGTGAGGCGCCGCAAACCCAGATGCCGCGCGGCCGGTTCCCGATTTGCCCGCAACGATCGAAACCACCGCGACCACAACAACAAGCCCGGCAAAGGCAAATACCGTCAGTTTCAGCATCGGCCGGCCTTCCCGCCGACGGACATCGCCGCCTGTGCGGCCAGCAAATAACAACCTCAACCCGAAAAGCCCGTCCGCGGCTCCGGCCGCCACGATCAGCCACATAATTTCCCTGATAAAAAGCGCCATGAAGAATATCAGGAACACATATCCCGCCGGGATTCGTAAACCGCGCGCCGCGTCTGTTAACATGCAGATGCCGTTGAGTATGAAGAGCGCCTTTACAATCGAAATCAGATACGACGGCGCAACCGAACCTTCAAATGAAACAAATCTCATGCAAACAGCCGCAGCCAACGCAATAAGAACCACTGCAAACGGGAGCCTGATGCGCCCGATGTCAGGCGGTTGCGTCGAACGAGGGGCGTAACGGTTCAGCAACTGCATTATAACATGCGCGCAGCACACGCAAAGCGCAATGCCTATCGGCGCCGCCCACCCATGCCAGAAAAGCGCGGTGTTCGAGGTGAAACTTTCCGCCACATCCGCAAAAACTTGACTCCGAAAAAGTGGCAACTTCGCAAACAGTTCAAACGGAATAGAAATCAGTAGGTTGAAAAAATGCAGTTTAACAATCGGCGCGCCGAGCCCTACTCTTTTCAGACCGACAAACGTTATCAGGCAAAAGAAACCCGACAGAATCACAAACTTCGCCGCCGCGCCGAGTTTTTTCGTCGTCAGAAGGACATAGAATATCGACAGCGAAAAC
>CAYPEK010000140.1:0-9634 GCA_964409645.1 uncultured bacterium | reverse complement strand
GTCATCGACGAGGAAGCCGGTGACGTTGAACAGCGAGGTGCCGCCGGGGTGGTACTCCGCG
The DNA here is from genome assembly GCA_964409645.1 of uncultured bacterium. Lineage (GTDB taxonomy): Bacteria > UBP15 > UBA6099 > UBA6099 > UBA6099 > CAYPEK01. Next base: position 9,573 of record CAYPEK010000140.1, on the reverse strand, counting down.
GGCGCCATGCTGAACATCGGCGCATAGAGGGACTTTTTGACGCCGAATAGCGTTTTTTCTGCGATCCCGTCCGTGCCGCCGAACAATTCTTTAATGTCGTTGTATCCGGTTCTGATCTGACTTTCGAGTGTGTTCCTGTCGAATACCGACCAGTCGCCGCTGTTGTTGACGATTCCAAGTTCGGAAAGCGACGACTCGTTATTTGCGAGGATGCTCGAGAGGAATCCGCCGACCTGCCCGCCGCCCGATGCCGCTTCGGTGCTGAGTGTTTCCTTGAACTGGTTAAGCGCCGAGAGGAAATCGCCGATTCCGTTGGCGATAGCGTTTTCATCCGTGCCGACGTCTATGTTTGCGACGTCCTCGGTTGTCCCGTTCAGGTCGAGCGTGCCGAGGTTGTCGCCGTAGATTCCGAGAGCGTCGTTGCTGTTCGGCATCGCCATGTTTTTGAACTGCCCGCCGTTATCTACCCACTCGTTGTAGATTTCCTCGCCGGATTTTTCGACGTCGATGTTGTAATTCCTGTAAAAGAGGACGCCTTCATGGATCGGCGCGGAATTTGTTTGCGCGAAGATATCTTTCCCGTTGACGTTGAACTTCGCGAGCGCTGTCGCGTCTTCGAGGCCGCCGGTTGTTTCGCCCGCGTCCTGAATATTTTTGACACCGAGCTGCGACATCAGTGTTCCGCTCGTGTCGTAAACGTTCGCGGTGTTCATCGCCTCGCGAGAGATGCCATAGATTTCGAGGTAGGCGGAGGGTACGTTGTAGTTGTTCACAACGCTTGCCGAGATGCCCACATCTGCTTCGTTTATCGTGTCCGCAACCGCTTGCATTGCTTCGCCGTAGGTTGCGTTCTCGTCGATCATTACGTTGAAGTCGTAAATATCCTTGCCGTTGTAGATGGAGAACTCGAAGTAGCCGCGCGAGAGATCCATCGTTTCGTTCGAGATTTGAGTGTCGCTGCGGATGGTCTGCGAGCCCATCGTTTGGGCGACGGTGATTTCATAATTGTTGGGCAGCGCGTCGTTAGCGGGCGTGAATGTCGCCGCGAGCGGGTTACTGCTCGTTGCTTTTTTCGCGCTGAACACAGAATTCGAAAAGTCGGGCAGGAGGCTCGATGCCTTGCTGAAGAGTTTGCTCGCGTCGAGAAACAGCCGAGTGGAAGGCTTCGCGCCGGAGGTTTCTTCCTTATTTTGGATAACCTGTTGCGCGCCAAGTGCAGCAACGGAACTATTGAAGCCGCTCTTATTCAGCCCATACAGCAATGGAAAATCGGTTTTTGGGTTAAGATTAACGATTTCCATATCGTACTGCCTCCTAAAAATAGGATAACACAAAACGGCAAAGTCAACAACCGGAAGCAGTTTGTACTATGTGACGGCTTGCTCATGTGCGCGGCTCGGATTCGCTTTGCTCATAAAAAGCGCATTAAATATGGGAGCGCGGCCAGCCGAACGGCGACCCGGCGCCGCTCTTGTATTAATTGCAGTTTAGCGACGCTTTGACCCCCGGCATTTATGGTAATAATTGTGCCGGTGTCGGGCCACCGGCAGTCGGGCGGTGTCAGGCCACCGCACTCCCATATTTGTAAGTGTATTTGTAGTTCTGATTAAAAGCATAGCTACGAGTAGTGGCCGAGAGGAAAAGATTTAACAAAAATAGATGGGAGAATAACAGAAGAGGATAGAGAAAGAAAAAACATTCAAAATATGTGCGGCGACCCTGCCCTACATAACATGCAAAACATCGATTAACTTAATAAAAATCTCATGCTATTCTTCCGGGCGGAGGAGCGGGAAGAATATGACGTCGCGGATGGACGGCGAATCGGTGAGCAGCATAACGAGCCGGTCGATTCCGACTCCAAGGCCGCCGGTGGGCGGGAAGCCGTACTGGAGCGCGCGGACGAAATCGAAGTCGATCCGGTGTGCTTCGGCATCTCCGGCGTCGCGGAGCGCCTGCTGTTTTTCGAATCGGCGGAGCTGTTCCGTCGGGTCGGTGAGCTCGGTGAACGCGTTCGCTATCTCAAACGAGTTGATGAAGAGCTCGAAGCGCTCTGTGAGAGCGGGATCGTCGTCGCGCTGGCGCGCGAGCGGCGAGATCTCCGTCGGGTAGTCGTAAATGAAAGTAGGCTGGACGAGGTGCGTCTCGACGAGCTCGCCGAAGAGTTTGTCCATGAGCTGCCCTTTGTTGAGTCCGGGTTCGAGGTCGATTTTGTGCGACTTGCAGATATCCGCCAGCGAGGCGGCGTCCGCGTTCAGGTCGAATTCGAAGCCCGCGAATTCTTTGAACGAGTCGAGATATTTAATGCGCTTCCACGGCGGCGTGAAGTCGATCTGCTTTCCCTGATACTCGACGACGGTTGTGCCGAGGGCCGCCTGCGCGGCGTCAGCGATCAGCGATTCGGTGATCTCCATCATTCCGTGGTAGTCCGTGTATGCCTGATAGAGTTCGAGCATTGTGAACTCAGGATTGTGCTTGGTCGATATTCCTTCGTTTCTGAAGTTGCGGTTGATCTCGAAGATGCGCTCGAAACCGCCGACGGCGAGGCGTTTCAAATAGAGTTCGGGCGCGACGCGCATGTAGAGGTCGATGTCGAGGGCGTTGTGGTGCGTGATGAACGGGCGGGCGGATGCGCCGCCCGCGAGCGCCTGCATCATCGGGGTCTCGACTTCGCTGAATCCGCGGCCGTGAAGGAACTCGCGGATGCGTCGGACGATCTTGATGCGCGTTTCGAACACTTTTTTGACGTCGAGGTTTGCGATCAGATCGAGGTAGCGGCGGCGGTAGCGGATTTCGACATCGCGGAGGCCGTGCCACTTCTCGGGCAGCTCGCGCAGGCTCTTTGTGAGCAGACGGAGGTCTTCGGCGAGGATCGTGATTTCGCCGGTGCGGGTTTTGAACGCGGCGCCGGTGACGCCGATGATGTCGCCTATGTCAACGAGCTTGAAAACTTCGTATTTCTGTTCGCCTAATGAGTCGAGCTTGACATAAGCCTGTATTTTGCCGGAGTCGTCGTATAGATCGCAGAAGGATGCTTTGCCCATCTTGCGGACGTTTTTCATGCGGCCGGCGACTGTGACCTTTTCGCCGGAAGCGGTGAGTTGCTCGAAGTCGTCGGCGACCTGCGCTGCGGTGTGTGTGCGCGTGAAGTTCTTCTCGTAGGCGGGAACGCCGAGCGCTTTCAGCTTCTCGATTTTTTCGATACGCAGTTGGTATTGTTCGTCTTGTTCCATGATGCACCCCCGGGCGCGGCGCGCCGGTCGAACGGATGTTGTTTTAAGCGTGGTTACGCGGCTGAACGCGGTGTGGGCCGGCGTCAGCTTTTTTTAATGTTAAGGATCAGATACCGGACGCGGCCTCTCGGCGTTTCGGGCTGCACGATGTCGCCTTTTTTGGCGCGCATCAGAGCGCGGCCTACCGGGCTGGCGTCTGATATCTTGTTCTCCGCCGGGTTCGTTTCCATCGACGAGAGAATTGTGTACTCTTCCTCGTTCTTGGTTTTGAGGTTTTTGACTTTTACGCGGGAGCCGATTCCCACGCGGTCGGTCGAAATTTCCTGCGGAGAGAGCACCTTGCTCTTTTTCAGGATGCCTTCGAGGTGCGCGATGCGGCTCTCGAGCATCGCCTGATCCTTCTTTATTTCCTCAAACTCCGGGTCTTCGGAGACAATGCTGCTTTTTTCGGCGTTCTGCATCCGCTCGCGGATTTCTTCGCGATGGTCCTTTTTCAAGTGTTCGAGCAGTTCGAGCAGCTTCTTATGGCCGTCCGGAGTAAGAATATATTGATCATCAATCTGTTGGGACATTAGACCCTCCTAATGGTACATTCCTTCAAACTCACAAGCATTTTATTTTAGTAACCTCGGTATTTTATGTCAATAAAAACGGATGTTAACAGAATAACGGGCAAAATGGCTTCAATAATGCCGATTTTCTAACTGCGCGTTCATGAGCCGCCATTTTTTCAGCGGCGGGTGTCAGGAACTATTTATTTTTTTCATTGTTTAAAGAGTAGGTGTTGGTGATGTTTTGAGGCAAGGGGGCGGTTCCGATGGACATTAAAAAGAAAAAATCGAAAGCAAAAAAGTGCCCGCGGGATTGCTCGCACGTTTTCACGGCGACTGACCGTAAGAGTTTCTGGGTGGTGACGGCTTTCCCCACGAACAACCGAGGCGGGCCGAAAAACGTGCAGGTGCCGGTGACGATTTTTGAGTGCGGGATGTGCGGACAGGAAAAAGAATATCCGGATGTGTGGGAGCACAATTATGTGCTTCGTGAGAAGAAGCCGGAAACAGCCCGTAAGCCGCGGGCGGTTGTCGCAAAGAAAGCGGTTGTACGAACGCGCGGCACGCGCAAAGCGGGCAACGCCTGAGATTTATTTCTCAGGCCGCTTAAAATCCACATCAAAAGATATAAGCCGGTCCTTCAGGGCCGTTTTTGCGTTGTCTTCTATTTTATCGACTGTTTCCCCGGCTTCAGCGGCGTTTCCTTGCCGCCGGATATGTATTTGCCTGTGACTCCGTCGGGCAGTTCGATCTCGGCTGCCACGCGGCCTTGTTCGGCGCGGAGCGACGCGCGGATTGTGCCGTTCGGGTGCGGGACTTCGCACTCGACGTTTTTTAGGCCGGAAAGGTGTGGCTGAATGACAACTTCGGAGAATCCCGGCGCGGCGGGCTTGATCCCGCAGACTATCGAGAGCAGTTCGACCGACGGGCTGGCGCTCCACGCGTGGCAGTCGGAACGGCTCTTGCCGTCCGTCTCGGGCCACGTCGTAAGTCCGAGCGCGAGCATTTTCCTCCACGGGTCGAGCAGCGAAAGATAGTTGTCGCTGATTCCGACCTTGTCCGCGGCTTTGTTCAGATAGAACCGGAAATAAAGCGAGCATTGAGTCAGGGACTGATCCGAGAATGCGGTCTCGGCTGCTTTTCTCTGTGCCGCCTGCGGAATGGCGTCGGAGAGCACGCCAAGCGCGTTTGCCTGTTGGCTGTAGGATGTTTTGCTCGGCGAGTCGGCGAGCAGACCCCGTTTCGGGACCCAGCAGGCTTTTGTGACGTCGCCTACCGCTTTGTCCGCGAGCGCGAGGTGCATTTTGGCAATTTCAGGTTTGCCGAGCTGTGCTTCAATATCGGCCGCCTCGCGCAGCGCCATCGCGTACTGGAGCGTGATGATGCACGAGCCTTCGCCCTCCGCGCCCGGCGGGATGCCGCCCGGCCACGCCCAGTCCACAAAATTCCACCACGGCAGGTTGCCGAGCAATCCGTTTTCGAGGCGGCGGTCGGTGAACCAGTTCAGAACGCTGTACATTGTGTCGAGATATTTTTTCGTGAATTCCTTGTCACCGCGGAACATCCAGTGGTCGTGGATCATGCCGATCCAGAGGAGCGAGAAGGGCGGGATTACCTGATGCATGCGCGTTGGGAAGCGGCTCATCGTGAGGCCGTCCGGGATGCGCGAGTCGTTGAGCAGGTCGATCGCGTTCCGCGCGAGCCGGTCGTCGCCCGCGACGTAGTAGCTGATGTTTGTCTGGATGCGCGTGTCGCCCGCGTACTGGAGCTGTTCGTAGTACGGGCAGTCGAAGTATGTTTCCCCGGCGCAGAGGCGCGCGGTGCGCCAGCCGGTGTCGAAGATGGTTGTCAGTTCGGGGTCGTCCGATTTGAACGAGCCGCGTTTGACGAACGGGTAGCCGGTTTCGACAATCCGCAAGTCTTCAATCGTCAGGGGCTCGTCCGCTGTCTGAATGTCCACCTGAACGAATCTGAAGCTGCGCCACCAGTACGGCGAGAACAGGCGCGATTTGCCGCCGTCGGGCATGAATTCGTCGAAGCGGTAATCTGACCGGATCGAGCATCTTTTGATGTCGTTGCGGTTGCCTTTGATAAGGTGTCCCATATCGACTTCGGGGTATTTGAAAAGCGATTCTTCATAAGAGAGGCGGATCACCGCGCCGTCGCCGCCGCTTGTGACGATTTCTGGATAGCCGTTTGTCAACACGACGTTGTCGAGAATGAATGAAGCTTTCTTTTTCGCCGGAATTGTTAACGGACTCGTGCCGGTGAGGAATTCATCGGGCACTTTAACGCTTTTTACCTTTGCGATTTTCGGGAAGCGCGCGGGCTTTTCCTCCATGAGGGGTATCGGCCGCGGCACGAGATACCAGTATGAACTGCCGTCGCCCCGGAGTCCCGCGGGCACTGCGTCCATAAGTCTTTTCGGCTCCGGCCATTTAGAGTCGTCGAAGTCCGCGTCGAGCCAGCCCCACGGATGTTTCGCCGCGTAGATGCGCTCGTTCGAGCCCGCCACGCACGATGCGGGGTTAACGCCGATTTTCGGGAACGGAACCCAGCTTTCGTCGCGATAGACTTTCCAGCCGCGCGGTGTGTTGAGGTCGGATTCGGCGGCCCCGTCGCCCTGAAGAAGGAACGCGGTGACGGTTGTGATCTGCGCCCACGTGGACATGATGCCGTACGACCACACGCGCGCCGCGACGACGTTTCGGCCCGCTTTGAGGAACGGCGCGATGTCAACTGACTCGTAGCGCCAGTGGAGCAGGTCGCCGCGTGCCGGGCCGTTGGTGACGCTCACTCCGTTGACGAACAGCCTGTAGCGCTGGTCGGCGGTGACGTGGACGACGAATCTATCTGGCTTCGCGGGCAGGTCGATCGTGCGCCTGTAGAGGAACGCGGCCGGATCGTTGGACGGACCGTCGGGATACATGCTCCATTCGGCCGTCCACCGCTGAGTGAGCCATTTTTCACTGATGGAAGGATCGCCGGCGGCGCGTACTGTGTTGCTCAACAGCAAGCAACATAGGAATGCGGCCGCGACGGCTGTTTTCGTGATGATTTTGAATTTCATGTCATATCCCCATTATTCCGGATTTCGCGCCGCGGTTCCGGCCGGGCGGCGTCCCGTATATAGTAAATTACACGGACGTTTACCGCAACCGCGCGGGACGGGCCGCCGGAGCGGCTCCGTTTTTTTTAAGGTGTATTATCGTAAAGGCGCGCCGGTTATATAATCGGTTATTAATTATAAGGATTGAAAGGAGAGGCCATGCTGAATACGGCGAATAGAATGAGGTGCGCGATTGTCGCGTGCGCGATCGTGCTGTCGATGATTTGCGCGGGCGGCGCGCGGGCGGAAAACATTTCGGGCGAACAGTCGATCGTGAAGGTGTTCGACGCGCTGGTTGCAACAGGGCTGAAGGCGCAGACTGCGGGCGGTAAGAGCGTGACGGGCACGCTGCTCGTATTCCGGTTCGGCGAGGTAATGTGGATATTCGAGGATGCTTCGAGGGCGATGCGGACGGGCGTGTGGAAAAATGTGCCGATCGTCACCTCGGCGGGAGAGAGGAAGTTTGCCGATCTGGAGATCGAGGGCGCGACGATCAAAGGTTACGACGGGTTTTCGCTGAACGGCGAATATCTCGAATATCTTCTTTCCGTTGACGGGATAAAACTCGATTTCGGGAAAACCGAAGCGGAGAAGGTGACGCTGACGGTGGACACGAACAAGGCCGCGCAGGAGAAGCACACGGTCGCGGATAGTGTGCAGGTGGAGAAGGAAACGACATACACGAGTGTGATAATCGACGCGTCCGGGCTGGGCGCGAAGAGGGTGCTGAAACCGAACATCGTGACGCCTGAGGGAAAACTCGTTCACGGTTACGCAAGGAACTTTTCGAGCTCGGACATGGAGACGGTGGACCTGATCCGTTACGCCGGCTCGATGGAGGAGGCGCAGGGCTGGAAGGTGTTCGCAGGCAACAAGCCGCTGATTATCAAGGCGGTAGGCGTCGCCGGGAAGTTCAAGGGCGACATTGTGGTGTCGAAAGAGGACGCGGAGAAGATGAAGAACGCGAACGAAAAGGGCAATGTGCTGATGAAGAACCGCGTCGCGGTGATTCTGTAGGTGGCGTGTTGCTGAAAAGGTAACTAATCGCGGAGGTGAAGGGTATGAAGTCGAAGAGAAGATATTTTGTTGCATCGGCGGCGGCGCTGGTTTTACTCGCGGCGGCGGCGGTTTGTTTTGCGTACACGATGCCGCAGCCGAACGATTTTATCGATGTCTCGAAGCGGACGGAAGTGGACTGCAAGAAAGTTATGCAGGGCAGGACGATGGTGGCGCTGGCGTTCGGGCAGTCGAACTCGGCGAACCACAGCGAATCACCCTTCAAGCCGAAGAAAAATGTCTATAACTTTTACGAGGGCAAGTGCTACGTCGCCGAGGATCCGATGCTCGGCGCGACGGGCGAAAAGGGATCGGTGTGGTCGCGGCTCGGCGAAAAGCTGATCGACCGCGGGATGTACGACAATGTGCTGTTTGTTACGATCGGCGTGGGCGGCACCGAGGTGAAACGCTGGACGCACGGCGGCGATCTGCACCTCAGAATCGACGACGTGCTGCGGCAGTTGAAAAAGAAGAACATCAAGATCACGCACATGTTCTGGCATCAGGGCGAGGCGGACAAAAATCTGAAAACGACGAAGGACGATTATAAGAAAATGTTCATTGCGATGCTCGATGACATCCGAAAGAAAGGTGTCGAAGCTCCGATATACGTTTCGGTGGCGACACGTTGCGGAGGCGGTGAGCCGAGTTACGAAATTCAGCAGGCGCAGAAGGAACTTGTGAACACTGAACTGAAGATTTTTCCGGGGCCGGACACCGACCAGTTGGCGAGTCTCGACGATAGAAACGACGCGTGCCATTTTTCAAATGCCGGTCTGGATAAGCATTCGGAAATGTGGGTTCGCACGATTAAATTTTCGGGACAGTAGAAGAAAAAAATTTAGAACCACAGATTAACACGGATATGTGTAAAGAAAGGGATTGGATTATGAAAAGCGGGAGATTGTTTTTCGCGGCGGTTGCGGTTTGTGTTCTGTTTGCGTGCTCGGCGGTTTTTGCGGCGGAGAAGAAGGCGGAAAAGGTGCCGCTGAAAAAGGATATGGAGACGATCGTCGGCATCGGCAAGTCGGCGGAGGGGATTTACGACAGCGTGAAGGCCGGGAAGTGGACTGCGGCGTCTGGAAAGGTGAAGAGCCTGCGCAAGACGATTCTCAGCAACGAAGTGGTGAAGATAATCGGCGGCAAGGATGTGGATCGTCTGAATGCGGCGCTGGACGCGGTGGACGCGGCGGCGGCGGCGAAGGACAAGAAGGGCGCGATGGATGCGGCGAACAAACTGACGCTTGCGACGATTCAGATAGCGGGTCGTTTCAATCCACTGATCCCGATCGGTGTGAAGCTGCTCGAATATTACGGGCGCGAGCTGGACATCAGCGCGATGACGAAGGATACGGCGAGGATGAAGAAAACGATACAGGATATCGGTAAAACTTGGGAGACGGTGAAAGGGCCGGTGCGGGAGCAGGGCGGAGTGGTCGAGGAGAAGGCGTTGTCGCTGATTGTCGCGGGGTTGCAGAAGGCTGGCTCGAACACGGAACTGATCGCGGATTTGTACCCGAAACTTTTTGAACAACTAAAGAACGTGGAAAAGATTTTCGAGAAGAAGAAGTAATACCAATATCACGTTGACATGCTACAAATAAGAGCAACTGCAGAGCGAAGC
>CAYPEK010000139.1:0-9773 GCA_964409645.1 uncultured bacterium | reverse complement strand
GATTAACGTGGGGCAGGGTGCGTATCTTAAAGTTCGGCAGGAACAGGTGTGTTGTCTGTGCGAGGAATGCGTATTGCATGTCGCTGGGAGTGGTCGAAAATATCAAAATCATCCGTCTTCTGGCGAATATATCGGTGAGATCGACCGATTCAAGCGCTTTCTTAAAAACGGAAATGTAAGGTTCGACCACAACGAGAGTCAGGTTCTTATCGAGTTCGAGCAGTCGGCGTACCTCGTAGCCGAATCCGAAACCGAGGAGAATCACGCGGTCTTCCTTGCCGAAGTCGTCCTCTCTGAATTTCTTCTCTGCCTCGCGGACCGGGTCGAATATCGAGTGCCCCATCACCTGTCTCGGTTCGGAGATCGCGATGCGGAAGCGGGGCATCAATTTTGTACCGCGCGACTTGGCAAACACGACTTTTCTGCTTTCTTCATCCGCAACTCCCGCGGAGTCGGAAGCAATGCCGTCCATGGTGTCGCGCACGGCCTTGCGGTACATTGCAATCGGTAATTCGAGAGGCCCGCCGTTGCATTCGGCGGTCACAAGTGCCTTCAGGAGAAATGTGGGGTATCCTCGGCGGCCCTGAATCACTTCAACTTCGGCCACTTCGTCCGGGCGGCCTTCGTAATTATCCGCCTGTTTCATGAAGTCGCGATAAAGCAACGGGTAGTGAATCTCGATAGCCCGTAAATTTTTCTCATAAAGGGTTAATTCGGACTTTTCTTCCATCGTTCCGGTTTGTCTTCTCCGGTTCGGCCGTATCGCCGGTTACATGTATATATGTTAATTGTAATGGCCGGAATAAGAAAGCGGGCCGCCGGCTTCGGGTTTTAGACTCGTGCTTCCGCCGTTCTGTCTAACTTCCTGAAGTCGCCGGCCCGCCGGTTTACGTCGTAATCGAAACTCCGCCGCCTTGCTGGAGGAGGCTTCTTCTGTTCTGCTGGTTGACTATATGCCACGCCTCACGCAGGTCCTTCAGTATGCGGAGCGATTCTTCGATCTTTTCTCTGTTGTTTTCTATGTTTGCCTCAACGAGCCTCATGTGGAGGTATATGTATATCGCTTTAAGATTCTCCGCGACTTCGCCTCCGGCTTCCATATTCAGCGACACTGTCAGTTCGGTGATTATTTTCTGCGCTTTGATGAGCTTGTTGTGAACACTCTCTTTACTTACTCCGAGGTCCTGCATCGCGAGTGTGCACATTTTTATCGCTTCATCATACAGCATGATTATCAGCATGAGCGGCGTGGCCGTCTCGACAGAGTTCTTTACATAGTTACGGTAGGGGTTGCCCGCTCTTCCGTATGTTGTCAGTGGTTTCTGTTCCATTCCGCTCAACTTTCTTATTAATTACCGTACAGGCTGCTGAAATCAAATGCCGCGATCTTTTCCTTGATCGGCTTAATCACCGTCTTGAACTCTCCGAGAGATGGTTCGACTTCGTATTCGAGAAAGTCGTTGATCAGCGTGGTGTCGCTGTTTTCCATCGCCTGAAGAAGTTCCTGAAGCGTGGATTTGAACCTCACAAGGAAATCGTGCAATGTGCCTTCGCCGCAGGGGATATCGACAGTCTTGATGACTCCCATCCGTTCCGTGTTTGTCAAAGGCTTATAGACGTAAGCAAGAAGACTTTCAACATCTTCTTTTAACTTATTCATCGCAAGGTCGATCTGATCCGAAAGCATGAAGCTGATGATATCGGTGATTGATTCACGCACACTCTGCAGCGTTTGTTCCGCAATGTCATACTGCTCGCTGAGGTTATCCTGAAAACTCTGGGTGTCGAAGCTGATGCTTTCGATCTGATCGAGCATTACCTGATCGGGCGTAAGCATCTTGGTTTTCTCGTCGAGACCTTTATCGCCGATTTTGATTCCGGTGATAACCCGGCCCTCATCCACAAGCAGCTTCTTATTCATCTCGATAATGAAATCGCCGAGGGTCTGATCCTCATCGAGTTTCCAGTCTCTCTGTTGTCCGTCTATCTCCAGCCTCATACTCATAGTTAACCTTTTAAATTTAAATGTGGCCTAAATTCGATCCAGCGATTTAGTCACTGCTGCTTGTCAGCGATGCAAGCTGCGATGTCAGATACGAACTCTGGGTCGAAAGTGAGGACAGAGCTTCTTCCATTTCCGAGAATTGTGTTCTGTATCTCTCTTCGATTTGCGTAAGTTTGTCGTCCCAGTCGTCGAGTTCGGTGTCTATGTTGTCTATCTGATCGTCTATGCTGAGAATCCGGCTGTAGAAAGTTCCGGCAAGAGTTTGCGAAACGCTGACCTCTGTCGTTGCTTCCAGATAATCGTCCATCTGGCTTGCCCAGCCCTCGAGAAGCGACTGCACTTCAGTCGGGTCCTCGGCGAGCGCGGCGCGGAATGCTTCTTCGTCGAATTCGATATTGCTCGACACATAACTGCCTGACGAGGCTTCACTGCTGATTCCTATGGAAGCAAGCGACACGTATTTGGATAAAGAGGAATCGATGTAGCCGGTTGTCCTGATTCTCATCTGCGATTTGCAGTTAATCAGGTCGTAGTCGCCGTGCAGAACTCCGGCGGAGAAATCTTCCTGACTCGACGGGTCATCATTTTTTTCCTCGTTAACGTATCCGCTGATAAGGTCCGTCGCGGAGTTGAATTTCTCGATGAAGCTGCTGATATTGGAGACGATATCGTCGTCGCTTACGCCGATCTTTATTGTTGAACTTCCCGTGCCTTGAAGTTCAAGCGTGACTCCTGTGATCGCAGACGATACGGTGTCTGTCGTGCTCGACAGGCTCACACCGTTGAGTGTGAAGTTGGCGTCGAGCGCCGCCTGAGATTCATACATTCCGAGGTCTGCCATCGTTCCGGCTGTTGTGTCCGCATACGTAAAAGCGTTGTCCAGTCCCGTTTCGAGGCTCTTGATTGTCAGAACCTGATTACCGGACGCCGGATCAGTGATGATCTGCGCCACACCGTACGAAGTGAAATTGTGGCCTGAACCGTCGTTTGACGAGTTTATGGCATCTTTTATTTGCGATAAAGTTTTTCCGCTTGTGTCTATGTTGAATGTGTAGCCGGTGTCGGCGTGCGTTATTGAGATTCCGCCGGGGTTCTGCGAGGTCCATGTCGATGCTTTCTGGCCTGACGCATATACCTGCTGCTGGGCGAGATTTGCAACTGTCAGCAGATACGTTCCGTCCGAGGCTGCTGTTGTCGATGAGCCTGTCGCCACGCTCTCATTGGTGGAACTGAGCGAGCTTGAGAATGCCAGACCGCTTGCGAAACTTGAAATCGCGGTCTTAACCGCTAACACCGACGTGTTGACTTCGTTAAGTTTTGTTTTCTGATATTCGAGTTTGTACTGCTTCTGTTGCAGCAACGTTACCGGCTGTCGCTCAATCAGCATTAGTTGGGAAATGATTGACTCGGTATCTAGCCCTGAATACAACCCCGAAAAACTTAAACCGCTCGTTGATGTCATAAATATCACATCCTCTTCTTTAGTATTTTAACCCGTATCCTCAGGGTCTGAAAGGTTTATCGGCTATTTTAATTAATTACTTTAGTGTTTATTAATATTAATGATGAGAATAATTTATTCCTTATTTTGTAAAAAAAAATGAATTTGGAAGAATTTGAAGGATATTTCAAGATATAAACATATATTAGCCGATCGCGTTGACTATATCTCAATAGCGTGTTATTTTCGTTATTTTCATGCGTTGACAGCAAATTCTAAAGATATTTATTTAAATAATTATGTTGACCATGTTGAGCGATGCCACAAAATTCCATTCCAACCGATTTATTCGGCCTTAATTTTTCCTGTTTCAAGATTAATAAGCAGTCTTTTTCCTGTTGAGGTAATGATCGAAATGGTATTTTTGTCTGTTTCGATTTTTATTTTTTCTGCTTTGCTGCCTGTAACCGCCGCGAAAATCGCTTTTTTACCGTGCTTTTCCCACATCAGGACAGGCATTTTTTCATTCGGGCGGAAACCTGTCGCTGTCCCGGTATTCAACTTCGAGTCGCCGTCCGGCAGCAGTGTAAGCCCGAGAGGGCGTCCGCTGTCGCCGCCGAAGGTAAAGTCTATCGGCGATTTCAAATTAATGGTTTTGTTAAACGATATTTCGGGGTTCGATGGCACGCTGACAGGTGCAATCCAAGTATCCTCGCCGGGAATCTTAAATGTTTCTGTTGCCACGTTGATTTTCAACATCCAGTCGTAAAAGTGTTCCTTGTCCGATTCGGCAACGGTCACGTCGGCAAAAAACGTATCGGTCAAGGCGATTGTTCTGCGAATAACTACTCCGTCGTAAAGCTCTCTGCAATCAACCACAACGCCGGTGAAGTCTTCAGTGTCCTCAAACTGAATATTCTCGCAGGCATTTTGGGCGACCTGCCGGCCGTCAACCATAACGATATTGTGGGCTTCTGTCCGGCGGTAATACGCTCTGTATAATGGGTGGCCGTAGGGAACAGTGCCGAGGTCGGGGTAAATTTCGCGCTCGTGATCGAAGAAAACAATCTCCGGCCGGTCGAGATGGTCGTGTCCGCCTGAAAGCGGTTGATATTTGATGAGCGCGTAAAGACCGTTTCTGCGGAGTACGGTAAGGCCGGATTGCGGCATGTTCGAAGAGTCGGCCGGTGCTGTAGGTTGCCCGCCGCCGGGCTGCCTGTAAGCCTCTATTTCTTTCCGCATCTCTTCCGGAGCGACGGATGCGAGATACGGTATCTGCCGGATCAAATCGTACTGCGAAGTCCGCGCGGCAATGGATGCGATCAGCCGGTCGAGGGAGGTGTCGCCGAGCGTGTATCTCGCGGCGACCATGCCCGGAAAAGTTTCGTCTATGAAGACGTCGTGCCTGTAATCGTTTATCGACGGAAGTCGGCGGCCGTCCGGCGTAAGCAGTTTCGGCAGAACGGTGAAAATCTTCCCGAATTTTGGGTTGTCGCACAAGTCGAGGCCCGCGTTTTTACACATCACGGCGAGCATCGCGAACGGTTTCATGGCGTATATGTGATATCCTACCGACGTTTCATACCACAGTCCGTCCGGAGTTATTCCTTTAGCGATCTCGTCGCGTAGTGTTGCTGATGCGCTATTTATAATGTTCTTTTTGCCCGTAAGAATTCCCGCCGCGAGGCTTGCCGTCGATTCCCACACCTGTATGTTGTGGATGCCGAATGGAAACAAATCCAGATGTTGAACGATGGGGATGAATAGTTTCTTCCTGATCGTGTTTCGGTCATCTTCCGACATGACGGGCGAGTCCGCTACATAGTCGTACGCGGCGGCGGCGCTCAGCAGCCAGACCGCCTCGTCGAGCGATTGGCTTGTCAGGCGTCCCAATCCGGCCGGGCCGCCGTGCGCCGGGTATTTTTTGTAGTTCTCGGCGTATTTCAGCAGCATTCCGCGTGCCCATTCGGCGTATTCTTTTTCGCCCGTGATCTGGTATATGAATCCGGCGTTCATGGCCGACTCGATGTTCATTATGTGCTTAAACTCGCGCCAGCAGGAATCGTACGGTTCGCCCTCGTAATATTTACCGCATTTTTCGCAGTAGTGCTTTTTCGGTTCGAACGGGTCGAAACGCAGGTAAGTGCCGTGGATGGGGCAGATGTAACGCTGGGTATATTCGCCGCCGAGCGCGGGTACGTCGATTCCCTTCATTCGGTAGCCGTCGTTGGCCTTGCGGAAAGAATCGAAATCCGCTCCCGGCCAGTTTTTGTAATTATTTTTGAATGCATCCACCGCCGCGGGCGTCATGAACAGGCAAGGATGCTTGGCGCAAACCGGCTCGGTTGCCGATGCGCAATACGAAGCCGCTGCGATGAAGAGCAGGGCGGCTATACCGGCGATTCGTAATTTGAACTTCACGTCGATTTCCTCCCGGCGTCGAATACGGGCTATTTTATAACAATCCGGGCGGAAATGAACCATAATTGTAATTTCAGGAAAAAGGTTGAGACCCGATCCGTTTTATTAGTTTGCGTTCGAATTCGGTTTCCCGCGATGTTTTCCGAAATACCTCACAACTTGTTTCTCCGAAGATTTAATCTTTTTTATATCAGCAACTTTGTGTGACATCGAGTCGATGAAATTGTTCAGGTGCGTCTCCCCGTCCCATTCCTCGACGTAATATGTGAATTCGGTGTCGTAAACCACGAGTCCGATCAAAGACGCGGCCGCCACAAGCCTTTCGGTTTTTTCCGCGTCGTGCCTGCTCAGCACCACAAGCTCGTCGCCGGAGAACCACCGCGCCACGAATACGTCCGTCACCTTCGATATCTCTCTGAGCGTCGCGCTGATCCTACGGTTCACTTCCTCGTACCCGTATTTTTTGTTCAATTCGTGAACGCCGTCGAAATCGATGAAAGCGACCGTTTTATATTTGCCTTTTATGTCGCCGTTAAGTTCATCCAGTCCGGCTCTGGAGTGGACGCCGAAATTCGAGTCCCAGAGCAGCTTTCTGTATTTCTCTTTGAGTTCGTTTATCTCACGGTCGAAACCGAACATTCGCGCAACCGTTCCGCGCAAATGTGTTCCCACTGGTCTTCTCGGTTTTCTCATCTCTCTTCGTCCCTTCCGCTTTCAATTCTTATGTCTCTTTAGTCGTCTTTATTACAGTTTCGTTACAACGATTCGCATCAAATTTTTATTCCCGTCCGTCCATAATATTTTAAATGATTATCGTCAGTGTTATAGCACAATTTATATAGAGTGATTTCAATCATGGATGCCGGAAAATACGTTTAACTTTCGGGAATCGGGGTAAAGTTTATTTTTACTGCGTCGAGCATGCCCGGAAGAGCCTGCTCCGGCTCATTTTCAAAAGCGCCGCTGTGTGATAATATAATGCGCGGAGGTGCGACAATGGACAGAGCGGAACTTGCAAAGAAGATTAAAGAGGCGTGCTATCTGGAAGGCGATTTTATTCTCAGCTCCGGCAAACGGAGCAAATATTACATAGACAAATACCGGTTTTCGACCCGCCCGGAACTGCTACGCGAGGTTGCCAAAGAGCTCGCGGCGCGGCTGCCGGAAGGCATCAATAGGCTGGCGGGCGCGGAACTGGGCGCGGTGCCGCTCGCGGCGGCCGTGGCGCTCGAAACCGGGCTTCCTTACGTCATCGTGAAGAAGGAAGCGAAGGATTACGGAACGAAGAAGCCGGTGGAGGGAGTTCTGGAAGCAGGCGACCGCGTGGCGCTCGTCGAGGACATTATCACGACCGCCGCGCAGAGCATAAAGGCGGCCAAGCGGCTCGTCGAAGCCGGCGTAACGGTTGAGAAGATCATCGGCGTGATAGACAGGCTCGAAGGTGGCGCGGAAAACATCGCCGAAGCCGGTTTCGCTTACGACAGGGTATTCACAAAGGTCGATCTCGGTATCTGAGCGACTGAATGTCGAATTCAATCAAAAAAATCGGCATTGCGCTGCTGATATTACTATTATCGGCGGCTGTTTCATCATCGGCGGCGGTTAAGCACCCCCCACCGAACGGCCAGCCGAACGTCCAGCCGAACGGCTACCTCGTATCGAAAAAAATCGAATCGAAAACGAAAACATATAAGGTTTATTCGATCGTTTATACGAGTACCGGCCTGAAAGTGCGCGGAAAACTCGTGATGCCGGCAAAGGCGTGTGCCAACAGGAAGAAATGCAAACCGCTGCCGGGCGTTGTATTCAACCACGGCGGTGTGGACGGCGTGCCAAAACCACTGATGATGCGCGCGGCGCAGCTTGCGGAATTGGGTTATATCGTTCTCGCGCCGAGCTACCGGGGTGAGGACGGCTCCGAGGGCGAGATCGAGGTGGCGGCGGGCGAGGTGGACGACGCGCTGAACGCCGTGGCGGTGCTGCGCGCGCTGCCGGAGGCGGACCCGAAACGAATCGCGATGGTTGGAACAAGTCACGGCGGTATTATCACGCTGCTCGCGATCGAACGCGACCATTCGCTGTCGGCCGCGGTATGCGCGTATGGTGTAACCAACACTTTTACATGGTATAAATATCTCATCGAGAGTGGTCAGGACGTGACGGACCCGCTGTCGCTGAAGGTATATGGACGCGGGCCGGAGGACAAGCCGGAAGCATTCCGCAGCCGGGCGCCGGCGCTCGACGCATATAAGATTTCGACGCCCCTGCTGATGCTTTACGGGGAGAAAGATGCAACCGTGCCGCCGTCGCAGGGCAGCGAGTTCGCCGCGGCGCTTGACGAGAGCCGGATTCCGTACACGTTCAAGATCGTTCCGGACGTCGGACACGGGCTTTTATTTTTTACCGATCCGGCGCGCCGCTCGGCGCTCGAAATAAAGCGTTCGACCGAGGCGTGGAACACGCTGACGGCTTTTCTGGCGCGTCATCTGAAGGGCGCGCGCTGACGCTGTCGCTATATGTATTCAAAAAAGTGTGAAAAAAAGTGATTATATCTAATAGGAAGTACGAAAGGGTCTGACACGGTGCAGGCTAAGATTTTACATTTTCTCTTATTTGTTTTCAGGGTGTTGCTCCGCATATTGCCGAGAAAGCTACAGGAGATGCTTGCGGACGCGCTCGGGAAGGTGGTCTATGGTATTTCGCCGCCGCGCCGCCGGGTGATGATCGAAAATCTTCGCCGCGCGTTCAAAGACGAATACACGGAGGCCGAGCTGGACGGGATCGCTCTGAGGTCGGTCCAGAACACAATAAAAAGTTCGTTCGAGTTCATGCGTTTCCCGTTGTATTCAAAGGAAGACATTATCCGGATGGTGGAAGTTGAGGGCGCGGAGAATATCGAAAACGCGCGCCGGGCGGGGAAGGGAGTTGTGTTCGCGAGCGCGCACTATGGCAACTGGGAACTGCTCGCGGCGCGGATCAACACGCTCGGACATCCTATGACGGTGGTGGGGCGCGCGCAGGAAGACAGTGTCGTGAACGACATGATAGTCAAGTTGCGAACGAGCAAAGGCACGCGGAACATCCCGCGTGGAGTGCCGATGTACGAGCATGTCACCGAGTTGCTTGCCGCAAACGAGACAGTAGGACTGGTGTCCGACCAGAACGCCGGACCGCGCGGGATTTTCGTGGATTTCTTCGGTACGAAAGTCTCCGCATTCAAAGGGCCGGGTCTGTTCGCCGTGCGCACCGGCTGCAAAATCATACCGCTGTTTATAGTGCGCGAGGGATACGAAAAGCACCGCGGATATTTTCTGCCGGCGGTTGAGATAAAGCCGAGCGGCGACGCCGGGAAAGATGTCGCCGCGTACTGTCAGGGCTACACGAAAGCCATAGAGGAATTCGTCCGCAGATACCCCGACCATTGGTTCTGGGTCCACAAGCGCTGGAAAACGCCCGCCCCGGGCGAAGAAGAAGCCTGAAACACAAGCACAACTTCTGAGAAAGTCACCACATTTCGATTTTAAGTCCGGGGACTTTTTGGAAATGGGCGTCGCGTGTTGCGAGTGTCCGGTCGAATGTGATGCAGCTTGCAGCAATCCAGATATCGTTTACGGGTATTAGCGAGCCCTTTTTTCTTAGTTACGCAAAGATTTTACCGTATTTATCCGCGACGCTTCTACTGCAGTCGAGAATATTTGCATGACTGAGAAAACTCTCGAATTCCACTCTCAATGAATCGGGGAAAGCGGTATATGAAAACCCAACCATCATCTCACCGATAACGAAAATCGGTATCGAAATGGCATCTATCTCTACGAGCTTTTCGTTTATTGCGGAGTCATTTTTTAAATAAGGTATGAGAACGCTAGTATCTAGCGCTATATCTCTACTCATTATCAATTCGCT
>CAYPEK010000138.1:0-9784 GCA_964409645.1 uncultured bacterium | reverse complement strand
GCGTCCGACGGCATATCCCAATTGGACAGCCCAAGCCGTTCCGACACCGCCCTGACCTCCGCCTTCGTCATTCCGAGCTCCGCCAGAGGCCGTCGCGTGCCGAGCTCGCGCGCCGCGCGGTCGCCCGGCCGGTAGTCCCCCGCGTCGTCCGCGTTCGCGCCATCGACTATGTAGTTGTACCCGCGCTCGATCCTCAGCCGGTCGAGCTTCGAGTACAAACCGATTTTGCAGATATAGCATCTGTCCGGCGGGTTTGCGGTGAATCGCTCATTGGCAAGCTCATCGCCGCTGACAATCTCGTGCGGCGCTCCGAAATGCGACGCGAGCTCTTTCGCGCGGTCAAGCTCCGCCGCCGGATGTATCTCTGACGCAGCCGTGACGAGAAGCACCTGCCCGGAAAGCTCATCCGAGGCGACTTTCGCAATAAGCGTGCTGTCCACGCCGCCTGAAAATGCAACCACAGCACTTCCCAACGCTCTCACTGCCGCTCTGAGTTCGCTCAGTTTCTCTTCAACGTCCATCGCCTTTTCACTTTCTCAAAATCGCAAAGCACACAAGTATAATTGTAATAAAAAAAATGCCGGAAAGACAAAGAGCGGAAATTACCGTCAGACTTTTTTCTCGAAAACGTCCAGAGGCGGCAGGTCTTCGAGCCGATTGATTCCGAGATAACGGAGAAAATCCGGTGCGGTCGAAAACATGAACGGGCGGCCAACCGACTCGCCGCGTTCGCTGATCCGCACCAACCCCTTGTCGAGCAGCGAGTGGATCGCCCCCGACGAATTCACGCCGCGCAGTTCCTCGATGTCCGAGCGGGACACCGGCTGCTTGTATGCGATGATCGCAAGCGTTTCGAGCGCGGCGCGGGAGAGGCGCGTTTTGTCCAGTTCGCCGAAGAACGCGCGAAGATGCTCGACGTATTCCTTGCGGGTTGTCAGTTCGAGTCCGCCGGCTACGTTGCGCAATTCGAGTCCGGTCTCCTGATAGCGCTCTCGCAGCTTCTCCACCGCCTCGCGCACCAGACCCGGATCCACATCGAGATGCGTCGCGATGTCCGCCGGGCTAACGGGACGCGGCGAAAGAAACATAATGCCCTCTATGATATTTTGTATCTCGATAACCGTCAGCATTTTACAAACCCTTTCATCAGCCCGCGGCGGAGATCACTATGTCGCCGTACGGCACCTTCTGCTCCGACTCTATCTTCCCCGACGAGGTCAGATACACCACTGCGAGGAACGACAGCACAGCTTCATGCTTGTCGGGCGTGATCGATACGATGTCCGAGAACAGGACCGGCCCGCGCCGTTCGAGCACAAAGCTGAATATCTGCGATATCCTGTCCGAAAGCAGCTTCGCGTCGTCAACCTTGACATGATACGAGCGGTCTTCAAGCAGCCGCCGTTGAATCATCGACATGGTCTGCAGGATGTCGAACGGAGTGACCTTTTCGAGGAAGATGATTTCGTCGATGAACCCGGGCATCTCGCCGCCGCGCGTCTGCGCCGACCGCAGCCGCATCGAGTTCTCCTCTTCGAGTTGCCTGAACAGGTCGCGCACCCGGCTGAATGATTCGTATTGATCGAGGAGCCGTTTGCGCACCTCCGTCGTCTCCTCCTCTTCGGGCGCCGCCGTCTCCTCTTCGAGATCGGTGTCCTCAAAAAGCACGCTGCCCGGAAGCAGGCTTCTCGACTTGATAAACATCAGCTTCGACAGAGAAAGAAACGGCGTGAACTGCTGAAGGTCGATGTTCGGCCGCACGGCGTCCGACAGCTTCTGCGCCACCTCGGCCAGCTTCACATGTACGACGTCAACCTCATGCCGCCGCACCTGCTCGACCAGCATCTCGAACGTGCCGCTGTAGCCGGTAACTTCTATAATCGTTTCGAACAACATATTTCAATAAACAGCCCTAAAGCCGATCCTCATATAAAAAACTGCAATAACAATACCATCTTGGTTAACGCAAAGTCCACTACAGAACTCAGAATTCCAGTGAAAAGAAGAATGATAAGAAACATAAATCCGTACCTTGACAGCTTGATTTCAGTCATTATCGGGTCTTTAGAAAATAGTTGTATCACCACATGAGACCCGTCGAGAGGCGGCACCGGAATCAAGTTGAAAACAACCAGAACGCCGTTCAGGAAAAAAAACTGAAGCAAAAGGCTCTGGAGTCGATATTGAACATTTGTGGGATCGGCGTTAATGGTGAAATCGGCAAGGCCGCCCATCACAAGCGCCTTAATGACAATCGCGGTAAGAATCATCATCAGCAGATTTGCCGCGACACCTGCGAGCGAAACGATTATATCGTCTCTCCTCATTTTTTTGAATTTCACCGGATTAACCGGCACCGGCTTGGCCCAACCGAAACCAAATCCGGAAATCGCGGAAGCGAAAAAGAAAACAAGGCCCAGCGGGTCAACGTGAGCTATCGGATTGAGCGTGAGGCGGCCTTTCAGTTTTGCCGTGTCGTCTCCGGCCCAATACGCAGCATATCCATGTGCGAATTCATGGACGGTAATCGCTATCAGAAACAACGGCAGAAAAATTACAAGATTGATAATTCTCGCAGATATATTTTCCATCATTCCTTTTCCCTCAAGAGATATTCCGCAATGCGCAGTTCCTGTTCCGCGTTGGAAATATGGCCGTCCAGTTTCCTCCGCAGGACTTCCTTAAGCGCCTCGCTGAATTTGCGCGACGGCTTGTGCCCCCGCGCGATCAGATCGTTTCCGCTGATTTCTAGGCGGATGTGCCTTAGATGGCGGTGGTACATCGTCACATTAACGCGGACCACTTCGTCACCGGTGGCGTAGATATAAAGCAGTGCGTCCATAGGCAGATCGGCCAGTAGATCAACCATCTGCGACGGCTGAACATCGATTTCTCCGAGTATCGCCGCGTATTTCGGATCGGTCGTTTCGCCGGTGCGAATCAGCGACTCTGTCTCGGCGTGAGTCGCATCGATGCGGCCGGCAAAAAGGTTCAATTCCTCTGCTGAGTTGCCCGCTACGGTCGCCGACAGCCCGGCAACCCACGGCTCAGTCTCACATTCAGCCCCTTCGAACAACACATCGCACGCGTACTTCACCATATCTTCCGGGTACAGCACTTCGCTCCGGAACTCGAATCCATGCTGGATCGCGTTTCCCACTTCGAACGCGCGACAGTTCTCGATGATTTTCCCGCGATCCGTCGATTCGAATATTAATTTCAACTCTTTCTTTATCCTTATCCCGGACACGGGGCTAAATACT
The DNA here is from genome assembly GCA_964409645.1 of uncultured bacterium. Taxonomy (GTDB): domain Bacteria; phylum UBP15; class UBA6099; order UBA6099; family UBA6099; genus CAYPEK01. Next base: position 6,521 of record CAYPEK010000138.1, on the reverse strand, counting down.
CGCTTTGATATCGCATCTCTCACCAAAGACTCGGTTTTGTCCTCGAAATTGAATCTGCCTGAGAAACGCATCCCGCGAAGGATACGAGTCGGGTCCTCGATGAAAGTGTCCGGCTTCAGCGCGCGAAGGAGACCGTCACGGATGTCACGCACACCTCCGAACGGATCGTATATAGAGCCGAAGCTGTCCGGCAGCAGGCTCATGGCAATTGCGTTCACCGTGAAGTCGCGCCGGTGGAGGTCCTTTTCAATTGTGTCGGGCTTTATCTGCGGGAGTGCGCCCGGATGCTCGTACGTTTCACTTCGCGCGGTTGCAACGTCAACTTTGCCGCCTTCACGGGACGTCAGCGTCGCCGTTCCGAATGGCTTATGAGCTACATAATCCAGTCCGAGAGCGGACGCGGCCTCTGCGGTGAATTTCTGAACGTCGCCTTCGAGCACGAGATCGGTGTCCGGCCCGCGCCGGCCGAGAAGGATGTCCCTCACGGCGCCGCCAACAAGGAACAATTTCTCCCCGCGCTCCGCCGCCATGACGCCGAGCCGCGTGAGCAGCTCCGTCCTTTCAGCGCCTATGTAATCACCAAGTTCAGCTGGTTTCATTCCATCCTCAGCATTATCACCTGTTGATTCAGGTATTCCTTGTCGTAATAAACAATTCCGTTAGTATCGCTATCCGTTATCACCAACCCCTTATTTTCCTTAACCTTCATCAGCAGCGGATAACCTTCGTCCGAAAAATAAAAATCCTCTCTGTATGTGTACTCGAAATCGAAATTTCCGGTGATGTTTTGTTCCTTATTTGGGATCTCTTCTTTCTTCTTATATTCCGCCTCTCCCTTAATATGATAACATCGCCTTCCCGACAGAACCGTGCGGCCCAGATACGTATGCTTCAGCGTGAGGTCCGCGGGTTTATTCTCTCCACCTCCGACTTTTGCATTATTCATAAGAAGAAAATCGCTGCGGATCGGTTCGATCCATGTACCTTTCATTTTGACTCTTCCGCCAGAAAACTGCGGCAGCATAAGCCTCATCTCGAACGGAACTCCCATCCCCGTCATATCCGTAATCTGCCCGTCGGGTTTGACATGCAGCGTTACAAACCCCAGTTTCTTGCCGAGAAGCGGATTGACTTTTTTACCCGGAGCAAGCGCGGTCACGTTCAATGTATAAACGCCGCCTCCGTAATCGACAACGCTCATCTCCATCTCCATGCCTTTGTTAAAGAATGGATACGGCTCGATTTTTTCTTCTCCGTTCTCAAGGTACTTGTGTCCGGCGTCCGAAAAAAAACCGTAACGCAGCGTCTTGCCTATCGGCAAATCATATCGTAATTTCTTACCGCAGCCCCCGGTGAAAAGACACGCGCCGATCACGGCCGCCGCGACTGTCGCCCGGAATAAGGCCGCTGCAATAGCCGTTTTCTTATTTCCGTTTCTTTTTGGCATTTGCCACACTCGACGGAAGATTTTCACACTTGTACAAATCCGCCACGGTTTCCCTGCGGACGACCACTTCCGGCTTCCCGCCCCTGAGCAGCACCGTCGCCGGCCTCATGAACTTGTTGTAGTTTCCGGACATCGAGTAGTTGTACGCGCCCGTCGTGAACACGGCCAGCACGTCGCCGGGTTTCGGGTCGGCAAGTTCGATCTCCGGTATCAGCGTATCCGTCTCGCAGTGCCTGCCGCTGACTCTGTATTTCTTCAGCCCCTTTTTCGCTGTCTGCCGGTTCGCTATCACCGCCTCGTACAAAGAGCCGTAAAGGCCCGGCCTCGGGTTGTCCGAAAGCCCGCCGTCCACCGCCACGTAATTCCTTACTCCGGGAATGACTTTCACCGGCCCCACCGTGTAAAGCGTCATACCCGCGGGCCCCGCGAGCGAGCGGCCCGGTTCGAGCATCAGGCGCGGCTCCGCGAGTCCGGCCGATCTGAGTTCCGCCTTGAGCGCCGCTACCACGGGCGCAGCGAATTTGTCTGCGGGCGGCAGTGTCTGTTTCGAGTCGTACCTCACGGGGAAACCGCCGCCGATGTCGAGGTCGCTCGTTTCATAATCGTATCTTTTGCGCAACTCCGCCATGAAAGCCACTGCACGCTTCACCGCGAGTTCGTACGGGTCGGCGTCGAGTATCTGCGACCCGATGTGGAAATGTATCCCCGTAAAATCGAGGTTCTTCTTTTTCAGAATCACACCTATCAGTTCCGCGGCCGCGCCTCCGACCAGCGGCACTCCGAATTTCGAATCGAGTTTGCCAACCTGCACCATCTCGTGTACGTGCGCATCGATCCCCGGCGTCACACGCAGCATAACCTGCGCTTTCTTCCTCATTCTGCCGGCGATGTTGTCGAGCATCTCCGCCTCGTACGCCGAATCCAGAACGATCCTGCCGACTCCAACCTTCAGCGCGCGCTCGAGCTCTTCCGCCTTCTTATAATTGCCGTGATAAATCAGCTTCTCAGGTGATGCGCCGGCCTTCAGCGCTCCTTCGAGTTCGCCTGCGCTCGACACATCTATGCCGAGCCCCTCGGCCAGCGCAAGCGCCATCGCCGCGCTCATTGTGTTAGCCTTACTCGCGTAGAACACCATCGTGTCCGGATAACGGCTTGAAAACGCTTCGCGGTACGCGCGGCAGTTTCCGCGGAATGTGTCCTCGTCGAAAACGTACAACGGCGTCCCGAACTCGCCCGCCAGTTTCGCGACGTCCGCGCCGCCGAACCAAAGCTTTCCGTTCCTTATCTCCGCCGCAGGGTATTTCTCAACTTTCACTTTCACTTTTTTTACCTCTTTCCATATATGTTTCGTCCACGACTATACTACGTGCGAGCAAATCGTGAAAACCTCTCTTGTACTTTCCTATAAACGTAATCAAAAGGCCGAGCGAGCAGATGGCAACCAGTATAACCGACCCCGTCACCGCTATTAACGACGCCTTCGGTTTCAGTGCGAAACCTACGAAATGCAGCGTCTTCGACACAACCCAGAAACCGCCGTAAGCCCAGCAGCCCGCCGCGAGAAACCCAATCCAGCGCCAGAACGACGACGGGAACGTCAGTCCCGCACCGTCGCCGCCGTACCGAATCGTTTTCAATTTCATCAGCTTCTTCCCGGCCGTCGTACAGAACTTCCATTCGAGGTAGATGAAATACACCGCGCCCACCAGCATGAAAGCGAGATACGTGCTCACCGTTATCCCCATGCCGCCCACCTCGCGCATCCCGGAGTACGTTGCGGCGCGTATCAGCAACGCAACCGGCAGCGAAACAAACACGACAATCGCGAGGTCCAGCACACGCGCGACGATCCGACGTATCTCCTTAGGCACTTTCGGCAGCGCGCCGCCCATCTGCCTGCCTATCTCTTCCCTCCGCGCGGGCAGCGACTTAATCGCAACCACAACCTTCTCCGGCGTTATCTTCTTCTTCTCCAGTTCTTCGAGCTTTGCCGCCTCAGCGGCAGCAGTAGCGGCGCGACGCTCCATCGCCTCAGCCTCGAGCCTGTTCACCATGCATTCAGAACAATACGGACGCCCGTTGTAAAATTTTTCACAGTCTGAACAAACCGGCGCCCCGCACTTCACGCAAAAACCGGACGCCTCACGATCGGGATGTCTCTTGCAAGTGCGCGCCAACTTATTCCGCCTTTTTATCGCCCTGCGGGTTGAAAGGAACTTCGATTTTTACCCCGCCGCTCAGCTTCACTTTTTTCTTTTTCGGGTCGAGTTCCATCCGGCCCGCGCTCGCCGTCGCGTCACCAACCGCAACCTTCACTCTCTCCACGGTTATCATTCCGTCCTTCTCGTCCCATGCGATCGTCTTCGCCGTCAGCGAGTCTCCTTCCGGCACCAGACGGCCTTTTACGCCGCCCTTCACATTAACTTTCTTCGTCTTCGTGTTGTAAACCGTGAGCGGACTGCTGAATTCGAGCCCGCTGTCGCCTTCTCTCACGAAAATCCCGCTCGTCCCGTAAAGCTTCGTCTCGCCTGTTTTCATATCCGACTTAACTGTCTTCGCGCCCACTGTCCATACAACCTGTCCGTCCACGAGATGCGAAATCTCCGGCCTGTCCACATTGATGTTCAGCAGGCCGGGATCCTTATTCTCTTTTGCAACCTTCAACTCCTGCGCCGCCCTGCGTTTTATCTCGCTGTTTGTCAGCGACCTTCTGTGCGGCGCGATCACCAGCACGAACGTCGCCGCCGCAAGACCGACCACCACAACCGGCACAATCGCCGCGCTGAATATTTTCCCCAACAACTTTTTCATCGTTCCCGTCAATTATCCCTTCATTACATCTCCGGGCGCCGGCCGCATTCTTTTTCTGATCCGCAAGGCCTCAATCAATCCGGCCAGAAGCAGCTTCACGTTCAGCTTGGACTCGCCCCAGTTCCGCTCGCGGAACATGAACGGCACTTCCTCCGCGCTGAACCCGCGCGCCGACACCGCGTACAGGACCTCCTGCACAATCGCCGGTCCTACGCATCGCACGCGCTCCCACGGAACCGCTTCGAGCGTCGCGCGCCGAAAACCCCGGTAGCCCGTCGTGCAGTCGCGTACCTTCAGGCCGAGCACCGCGCGCAGATAGGCGTTCGCCGCCGACGTGATCCATCGGCGCACCGCGCCACGCCCTTCCTCGCCGCCGCCCGGCACGAGCCGCGACGCGATCGCCACATCCGCCCGCCCCAGCGCCGCCGTCAGCGACGGGAGCACCGCCGGGTCGTGCGAGCCGTCGGCGTCCATCTCGAATATGTAAGCGTAGCCTCCTTCGAGCGCCCGGCGGAAACCTTCCGCTCCCGCCAGACCACGCCCCCGCGGGCCCTCGCGCACCACCAGATGCACCCTCGGTTCGCCCGCGAATTCCTTCCTCACCTCGTCCGCCGTCCCGTCCGGCGAACCGTCGTCCACAACAAGCGCCTCGTACCGGTCACTCTGCACGAGCACGCCCCGAACAACCGCGGCTATGTTACCCCGCTCGTTGTACGTCGGCAGCACGACGATTGTGTCACCCATCAGCAACCTTTCCCGCGCGCGTCACGTGAGATCGCGGATCAGCCATGCAGTCCGTCGCGCCGCGCGCTCCAGCAGCACGCCGCCCTCCGAGATCGCCGTTTCGAGCGGCATAGGCCGGTCCGCTATCGGGATCACCGCCGTGAAGCCCGCCTTGCGCAGGTTCTCTTCTTCCTCGACGCCGCCGCAGAACGCGATCACCGGCACTCGGTATTTCTTTGCCAGCTTCAGCACGCCGAACGGCGCCTTGCCCTCCGCCGACTGCGAATCCATACGCCCCTCGCCCGTGATTACGAGGTCGCTATTCTTCACGCGCTCTTCGAGCCGCGTAATATCTATCATCATCGAAATGCCGGACCTGATCTTCGCGCCGAGAAACATGGACAGCCCGTAACCCGCGCCGCCCGCCGCGCCCGCGCCCGGCTTGTCCCGCAGCCTGCGCCCGAGCGCCGCTTCCACCGCTTCCGCGAAGCTCTTGAGCCCCGCTTCGAGCCGTTTCACCTGCTGCGGCGACGCGCCCTTCTGCGGCGAGTACACCGCCGCCGCGCCGCGCGGCCCAAGCAGCGGATTCGTCACATCCGACGCCACTATTATTTCGACATCCTTCAGCCGCGGATGGACCCCGCGCGCATCGACATTCACAACCTTGCCGAGCTCGCCGCCGCACGGCTTCACCGGTTTGCCGTCCTTCCCGAGGAACCGCCATCCGAGCGCCGCCGCGATCCCGGAGCCGCCGTCGTTCGTCGCGCTCCCGCCGATCCCGACGAGGACCCTTTCCACGCCCCGGTCCAGCGCGTCGCGGATCAATTCGCCCGTCCCGTACGACGTCGTCTTCTCCGGGTTGCGTTCTTTGCTTTTCAGCAAAACAAGGCCGGAGGCCCGCGCCATCTCCACAACCGCCGCGCGTCCGTCGTCGATCAGCAGATAATCCGCCTTTATGCTCCGTCCCAGCGGATCGGGCACTTTCTTGAAAACACGTTTCGATTTCACGCCCGCCGCGACCGTATCCAGCGTCCCATCGCCGCCGTCGGCGATCGGGGCTTTGTCCACCGTCACCCGGCCGAGGCCCGCTTTCAGCCCCGCCTCGATCCTCTCCGCAACCTCTATCCCGCTCATACTTCCCTTGAACGGGTTCGACGCCACCACTATCCTCATCTGTTTCCCTCCGCGCATTCCCGTCAGATGTTCTCCCGCATGATGAACTGGAACGTCTGGTAAATGATCGCAAGGTCCATGCGGGGTTTGTAGTTGTAAATGTAAGTCAGATCGTATTTCAGCTTAAGCGACGGGTCCGTTTCGTAGCGGCCATTCACCTGCGCGAGGCCCGTCATGCCCGGAAGCACTTGCTTCCTATGCGTGTACGCCGGGTAAGCCTTTTCAAACTGCTCGACGAACTCCGGCCGCTCCGGCCGCGGCCCCACGAGGCTCATTTCGCCTTTCAGCACATTGATGATTTGCGGCGTTTCGTCGATCTTGAGCCGCCGCAGAACGCGGCCCACCGCCGTCACACGCGGGTCCGCAT
>CAYPEK010000137.1:0-9820 GCA_964409645.1 uncultured bacterium | reverse complement strand
CGGCTTTATATCACGCGGATTTTTGCTTTTCGCACTTTCCATCGATTTTCGCCCCCCGGGAAAGATTCGCACCTATACTTCCCTGGTCTGAACCCCGAATCCTGATCCCCCTCCCGATTATGTTATTCTACCAGATTTTTCGCTTCAGGTTTGGATCAGGATTCGGGGTTCAGACCAGTTCTTTAAACTCCTCTCAACGTCACACTTCAGGCAATAGCTCGAAAGTTGACACTTGCGACTACAATGATTATAATTGCAATAGTTGGCGGCTGCTTCGGACAGTTGAATATAAGTTTGTCTGAATTCCCCTGACATACGCCTGCAATATCAGGCCTCGAAACAGAATAACACGGACATGAATATGGGCAAAGTACTGATATTTCAGAATAATTCGAATGAATCAGAACGGCTGAACACAGAGTTGATGAGTGCCGGTTATATGGTTGCGTCCGTGGACGACATTCACCAGATGGAAAACCGGGCACGGGAGATACAGCCGGATATAGTGATTCTGGATATCGACGGACTTTCGAATGAAGGTATCGAAACATGCAGAATGATGACTAATGACAACAGTCCGGCTCGTCACATCATTATACTTTCGGAGAGGAACAACCTTGCAACAAAGCTTTCTTATTTAGTTGCGGGAGCGAAAAAGTATGTTTCCAAGCCTCTCACACCCCACAACCTGCTTTGTGAGATGGAAAAATTGCTTAACCCAGATGGAAACGTCGCCGATCTCTCAAACGGCGGAAGAGTTAGGCCTTCAACGGCATAAAATGAACATGCGTTTACATGGCGGCACCGGAGAAAAAAATGCGCGATAACAGCAGTCACATAACAAACCTTATAAGAACCGCGGAAAAGAAAGCGTCGAAAAACAGCATGGGTGATACCGCGCGCGGCAAACGCGGTTCAATCGAGTGGCCGGTGCATTGTACGGTGGGCCCGGGCCTTGAAGGCGCGATCGCGTGCGAAACAAAAGTTGGGTACGTCAACGGTTCGGAAGGCCGTTTGATCTATCGGGGATACGACATTTTCGATCTGTGCGAGAATTCCACATTCGAGGAAGTCACATATCTTCTTTTGTTCGGGAAATTGCCGTCCGACAAACAGAAAACCCGGTTCAAAAGCAAATTATTCAAGTATATGTATATCCCGGAAACGACACGGCTTCTGTCGGGTTTTCCAGTTGAAGATATGGATACAATGGCGGCGCTCCGGTTCGGCATAAGCCTTCTGAGGATCGCCGACATTCGCAATAAGAAAACCGACATTTATCCTGACACGTCGATGATAATCGCCACCGACGAAGACTCCATCCCGATGGAAACTCCGCCGGTCGGGGAATCCCACGCCATTTACGAATTCGACGAAACGGCGGCGGGCGTGAATCACAGCATCGCCGTCCGCCACAGAGCGGAGCGTGCGGAGACGTGCTGCCGTCTCATTGCCGGGGTCGCTTCGCTCGCGGCCGCGATCGCGAGAATCAGAGCGAAGCATCTTCCGCTTGAACCGATTCCGGAATTAAGCCACGCCGGCAATCTGATATATATGATGACGGGCAAAAAGCCGACACCCGTCGAGGAGCGTGTGATGGATGTCTGCCTGATACTTCATGCGGATCACGGAATGAACGCCAGCACATTCGCCGCGCTTGTTGTTGCATCGACTCTTGCCGATATATACTTTTCGGTCGGCTCGGGGATCGGCGCCCTCAGCGGGCAACTTCACGGCGGCGCAAACCAGAAGGCGTACGCGATGCTGGAGGAGATCGGCGGTCCGGAGAATGTCGGCGCATGGTGCGAAAAAGCGCTTGCTGAAAAGAGAAAGATAATGGGCGTGGGGCACAGGGTTTATAAAACACACGATCCTCGTGCCCTTGTGCTGGGACCGCTCGCCGGCTTTCTGGCAAGAAAAAATAAGGATATGGCCGTGCTGGCCGAAACCGCTAACGTTCTCGAAAAACGAGTCTGCGCCACGCTCGGGGCTCAGAAAGGACTGTTCCCCAACGTGGACTTCTATTCCGGACTTGTTTACAAGTCGCTCGGGATACCGGCCGACCTTTTCACGCCGATATTCGCGACGAGCAGGGTTTCCGGCTGGACAGCGAGGATAATGGAGTATCTTGAGAGCAACCGCATATTCCGGCCGCGAGCGATCTACACGGGGTCGTTCGGCAAAAAAACACTGAAATCGAAAACGGCGGGGTTCTGACGGAGTTAAGATGAATATTCAACCGGAACAATTTCTCATACCGTCGGCAATCGCCACGACAGCTTCGGTCGCACTTCTCGTCGTAAGACACTTTTCGCTGAAATTACTTTGCAAATACGCAAAAAAAACGGAAAGCCAACTCGACGACCTTGTCATCGGCGCGCTCAGCACGCCTTCGATATACTGGTGTCTCGCGCTGGGTATATATATCGGCGTTTCGTTCTCCGAACTGCCGGACAAATACATCCATTACATAGGCAAAGCCATCAACGTCCTCATACTGCTCTCGGTGACGTTCGCGGCCGCGAACCTCGCCGGTATCCTGCTGAACAGCTCCATGAAAAAGATCAACTTGGCGGTGCCCGCGGCGGGGATCGCTTTCGGCGTGACAAAGGGGACCATCATCGTGATCGGCTCGCTGATCATTCTCAATATGGTCGGGGTATCGATAACCCCGCTCATCACCGCGCTCGGCGTCGGCGGCCTCGCGGTGGCGCTGGCGCTTCAGGACACCCTCGCCAACCTGTTCTCGGGCATACAAATCCTGATGGAAAAATCGGTGCGTATCGGCGACTTCATAAAACTCGAGTCCGGTCAGGAAGGCTACGTGGAAGACATCACGTGGCGGACGGCACGGATCAGGATGCTCCCGAACAACATGACGATAATTCCGAACAGCAAGCTGTCACAGAGCATAATCACAAACTACAATCTGCCGGAGGGGAGAATGTCGCTGCTGATCCCGGTGAGCGTCAGCTACTCCGCCGATCCGGATAAGATCGAGCGAGTTCTTTTAGAGGAAGCTCGTCAATCCATCGGGAAAATACCCGGACTGCTCGGGGAGCCGGAGCCAGTTGTCAGGTTCATGCCCGGCTTCGGAGAAAGCTCGCTCGATTTCACCCTTATCTGCCAGATCGAGCAGTTTTCGGACCAATATCTGGCGCAGCACGAATTAAGGAAAAGGATACTCAAAAGATTCAACGATGAAAATATCGAGATACCTTTCCCTCAAAGAGTTGTGCATATTAAACGCGAAGAGGCGACGGATGACAAATAGAAACTCCATGCGTCAGCCGCCGCCCGGCATCGCATCAACATATATGTTCATTTTTCGAGGAAGGACGTTTTAACGGATGGAAACGAATCAGGTCGGCCAGAGAGTAGCGGAAGAGACGGTATTATTTGTCAGCGTACTGAAATGGGTTGTCCTCGGCAGCGCCGTCGGCGTCATAGTCGGCTTTTCCACAACGATATTCCTTAAAGCGTTGAACTGGGGCATAGCCGAAGCGGGAAAATTTAGTTACTACTATTTCTTCCTTCCGGTCGCTCTGTTCCTTAGCTCCGTGCTGGTCAAGTATCTCGCGCCGGACGCGAAAGGCCACGGCACGGAAAAAGTAATCGAGGCGATCCACAAACATAACGGAAAGATCAAAACATCGGTGGTGCCGGTGAAGCTGCTCGCGACAGTGGTAACGATCGCCGCCGGCGGCTCCGCCGGGAAGGAAGGACCGTGCGCGCAGATAGGCGGCGGGCTCGCGGCTCTTCTCGCAAGGCTGCTCCGTTTCGACGCCACGGACAGAAAAAAACTTGTTATCTGCGGCATCAGTGCGGGTTTCGCATCGGTTTTCGGCACCCCAATATCGGGCGCAATATTCGGCGTGGAGGTGCTTTTCGTCGGCAGCCTGCTTTACGACTCGCTGCTCCCCTCCTTCATCGCCGGCATCACGGCGTATCAGGTTTCCAACTTGCTCGGCGTCAACTACTTTCACCACCCGCTGAATTTCATCCCGATTTTCAGCAGCGCGTTTTTTATAAAAGTCCTCATCGCGGGCGCATACTTCGGCCTTTGCTCGGTGATCTTCATCGAATTTCTCAGATTAGGTGAAAGGGTGTCCGGGAAGTTGAATATATGGACTCCTTTCAAAGCGCTCATCGGAGGCAGCCTGCTTATAATTCTCGCGCTTATCTTTTCCACCAAATACCTCGGACTCGGGCTTGGAACAATCCAGAGCGCGCTTCAGGGCCACGACATTATATGGTACGCGTTCCTTATCAAGATCATTTTTACAAGCATAACCCTTAACTTCGAGGGCAGCGGCGGCATAGTCACCCCGATATTCTTCGTCGGCGTTACTTCGGGCTGCCTGTTCGCAAAAATGTTCGGACTCGACACTTCCACATTCGCGGCGATCGGCATGGTCGGTGTTCTCGCCGGCGCGGCGAACACCCCAATAGCGGCCAGCATCATGGCGGTCGAGCTGTTCGGCGCGAAAGTGGCGCCTTACGCAACCGTTGCGTGCATCATAAGCTTCCTTATCACCGGACACAGGAGCGTATATCCCTCTCAGATTCTCGGAATCATGAAGTCCTCGTCGATCAACGTAGAGCTCGGAACCGAGATGGACGATGTCGAAGTCAGGTATCAGCCGAGAGACCAAAGCATTATGGGAAGGACCTATCATCTGTATGACCGAATAGCAACCAAAATAAAAGAAAAAGAAAAAGAAAAGAAATAAGATCGCGCGGCGGCGGGACGGCGGGGCGGCTTTCACGGGAGGTGCATGTATGGAATATTCAATCGACATAGGGAAATACACTAAAGAGGCGCTCGCGGCCGAAGCAGCGCCGTTCTTCCGGCCTCTCTCGGAAAGCGCCGATCTGAGAACCGCGCGCAGGAAACTGTACAACACCACGTCGTCCGCCCAGTACGAACTGGCCGACAGCGGAAAACACAAATACAGACATTCCGTTATCCGCGACTGCGCGCGCGCGTTGAGATCGATGATCCCCGAACGCGCCGAAAACCGCTCCGGGTTCAGCGTCATCCGGGCGATCTGGGACATCGCGTGCAACCGCCCGCGACCGGAACTGACCCCCGCGTTCTTCGCCGACATCATCCACATCTTCAGAGGGCTTCAGGGTAAAGTGGAACTCGGCTGGCACCCGTGGCAGGGCAACGTCGAAAACCTCGAAGGCAGGGAAGCAGCCATCGCGCGGTCCGACTATCTGGATTCATTGTGGTCGGAAATAGAATCACTCATGAGCAATAGCACTGATGGGCTGACCGAACAGTCCCGGGATAAACGAGCACAAAGAAAATCAGAAATAAAGGCCGCACTCGGCTGCTCCGAGGAGGAATGGAACGACTGGCGGTGGCAGGTACGCAACGTTGTGCGCGACCCCGAAACGCTGAAGCGCATCGTCAACCTCACGCCCGACGAGCTCGATCGCTGCCGCAGGACTTACGAGGCGCGCCTGCCGTTCGGCATAACGCCCTATTATGCGTCTCTCATGGACTCCGATCCGGAATCCGGCCACGACCGCGCGATACGCGCACAGGTCATTCCCCCCTCGAATTATCTCGATGAAATGATCACCCACCACAACGAGCGCGAGCGGGCATTCGATTTCATGCTCGAAAGAGACACGTCTCCGGTGAACCTCGTGACGAGACGATATCCCGCAATCGCAATCCTCAAGCCGTTCAACACGTGCCCGCAGATATGCGTTTACTGCCAGCGCAACTGGGAAATCGAGGAAGCGATGTCGCCGCACGCCCTCGCGCCGTGGAGCGAAATTGAAAACGCCTGCCGTTGGATAGAATCGCACCCCGCGATCCGCGAAGTCCTCATAACCGGCGGCGACCCGCTCGCACTGGACGACGGCCATTTCCGCCGCATCATCGAACGCGTGGGGAAAATCGCAAGCGTCGATATGATACGCATCGGGACCCGCACGCCGGTTACAATGCCGATGAGAATAACGGAAACCTTCGCGAGGCGTCTCGGCGCGATGCGCCGCCCGGGCTACCGCGAAGTGTGCGTGGTCACGCACGTCGAGCATCCGTATGAAGTAACCCCCAACCTCGTAGCCGCCGTGGACCGTCTGCGCAGAAACGGGATCGGCGTATATAATCAACTTGTTTATACGTTTTACGTCTCCCGCAGGTTCGAGGCCGCCCACCTGCGGCTGCTCCTGCGGCGCTCCGGGATTGACCCCTATTACACGTTCGTGCCGAAAGGCAAAGAGGAAACGATGTCGTACCGCGTGCCCATCGCCCGCATACTTCAGGAGCAGAAAGAAGAAGCGCGGCTGCTTCCGGGAACCCGCCGCACGGACGAAACCGTTTACAACCTGCCCGGCCTCGGAAAAAACCATCTCAGAGCAAGCCAGCACCGCGACCTCATCTCCGTCCTCCCCGACGGCGCCCGAGTGCACATATACCATCCGTGGGAAAAGAACATAAACAGATGCGCCGCGTACATCGGCAAGGACGTCCCCATACTCGAATACCTCGACCGTCTCTCCCGCTTGGGAGAAAACATAGACGATTACGACAGTATTTGGTTTTACTTCTGATCGGCAGGATATTTAATTATCAACTTCGCCTTCTCAACTCATCTTTCAGCGCCCGGCTCTCGGCTTTGAGTCTGCGGAAGCCGTCGGCGTCGATATGTGGATGCTGATAAGCAATTAAGCTCGAATTGTGCAAAAGCGGGTCGATTTCCGGGTTGCGCCTGAATGCCGCCGCCGACGCCCGATAGTCCTCCGAGCCGGGAATCGGCGAATACTCCGCGGGGATTGGCTCCACTCCGAGCGCCGCCGCCGCGCGGATCGACTCTCTCACGTCGTCTTCCCTCTGAGCAGGATGCCCCAACAGTATGTACGCACCTATCCTTCCGGGGCCGAACCCGGCGGCGCTCAGGCATCGTACCGCGCGCTCGAACTGTTCCGAAGTCACTTTCCCACCCGTCGCGCTCTGAAATTCCGCGTTCGCCGACTCGAACCCGATAATGATCCGCGAGAAACCGGCGCTGAACATCAGTCCCGCAACCTTCTCATCAATCAGCCCGGCGTGAATCGCGTTGGGCGTATGAAACTTAATCTTATATTTGCGCTCTGTCACCTTTTCAAGAACCGGCGCGAGCAGTTTCTCATGGTTCACAAGAAGCGCGTCATCGCAGAAGGCAATGTGCTTCGCGCCAAGTTGCCCCGCAAGAAAGTCTATTTCCTCTATGACCCGGTCCGCCGGGCGCTGTTCGAAACGTGGCGCAAGCTTGTGAGAAACACAGTATGTACACCTGAACGGGCAGCCGCGCGAGAGTCCTATTACCGCAGAATCGCGTCCCCGCATGAGGTCATGCGCCGGTGCGGGCAGCGCCGCAAAATCCTCCGGAAACTCGGCGCGAAATCCTGTCATTCCGAAGATCAGCCGTTCCAGCCGGGAGTCCATCACTCCCTCGAAAACAGCATCCGCGCCGCAGACCGATCTCGCGTGATCCGCACAAAGCGTGGCATATCTGCCGCCGAGCACGACCGGCACTCCGGGCCGGATTGAGCGCACACGGCGAATCGCTTCCGCGACCCCCGGATACCAATACGTCATAGACGACGTAACGAAGATTACGTCCGGCAACGGCGCTCGGCTCACATCTTCATCGAAGGCTTCCGCCGTTATTCCGTACCTGCCGAAAACACGTGGAACGAAGCCGATTGCATCCGGCTTTTCAATAGGAGTCTTGAGGAATTTGCCTGTCCCGTCGGGGCGGCTCCGCGAGAACGCCGCCTGCGATGGATGCGACCTGTCGAGGCAGTCGATCAGTGTGACCGCCGCGCCCGCGTCCCGGAGTACAGCGCCGATCTGCAACAACCCGGTCGGCCGCAGCCACATGTCGTACGCCGCGAAGTCGGTTATCCACGGATTTATGAGAAGAACGTTCGGCGCTCGCGACATATCTTCTCCTTTAGTCGCCGCACTGAATCCAGCCGTTCGACAGCCCTATCTCATCCACCATATCGACCACTTCGTCGTATTCCTCCGCCGTGATGCGGCGGCCCATCTCCGGAACCTGCGCCGCCCTGTGCGCCGGAAAATATTGCTCCATGACGCTGATGAACGTGTCGGGCGAAATCTCTCGTGCGATGAATTCGAGCGAACGGCGGCTGCCCGCGAGGCCGCCGGGCAGCACGAGATGGCGTATCAGCAACCCGCGCACGGCGATCCCGTCGTCGTCGATTTCGAGCTCCCCGACCTGCCGGTGCATCTCGCTTATCGCGGCCGTGGCGTGCTCGTAATAATCGGGCGCGCGGGAAAGCTTCACCGCGGGCGCTTCTTCGCTGTACTTGATGTCCGGCATATAAATATCGACAATGCCTTCGAGCAGCCGCACGGCGTCGAGCGATTCATAGCCGCCGCAGTTCCAGACGATCGGGATAATAAGCCCGCCGCCTGCCGCGATGTCGAGCGCCGCCACGATCTGCGGCATATAGTGAGTCGGCGTGACGAAATTGATGTTGTGGCAGCCGCGCCGCTGGAGTTCGAGCATCATTCCGGCGAGCCGTTCCGCAGTTGCGTCCGTGCCGTTGCCGAGGTGACTGATCGGGTAGTTCTGGCAGAAGATACATTTCAGGTTGCAGTGGGTGAGAAAAATCGTGCCGCTGCCGTTCGTGCCTGAGATGGGCGGTTCCTCGCCGTGATGGTCGTTGTAACTCGACACGCGGGCAAGCGCACCCGCGTCGCAAACACCGGTTTCGCCGGCAAGCCGGTTCACACCGCAGTTCCGCGGGCACAATCTGCACTCGGCAAGCATATCCGACGCGCGCGCCGCCCGGCGGGATAGTTCGCCGCTCACGTGCAACGCCACATAACTCGCTTCTTTCATCACTTCACCCACCGGCTAATTATAGCGGCACGTATTCCGTGCGGATATATCCGAAACGACATAGTATCAACATATAAAGCTGTTTTTTTTACGCCATCTTGCGGCGGACCGGAATGATGCGTAAATTATTTATTATGTTCGCGGATAATTTCCCTATATTCAGGGCGCGTTTCCCGGCGTATTCGCCACTGATCGTAGCGGCCATGCCGTCCGAAGACACCGAATTCGTCACGGCGCGAAACGGGCTTCCGACCGCGAAAGTAACAGACCCCGCTCACGGCCCGCAAACGCTGTACAGCACAATCGACCCCGTGCATTCGTCGATGCGGGACCTCGACCGCTGGAGTCCGGGCGAAGCGAAAGCAATCGTCGTACTCGGCATCGGATTGGGATATCACCTGTTCGGCATCACCGAGAGATATCCTGACCTGCCGATAGTCGCCGTGGAACTCAGGCCCGAACTCGTGCGTAAGAGCCTCGAATCGCGCGACTGGTGGCCGTTGCTGAAAAGAAAAGACTTCACACTCTGCGCGCCGGATGCCGCGCCGGAAGCGTTCTCATCACCGCTTTTCCCGGACAAAGTCGCTGTGTTTACACATCCGGTCCTGTACAAAATAGACATGCGGGCATATTACCCGATAATAAAGAAACTGCCCGGTGCGGCGAACAAAACGGGCAAACTCGACATCCTTTCGTTCCACACGCGCGGCGATATTGTTCCGTACGCTTTCGCGGATATCCACGAAACGCTTCGCGAGATGGGACATCGCGTGCATGTCGCCGACGTATCGAATGTGACGCGCGCGCAGGAATTCAGCGACATAGTAAGAAAAGCCGCGGACGAAAGCCGGCCCGATTTCGTGATCACAATCGGCGCGGTCGGCTTGTGCGAGGACGTGCTGGGCCGCATGGGAGTGCCGATCGCGGCGTGGTTCATGGAC
>CAYPEK010000136.1:0-10032 GCA_964409645.1 uncultured bacterium | reverse complement strand
CTGGACTGCGGCGACCCGGCGCCGCCGAAGAAGCTTCCTTAAAAAAAATCACCACCAAGGCACCAAGACACGAAGAAAAGAGCGGGAAAAACAGCCGCCCGCATCAGCGGATGGTACTTCTTTCCCTTTGTGCCTTTGTGTCTTCGTGGTGGAAGAATGGCGGAGTGCGACCAGTCACCGGCGACCCTGTATGATTCCGTATTTTTATATGAGCAAAGCGAATCCGAGCCGCGCGCGTCAGCAAGCGGTCACGTCGAAGTCAGCGGAAAAGTAACACAAAAACTTCAGGCGTGTTCAATCGTATTTATTCTGGACTGCGGCGACCCGGCGCCGCTGAAGAAGCTTCTTTCAAATAATCACCACAAAAGCACCAAGACACGAAGAAAAGAGAGAAAAAACAGCCGCCCGCATCAGCGGATGGTACTTCTTTCCCTTTGTGTCTTTGTGGTGTGATGTTCCCACTCTTAATCGCTCCCACGCTCCGCGTGGGAGCGGAACAGACGGACGCTCTGCGTCCGCCGACGCGGGAGCGTCGGAAGAAGCATTCCCACGCAGAGCGTGGGAACGATTATATGTCATTGTTTATATCTCATGCACAAAAGAAAACTTTGTGCATGGCACACTACTATTATTAGTTGCGCGATGGCACTATGCGCTACTTCAAAGCGGCACAGGCACCGCGATACAACCGCGTTGCCAGTCCCTGCTTTTACACTTTTAATTGTCTTGGTTATATCAATCTTCCACGTGTCCGCTTGCTTACGCGCGCGGCTCGGATTAATGATCGGCGGGGTGCGGCGACCCCGCCCTGCATATTTCTTCTTTGCTTTTTGTCTTTCGCTATATTCTGTATTCTATATTCTCGTTTTTGTCTTTCCACTATCTACCGTTTTTCCCTTTTTCCTCTATCCTCGCTACTGGCTACTCGCTAATATTTTCAGATTGTTTCTTACCGCAACCGTATTAGGATGATCCGCTCCAAGATATTTTGTAAAAATCTCTAATGCACGCTCATAACATTCCTTTGCTCTCTCTCGTTCACCAAGAGCATGAAGAACACCTCCGAGGTTGTTTACATCTCTTGCAACGTTCGGATGATCGGGGCCAAAAGTTTTCTTATCAATCTCCAACGCACGTTCATAACATTCCTTTGCTCTCTCATGTTCACCAAAAGCATGAAGAACACCCCCGAGGTTGTTTACATTTCCAGCGACACTTGGATGGTCGGGGCCAAAAGTTTTTTCATAAATCTCCAACGCACGCTCAAAACATTCTTTTGCTCCATCATAATCGCCGAGGGCGTGAAGAACACCTCCGAGGTTGTTTGCATCTCTTGCGACACTCGGATGATCAGGCCCAAAAGTTTTTTCATAAATCTCCAACGCACGCTCAAAACATTCTTTTGCTCCATCATAATCGCCGAGGGCGTGAAGAACACCTCCGAGGTTGTTTACTCGAATTGCGACCTTAGGATGGTCAGGGCTGAAAGCTTCCTCGTCAATCTTCAATGCACGCTCATAACATTCCTTTGCTCTCTCATATTCACCAAGGGTTTTAAGAACACCTCCGAGATTGTTTACTCGAACTGCAACATTCGGATGGTCAGAGCCAAAAGCTTCCTCGTCAATCTTCAATGCACGCTCATAACATTCTTTTGCTCTCTCATATTCACCAAAGTCATGAAAAACACTTCCGAGGTTGTTTACATCTCTTGCAACATTCGGATGGTCAGAGCCAAAAGCTTCCTCGTCAATCTTCAATGCACGCTCATAACATTCTTTTGCTCTCTCATATTCACCAAAGTCATGAAAAACACTTCCGAGGTTGTTTACATAAATTGCCACTTTTTCGTGATCTAAACCATAAAGAGATTCGGCTGTTTGTTTTGCTCTTTCAAACAAATTTTTTGCATAAGAATAATCAGCCCGTCCATAGAGATATAAACCCATCTGATTTAAGAGCCTTGCGACTTTATCATTCAATACATCCAAAGTTTCAGAATATCCGATTACTGCTAATGTGTGTGGAAGAAGACTGTTACAAACCGGCCATGTCTGCACTTCATCACTTTCAAAAGGAAATACTTCGTTTAAAATACAAATTGCGGCCGAGGCCCATTTTTTCTTTTCATCTTCAGCCATTTTTTGTCTTGTGACAGCCTGAACTATCCGGTGGATGGAGATTGTATCATCCGACCTGTCGATGAGAGAGAATCGGCGTAACGCGGCGGCGGCTTCTTCGAGCAAAAGAGTATCTTTTACAGCACCGGCGAGAGGTTCGGAAAGGAAGTCCGCGCCGTCTCTGATAACCTGCAAAGGTATGTTGTCCGGTGCAAAAAACGAGCAAAGCTTCAGCAGTTCCGCCGCGGCGGGAGATCGCTTTTCCACCTCTCTAAAATTGATTTCCCACGTTGTTTCAACTGTTTTTTCATAATCCGTGGGGCAACCGCCGGGAAGAACAGCCACATTTTTCTCGCAACAGATTTCCATATATTTTTTCAACGGCATCCCGGTTTCATGGATATATGAGGCCGCCTGTTCGAGTGCGAGTGGGAAACATCCTAATGATGTTGCAAGATCGGCGGCAGCTTTTCGGTCGGCTGCGCCTGTCCGTTTCAATATGAATTCCGCCGCTTCCCCTTCCTCCATGACACGCAGGGAAACGTCTTCGGCGACCCCGCCCCATTCCGGGTGACGTGAAGTGATAATTATGTGGCCCTTCCCGCGAGTGGGCAGATACGGCCGGATCGAACCGGGGTCAGGTGCATTGTCGAATATGAGCAACCAATCGGCGCTTCTCTCCAACCAGCGGCGAACCGCGGCAATGACGGCATCCAATTGCGGATGGTTCTTGTCGGGAAGATCGAGTTCGTTTGCGAGTGATGCAAAATCAAACGATAGACTTTCGGGCGTTTCGGACCTAATCCACCAGACCGCAAAATATTCTAATTCGTGTGCATGCGCGTATTCGAGAGCGAGTTGAGTTTTACCTATCCCGCCCAACCCATGGATAGTCTGAGTCAGCGCCGCGTGTTTGCCGGAAACAAGCGCCGTGCGGAGTTTTTCGAGATACTCTTTCCTGCCCGTGAAATTCGGATTCCTCCCGAAGGGAACGTTCCAGACAACCGGCCGCCTATCCTGTTCCATAGCCGCCACCGAACCCGCCGTAGGAGTTCCTGCCGCCGAACCGAACTTTTCAAGAACGGTTTTTCTTATGCCTTCCACGACATTGTTGAAAGCAAGGTCGTGCAAACCCGTGTCGTGGGTCGTCCATTCTTTGGTGTCGGTTATCGGCTTGCCATCCTTCGGCAGTGCCTTTAGCTTTCCGTACGGTTTGTACGTCCAGCCTTCCGTGTGCCTTAGAATAACCGGTATAACATGCGCTTCTCCATTTTTATAGCGTTCCATCGCACGCGGCATTTCGATTTCGTAGCAATAATGGGAATCGTTGTAGTCGGGACTGATGAGAAGCAGGATTAACTGAGCGGAATTCAGATGTTCGTCTATGTGATCGTCGAGCGGGTCGCCCGCAATGATACGTTCATCACACCAGCATTTGATTAGTTTGTCTCGTTCGAGGCCACCCAAATGCACTTGGAGTTCGCTGCGGAGTTTATCATCTTTGTGGCAATATGATATGAAGACTTCGATCGGCCGGTTTACCATTGTCGGCAACGCTCCCTTTGTTAAGTCAATACAACTGCTCTAAGGATTCATGCTTTTATTGATACGGTATATTATAACGTATAAGCAAAAGAAGTGGCGCAAGCCCTCTTATTAATTTCACATTGGATTCCCGCCACCGCGCGCGGATCTGTCATTTTAAATAATCACCACAAAGGCACCAAGACACAAAGAGAAAGATAACCACGCTCTCACGCGCGCGGTAAATTGCGGTAAATAATGTAATGCAAAAGATGAATATCGAATATCGAACAAAGAATATCCAACATCGAATAAAAAAATCTGGGAGTGCGGCCAGCCGAACGGCGACCCGGCGCCGCCGAAGAAGCTTCCTTAAAAAAAATCACCACAAAGACACGAAGACACGAAGAAAAGAGCGAAAAAAACAGCCGCCCGCGTCAGCGGGCAGTACTTCTTTCCCTTTGTGCCTTTGTGGTGTGATGTTCCCACTCTTAATCGCTCCCACGCTCCGCGTGGGAGCGGAACAGACGGACGCTCTGCGTCCGCCGACGCGGGAGCGTCGGAAGAATCGTTCCCACGCAGAGCGTGGGAACGATTATATGTCATTGTTCATATCTCATGCACAAAAGAAAACTTTGTGCATGGCACACTGCTTTTATTAGTTGCGCAATGGCACTATGAGCTACTTCAAAACGGTACAGGCACCGCGATACAGCCGGGTTGCCAGTCCCTGCTTTTATGTTTTTAATTGTCTTGGTTATGCCAATCTTCCACGTGTCCGCTTGCTGACGCGCGCGGCTCGGATTTCCCCAGCTACCAGCTACTGATTTTCTTCTTTTCCTATCTGCTCGCTACTACTTTACAGCGTTTTCCGGAACCATTTGAAGGTATCGTAAACCAATTTATCAACCGGCAGAATGTGGTCGCTGTCGTACCAGATTGCTTTCAGGTTCTTCTGTGGAACGAGTTCGTGCAGCTTGTCCATCGCGGGAATCGAGATCGTGTCGTCCTTTTTGCCGTTGACAAGCAGCACCGGGCGGTCGCCGATATGCGGAACGAACGTCGCCGGGTCCACCGGCGCGAACGTGCCGATGAAACTCTCTTTCGTCATGTTGTTCTTTACCATATATTCCTTGATCTCGACGAGGTCGCCGTAAACCGAGTTGTCGAACATGAGCGAGAAGTCCGCGCCGCCGTCCGCGAGCGCGATCGCCTTGATGCGCGGATCGAGCGTCGTCGCCACCGCGCCGGTCAGCGCGCCCATGCTGATTCCGAGGTAGCCGATCCGGCCGGGGTCGATCCCCTTCCAGCCCGCGAGCACGTCGAACCCGCGCAGGATGTCCCTGATCTGCATTCCCATGTTCTTCGCGCTCAGATACGGGTCCGGCATGAGGATGTCCATGCCTTCCTTTTCGCGCTCGCCCTTGAAAACGCCGTCGATCGCCATCACCGCCACGCCGTAGCCCGGCCACGTCGAGAACACCTCCGCGAGGCTCTTGTCCGACACGTGGAAGTGCATGAAGAACACTACCGGATACGCGCCCGGCACAGTCGCCCGGTCCGCCGCGTACGGTTTGATGTGCGGCTTCGGCATGTACAGCACCGCCGGAACGCGGTCGCCGTTCAGGCTGTCGTAGAAGAAATGTATCTTCGTGTAAGACGTTGTTTCTTTCTCATCTTTGATTTCGATGTTCAGCGGAATCGAATGGTCGTAGTCGTACGACTTCTTGATCTCTTCGTAGCTCTTCTCCGCCGCCGACGCCGAAAGCGCCAGCGCCGCCATCCACACAACCAACCCTGCGAATACCGCTATAGCCCTTCTTTTCATTGCTCGCCCTCCCGTTCGTTATCCGGCCGGCAGCTCGACGCCCCCGCCCGCACACCTATTTTAATACCGTTCGCGCCGATGTAAATTATTTTTTCGGCGGCATCAAAAAAAAACACCTTCCACTTATTTAATGATATAATAGGTTCCAGCTTACAATTAAGGATATCTAAACTTATGAAGGCAATCGTCTGTTCGGCCAAAGAAGGCCTTGTTCTCCGCGAGCTGCCCGACCCCGCGCCCGGCCCCGGCGAGGTGCTCCTGCGCATCCGCAACTGCGGAATCTGCGGCAGCGACCTCTTCCTCTACAAGAACGGCGTCCTCCGCGACGGTTCGGTCATGGGCCACGAACTCAGCGGCATCGTCGAGAGCGTCGGCGCCGGCATCGGCGGCATCTCGCCCAGAGACCGCGTCATCGCTCGGCCGCAGGGCTGCAAAACCTGCAAATGGTGTCGCGCCGGACTCGAAAACCTCTGCACGCAATGGCGCGCGATCGGCCTCGGCGCGCGACCCGGCGGCTTCGCGGAACTGCTCCTCGCGGACGAAGACATGATTATCCCCGTGCCGGACGCATGCCCGCTCGATCAGGCGTGCATGGCGGATCAGTTCGGCTCCGCGCTGCACGGGCTCCACTGCGTCGATTTCAAAGCGGGCGAAACGGCACTCGTCACAGGCGCGGGCCCGATCGGGCTCAGTGCGGTGATGCTTCTCCGCAACAAGGGCGCGTCGAAGATCGTCGTGGCCGAGCCGGGCGAAAACCGCGCCGTGCTCGCCGTCGAGCTTGGCGCGGACGCCGCGTTCTCGCCCACCGCGAAGAGTATGTCGGCGGGCGTGCGCGAACATTTCGGCGCGGACGGCCCCGACTGTATCTTCGAGTGCTCCGGCGCAACTCCCGCGCTCGAAGCCGCGATTCAGGTGGCCCCGTTCGGCGGCCGCATCGCGCTTGTCGGCATGGCGTCGGCCCCGGCAAAGTTCATCCCGATGGTGGTGTTCCAGAAACATCTTCTCATCGTCGGCTGCTTCGGCAACACGCAGGCCGAGTGCCGCGAGTCGCTGGACATCATGGCATCCGGCACTATCCCGTCCAACAAAATAATCACTAAAAAAGTCGGCATCGAGCAGGTTCCAGCCGCGTTCGACGAACTCATAAAATCGAAAGACCAAATCAAAATCGTGATGGAGATATGAAAAACAGTAGCGAGTAGCCAGTAGCGAGGATAGAGGGAAAAGATGGAATAAAGCAGTTAGTAGCTGGTAGATAGTAGTTGGGGACTGGGGAAAAATCCGAGCCGCGCGCGTAAGCGGGCGGTTGCCTCTCCATTCTTTCCTTTGTGTCTTCGTGCCTTTGTGGTGCATCCGAAAGCAATTCCGAGTGCGAAGCAGGAATTGCGGAGCGAAAAGTTTTGAGGGGATCCTTAAGGGGAACTTTTGCAAAAGTTCCCCTTAAGTGTTCAACGTGCAAGAAATGCGCGTGCCGGGGCGGCTTCGCAGCCGTCGATTTTGATCGGCGCGCAGAACAGAGTATATCTTCCCGGCGAAACCGCGCTCAGATCGATATTTTCCAGAATCAGAACACCGGCGCCGAGAAGAGTTTTGTGCGACTCAAAAGTCCAGTCCTCGTGTTTATCGACAGACAGATAATCGATCCCGACTAGTCTGATCCCCTTCTCCACGCACAGCGAAGCGGTCTCCGGAGCGATATAGACATAATCCTCGGCGAATGCGCCTGCGCGACACAAACCGCGCTCCGAATTCGACGTCTTGAACAGAACGGCGTCGCCCGCGCGGAGACCGGCATCGTCGAGATCAGCCGGACGCACGAAATCGCCGGAAACTTCGACGACCACCGCCGGTAGCACGAAATCAGCGACGCTGTAGTTGTCGATCGTCAACCCGCCGGGAATGAAGTGCGCGGGTGCATCGACATGCGTGCCCGAGTGCGCGGTCATGTCCAGTTGCGTGAGCGCGTAGCCGTCGGCATCCACCGAAGCCGCCCCGTGTATCGCAAACGGCCTGTCAACCGGATAATCGACAGCCCCCGCGCCGAGCGCAACGCTTATGTCGTAAAACTCCTTGAAGTCCATCCGCGCCCCCAACGAAATGTCGTCGCGGAATATCATAATTCATCAGACGTCTTTTGTTAAATATTGAGATCGGTCACAGACAACAAGCCGCCTTTTCGGTTATGATACGGGAAAGTCATGTTTAGAGGAATAAGATGAAAACGAAGATCGTATTAGTGATCGCAGCCGTCGCCGCGCTTGCCGCGTGCCGGTTCGCAGTCGCCGCGGACAGCGCGGCAGCCGCGCAGGCAACGGCCGCGAAACCAGTGCTCACGCTCGAAGTCGTCCGCGCGTTCGACGACCGCCTCCCGAAGCTCACCAACGACGACATGAAACAGATACTCGAAACCGCGCGCGCGATCATCAGCACGAAACTCAGCGACGAGATCGACGTCGAGTTCCACGACAACGGCGAAATACCGCTCGATCAGTTCTTCAAAAGCGTTGATTACACAAACATCGACAGCTACAAGCAGGATGTCGCCCACAAATACAACCGCGCGGAAGGCGCGAACGCCGCGATCTTCAAAAGCGACGAGTACCGCCGGCAGGTGAAAAGTTTTCTCAAGCAGTGGGACATCAAATCGCTCGCGAACTTTTTCCCCGGCAAGAAAACCGAGAACTACGACGACGCGTTCGACAACCTCATGGCAGTTTACCACGACAAAATTAAATGGCAGGACACACTCAAAACGAAGGACAGCGCGCCGCTCGTTATGCACCCCGAAGCGCCGTACCAGTCATACGTCGAATGGAAAGAACTCATGTTCGCGCAGGACAAGTACGACATCGTTCTGACCAATGGGCTGATCACTTACGACTACCTGCCGCAGCCATACCCGCATTCGGTGACGAAGCACGCCAAGGTGGGCGGCTCGTCGTTTCTCAGCCCGAAACGGGAGCCGCTGCTCGGGCGCAGCCTGATGGTCAACATATTCGAGGACTACAGCGGTGTGGAGGGCATCTCCCCCGCCGAGAGCGACATCCCGCGCGACACGCGCAACAAGATCGTCGGCGCGTACTACTTCGCGCACGAGTTCGGACACGCCTTTTTCTACCTTGTCGATGTTTACGACCATCCGGCCTCCTGCCTGATGAACAGCACGCCGGGCATGAGCGACGAGGAAGGATATAAGCTGCTTGTCTCCGATCCGCATCCATGTCCGAAATGCCGGCCGTGGATCGACGCGCGGCTCGCGTCGTTCAAAGCCGCAATCGCCTACCGCGCCGGCGATTACAAAACTGCCGGCCCCCTCTACCTCGAAGCCGCGAAAAGCACCCCTCGCGACGTGGACGACAGCTACGAAAACATCATCGTCAGTCTTTGCTCGAAAGCAAACGACGCGTTCTCGAAGACAGGCAACTTCGCCGGTATGCGCGAATGCGGCGAACTCATTGGTAAAGCAAAACAAGGGCAGTAGAAACGCGGGCGTTTAAGGAAAACTTTTGAAAAAGTTTTCCTTAAGAATCCTTTCAAAACTTTTTGCCGCGCAATTCCTGCTTCGCATTCGGAATTGCTTTCGGATTTATAAACCGCGTACACTATAAGAACACGAAGTCGCAAACGCAATTCTGTTTCGATATTTATCGAATCATATTGATTTTTCGGCTCCAGCGCGCCATAATTGTTTCGATGGATGTCGAATTGGTTTTGCAAGGGAGTTCCGGGCTATGGACGAATCGGTTTGTTTGAAAATCATAAAAGCGCTGGCGGACAGCTCGCGGCTGAGAGTGCTCAACACAGTCGTGCGGAAACCGCAGTATGTCGAGGAGCTTGCCGAGCGGCTGGGGCTCTCAGCGTCCACAGTGTCCTTCCACCTCAAGAAACTCGAAGAAGCCGGCCTCGTCACAAAATCGCGCGACCAGTATTACGTGGTCTATAGGGCGGACGAGCGGATTCTGGACAAGACGCTCCGGGAGTTGATCGATTTCGAAAGCGCCGAGGTTGACCGCGAGGAGGAGCGGATACGCAAATACAGGGAGAAAGTCGTAAAGTCGTTCTTCAGGAACAAAAGGCTCACGAAGTTTCCGGCGCAGTATAAAAAGCAGCAGATCGTGCTCGAAGAGATCGCGGGTATGTTCGAGCCGGGCCGGAAGTACCCTGAGAAGGAAGTGAATGCGGTCATACTCAACGTGTTCGACGACTACTGCACGGTGAGGCGGCTTATGATCGGCGAAGGGCTGATGGCGCGCAAGGACAACGTGTACTGGCGAACCGGAGGTCCGGCCGGCGTCGCAGCGGGAAAAACAGTCGCAACGGCAAAAGCGGCGACAAAGCAGAAATCGGAAAAGGGTTCAAAGATGAAAACGCGTGCGGAAATAAAGAGAGAATACAAAGAAGCAGTTCGCGAGATGGGCATCATCGCGATAAAAAACCTGCGAAACGGAAGGATGTGGCTAGGTGCAACGCCGAACCCGGAAGCGACCCTCAGGCGGCACCGGTTCACACTCAGTCTCGGAAGCAGTTGGCACAAGGAATTGCAGAAGGATTGGAACGAAT
>CAYPEK010000135.1:7508-10181 GCA_964409645.1 uncultured bacterium | reverse complement strand
ATTCTTTTTGATGTCTTTTTTTCGTGTTTTCATTCTATCACAGTAAAGCAACGCTCCGGATTCCGTACGCATTTCAAGTGAGCATTTTCTATATTCAGGTACCGTGAATCTTATGCATTTACTGTATGCGGAATCAGGCAGAATGCTGCATGACGATTCGAAATAGACGACATAGACGGGGGAATCGAAAATGCGTTCAGGGCTGTCTGTGGGGATGACGGTGGTGTGATAGTTCCCGAGCGACACTAATACGTCTCCGTAACGAGTCGGATTTGCCTTAATTTTAAAAAATGATCCGGTGTCCGGTTTCTGGCTGAAAATATCCATATCGTATTTCTTTTGGACGTAGTAAAAGTACTGCGGAACGGCGGGGTATATCATAATCGGCGTGTCATCTATATTTGATATGGCATTGAACATCTCAGCCCGAAATACCGATCTCGAAAAAGTCGCTTCGCTTTCCTTTCTTAAATCGAGCAGCGCGGAGCAACAATATAAAAACACGACTGTGAGAACTGTGACCGTGATAAATGCGGTTGGTCTGTCCGCCGGCGAGCCGGTGCGTTTTTCGCGGAGGCGAAATAAGTTTTCGACAAGTATCGCCGCACATACCGCAGCAGCGGGAAGGCTGAATGCGTAGTAGCGCCCGCAAGTTTTTAATATGTTGAGCGCGAAAAAAATGAGCGGTGCTGCCAAGCCGCATGAAGCTGACAGCATGAGCGCGCCACGATAATCTTTCCTCAGATAAATGGACGCGACGAGGAAAACAACCGCGAAAGCCGCAGGATAAATAAAAATTTTCAAATCCCTGTGATAATCCGTCAGTGAGGCGATGTCCGAAGTGTGGTAAACGGCGTATCTGACCGAAATCAAGGTGACTAGAAGGAACTCCGCCGCGAGGAACGCAAAATGTATTGCGCATAAGCGACGAGTAGCGGCGTCCGCATTTTTTCTCAGATTGGCAAAATAGTGGTACGCGGGTCCAATGGCGAGCGCCATTGCCAGCGGGAAGGACGCGGCTGCGATTGCGAAGGAAGCGGTCCATGTGAACATGGCGGCGGGCCGCGCTTTTTTCGCGGAACTATCGAACGCTGCAAGGCCTAAAATACCGAAGAATATGAAAAAGGAGTAACCTCTGATATCTTGAACCGGATAATTAAAAAAACTGCTCGATATGAGAACTATGGCGAGCGCCGCCGCGATCGGGCGTCTGACATATCGCGACGCAGTTATGTAGGTTGCTGCGAAAGTTCCGGCCATGAACATAATACCGAGTGCTCTGAATGGGATCAGGCTCTTCGAAGCTGCCAATAGCGGCAATAGCGCGCGGTAAGGTAATCCCGGAAAGCCGGTGTCGCCGGTGACGTAGCTCAGATAGTTGCTTGAATCTATATCGAAGAATGGAAGGAATCCTATATCGTCGTAGCTGAATGAGTTCCAAAAAATAGTTTTTGCCTTTGCAGCGATCACGAGCGCCGCGAATATGAATACGGCTAAGTCTCTTTTAAATGAAGGATGGCTTTTACCGTCGCCGAGCTCTGAGGGAATATTGATCCGTTTTGCACGCAATGCGAATAGAATGTCGTATATCAGAAGGGTGAGCAAAAGATATGTGCAGATTAGGGGAATCATATTTACATATCTCAGAAGTGTACCGGGGAAATCAGGCATATTTTCTTTGCCTGATTTTTGTTCGTGATTTCTGACTGAGTCTATCGTTGTGCGGACGTATTGTTCCTCGCAAGGAGTTAAAGTTCGCAGTGCTTTGAACGCGATGTTGAAATCGCGTGTTCTCTCAAAGCATGGCTTCGTGGGGTCGGCGTGCATGAAATGGAGCTCGACTTTGTCGCCATTCCGCGTCGAATATATGTATTTAACTGTCTCATCTTTATCTTTTTCTTCGCGCACGAATATCCAGCCACACGATAAAGTCTGTCCGCTGGAGAGTTTCGGCAACGCGTCTTCAGGACTCGGCCTTTTAAGTTCATTCAGGATTTTAAGATTGGTCGCCCATACAATAAAAACAAAAATCGCCGCGGCAATCAACAATGAGAATATAACGTTCGATAATCCGCCGCCCGTTATTTCAGTCTGTTTGCTTCTAAAACGTCCCACTAATTTCTCCACGCGCCGCCGATCACGCAAGTTCTAAATGCCTGACGAATTTCGCTTATTTTAGTTTGCCTGATCGATTCTCTCAAGCTAAACGGATAAGGCATAGATCGTAAAATGATGCCGATGGTGTTAGGATAATATCATGCGGGATAGGAAGGGGAGGCACGGCTTGCTCAAGGAAATACAGCATTTCGGAATAACGGTCACAAAGCCGTTCGACACTCTGCGATTCTATAATGACACGCTTATGTTCCCGTTTGTATCAGTGAATTTCGTGCAGGGCCGCAGCTTCGAGCGAATGTATCAGCTCGAAAGCGTGAAGAATTTCATCGCATGGTATCAGTTTCCGACATCAGCGATGGAGCTCTTCTATCTGCCGTGGCAGCCGCCCGCGAACACGAAACCGGGCGACATCCTCAAGCCCGGCTATCGGTACGCCGGCTACTGCGTTGAAGGGCTTGACGACTACATCGCACGGCTTGAATCGCGACGCATAGGCTACCGGGTTGCGCGGCATGGCGGCACGCGCGCGCTGTTGGTCGCGGACCCGACAGGCAT
>CAYPEK010000135.1:0-7408 GCA_964409645.1 uncultured bacterium | reverse complement strand
GGGTTGCGCGGCATGGCGGCACGCGCGCGCTGTTGGTCGCGGACCCGACAGGCATAAACAATGTCCTTTTTGAACAAAAATCGGGCGGCGGCCGGTCGGTCGCGACCGGAATCGAAGAGGCGGGTCTGACGGTTTACGATCCGGTTGCTTACGAGCAATACTACGATCTGATCGGGCTCGCGCGCCGGGACGAGCCTGACGACGGCATGGAAAGTGTGATTCAGGAGTTATTCCGAATAGACCAGCCTGTGAAAACCGTTAAATACGGACACATCCGGCTGCTCCATTTTCCGGAGTCGGCTACTACACCGGTACGAAAGTTTTTTCCTGACGAGGGCGGCGACAACGTGCACGCATTCAACGATTCAGGCTTGCGGCACGTCGCGTACATCGTGGAAGACGCTCAGGCGTTTTACGAGAAGGCGCGCGCGAACGGAGTTCGATTCATATTCGAGCCTATGCTTGTTCCCGGTGGCTCGCTTATCAGCTATTTCCTCGATCCGGAGGGTAACACGCTCGAAGTTGTTCAGCCGGACCCGCGCGCGGACAAAATATCGAAGTTCATCGGTTCGGTTTATTCGGAACAATTTGCGCTGCTTGCCCGTGCCCGCAGAATGATAACGAAATTCAGATTTTGATCAAATGTTAGAATGTAACAAAACCTGCCGCGATAGGTTCCTCTAAAAATGTGTTTTGTGTTAAAATCCTGTGTCCGGCGGATTTGCCGTCGGTTATCAGTTTGAAAGGATGTATCTTATGAAAATATCGAAGATGATAGCGGCTTTCGTGATTCTTCTCGCTTCAGTGTCGCAAGTTGCCGTTGCTCAGGTGAGCGTGAACGGCGCGGACGCGATAAAAATCGGAACGTATGTGGACGCGGAAGTATCCGCTCCGGGTCTGACGCCGCCGTTGACGGTGAAGCTGACGGGCGGCAAGCTGCCTTACGGCCTCACGATCTCCGCGGAACAGAAGGTGTCAGGAGTTCCGGTCGCGGTGGAGAGGACAACCGCGAAACTCAAGGCGACGGACTCAGCGGGCAAAACCGCGGAGGGTGAAGTTGCATTCGCTGTGAAGGATGACAAATACAGGTTGCTGTATCGCGATCTGCCGGTTGCGAAACTCGGTGAGACAACAACTGTTAAGCTCGAAGAGCAGGGCGGCACGGCGCCGTACGGCGGCTGCGCTGTGGATCGTGTACGCACTTTTTACGACGGCGGAGCGGCGAAGTTCGGAGCGAAGGCGCCGATGGAGGATGCAGCGCCGGCGTGGTTCTCGGTGTCGGCGGACTGCACGATCACGGCGAAGCCGGACCGCGAGGCGATTGTGATGTTCATAGTGTCATCGAAGGATGCGTCGGGTACGGTTGCGCGTGAGCTCTACGCGTTGAGGGCGGCAGCAGACCCGTCGAAACCGGGCTGGCTCGAAGAGAAGGCCCGCGAGTACAACAAAGACTATCAGGAGCGGTTTTCGCCTAACGGCATCACATTGGAACGCGCGCCGGGCGGCGCATACACGGCGTATGGCGACACGGCGATCTGGACGGGAACATATCTCTCCGGAGCCGCTTATTACTACGTTCTGACAGGTGAGGATTACGCGAAGGCGAATCTCGAAAAGGCGCTATCGGCGACTACATTGCTGCGCGAGATCACGGGTGTGCCGGGACTGATCGCGCGGTCGTATGAAAACGAAGAGTGGGTAGGCAAGGTGGCGGGCCCGCATCTCGCGGGGAACGAGTCAGAGCACAGGTATGAGGTGAAGGACGGCCCGTATAAAGGCTGGCGCTATCTGACAACCGCGAGCCGTGACCAGTACACGGGAGTTTACTGGGGCAACGCGACGGTGTTCGATATTGTGAACGACCCCGGCTACCGGAAGCGCGCAAGCGAGAACATAGTGTCGATGTCGGCGCATATATGGGACCACAAGATGAAGATAGTTGATCCCGACGGGATTATGACACGGCATGGGCTGATGTCCGGTTACGGCATTTCGGACTCGGATGGATATAAGCATATAGACCCGTACAACGGGCCGATAAAAATGGCGAACGGGATGAACGCGGTTATGTTGCTTAACTGGTTCGACCTCGCGGCGACGGTTGCGCCGGATGAGGCGACGCGCAAGCTGTGGCGTGACCGCTATCTCGCGCTTGTCTCGAAAAAGGCGAACCCGGAGCCGGGCCGCGAGTTTGAAAAGGATTATCTTTCCATACTTAAGAAGCTCTACATCTACGGCGAGGAATACATCACGTATTACGAGACGTCGTGGTTTAATCTCAACTTGCTGTTTAACAACTATTATGACTTGATCCGGTTCGAGAAGAACGACACGCTGCGCGACCGCTACAAAGCGGTGCTGAAGTGGGTGTGGGATGACAAGAAGCAAATGGCGGACGGCTGTGAAGACCCTGAGAGGCGACGCACCGGCCGCGAAAAGAATCCGCACTTCACATGGCAGTATCTTGCCTCCGAAGGCGACCGCGACCCGGACAAGATTTTCGACGCGTTGACGTTTCTCATCATATTCCCGCACGGCCCGAAATCGCCGTACGACATAATTGATCCGGTGGATTTCAAAACCGTGCCCGGACACGACCGAATGGCGTGTGAAGCTGTCCCGCCGCAGTACCGAAATGTCGAGGACTTCTACTGGCAGAGGGAGCCGTACACGATATACCGGAAACCGTCGGATGGCGAGAGAGGCCGCGAACTGCCGGGCGTGGACGTGATTACGCCATACTGGATGGGCCGCTGGTATGGCTTCGTCCCGTCGAATATCTGATCCGGCGCCGTTTGACGTGCAAGGCAATTCAAAATAGAATTTCTATATAGCAACACTCTAACCGCAGGGAGGGGGCCGTGAATTTCAACCTGATGGTTATTCCCACACTTGTGTTCGCGTTCCTTTTATTCGGCGCGGGGAGTTGGCTGTGGAAAAAACTCGACGCGTCGTACGGCCCGGCGATGAAAGTATCGGCACTCGTGGCGGCCGCCGCGCTTGCCGTTCCCGCTGCGGTGCTTGTTTTGTATTATACGCATACATTCGATAATGCGGTCTGGTATTACCGATTCAGGGCGGCGCCTTGCACGGAACTGACTGCACCGTTATCGGGACTATTCGCCGGAATGCTTTATGCTGTCGTGGGATCGAACGCATCGACAAGAAAGTATATTTCTGGCGGTGTTTTAGTATTTCTAATGTTTGCCGGAATTATGATTCCGCACATCAAGCCGATTATCATGCCTCTGAATATCGGCGGCATGGAAGACCTGCGCAGGGATGGAATTTGTCTGCAGAGTACGGGGTCAACATGCGGGCCGTGCAGTTCATCAACGCTGCTGAGGTATTTCGGTTATGATGTAGCTGAAAAGCAAGTGGCATGGGAGGCGCATTCGTCAGGCACGGGAACGGAAAACTGGTATCTTGCGAGAGTATTCCGGCGGCGCGGTTTAAATACGGAATTTATCATAACAAGAAATCCGAAAAAAGACGCGATTCCTTACCCGTCGGTAGCTGGTGTTGTAGTGAATGTTCAAAACAAAAGATTAGGGCATTTTATAGCGGTGCTTGATAAAGAAGGCGATGAATATATTGTCGGCGATCCGCTTTTTGGGAGAATGAGAGTGCCTGAGAACCAGATTGGTGAGAAGTTTATCTTCACGGGATTTTTTCTGAAAGTAACAAAGTAAATAAAGCGCGCAGGCATCTTGACCATACGTTTTTATAATTGTCTAACGTCAGGCTTATATAAGCTTTCTGAAGGTTGCTTCGCCGTCTTTTACGTTCAGATTGAATGTGGGCGTGTGTAGTGCGTAATTGCCGAAAGGCAGCAGCGGCTGCGGGATGAAGCCGTCTTTTGTCGGTTCGACGCCGCATAGTTTTATCAGCGCGGCAAGGAAAACCGCGTGGACGTTGAGGTTCATGACGGGGAAGTCGGTAGTCGGCGTCGGGAGGTGGAAGTAAGTTTCGC
The DNA here is from genome assembly GCA_964409645.1 of uncultured bacterium. Lineage (GTDB taxonomy): Bacteria > UBP15 > UBA6099 > UBA6099 > UBA6099 > CAYPEK01. The sequence continues at coordinate 3,435 of CAYPEK010000135.1, read as the reverse complement.
GCGGGCGATCGGCGTGGTCGGCGTTGAAGCTGTCCGGCCCGCTCCAGATTCCGTACCATAGCGACGGGTCGATCGTTGCCTTTAGCGAGAGAGAGTTTTTCCGTATTGCGTCCCATGCTTTTTCTCGGTCGTAGTATCCGTATCCCCACGCGAGAAGGTAATTCATGGCGAACCAAGTGCCGCCGTTGACGTCCCAGCCGGGTTTGAGCATGTTCAGGAAAGATTTTTTAGGCGGGTAGAGGACGTACTGGCCGTAAGAGGATGGCTCGTCGAGTATTTCATATATGTTGCGGACGACCGAGCGCGCCATTTCGTCTGGAAGCGCTCGCGAGATGAGCAGCCACGTGTGGTGTTCGAGGAACAAGTGCCTGTTTCCGATCGGATGCCCGGAGCCGTCGTATCCGCGGTAAAACCATTTCCCGTTGTAGCAACTGAGTACGGCCTTCTTTATGCCGTCAGTGAATTCTCTCGCGCGGCGTGCGCTGTCCGGATCGTGGTCTTCGATCAAATCCGCAACGCGCGGAAGAATGTAAACCGCCATCGCTGAATTGAAAGTGCTCTCGCCGTGTTCGATGAATTTACGTCTGTCGCGTGCGAAAAGAGAAATGCCGTCGCTCCAGTCGCCGTCGCCGACGCGGATCAAGCCGTGCTCGCCTGTGCCGATACGGTTGTAGAGGAAATCGAGCGCGGCGGTGACTTTGTCTCGTATGGTGGCCGAACCGCAACCTTTCGGGAAATAGGGCGTCTCGCGGTCGAGGAAATCACTGTCGCCGGTGAAGAAAATGTATTCCGTGAGAGCCCAAAGAAGGAAAAGTTGGAGGTCTGAAGGGTTCCCGTGCGCCGTGGCGTCGGTCGCGCACCCGAATCCGGAAGTGGCATACATGATGCGGCCTTCGGGTGTCATCGTGCGGAACGAGTAGTCGAGCAGGTCGCGCGCGAGTCCGGGCGCGGTGTATGTGAGTGCTGCGATGAAAAGCGAGTAGTCGCGTACTGCGCCCCGGAGTCCATGCAGGAACTCGTACGCGCCGCCCTGAGGAACGAAGTGACTGCCGTAATACTCATCGAACAGAGAGGCGCTTCGTGTGTAGTACGAGTGCCATTCCGTTTCGCGTTTTGCCCAGTCATCATCGGGTGCATCGGGGATAAAGAAAGATGTAATGTTGCCGAGCCATCTTTCGGCGGTCGGGGCGAGGATGTCATCGGCAGTTGCCGCTGTGTTTTCATATTTGTCGATCAGCGACTGAATGTGTTCACGCGCGCAGTATCCGAAAACGAAAGCAAGCGAAACCGAATCGCCCGGCGTTCCTGCCTGAGCGAGTTGAACGGACGAACCGAGCGCGAGGCACGGGTTAGACAAATAGCAACCTGTGCCGATTTCAGGCGCAGGCGCATGTCTGAATTCGCAATGAGGGCCGACAAGGCTTGCGGCGTCAGCGCTGGAAATCTCGGAGACGCCCCTGATCTGTGCGGCGAAAAGAGGACAGGGATAGTAATTCCTATCGCTTTGCGCGTCTGCAGGCGGCCTTTTTCCTCCGAAATAATGCGGAACGAGCACGATGGAACCATCCTTTGCAATCGCTTCGAATTTGAAACGCTGTGAAAATGTGTTGCGACTCGCTTCTGCGTCGAGAAGATCGGCTGCGAAAGTGTGTTTGATGAAACCGGCAGCGGCATCCTCGATGCCTGTGTGACCGAAGCTGACGCGGCGGCGAGTCGAGTAGATGTTTGCCTGAGAGATGAAATGAATGTTCACGCCGAAGAACTCGAGAAGCGATGTGGCGATTGGCATATCAGTGGTATTCGTCGCGCGTATTTCAGAAACAAAAACAGGATCGTCGCCGAAGGGAGCAAATATGGTGTGTTCGATTCTGATCCCCGATATTTTTTTTATCTTTTTAAAATAGCCGCAGCCGAAGATGCGCTTGTAGCCTACGGCGGGAGCGCCCGGTTCGTATAGGTCGGACTCGACGCGGTTGTCAAACAGCATTAATGCAATACCGGCGCCGGGACAGAGTCGGCGCGGGTCGCGGAAGTTCAACCACTGCATTCCGCGGGAGGACTCGAACGCCTGAATCCAGCCCGTGTTAGCGGCGATGGCGCTGATGCGGTCGTTTCCGATCTGGTGCCAGTGGAGATTGGAGCCGCCCTGAGTGGTGAAGGCGGTTGCGGCGGGATCGTTGTCCTGATCGCAGGTGTATTCGTATGCGGGCAGTCCGTATTCGTCGTCGAACCAGAAGCCGAATCGGCCGTTCGGATCGATTTTTGCCGGCGGTTTATTCATCGGCCCAGTCAGATGAGATCGAGTTTCCGCAATGCGTCCATAGCGTCGTTGAGGATGACGGCGTGGTCGAACGCGAGGTCCGGGTCGTCCTCGGGGCGGAAAATACCGGCTTCCGCTGCGTCATCCGCGGCTTGAAGTTCGCCGCCGACGGGTTTGGCGATATAGACGACGGATACGGTGTGGCCGCGCGGGTCGCGTTTCGGGTCGGAATAGACGCCAAGGAGCGCGAGCAGTTCGATGTCGAGGCCGGTTTCCTCGCGCGCCTCGCGGCGCGTGGCGTCCTCGACCGTTTCGCCGCGCTCGACAAAGCCGCCGGGGAGTGCCCAACAGCCCTTGAACGGCTCGTTTTTACGCCTTATGAGCACGAAACCGCCATCCTTCGCGATAACGGCGTCCACTGTCAGTAACGGACATTTTATATCCATGATATTTTATTCCTTCGGCACATTACTATAATCATTTAGGATTTATTATGAGACGGCGGGCTGGCAAATTCAACCTCGTGGCCGCAGCGGCGGTGCTGCTAACTATTTGCTTGGCGGCAACTCACGCCTCCGGCGCAAATTTCAAGACGATAAAAAGCTGGGGCAAAGTCGTCGCTCCGGGTGTGGTGTACACGAAGCACCGGATGACTATTAACGGGCAGCCGCTTGTGGTTTATGTTACAAAAGTTAATCTGGAGCAGCCGGGCATACAGGTGCAGCCGATACTCGCGAACAACAGGCTCGATTCGCTCGAGACGGTGGGGTCGATAGCGCGGCGCACGAACGCGGTCGCGGCGATTAACGGTTCGTTCTTCAACCGCAGTTCGAGCGACCCGTTTCCGGTCGGGTTCATGATGATCGGAGGCCGCACGGTGTATTTCTCGCACAAATACCGGAGCGCGTTCGGGCTGACGGAGCAGAAAATCCCGCTGATGGGGTATCCCAAAACGCGCGGGATTATCTACGTCGAAAAAACGGGCGACTACTTTTTCCTGTGGGGAATGAACCGGAGGCGGCGGAACAACGAGGCACTTGTGTACACGCCGGAGTTCGGTCTCACAACGCGTACGAACGACTTCGGCCGTGAGATCGTCGTCTCGAACGAGCGCGTGACGGGTTTCAAATACGGCAACTCGCAGATACCCGGCGACGGGTTTGTTATTTCTTTAC
>CAYPEK010000134.1:0-10514 GCA_964409645.1 uncultured bacterium | reverse complement strand
ACACAGATACGCGCAGATATTAAAAACGGGCGATCATGAAAAATCGCCCGTTTTTTGTTTGTTGGTGGCCACTCAGAGCCATCAGTACAGACATATTTTATTTCTGCAATTTCTTTGTGTTCTCTGTGCCTCTGTGTTGAATATGCAAGTTAGTCGATTTACTCGTCGTGGACGAGGTTTGAAAAACGGCGGGGCCGGTGTTATACTGAAAACTCCGCTGGGGGTGCCGAACGGCTGAGAACAAACCCCACGAACCTGATCCGGTTAATACCGGCGTAGGGAACGCGGCAGAGCGAGAAAGATAAGCCGTTCCGCCCCCGGTGCGAACGGTTTTTTTATGGCTGAAAAAGACAAAAGAGACGCACTGCGGATTCTCGACGCCAACCTCAATCGTGCGGTCGAGGGAGTTCGCGTTGTCGAGGATGTTGTGCGGTTCCTGCACGACGACGGCAAACTTGCTGCGAAGTTCCGCGAGGTGAGGCATGGCCTTAGGCAGGCCGCTGCGATGGTTCCGGGCGGCACGAAGGCGCTCGTTTCCGCGCGGGATTCTCAGGGCGATGTCGCGCGGAATGCGCCCGCGGTTAAGAGGCCGGACGGCGGGAATCAGGCAGCGGCGAACATGAAGCGGGCGCAGGAAGCGTCTCGCGTGCTCGAAGAAGTCTCGAAAAAGGTTGCTCCGACAGCGGCGTCGAAATTCGGCGCGCTGCGGTTCCGGTTGTACGATCTCGAACGCGAGGCAGCCGCATATATTTACTCTGATGGCGGCCCGCGCACTATTCCGAAAGGACCGTTCATTTACGCGGTGGCAGGATATTCGGAACTCAACGCCGGCGGCGATTACGGGCTCCTGAATGAGCTGCTCGATGCACGTGTCGGAATGATTCAGCTCAGGGACAAAGACTGCGAGGACGGCGAGCGGCTGTCGAGAGCGGCCGAGGCAGCGAAAATGTTCGCAAGGCGGGAATCGCTCTTTGTTGTAAATGACCGAGTAGATATTGCGTTGGCGGCGGGAGCGGATGTTGTGCATCTTGGGCAAGACGACCTGCCGGTGGCGGTGGCGCGGGAGATTGCGGGCGGCAGGTTGCGGATCGGCTTCTCGACTCATTCGTACGCGCAGGCTATGCGCGGCCTTGAAATGGAGCCTGATTATCTCGCGGTGGGCCCGATATTCGCCAGCCCAACGAAACCCGGCGGCAAACCGGTGACGCCAAAGCTGATCGAGCGCGTTGCGGCGAAATCGGGAAAGACGCCGATTGTCGCTATCGGAGGGATCACGCCCGGCAACTTGCGCGAAGTTTTCGCGGCGGGGGCGTCCGGCGCGGCGATGATTTCGGCGATTGCGGGCGCGAAGAATCCGAAGTCGGTTCTGAAAAAGATCAACGGAATAATCAGAGAGTCCAAATCAATATAATTAAATAGCAGGGTGAAAAGTATGGCGGAAGACGCTGCGAAAATGATAGAGGTAACGATCAACGGAAGCAAAAAGCAGATTCCGTGCGGTCTGACAGTGAGCGGACTGCTCGATTTTCTGAACGTGAAAAAACAGGCTGCCGTTGTGGAACTCAACAGGGTTGTTTTGAAGAAAGAAGAACATGATTCAGGCAAAATTAACGAGGGCGACGAACTCGAAATAGTGCGGTTCGTCGGCGGCGGCTGAAATAAATAACGGGGGTGGAAAAAATGGAGGATAAGGAACTGAAAGTAGGGAAGTACACGTTTAAATCGCGTTTGTTTGTCGGGACGGGCAAGTACTCGACTTTTCCGGTGATGAAGGAGGCCCTTGAGGCGTCCGGCACCGAGCTCGTCACGTTCGCGGTGCGACGGGTGAATATAGATAATCCGAACGAGGAATCGCTGCTGGATTACATAGACAGGAAACGTTTTACGTTGCTTCCGAACACGGCGGGCTGCGCTACGGCCGAAGAGGCTGTGCGGGTGGCGCATCTGGCGCGCGGCGCGGGGATCAACGACCTCGTGAAGCTCGAAGTGATAAACGACCCGGAAACGCTGCTGCCGGACGTTGTGGCGACGGTGGAAGCGACGAAGATTCTCGCGTCGGAGGGCTTCACGGTGATGGTGTACACGACGGCGGACCCGATAGTCGCAAAGAGGCTGATAGACGCCGGTGCGGCCGCCGTGATGCCGCTTGCGTCGCCGATCGGATCGGGGCAGGGCATTATCGATTTCAGTTTCATCAAGCTGATGATAAAGCGTTTCAGCGGAGTGGTGCCGATTGTTGTGGACGCAGGGCTGGGCGTGCCGTCGGATGCGGCGCAGGCGATGGAACTCGGCGCTGACGCGGTGCTGATAAACACGGCGATAGCGAAAGCGAACGATCCGGTTGTGATGGCGACCGCTATGAAGCTCGGGGTCGAGGCGGGCAGGCTGGCTTACAACGCCGGAAGAATTCCGAGAACTGACCACGCGTCGCCGAGCAGTCCGGTGAAGGGCGTCGTGAAATGAGTTGCCTTACGGCAATCATGCGGGTTGTGCCAATCCAAAAATGAAAGCGTGAAGCAGATGACGATATTAGACAAAGCGAAGAACGGCATTGTGACGGCAGAGATGAAGGAAGTCGCGAAGAAAGAGGGAGTCAGCGCGGAGTTTATACGTGAGGAAATGGCCGCGGGACGGATTGTGATTCCGAGGAACAACGGCAGAAAGGGCATCGAACTTGAAGCCGTCGGGAACAAGCTGCGGACGAAAGTGAACGCAAATCTCGGCACCTCGAAAGATAAATGTTCGCTGAAGTTCGAAATGAAGAAGCTGAAAGCCGCGCTGGACGCGAAAACGGACGCTGTGATGGACCTCAGCACGGGCGGCGACATCAAGGGCATCAGGAAAGCTATACTCGCGGAGTGCCCGAAGCCCTTGGGGACGGTACCTCTGTATGAAACGTTCGTGAAGTCCGTGAACAAATGCAAGGGAACGATCAATTTCGACGTCGAAGAGCTTTTCGATGTGATCGAAGGGCAGGCGGAGGACGGTGTTGATTTCATGACGATACACTGCGGGCTGACGCGGACGTCGCTCGAACGACTGCAAAGAACGAAACGGGTGACAGGGGTTGTGAGCCGCGGCGGTTCATTTATAGCGGCGTGGATGACACGCACCGGAAAAGAAAATCCGCTGTACGAGCATTACGATCGGCTGCTCGCGATATGCCGTAAACACGAGGTGACATTGAGCCTCGGCGACGGGTTGCGCCCCGGCTGTCTCGCGGACGCATCGGACCGGCCGATGATACAGGAGATGTTGCTGCTTGGCGAATTGTGCGAGCGCTCGGTCGCGGCGGGAGTTCAGGCGATAATCGAGGGCCCCGGCCACATGCCGTTGGACGAGATCGCGCCGAATGTGAAACTTCAGAAGTCGGTTTGCAAAGGCGCGCCGTATTATGTTCTCGGCCCGTTGGTGACGGACGTGGCGCCCGGTTACGACCACATTACATCTGCGATCGGCGGTGCGATAGCGGCGTGGGCGGGTGCGGATTTTCTCTGTTATGTCACGCCGACGGAACACCTCGGATTGCCGGAACCTAAGGATGTCAGGGATGGTGTGATGGCCGCGAGGATAGCGGCGCACGCGGCGGACGTGGTGAAGCTATCGGATCGCGCGTGGGATAAGAAGATGTCCTCCGCGAGGAAGGCGCTCGACTGGGACCTTCAGGAAAAGCTCGGCATCGATCCCGAAAAGTTTGACATAGTGAAAAAGGGTTTGAAGGGTAAGAAGAATAAAAAGGATAAGACATGCACAATGTGCGGTGAGTTCTGCGCGATGGAAGTAAGCGGTGAGCTTAATAAAGGAGCAATTTAAAGCGTATCAATATCAATGATTATCGGCATAAAAAAAACGGGCATATTAAGTGCCCGTTTTTTGTTTGCAACGCAGTGTCGGGTTATGCTGTGATGTCAACTTTCTTCACTTCAGAGATGTTTGCGAGCGGTTCACCCACAGCGCGTTCCGCGTCATTCAGAGCCGAAAGCAGTTGTATAAGTGTTTCTCCGCGCGTGTTGTTGGATTTTTGAATGATTGTGGACATATAGTCCACTGAACCGGTCGAAGTAATGTTCATTCCGACCACCTTCTTTTCCGATCAATCTTTTGCGAACTCCACCTCATTCGCCGTGTATTTTTATCTACAGTATCGGCAGGTTTTATTTGAACTTGAGATGGTTTTGAAAAATTTAAACATGGTTCGGGAAGGCGACGGTATGGGAAAAGTCTATTAAAATAAAGCCGATTGGAGAGTTAGCGGTATGGTTAAAAGAATAGCGGTGGCAATGAGCGGCGGGGTGGACAGCTCCGCGGCGGCGTTGCTGCTCATGCGACAGGGATTCGAGGTTGCCGGATTCCACATGAGATTGTTTTCGGGACTTAGTGGATTCGGACCGGTCGCAGGTGGCGGGAGTGAACCCGCTGAAACAGCGGCCCGTTCGGTATGTGATGCGCTGGGGATCCCTTTTTTCGGTGTTGATCTCGGAGAAACGTTCAGATCGCGGGTCGTGGAACCATTTGTGGACGTATATTTAGGCGGCGAAACACCGAATCCATGCGTGACGTGCAACAGGGAGATAAAGTTCGGCGCGCTGCTCGAAGCGGCAAAGAGGTTGGGCTATGAAAAAATTGCAACCGGCCACTACGCGAGGATTGTGAAAGATGGTGTCGAAACGCAACTAATACGAGGGGCGGATTGCAAAAAGGATCAGTCGTATTTTTTATATTCGATCGGTATTGCGGCGCTCGAATCGAGCGTGTTCCCAAATGGAGAGCTGACTAAGGATGAAATAAGGCGCATCGCGGCGGAGGAAGGACTGCCGACAGCGTCTCGAAGCGAAAGTCAGGAGATATGCTTCGCGGGAGGCGATTCATATATAAGGCTGATAGAGGAAATGAGGCCGGGGACTTCAGTGCCGGGCATTATAGTTGACAAAAAGGGAATAGAGATGGGCCGGCACAGAGGGATTGCGCACTACACAATAGGTCAGAGAAGATGGCTTAATATAAGCGCGCCTGAACCATTGTATGTTGTCGATATTGACGCCGCGCAAAACATAATAGTGGCGGGGTACAGGGGAGAGTTGTATGCGGAGGGATTGTATTTCCGTGACGCAACTTTTTTGACTCAGCCGCCTAAAAAGGGTGAAGCAATAGAGATAAAGATCAGGTTTAACGCGGCGTCCGTGAGGGCGGTGTATGAGGGGATTGTGGAAAAAACAAGTGAGATATACCGAGGCGGAGAGTTGCATGGAGTGAGATTTGAACAGCCGCAAAGAGCTATATCACCGGGACAGTCGGCGGTAATTTATAATGGAGATCGTGTTGTTGGAGGGGGTATAATCTGTACAAAAATATAGTATATATATATAGTGACAAATGGTGAATTAGCTGCAATGTAAATGCCTGACCACATTTTACAGGGACATTGTCGAAGTTGTGAAAATAGGGAAGAAGTTACAGGGTTTGTCATAGTAAAAAATCCGAAATGTACAAGTTTGAATGAGGTTACACTGACTCGGAAGCAAGTTGCTTGAAAGTGAGCTGTTGGCAAATATTCCAATAAAAACAGGCGTTGAAGTTCGCATAAAACCGCGTTGTCAAAAGCAAAAACCCATTTAAATAAAAAAAGATATTTTTAAAATAGCTTGACACGTATTAAAAAAGTGTTGTATTTATAAGTGTGTAAATGTAGCGAAAAATCATAATAGTAAACAAAAGTGGTGAAAGTGAATAAAGGAAGCACATTGTTAGATAAAGTACAAAATAGTACAAAAAAATATTATCAAGGTATTGACATTTTGGAAATAAAAAGTAGTATATGCAACTATAGTCAAGTTTAAATCAGGAAGGAGGTGTCCTATGGCGAAGAAGGTAGCGAAAAAGGCAGTAAAAAAAGTTGTTAAGAAGGCAGCGGCCCCGAAGAAAAAAGTGGCGGCCAAAAAGAAAAAGAAATAAGTTCTTATTGCTTACCTCAATGCAATTGCATTGGAAAAGGGGAACAAACAGTTCCCCTTTTTTCATTGTGGCGACATATCCCTGAATAATCGAATAGCAGGTTATGCATCCGGAGTAATGTTGAATAGAAGTACTGTGGATGCTAAAATTGAAAGATTAAGTACGAATGAGACATTGAAAAGGATTTTTGACGAGGTTGAAATAAAGTGTTTTCAATTTTCATCAAGATAATATGCTTCGGCTCCGGAATTACTCTATTTTATTTTCTGTCGTTTCTTTTAAATGAGATGAACGAGCCGGAGAAGCCGATGCAGTTGTATAACAGGGTAGGGTTTCTGATAGCGGGATTTCTGCTCGGCCTTCTCGTGGCGCCTTATATTGAGAACTGGCTGGTAAAACTGCACAAGCAAGTGCTGCGGTCGATGATGAGGTTCTCGCCGCATTCACTCGCGTCGGGATTTGTAGGGTTGCTGATGGGCTTCTTTTTTTCAGTGCTCGTTACTTTCCCGGTTTGGCTTTTTCTGCCGAAGATGAGGAGCTTAAGCCTGACTCTGTCGATTCTTGGCGGCATTATTTTCGGATACATAGGGGTGTTGATATTCAGCCGTGTTTCGCTGTGGGGCGGTAATGTCGTGGGATCGATTGCGTACCGCACGGATGCTGCGCTTCCAAAGGTTCTGGATACGAGCGTACTCATCGACGGGCGGATTTTCGATCTTTTCAAGAACAGGCTGATCGAGGGCAAGGTGTTTGTGCCGGACATAGTGCTGAACGAGCTTCAGGGTATTGCGGACGATTCGGATTCCGGACGCAGAAAGCGCGGGCGTAACGGGCTCGAGATCGTGTCGAAGATAAAAGAGCTTGACGATGTGGTAATGGAGGTTGTGGACCTGCCGCCACCGAGGGCCGGAGAGCCGACGGCGGTGGACGCAAGGCTCGTTAATTACACGAAAACAATCGGCGGTATTCTAGTAACGAACGATTACAACCTGACGAAGATAGCTAGTCTGCGCAGCGTGCGGGTGCTGAATCTCAACGTAATGGCGCGCGTGTTGAGGAAATCTATAATGCCCGGCGAAAAAATAGACGTGAACGTAGTGAAGCTCGGCAAGGAGCACGGTCAGGGTGTCGCGTATCTGGATGACGGTACGATGGTTGTCATTGAACACGGAGACAAATTTGTCGGCGACGCGGTTCCTGTGGAGATAAACAGTGTCATGCAGACGGTGGCCGGACGCCTTATATTCGCTAAAGTGACAGAAAGCAACGAAGACGACGACGGGGAGCCCGACAAATGATGCGTGTGGGCATCGGATGGGATGCGCATGCGTTTGAAGAGGGCAGACCACTGCGCCTCGGCGGCGTTACGATTCCTTATGAAATAGGACTTGCCGGGCATTCCGACGCGGATGTCCTGATACATGCATTGTGCGACGCGATGCTCGGAGCGGCCGCACTGGGAGACCTCGGGTCATTTTTTCCCGACGATGCCGAGGAGTTCAAAGGCATCGACAGCACGATACTTTTGAAACGCGTGAATGAGATGCTGGCCGCTCGCGGTTACGAGGTGGCGAATGCGGATTCGGTTATAATCGCGCAGAAGCCGCGCGTATCGATGTATCTTGCCGAAATGAAGATCAACATCGCGAGCATTCTGGAAATCGAACCGGATCGGATATGCGTGAAGGCTTCGTCGCCGGAGGGGCTCGGTGCGATAGGCCGTTCTGAGGGAATAGCGGCACAGGCGGTTGTTTTGCTTTCCCGCCGCTGATGGATACGGAGATATAGATGAAACTCACAGATAAGAATTCGATAATCGAGGCGTTGAAGTCGGGACGCAAGGTATTTACGATCGCGGTGAATCCGCGAGTTGCGGATGACCGCCGCGTAAAAGAGATGGTGAGCCTCGCCCGGCAGAATGGTGTACCGGTGAAGGAGTTGCCGAATGTCATACCGGACAAGAAGCGCTGGGAGCGGCCGCCCACGATCGAGGCAAACTGCGCGGATTACGAGTATGCTTCGCTCGACGACATAAGGGATTCCGTGCGGTCGGCGGGGAAAAAGGCGCTTATAATTGCGCTCGACCACGTGCAGGACCCGCACAATCTCGGAGCGATACTGAGGACGGCTGCGGCGGCGGGCGCGAACGCGGTGATAATTGAAAACAGGCGCTGCTGCGACGTGACGGAAACAGTTTACGAGATATCGCGCGGCGGCGCGGACCGAGTGCCGGTTGTGATGGTGTCGAATCTGAGAAATGCTCTCGTGGAACTTAAGAAATGGGACTGCTGGATCGCGGGAGCCGACGAGCGGGCGGAAAAGGACTGTTTTGAGGAAGACCTCGGGGACGTTTCGGTGATTGTTCTCGGCAGCGAGGGCGAAGGACTATCGCGGCTGATCCGCGAGGAGTGCGACTACATGGTGAAGGCGCCGACGAGGCGTGAGTTTCCATCTCTTAACGTTTCGGTGGCTGCCGGAATTCTGATTTTCGAGATGATGAGGCGCAAGAGCGCCGGCAAGTAAGCGTGCGGCGCCGCTGGTTGCGTAACGGCAAACAACACAGCTTGCCGGCGGGATGGAATCGCGATGAAAATCCTTCTGATAAATCCATATACCGATTCCGAATCGACTGCGGGAAAGTATAAGCGTTTCCTGTCGCCGATGCCGCCGATCAGTCTCGCTTATGTTGCGGCGGCGCTTGAAAAGGCCGGTTATCCTGTTTCAATTTACGACGACTACACAACGGGCGGCAATCACACGCTTCTGGCCGGGCATATTAAGAAGACGGCGCCGGATATCATAGGATTGACGTGCGTGACGATGACTGCGCCGCGGACATACGAGATTGCGAGATGGATTAAAAAGGAATATCCGGGAGTCAAAGTCGTTCTCGGCAATATTCATCCGAGTATATTTTATAAGGAAATAATAGATGAATGGCTCGCCGATGCGGTGGTTATCGGCGAAGGAGAGAGAACTTTTCCCGAACTTGCTGCCGCGTTTCAGTCCGGTTCGGACCTGAGCGGGGTAAAAGGAATCGCTTTTCGAGGAGACGAAACCGTTGTTACGGAGCCGATGCCGTATGTAGAAGACCTCGATACTATTCCGTTCCCGGCGTGGCATCTGTTTCCGCTCGAAAGATACAGGATATTCAATTTCGCGCGTGTGAGGGAGCCGGGGACGCTCGTGCTCGGGTCGCGCGGTTGTCCTTACGGGTGTAATTTCTGTTCGCTGAAAATAATGGGGCACAAGCGCCGCCGCAGGTCGGCGGGAAACATAGCGGACGAGTTCGAGTTTCTGCATGATGAGTTCGGATACGTTCAGATGTCGTTCATCGATCCGATATTCCCGTTTTCGGAAGAAGAGGCCTTGACGTTCAGCAACGAGCTGCTGCGTCGCGGCCTCCAGAAAAAGATGACGTGGATTACGGAGACGCGTGTGGACCTCGTGAACGAAAAGATGCTCGCGGCGATGAAAGAGTCTGGCCTATCGAGGATAATGTATGGTTTCGAGACCGGATCGGCGGAGGGGTTGGACTCGATACGTAAGACGTTCACGATGGATCAGGCGCGGGCGACGGTGGCGATGACGAATAAGGCCGGCGTACAGATGATCGGCTTTTTCATGATCGGAGTTCCCGGCGACACGGTCGAAACAATCGAGGAAACGATCAGGTATTCGCAGAGTCTCGACATCGAGTTTGCAAAGTTTACGGTGTTTTCGCCGTTCCCGGGCACGAAGATATACGAGGAATTGAAGGCATCGGGGGAGATGGACGCCGGAACGGACTGGGCGCGATTTACAAACTATCCGGTGAGGGGGAAGCCGCCCGCGTTCCTGCCGAAGGGTGTAAGTAATAATGATATAATAAGATTACAGAAGAAGGCATTCGCGAGGTTTTATCTTAGGCCGGGGATGGCTCTGAAGCATTTGTTCAAAATCAGAACAATCGGACTCAGGGATATATTGAGCGGAATTATCACGTTATTTGCAAGATAAACCATTGTTTTTTATAATATAACATTATTAATAACAGATATTGACAAGGGATAAAGAGGTCCATAGAATATATGTTTGCGTTTTGTCATGCGCCGGTGTAGCTCAGTCGGTAGAGCAGCTGACTTGTAATCAGCAGGTCGTCCGTTCAAATCGGATCGCCGGCTCTGAGAAACGAGCGGGAGGCAGGCACTAAACAATACGGATGGGTGCCCGAGTGGCTAAAGGGGACGGGCTGTAAACCCGTTGGAGGAATCCTACGATGGTTCGAATCCATCCCCATCCATAATAGGCGGGCGTCGAGCGGCGCCTCGCGATGCGGGAGTAGCTCAGTTGGTAGAGCGCCAGCCTTCCAAGCTGGCTGTCGCGGGTTCGAACCCCGTCTCCCGCTTGTATAGTGCGGCCATCGTAGCTCAGACGGTTAGAGCGCATCCTTGGTAAGGATGAGGTCACCGGTTCGATTCCGGTCGATGGCTCATTTTTATATTAATGGAAGATAACTAAGTCCTTAGGAGGTTGAGATGGGCAAAGAGAAATACGAACGAACGAAGCCGCACGTAAACGTG
>CAYPEK010000133.1:0-10689 GCA_964409645.1 uncultured bacterium | reverse complement strand
ATCGGTACATCGGAACCGGCGGAGTTCCATGTCGCAATGTTTTGCATCGATAAATGAATAAAGGGGATAAAGTGATGCCTGAGAGAGCGAAACGGAGAAGGCCGGAGCTTAACAGGATGTTTGCGGGCGCTTTGATATGCGCGACGCTTGCGGCGTTGATTTACGCGTCGCCCGCAGCGGCGGAAAGCAAAAATCTCAAGGTGCTGTGGAAGCTCGGAAAGCCGGATGCGTCGTATTCGGATTTTTCGACCAAGCCGGCGAAAAACTGGATGGTGGATTATCCTGAGGGGACAGGCGGCCGGTTTATTCTCGACACGAACGAAAAGCTGAAAAAGGATGTTTTTCCGGGCTTGCAGGCCGGACCTGACGATGGTTTCGGCGGTCTGCGTGAGCGGCCTCTCGATATCCTTTTCAATATAGATAATGTGCCGTCGGGCGGCTGCGCGTTGACGGTGGGTTTCGCGGGTGTATGGCGCGGCGGAATGCCGCTGCTCGAAGCGTCGTTGAACGGGGACGCCGTATCGCAGGCGGTGCCGCGCGGCGGTGACCCGGAACTCGTGTTGTCGTTTCCGTCGAACACCGGCACGAACGTAGCGACGGTCATAAGTTACTATTTTCCGTCGAAATCACTGAAAAAGGGCGTGAACAAGCTGACGCTTACGATCAAGGAAGGATCGTGGCTGATATACGATTTCATCAAATTGGAGGCGGCGGAGGACTCGTCTAAGTTCGCTGTGATGGAGCTTCGAGTGGATTCGCCGCCGTATCTCGTAAAACGCGGCGACGGTTACGGACGGCTGATCCGCGCGAAAGGTGTTTTTCTCGGCGCGGAAACGAGTGTCGAGTTGAAGGCATCGATCGGCGGAACGGAATTGAGAAAGAATTTTGCGCTCAAACCGGGCGTTTTTAATCTTGAGTTGAGTGTGCCGGAGCAGAAGTCGAAGACGACGGCGAAGGTATCGCTGACCACGGGCGGAGAAACGCTCGGAGTGAGCAATGTCGAGCTCGGCCCGGTGCGGCATCTGAAGATTTATCTGATTGCTCATTCGCATCTCGATATAGGCTACCCCGATTTACAGTCGAACATTCTGATCGACCAGAAGCGGTATCTGGAGCAGGCGATGGACATTGCGGACAGGCGCGACCGCGAACAGATGAAGTGGACTGCCGAAATATCGTGGCTGCAGTGGATGCTGAACAGAAACATCGGGTTGTGGGAGGAATACGGGAATTGGCTTCCGGAGACGCCGCTGACGAGGAGCGTGCCGGATTCGTTCTATAAGGAATATTTGTATTTGAGGAACGTTGCTTACAAAGCGAAAGTGACCGGGTCGTCGTCGGGCAAGGAAACTCTGAACGAACGGCATGCGGTGGACGGGTCGCCGATCGGCTGGAACTCGGTGGTGCCGGCGAGCCGGGCGCGTATCGAACTGAAGTTCCCGAAACCGGAGAAGCTGGAATACATCGCCGTGAGAGACGGCCGCGAGTTGGAGGATAATCCGATTCGTTATTTCAGGCTGAAACTGTCGGCGGGCGGGAAGCTGCTGGAGTCGTCGCTGCACGGGCCGATGGGCGCCGACCGCGAGCGTCTGCTTGTGCCGGTGGGCGGAAAGAATGTAGATCGAATTGTGATTGAGATTATAAGCGCGAGATACGACGACAGGCCGGTTGGTATCATGGAGGTTGAGGCGTACAGAAAAGCAGACCCTGCGGAAACACGAAGCCGGTTCCTCGCAATGATGAAAGACGGACGCATCGAGTTGACGTCAATGTACATGAATTTCCTCACACAGCTTACGCCGACAGAGTGGCTGATCCGCTCCTTCCTGAGATCGAACGAGGTTGCGCGCGAGGCGGGCGTCAAGCTCAAAACCGCGCTTATGACGGATGTGCCGGGGTTCACGTTTGCGTTGCCGGACGTTCTTTCGGGCGCGGGGATAAAATACTTTTATCCGGCGCTGAATGCTGATCACGCTAAGAATTGCCTGAAAGGCATCCCGCGTGCGTTTGTGTGGGAAGGCCCCGGAGGCGGAAAAATCATCGTTTATCACAGTTTCGAGAGTTATATGGAAGGCTGGAACTACGGGTTCACGTTGAGTGCGGACGATGTCGAGAGGCGACTGCCCGCATTCCTCGATAAACTCGATGCCGAAAATTATGCGTATGATGTCCTGCCGTTCCGCACGCTTGGCGACACGACGGACGACGGGCCGGTGGCGGAACTGCTCCCGGAGGTCGTCGAGGATTGGAACAGCCGCTGGGCGTTCCCGAAAATGGTGATCGGCACGCCGGCGGAATTCTTCGGCGAGTTTGACGGTAAGTACGGAAAATCGCTGCCGTTGCTGAAAGGCGACTGGACGAGTTCGTGGGAGGACGGCGAGGGTTCCACTTCATGGGAAACGATACTTGCACGGAGTGCGCACCGGGACCAGTTGCTCGTGAGCGCGATGGCGGCGTTCTCGGGCAGGCTGTTCGGCGGCGGCGCGGCTTTGAAAAAGCAGATAGAGGCGGCGGAGGAGGATATTTACCTCTACGACGAGCACACATGGGGCGCGGATATGAGCGTGAGGCAGCCGTTCAATCTTCAGACGCTGGGGCAGTGGGACTTGAAGAAGCTGCCCGCGTGGGAACTGCCGATGCGTTTTGAGGCCGCGAAGAATCTGCTCGGGCCGCTCGCGGAGAAATTCGCGCCGCGTGCGAAACACGGCGGAACGATTCTGGCGGTGATGAACGCGTCGGGAATCGGAAAATCCGATTATGTGCGCCTGCCGGCGGCAGCGGGAAAAGGATACAAAGTTTACGACACGACAACCGGGAAGGCCGCGGCATCGGCGATAGCCGCGGGCGCGGACGGAAAGCCGGAACTGGTGATCAACGCGGCGGAAATGCCGGGTGTCGGGATTAAATATTATGAAGTGGTTGCTGTTAAGGGACAAGACGCACAGGCTGCGTCCCCCGCGCCGGAAATGCTCGAAAACAAATATTACAAAATCACGCTGGACGGCGCGAATTGCCGCGTGACGTCGATCTTCGACAAGCAGGCCGGGCAGGAGATTGTTGATGCGGCGGACGGTTTTACGATGAACGAGTTTGTGTATGTGCTGGAGAAATCCGCCGACAAGAAAATTCGGATGGAATGCACGGGCGCGAAAACAGGCGCGCCGAACGGGCTGTATTCGGAAGTCGTGTTTACGGGGAAAACGAAGAATTTTCCGTTGATAACACAGCGCATAAGGCTGTATGACAACGTCAAGCGGATCGAATTTGTGAACCGGATTGATAAGCAGGAAACTCTCGAAACGGAAGCAGTTTATTTCGCGTTCCCGATGAGGTCGCCGGGCGGAGTGCTGAAGTACGACATGACAGGCGGTGTGATGGAGTCCGAAAAGGACCAGTTGCAGGGCGCGATGCGGGATTGGATCTCGATGCAGGACGCGGCGGCGGCGGTGGGCGATCAGGTATCGGTGCTGTTCTCGACGCCGGACGCGCCGCTCGTGGTTCCGGAGGAGATAAGGATTCTTTCGTACCGCGAGAAGATGCCGCTGAAAAACACGACATTGTTCTCGTACATAATGAACAATTACTGGCACACGAACTACAAAGCGTCGCAGGGTGGGGCGTTCACGTTCAGGTACGCGATCACGAGTGTTGCGGGCAGGGCGGCGGACTCGGATATCGTCAGATTCGGCAGCGAGTATTCGGACCCGTTGGTTGCGTCATGGGTGAAAAAAGGCGGGGCCGGAACCGGGAAAGCGGAATTTATAAGCGTCTCGCCGGCAAATGTGCGGCTGCTCGGAGTGAAGGCTGCCGACGACGGCAACGGAATAATAGTGCGCTTGCAGGAGATGGACGGAAAAAAGACGCCGGTGAAGGTAACGGTGTCGCCGCTTCTAAAGGCCGGATCGGCAGTAAGGACGAACCTGCTCGAAGAAGGCGCGACGCGGATTGCGGCGAAGCGCGCGCCGGGCGGCGGTTTGCTGATCGAGGACACGATCGGCCCCCGCGGCATGCTGACGATAAGAATCAGATGAGATCGGGTCCGGCTGAAACGTAATATTTAATTTGCGCAGTGCATGAAGCGGATAATATAATTCAGGCTCCGGTGTCGGAGCCGGACTCAGGTTGATGAATATAGACGCGAAAACTGAGTTGTATGGGATTATCGGGTGGCCGGTGGGCCATTCGCTGTCGCCGGCGATGCACAATGCGGCGTTCGGGCATTTCGGGCTTAACGCGTGCTATGTGCCGCTGCCTGTGCCGCCGGAGTCGCTCGCGCAGGCCGCGGAAGGCGTGCGCGCGTTCGGTTTTCGCGGTGTGAATGTGACTGTGCCTCATAAGGTCGAGATTATCGACTATCTCGACGGCCTCGAAGGATATGCCGAAGAGTTGTCGGCGGTGAATGTTATCCGGCGGAATGATGACACGCTTACCGGGTTGAACACGGATGTGGATGGTTTCCGGCTGTCGCTTGAAGAGGCAGGAGTGGAGGTGGCCGGAAAGCGTGTGGTGATGATCGGCGCGGGCGGCGCGGGGAGGTCGGTTGTTCGTGCGTTGCAGGACGCGCGCGCCGGCGAGGTGATTATAATGAACCGGACGCACGCGAAAGCGGAAGCGGTCGCGTCGGCCGCCGGAGCGCCGGAAGTGAGGGCTGTAAGGTTTTCTGACAACGAAGCTATTTATCTCTTGCGGGATTGTGCTATATTAATTAACGCAACGTCTCTTGGGCTGAAAGAAGCGGACCCCGCACCGCTGGAGACAAGTTTCGTTCACGAGGGCCAGACATTAGTAGATTTGATATACAGGCCGGCGAAAACAAGGTTCCTCGCTGAGGGCGAAATGAGAGGCGCCCGTATTGTAAACGGATACGGGATGCTGGTTTTTCAGGCGCGTGAGGCGTTCAAGATTTGGACGGGGCTGACACCGCCGGTGAGCCTTATGTGGGACGCCGGAATAAAGGAACTCGATCAGGGACGCTAAGGAATGCTGACTCCACCAAAAAAATACATTAAGACACTGCTCAAGAAGGGCCTTGTAACGCAGTCTCAGATTGATGAATCGATCGGGGCGATCAATGAGAACGACATCGACAGGTTCCTGATCGAAAAGGGCTATCTGAGCGAAAAGGACGCGGTGAAAACGGACGCCGAGGGGATCGGCTACCCGTTCATTGACCTGTCCGAGATAGAGCTCGACGTAAAGCTTGTAAAGACGATCCCGCGGCATTTAGCTGAGAAATATAAAGTTGTAATTGTCAGCAAGGACGGAGATAAGATCAACCTCGCGATGGCGAATCCTCTGAATGTGTTCGCCACGGATGACATAAGGTCCCTAACGAACTGCACGATCAATCCGATGCTTACATCGGAGCGAATGATAATGCAGAAGATCGAAGGGCTATATACCCAGCTCGACAGCACGGAGGAAATCCTCGACACGATAGTCGCCGAAGACGAAGAGGTCAAGGCGATCGAGGAAGAGGAAACGCTGACAACGACGAAGCTGCAGGCGGCCGCCGAAGAGGCTCCCGTAATCAAGCTCAGCAATTCGATCATAATGCAGGCGGTGAAGGACGGCGCGAGCGATATTCACGTCGAACCTACCAAGACGACTGTGCGCATCCGATTCCGGATAGATGGCGTTCTGCATGAGGAAATGAAGTTCCCGCGCAAGATTCACGCCGCGATCGTGTCGCGGTTTAAGATACTCGCGAAACTCGACATCGCCGAGCGGCGAGTCCCACAGGACGGCCGTATTCCCCTCCGGGTCGAAGGTAAGGAAATCGATCTTCGTGTCGCCACGCTCCCTACGGTATGGGGCGAGAAAGTGACAATGCGCATCCTCGACAAATCGGCGATCCTGATCGGCGTCGAGAGACTCGGCTTTGAGTCGGAAGACATGCATGTTTTCAAAAAGCTCATTACGAAACCATACGGAATTATCTTTTCCACCGGGCCGACAGGGTCCGGAAAGACAACGACCCTTTATGCCGTATTGAATGAACTAAACTCGGTCGATAGGAACCTTACGTCGATCGAGGACCCGATTGAATATCAGCTTCCGGGTGTTGCGCAGGGGCAGGTCAATATGAAAGCGGGCATGACATTCGCGGGTGCTCTCCGGTCGATGCTCAGGCAAGACCCGGACATCATCATGGTGGGAGAGTTGCGCGATAAGGAAACCGCTGAAGTTGCCGTCCACGCGTCGCTCACTGGCCATCTTGTCCTCGCTACGATTCACGCAAACGACGCCGCGAGCACGATCACGCGGCTTTTTCACATGGGTGTCGAGCCGTATCTCGTCTCTTCGTCGGTAATCTGCGTGCTTGCACAACGGCTCGTGCGTCGTATATGTCCCGAATGCAAGATCGACTACGTACCTCCGCCGGACGCGCTCCAGCGGCTCGGCATACCGCCGGGGACAAAACTCTACCGCGGACAGGGCTGCGAGTTCTGTCGTGAAACGGGATATCAGGGGCGTCTCGGCGTGTTCGAACTGATGGAGCTTGACGACGAGCTCAGACTGCTGATTGCTGATGAAGCGTCGGCGCCCGCCATACGCAGAAAGGCCCTTGAACTAGGAATGCACACACTCCAGCAGGACGGCATCCGCAAGGTCATAGCGGGAACGACAAGCATTGAGGAATGCATGCGCGTACTCTTCGACACGGGGGTTTCATACGAGGCATGAGCACGCAGTCGCCCACTCAGAAAGCCAGCGGCCGTAAGAAGATCGGCGAACTCCTGATCGAAAACGGCCTTATAACGCAACAACAGCTACGGGATGCACTCGAAATTCAGCGCTCCTCAAATGAGCTGATCGGCAAAATAATGATCGGGCTCGGTTTCGTTACCGAGATGGACGTCCTGAAAATGTACGCCTTCCAACTCGGTGTCCCGTTCGTCGATCTCTCCCGTGTGAAGATAGTGCCGGCGATCGCCAAGGGTCTCCCGCCTCATGTTGCTCAGAAACATAAAGTTATCCCCATCAGCAAGGACAAACGCAAGATCGTCCTCGCGATGGCGAACCCGCTGAATATATTTGCACTCGACGAAGTCAAGCTTACAACGGGACTTGATGTTGTACCTGTGCTCGCACAGGAGGAACAGCTGCTTCTCGCAGTACACGCCAACTATGGTGTCGATGAAAGCACCGCGCGCGCACTCGAAAGCCTTCACAGAATGGGCATCGACGCCAACGCGGTCGAGCAGATTCAGGACGATGACGAAGATGATATATCGATGAGTCGGGCCAAGGAGCTGATCGAGGACTCACCGATGATCAAGCTCGTAAACGCGATTATCGTCAAAGCCATCGACATGCGTGCCAGCGATATCCACATTGAGCCGCAGCGCGAGGACGTCCGCGTCAGATACCGGGTGGACGGCGTGCTTCAGGAAGTGCAGCGCATTCCCAAGAACGTGCAGCCGGGACTGCTCTCCCGCATCAAAGTTCTCGCCGACCTCAACATCGCCGAGCGTCGCGTCCCGCAGGACGGCCGCATCAACCTGCTCGTCTCGGGGAAGGAGTTCGACTTCCGCGTATCTACGTTCCCTACGCAGAACGGCGAGAAGATCGTGCTCCGCATCCTCGACAAAAGCAGCGTTCTCATCGGGCTCAACCGCCTCGGTTTCAGTACCGAGGTCCAGAAGGAATTCGAGAAAGTCATGCACAGCCCGGTCGGAATGCTGCTCGTCACAGGCCCCACCGGTAGCGGAAAATCCACGACGCTTTACTCGGTACTCAACCAGTTGAACAACGTCTCCCGGCACATCCTCACAGTCGAGGACCCGGTCGAATACATGCTCGTCGGCATCAATCAGGTGCAGGTGAATCCGAAGGCCGGAGTGCTTTTTGCCAACACATTGCGTTCTTTTCTCCGCAATGACCCGGACATAATCATGGTCGGCGAAATCCGCGACGTGGACACCGCCGAAATCGCCATTCAGGCCGCCCTCACGGGCCACCTTGTTCTCAGCACTCTCCACACGAATGACGCTCCCAGCGCCGCCACCCGTCTCATCGACATGGGCATCGAGCCGTTCCTCGTCTCATCGTCCATCGTGGGTTGCCTCGCGCAGCGCCTCACCCGCGTGCTCTGCCCCGAGTGCAAGGTGCCGTACAAGCCGACCGATGTCGAACTGAAGTCCCTCAACATTCCGATTGAAGAGGGCAAGAACCTCACGTTCTACAAACCCGGCGGCTGCGAATTCTGCTCCAACCTCGGCTACAAGGGCAGAATCGGCATTTACGAACTGATGACAATCGACGAGCAGTTCCGCGACATGATCGCTAAGAAAGTCAGCGCGGTCAAACTGCGCGAACTCGCGGTCAAAACCGGCATGCAGACTCTCCAGCAGGACGCCATCAAGAAGATCATTCAGGGCATCACTTCGTACGAAGAAGCCATCCGCGTCATCTACGTTGCATAAGCCTGTATAATTCGAGCATTTAGTAATATAGCCAATTGAACAAACGCAAAAATAGTTTTTATTGACAAAAAAGCGGGCGCGCATTACCATCTCTATAGATTTGGTTGACAAGGTGCCGGAATGGTTGTTTCTAAAAAAAGCAGATACGCGATGCGGGCGGTATTTGAACTGGCGAAGAGGTACGGCACGCAGCCGGTTAAAATATCAGACATCGCGAGTGAGCAGGCCATTCCGCCGAGGTTTCTCGAAGTAATCCTGTGCCAGTTAAAGCAGGGCGGATTTGTGGATTCAAAGCGCGGGAGCGAAGGCGGTTACTATCTCATCCAGCAGCCCGGCGAATTGACAGTCGGCAGGATTCTGAGGTATTTCAACGGATTGCAGGAGCCGGTGGACTGCATGGGCGAAAAGCCGAAAGAGAAATGTCCTCTAAAAGCGGAGTGCGTTTTTGTACCGCTATGGGAGGAGATGGGGAAAGCGATATCAGGCGTATTCGACGCGGTGACGTTCGGGGATTTAGTCGAGAAAGAAAAGATCAGGTGCGCCGTGGCGGAAAAAGCGTTCGATTACGCGATATGACATAGGGATATGGGGTGGTATAATAAAAAAGCAGTAAAAACTATCGTAGCGAATAGAGAAGTCAATATTCGGAGTTCTTGTTTTTAGACTTTTCCGGTTACTCGCTACTGATAGCTGATTTTAACGGCCGTGTACCCAAGTGGCTAAGGGAGAGGTCTGCAAAACCTTTATCATCGGTTCGATTCCGATCACGGCCTTTTTCATTGGATATTTTGTTAATATTTGCACGTAAATAAGGATTAAGCAAAATTGGTTGAACAGCCCGCGGATAAATTAATTACCAGAAGGCAATTCTTGAAAAAAATAGTCGCTGTTGCAGGTGGCGCGGTCGCGGTCGGTGGCGGGATCGCGGCTTTCAAGTTTGACACGTACGATTTGAAAATCACTAATGTTAATATCCCTATTGCGGACCTGCCCGATAGTTTTTCCGGTTTTCGAATCGCGCACATGACAGATTTTCACTGCAGGGACGGTGTCAGATACGAATATTTGAAGAGGGTGGCTGCGTCGGCAAATTCGCTCAAACCGGACATTATTGTGCTAACTGGCGACTATGTTTCGCACGAAAGAAAAGACATTCCGCCGGTGATGGAGCTTATCGATAGTCTTCGTGCGAAATATGGCAAGCTGGCGGTTCTCGGGAATCACGATCACTGGACTGATGCCGCGATGACGCGCGAATATCTGAGGAAATCGGGCGCTGTGGACTTAACAAACACGAATGTGCTGATCGGCAAAGGCGGTGAGGAAATCTGTTTCGCCGGAGTGGGCGACGTTTGGGAGGACACGCAGAAGATAGATGAGGCGTATCATAGTGTTCCTGAAAATATTCCGAGGATACTATTGTCGCATAACCCGGATTACGCCGAGGTGATGCCGGCTGGCTATCGGACGGATTTCATGATAAGCGGCCACACGCACGGAGGGCAGGTGGTGCTTCCGTTGTATGGCGCACCGATTTTGCCGTCTGATTACGGGCAGAAATATGCTTCGGGATTGGTCGAGGGGCCACATTGCCGCGTTTACATTTCCCGCGGGATAGGTTTCATCCATAAATTCAGGTGGAACTGTCGGCCGGAATTGCCTGTTTTCACCCTCGTCAAAGCTTAACTAAATGCATCCCCCTCGAAAATCCCAGAAAAATCCATCTATAATTGTCTGCATCTGACGCGCGCGGGGAATCGACATGAAAAAATGTTTATATGGACATTCAGGATCTGTTTTTGCAGCGTTTTTATCATTGGCGGTTATCGTTCTTGCCGCCGGCGCGGCGTGCCATGCGGAGTCTGCGCAGAAATCCGACGGCGGTTTCCCGGTCGCGAATTTCAGCATAGGCGCCGAGTCGCCCGCATCGGGCAGACTGCTCGGCCGCATCATGTACAATCCGCCCGTGCAGGGCAAATGGCTCGAACAGGTCGCCGAAGGCTACTTCACATTCCGCGAGGGCGACGTAACAGTGAACGACTCGGAGATGACCCGAAAGAGCGGCCCGCGGAGCAGGTGGCCGGTGGCAAACGCCGAATTATCCGGCGTGGGCATTCCCGATATGACAATTTCTTTTTCGGCGTTTGCGCCTGTTGTGCGGGAGGATTCTTTCGCGACCTCGCTTCCCGCGGTTCTCGTGGAATTTAGTTTCAAAAACGAAGCCGACGCCGCGCGGGAGATATCGCTGACATGGGTTTGC
>CAYPEK010000132.1:0-10694 GCA_964409645.1 uncultured bacterium | reverse complement strand
TTTAAGATGGTTACAATAAAAGGTAGCGAGACGAGGCCGGTGTTCGCGGCGGTGGACGGCAACTGGCGCGGCGGCGGGAACGAGATCAATTTGGTGTGCGACCTGACGATAGCGACGGAGAAGTCGCAGTTCGGTCAGGTGGGGCCGACGGTGGGAAGCACGCCGGTGCTGGCGGGCACGCAGTTGCTGCCTCGGCTTGTCGGCGACAAGAAGGCGAAGGAGATCATCTTCCTCTGCAAGCGGTACACGGCGCTGGAGGCGCAGGAGATGGGCTGGGTGAACGAGGTTGTACCGGACGGGCATCTCGAAGAGGAGACAGAAAAGATGTGCCGGCGAATCCTCGAGATGAGCCCGCAGTCGATACGCATCTCGAAGATATCGATGAACTATGAGAGCGACCAACTCTATTCGTCATACATGCACGGGATCGAGATGCTCGCGGCGACGTACGGCAACCCCGAACTCGTCGAGGGCATGACTGCTTTTCTCGAAAAACGCAAACCCGATTTCAGGCAGTTCAGGACATAGATACGAGTAACGGTAACCATTTCCGGCGTGAAAAAATAGATTGTTTAAAAATTCACAAGGCATGGTATAATATCACCTCTGTACGGCAAACAAAAGAAATACAAAATATTCAGGAGGCCGAAGATGGAAATTAAGAAAGTGCTAGTTCTCGGGGCCGGTACGATGGGGAATGGAATCGCGCACACGTTCGCGATGAAGGGTTATGACGTGATGCTGAAGGATATCAGCGACGAGTTCGTGAATCGCGGAATCAACACGATCAAGACGAACCTCGAACGCATGGTGAAAAAAGGCTCGCTTTCGGAAGCCGACAAGGACGCGACGCTCGCCCGGATTAAAGGCATCACAACAAACGACGGGATCGCGGACTGCGACCTCGTGGTCGAAGCGATCAACGAAAACATCGAGCTGAAAAAGAAAGTCTTCAAGGAACTCGACGGCATTATGCCCGAGAAGACGATCTTCGGGACGAACACGTCCTCGCAGTCGATCACCGAGATCGCCGCGGCGACAAAGCGCCCGGAAAAGGTCATCGGCATCCACTTCTTCAACCCGGTTCCGCTGATGAAGCTGGTCGAGATCATTCGCGGTTACGCGACGAGCGACGAATGCACCGAAGCGGTCAAAGACATGACGATCAAGATCGACAAAGTGCCGATCATCGCGAACGACTATCCGGGATTTGCCACGTCGCGCCTGCTCATGGTCATGATCAACGAGGCGATTTTCGCGCTGTACGAAGGCGTCGCGTCCGCGGAGGACATCGACACCGGAATGAAGCTCGGAATGAATCACCCGATGGGGCCGCTCGCGCTTGTTGACCTGATCGGACTTGACGTCGCGCTGAACGTGCTCGAACGCCTGTACACCGGTTACAACGATCCGAAGTACCGCCCGTGCCCGCTGCTCAAGCAGATGGTGGCTGCCGGCTATCATGGAAGAAAGAGCGGAAGAGGCTTCTACAAGTATTGATCTGACAGACAGAACGAAAATGGCGCGGCCGGCGGAGCATCGCGGCCGCGCTTTTTATTTTAAAGAAGAATATAGAACGCGTATCAGCAGAATTAGAACGAAATTGCGTAAGGGCACGTTGCAACGTGCCCCTACAATGTAAAAAAAGAGATAAATCAGATAGTCGCCGGTTTCCGGTTGCTTGTTTAATGCCCCGCATTCTATATAATGGAAAAAACTGTCGGACGAGGTGATGAAGATGCTTGCGACGTTCACGATAATACCGATGGGGAAGGGCGAGAGCATCAGCCCGATAATCGCTAAGGTTGTGAAGGCGGTCGATGCGAGCGGCATCGATTACAAGCTGACAGCGATGGGTACGATTGTTGAGGGCGACTGGGCGGAGGTGATGGCGGTGATAAAGAAATGCCACGACCTCGTGAAACGGATGACGCCCCGCGTGATCACGACGATAACGATCGACGACAGGAAGGGCGCGAAAAAGCGGCTTGAAGGAAAAGTCGAATCGGTCAGGAAAAAGGTTAGAAAGGAAATCCGGACCTGAGTCCGGTTGCGGATATGGGAGAATTGCTTTTCGGACCCGGAGGGATAGCGCGTAGCGCGGAGCTTCAGACGAGCGAGGGCGGAGTATTGCGTTGTGCGGAGCTCGGCCTTGGCTGCATGGAGATCGAGTTTGTATATGGCGCGAACATGTCGGCGGAGCAAGCGGCGAAAACGCGCGCGGCTGCGGAGGCGAACGGCATTCGACTGAGTGTCCACGCGCCATATTATATAAATCTCAATTCGAAGGAAGAGGCGAAGGAAGCCGCGAGCGTTCAGCGGATTCTCGCATCGGCGCGGAAGGGTGCCGCCGCGGGTGCCGATCGCGTGATTTTTCATGCGGCGTTTTACACGAAAGACGATCCGGAACAGGTTTACATTAAAGTGAGGGATCACTTGGCGGAAATCCGCGAAACACTGGTGAAGGAAAAACTCGGGCATATCGAACTGAGGCCGGAGCTGACTGGCAAACCTTCACAATTCGGGTCGGTCGAGGAACTGATACGGCTGAGCCACGAGGTTGAGGGCGTGCTTCCGTGTATCGATTTTTCGCATTACTACGCGCGATGTGCGGGTTGCCATAACGATAAAGACGATTTTTGCCGACTGCTGGAGACAATAGGCGACGAACTTGGCGGAGATGCTTTGCAGCAACTGCACATCCACTTGTCGGGCATCGAATACACGGCGAAGGGCGAACGAAGACATCTCGAAGCCGAAAAATCGGAATTCAATTATAAAGGTGTGCTACAGGCGCTGAAGGAGTTCGACGCCGGTGGTCGTGTGATATGTGAGAGTCCGAATATCGAGGACGATGCGGTGTTGTTCAGAGACACGTACGCAGACTTATTTCGCAAAAAGAAAAAGAGTGGCAAAGGCAAATAATGCTTTGATTAAAGCCATTTTTTGATTTAACAACTTTTATTTTTTTACCCAGTTGACAATTATGCGGTAAATATTAATATTATAAGTGACTGGTTTATTTTCTCTTTGGTGTTGCTTTCGGGCCCGGTTACTTCAACTCACAAACAGGGCCCACTTTTATTTTAAAGAACAATTTCCAAAAACAAACTCGCATATTAACGGCTTGGTTGTCATTTAATCTTGCTCATTTTTTTCAGTCCCTCGATCAAAACAAAACGGCCGAGCGGAATTGTTTCCGATGTGAAGCTGTCGATGAATCCCTGATTGTTGCAGAGGCCGCCGGAAAGGTACAGTCTGTCCGGCCGTCCGACGAGAGTTTCGCAATTGAACGCGACGCCGCCGAGAAACTGCGCGAACGCCTCTTCGTGTGAGATGCCCTGTGAGATGATGTCGAACATCGCCGTCATGCCGAGGACTCCGCACACGACTGACAGCCGGTCGTCCGGTTTCGGAAGCGCGTTCGGATTCAGATCGAAATATTTCTCCAGCAATTCTATGACCTGCCCGGTGAACGCGCCGCATTCGGTATTCCAGTCCATGCCCGAGATGCGCCGGTTTTTTACTTTTACATATTTCACATCGCGCGCGCCGCAGTCGAGCACGGTAAAGTCGCGGTCGCCTATCATCGCGAGCGCTCCTTCCGCGAGTGCTACGAGTTCGTTGACCTGCCGCTTAGAGCTTTTGAATCGGACATGGCCGGTCGATGCGAGGATGTTGTATTTTTCTGGGTGGCGCAGGACCGATCGGGAGGGAACGATGGCTTTGCGATGCGTATCGGCATAATATATTTTCGCGTAGCTGGTGCCGCAATCGACGAGGACCCGTGCCGCTTTTTTATCCGCCGTTTTTTTCATTGCCGTGCTTATTTCTTCTTCCTGTTCACGTTGAATTCGAGGTACGCCTCGATTTTTGCCTTCGTCGAGTGCGAGAGTTTTTTGTCCACCTCCACGTACAGCCCGCCGTATTTGCGCGCGAGGTTAAACGCGAACGAGGATTTCTGGCAGAAGGATTGCGTGAAGAAAACAGTCGGCACGTTCGGATCAGCCGTGCATTCGAGTTCGATGTCCGCCGGGGTTTTGTTTTCTACGCAGCGGGTCCAGCCGTAGATGTGCGTGTTGTCCGGGAACAGGTCGAGAATCCGGAAATCGAAAGGCGGCACGCCCCAGAAGCCGCACACCGGCTTTGTCTCTCTGATTTTAAGGCCCGTCGGCAGCGGCTCGAACACCGAGTTGACGATCAGCTCCACCTTCCGCGTGAGCGGCAGCCCGCTCTTCGAAATCGGGAACCCGGTGCCGCGCATGTTTTCGTTTTCCACTTTGCGGATCGGAATGTCGGTCGTGAGCTCGAGCCACGAGGCGATGTTGCGCATGCCGTCGCACTTGCATTTGCCGACGGAGGCGAGGACGAGGTCGAGTTTCCCAGCCTCGCGCATCGAGAATATGTTCGACACCACGCGCTTGAGAATCGAGCAGTACGCGTTGGGGAGGTAGATGTCGCGCACGGGGAACTCCGCCACCGGCTCATCGAGATCGACGATGACGTCGCCACGGCGAATGTGGTCGCTCATTATGTCCCACGGCGGCACGCCGACAATTCCTACAATCATTCTCAAACCTCCGAACGCAACAATAAATAATACCGAATCGCAGGGAAAAGTAAAATGCGCGGCGGCCGGAGGGGGAGGGTTCGGGCGGTTATCCTTGACACTCGTATCGCATCGACAATAAGATTCATTTGGATAGAAATTATGGACAAACCGGTGAAAGAATATCGTGCCGCGGTCATAGGCGCGGGCTACATGGGCCGCCGCCACATAGACGGGTACATGAGAACCCGTGTGGTGGAGGTTGTCGGCGCGGCGGCACGTTCGGAATCGACCACCGGAAGAATACGGCACGATTACGGCATAGAGACGTTTACCGATTACAAAAGGATGATAGAGGAGACGAAGCCCGATCTCGTCAGTATTTGCGCGCCGACGCTGTTCCACCTCGGAATGGCGCGGTACACGCTCGGGCTCGGAATGCATACGATTGTCGAAAAACCGATGACGGAGACGCCGGATGAAGCGGAGGAACTCTGCAAGCTCGCCGAGGGCGCTTCGGCGAAGCTCATGGTGGCGCACACGGACCTTTACGATTCCGGGATTCTGAAGCTGATGACGGCGATACAGAGAGGATACATTGGCGAGGTTGAGCGCTGTCATTATATCAAGGCGGGTCGCGATGTCAGCCCCGGCGATGAGCAGAAAGGGATTGTGAATGCGGAAGAGGGCAGGGAGGAGAGTTACGAGCGCGTCTATAATCTGCTGATCCACATGTCGTACATAGTGAACAAGATAGCGGGCGCCGCACCGGCGGAGGCGAGAACGGAACAACTTACATCGGGAAGATATCATGAGAAGGTTGATTCGACGATCAGGTACGAGAACGGAGTGGAGGCGTTGCTGAAGATAGACGGCGACCGGCCGGGCGGACTACAGAAGGAGATACGCGCGGAGGGGACCAAAGGCGCGATTTCGTGGAAGCTGAAGTCGGGGCAGGCAACACTTTTCATGGAAGGCGGGGACGGCGGCAAGCGCGCGGCGGCGGCGGAGCCGTCGAGCCCGTTCGACAACACGATCAAGTATTTCGTGGAGTTCGTTTCGAGAGATATTCATCCGTATTCGGATGCTGTTGACGGGAAACATGCGATGCAGACCGCAAGAATGGCGATCGAAAATTACAACGGTTAATACGTAATGACTGCAGCGGACAAAAAAATAAGGTTGGCGATAGTCGCCGAGGACGATAGGGCGGCGGCGTTTGCTGATGCGGTGTCGGCGGACACGCGCTCGGAGGTCTGTAGCGGCATAATTGATAATGAAACGCAGGCGGTTCTGATTGATACGTCGTACGGAATCGCGGCGAACACAATCGAGACCTGTCTGAAAAAGAAATTGCACGTGATGTTCGCCGGCGATCCGGTCGGCCTGTCGAATGACTGGGAAGACGTCGAGAAAAAAGTGTCGGCGGCGGGCCTTACGTGGACAGTCGGCATTCCGGAAATGTTCACGGCCGGATTTTTAAAATGGTTCACGCTGATAAAGAGGGGGCAGATAGGCAAACCGCAATTTATCAGGGTGGTGCTGAGTTGTTTTCCCCCGGAGGATGAAAATAAATTGAAGGACGCAATAGGCTCCTTCATACGGACACCGGCGTTTATTTTGGAGCGTTTCGCGGGGGATGTGACAGGCGTATCGAACGCCGGTACGGTTCGCAGCGAATACACCCGGAAGTGGTTTGAGTGGAACGGTGTGTTTGGCGGCGGCGTGTTCGGCGCGATAGAGCTGACCGCGCCGGTATCGAAACGCACGGTGGGCAAGCTTGCGGTATCGGCTTTCGGTGATGACGGCGAACTGCGCTTGGAGATACACGACGGGCGTGAGAGCCTTCGGTACCAAAAGCAAGAGTTCATAAGGACGCTGGATCAGGCGCCGGTCCCTCGTGAGCGGGTAGCGGTGCGTGCGTTTCTCGATTTTGTATCCGGCGGTATCGAGCCGTTTGTGTCTCTGCGGAACATGCTCGCCGCCGGGAAAGTCGCGCAACGGGTACTGTCCGACCTCGACCGGCCCACCGGCGGGAAGAAGCTTAAAGTGCTGTTTGTCAATCCGCCGAGATACAGGGTGCAGGGCGACAGGATGTATGCGCCGTCGCTCGGAACCGCGCGTATGACGGCGTATATGCGCGAGTTCGGATTCGAAGCGCATCAGGAGGACCTCGACATTCTTTGCGCGGAGAACGGGGTGAGACTCGATCCGGCAACGGACGCGCCGCACGTCTCGGAGTGCCTCAAGGGCCGCATAATGCCGCCGGAGATGTCGGAATTCATAGATAAAATAATGTCGTTGAGCGGTGCCGCCGGATACGATGTGGTGGGCTTCTCGATAGTGGATTTTTACGGGCGGTTCCAGTTGGATGTCTCCCTGCTTCTGGCGTGGAAACTGAAGAAACTGAATCCAAACATAAAGATCGTGTTCGGCGGTGTCGCGGACGAGATACGGCCTCGCGAGACGCTGGCCGACTATCCGGGACTGGTCGATTTTGTTATAGCGGGCGACGGCGAAACCGCAATGCTCGAACTATGCGACTCACTCGAATTCGGCGACAGACCGCATTCGTTCGTGCGCAACCTGATCTTCAAGGACAACGGGACGATAGTGGGCAACCGGCAGGAGCTTTTGCCGCTCAAGTTCAGGCCGTGTCCGACGTTCGATGACGTGCCTCTCGATTTGTACAAGAAGCCGCTCTCGCCCGAGGTTGTGGAGTTGCTGAAAAAGGACTCGATAGAGATTTCCGGCGCCGCGAGCTTGTTTTACTTGCCTTATTACAACATCAAGGGCTGCGCGTACAAATGCGTTTTCTGCGGGTTCGGTAATTTTCTCGATATGCAGAAGCCGGAGAAGACCGTGCGTGAGTTGAAAAACATAGTCGATAGGTACGGCACGCGGCATTTCATGTTCTGGAACACGACGATCAACATGAATTACAAATACTGCAACGAGTTCTGCGATGCGATCATCGACTCGGGTCTGGACATACTGTGGACGGATTCGGCGCGGCCGCAGTTTTTCGACGAAGCGCTTGCGGCGAAGATGGCGCGCGCGGGCTGTATCCTGCTCAACTTCGGGCTCGAATCCGCGAGTGACAAAATGCTTGGAATCATCAACAAGGGATTCACGGGCGCTGAGGCGGCGCAAGCGCTCAGGACGACACACAACGCGGGCATAATCAACAGGGTAAACCTGATCGCGGGGTTCTTCCACGAGACGACGGAGGATGTTGCTATCACGTGCGATTTTCTCGATAAAAACGCGGAATTCATAGACATGATCGGCTGCTTCAACGGTTTTTATCTTAACGAAGGTGTGATGCTCGACGAGGAAAGAATAAAGGTGAAACTCCTCGGCCGTAAAGAGGTCATTTTCACCGGGCAGGAATCGATCGCTTACGATGAGATAGACGGATACAATTGGGACCGCAAAAAGGAAGCGATAAGATACTCGCGCGAAACTATTCTGAAGAAGATCGAGGAAAAGGGCATTTTCTACGAAACGGCGATCCGGGAGTACGATCTGTTCATACTTTACGATTATTTCAGGGATATAAAAAAGGTGAAGAAATATCTGTTTGCGAGTACGATGAAGAGCGGCTGTCGGGACGAGTGAGCGGCGCGTGCCCGAACTGTAATTATCCCCAAAACTTCAGAGAAATATCTTTCGGGTCGATGTCGTCGAATCCGTAGAGGTCGATGTATTCGTCCCAGACGCCGAAGCAGAAATTCTTCAGGCGGCAATCCGCGCATTTCGGCCCCTGATGCTTGTCCTTGACCACCATGGCGATGCGCCTGTCGATCGACTCGCCTTTGTTGTTAAGTCTGAGAAACATGCTCTCCTTGTATTCGAGAGTGTCGCTGACGGCGGCGGGGTCCCAGAAGCAAAGCGGCAGGCTGCAGTAGTGGTTGTCGATGCGCAGCCCAAGCTCGTCGGCGAGGCGGAGGCCGGCGTTGATCGAGTCGGCGATCGTGCTGTATCGCGGCAGCAGCGAGAGGTCTTTGCGGGCGTTGCCGTGCGGCTGTACGATGGCCATCGAAAGGTGCGCGAGTCCTTTGAAATTATCGTGTACGAAACGAATGTAGCCGGGGAAATCGTGCCAGTTGTGGGAGGTGATCACGATGTTCACAGCCGTGCTCACCCCGGCGGCGATTAGGTTTTTGATGCCCGGCACAACCTTATCGAATGAACCTTCGAGGCCGGTCAGCTTGTCCTGAATTTCGGGAATGTGCGAATGGAACGCAACGAAAGCGTCCGTGAGGCCGGCTTCTTTGAGTTCCGAGGCGTATCGTTCGCCGATCATCACCGCGTTAGTCTGTATCTGAATCTGGCGCACTCCGAGATTGCGCGCGTAAGAGATGATCTCAAGCAGGTCCTTGCGGATGGTCGGTTCACCGCCCGAGATTGAAAGTTCGCTGTGCGAGGATGCGGCGAATCGTTTAACGAACTCCTTTGCTTCGTCGGTGGTCAGTCTGTGGAAGGCCGGTTCCGACTCGGGCGTAAAATTGCAGAAGACGCATTTCTCGTTGCACTCGAAGCCGAGTCGCAGCACGTCGTTCATGAAGTCGTCTTTTTTTTCAGCTATCTTATTTTCCGCCATATCATTCCACGAAAGGCTCGAAACCATCCCAACCAAACTTATCCGAGTAAAGTTTCCATATTCCGGGGCAGGTGTTTTCCCGCAAGCACGAAGCGCACAGCAGTCCTTTTACTGTTCTGTCCTCGGCGCGCAGCACTTCTCTGCCTCCGGTCTCCTTGTCTCTCACGTTTGCGACCGTCATATCTCCGATTATATACTCGATTCCCCTGAAAATGCAGGGCGGCGCCGGCTCGAAACGGATTTTGTTTTTCATCGCGTTTTCGCCGAGCACATCTTGGGCAGCGCGGAAAGCGTCGCCCATAGCTGGATACGGCGCGGCAAGTTCGTCGAATCTGTCGAGTCCGTTTCCACGAGGTTCCATCGGTGCGAACACTGCCGCATCGGCGTTCGCCGCGAGAGACATCCTTATAATGTCCGTAATTTTTCCGACATTGAATTTGTTTATCACGGTTTGCGTCGCGAGATGGAAGCCGAACTGCTTTTTGATAGCGGCGAGGTTGGCGAGCCCGGCTGACGCTTCCGCGAAACTACCTTCGTTGCCTGTAAGCATATCATGGGTGGCGGCGTCGGGTCCGTGAATTGACAGCACAATGTTCGTAATGCCAGCTTGCGCCATTTCCTCGCAGAAGTGTTTATCGACCCACGCTCTTCCGTTCGTTACGATCGAGATGCTTGCGTAGCCGAGCGCTTTAGCCCTTCGCACAAAATCGGGGAGAAAAGGATTCAGAGTAGGTTCGCCGGTTGTGAACGAGACGGCGCCGATGCCGCGATTTTCGTCGAGTTCAGTTTCTATGGTTCTCTTCAGAGCGACCCAGTCAACCTTGGAATTCTTATCTTTCTCGCCATCGACGCAAAAGATGCAACGGTTGTTGCATTGTATCCCCGTGCGTATGTGCAGTCTGTCGCGGCGATGTGATTTCGAGGTATTTTCCTGCATCTTGGCACAAGTGTAACAAAGGAAAATGGCAAATTCAATCGGGCGTACAGCCGCCCGTTTGACTAACGACTTGAAATTTATGACCTTTTAAACATATTCTAATAATGGTGGTTTTAGTATTTATGTGACATTTCCGAACAAAGCGGAGAGATCGATGAGGAAGTTATCGAAACGGCTAATGATGGTAGCAGCAGCGATGTTGCTGGCGTTTGCCGCACAGGCGCAGACGTTGGCTCCGGACACAAGCGGAGCGTGGCCCCAATCTGACAGTGCAGCCGTGGGAAGCGCCGTCGAGCAGGCGTACAAAATGATGACGCCGCGGAAACATCTTGCCGTGCAGGGAATTTTTCCCGGCGAAATCGGATTCGAGTTGCCCGCAAGATATCCGAAGGATTCCGGCAAAACGGTCATATTTTATGAAATTACTGTTTCTGCGGCGGCGACCGGAACTCCTGAAGTGACAACGACACTGAACGTGAGCACTTTGAATGCTACGGTGGACACACCGGGGATGCTGGCGACGAATGTCAGCGGTTCCGGCCCGGTGATGACGCAACTGCTGCTGTTCGGAGCGGCGGCGGGGACGCCGAACAAAATAACGT
>CAYPEK010000131.1:0-10773 GCA_964409645.1 uncultured bacterium | reverse complement strand
GGCATGATGAAGACGACAACGTATCCGAAGAAGGCTGAAATGCCGATGAAGTATTACATCTTCGACGCGGAAGGGCAGACGCTCGGACGTCTGGCGGTCCGCGCGGCGACGATCATTCGCGGCAAACACAAACCGACGTACCACCCCGCTGTGGACACCGGCGATTTCGTGATAATAGTCAACGCCGATAAGATCAAGCTGACCGGCAACAAGCTTGAAGACAAGATTTACTACCACCACTCGAACTATCCGGGCGGCCTGAGGGAGACGAAGTACAAAGACCTTCTGGCGAAAAGGCCCGAATTTCTGGTACGCAAAGCGGTTCGCGGCATGTTGCCGCAGAACAAGCTCGGCCGGGTGCTCATCCGAAAACTGAAAGTCTATACAGGACCGGATCATCCGCACGCCGCGCAAAAACCTGAAAAAGTTAACATGGATTAAGGGGGCAATAGATCGTGACGAAAGCAGCAGAAAAGTATTACGGAACGGGCCGCCGGAAAGAGGCCATCGCGAAAGTGTGGGTTGTCCCCGGCAAAGGCACCATCACGATCAACGGCAATGAGATGTCGAAGTACTTCAGCCGTCCCTCACACACGTTCGAAATACTCGGACCGCTCAAAGACACCCGGCTCGAAGGCCGCGTTGACGTCATCGCCAAGACTGTTGGCGGCGGCGTGACGGGTCAGGCCGGCGCGATCCGGCTGGGAATTGCGCGCGCTCTTGTGCAGATGGACGAATCTCTGCGCAAACGTCTGCGCGACGGCGGACACCTCACGCGCGACCCGCGCATGAAGGAACGCAAAAAATACGGGCAGCCCGGCGCTCGCAAAAGATTCCAGTACTCCAAACGTTAATCGTTCCCGCCGGCGGATTTCCGGCCCGGGTATGCGCGTCGTGTCGCGCTCCCGGCGTGTTATATATTTTAAATTTGTTTTTCCGACCGGCTCCACGGCTCATGTTTGCGCTTTCGGGGTGAAAACCCAAACGGCGTGAACCAGCCGGGATTTGAAAAATGCTGAAATAACCGCTGTTCCGACGGCGGCTTTGCAGAATATTTTCGAAAGGAGCGCTCCACAATGGCTAAAACCCAGAAAACGGTAAGATGCGCGATCGTCGGTGCTTCAGGCTACGCCGGTCTCGAAACGGTCCGTCTGCTTGCCAAACATCCGAATGCGTGCATAGTGTTCGCAACATCGAACTCATATAAGGGCAAATCGGTGCGTGAGACGTTCCCGAACAGCGAAGCGCCCGCCGGACTGGCTTTCTCGCCGCATGAGGACGCTCCCGATTTCAAGGGCGCGGACGTTTTCTTCCTCGCGCTGCCGCATGGCGAATCTTACGGGATGATCGACAAGCTCCTGAAGAACGGTAAGGTCATCGATATCAGCGCCGACTACAGGCTGCGCGACGCCGCGGACTACGAAAAGTGGTACAACTACAAGCATCCGAGACCCGAACTTCTCGACAAGGCGGTCTTCGGACTTTGCGAGATCTATAGGAAAGACATCAAGAAGGCGAAACTGCTCGCCAACCCCGGCTGCTATCCTACAAGTGTCGGTCTCGCGCTGCATCCGCTCGCGAGTCTGAAGGATAACGTACAGGGGCCGATTATCATCGACTCGAAATCGGGCTACTCCGGCGCGGGACGGACGATGAAGCCTCATTTGCTGTTCAGCGAAGCGGTCGGCGAGTTCGCGCCGTACGGCGTGACGGGCCACCGGCACACGTCGGAGATGGTGCAGGAAGCGCGGGCGGCGCTCGGCCGGCCCGTGAAAGTGACTTTCACGCCGCATCTCATTCCGATCGCGCGCGGCATCGTCAGCACGATCTACGTTCAGTTGAAGGGCGATGTTGACGAAAAGCGAATACGCGCCGCATACGAGAGCTTCTACAAGGGCGAAAAGTTCGCGAAGGTGGCCGCTCCGGGCCGCATCCCGTCGATCAAGCAGGTCGTCGGCACGAACAACTGCCTGATGAATGTGTTTGTCGATAAGGAAACGAACATATTGAAGATTGTGTCCGCGATTGACAACCTGATTAAGGGCGCGGCGGGACAGGCGATTCAGAACATGAACCTGATGTTCGGGCTTGCGGAGGAAACCGGCCTCGTGTACGCCCCGTGGGCACCATAAAACAGTAGTTAGTAGCGAGTAGCGAGGATATAGGGAAAGACGAAAAGCAAAAGATTTAGATCAATCCGACCGTAAAAATTGACGAGCGACAGAGGCTAATGACGATGAGCAAAATAAAGAAGACGATGACGAAGGGATACGTGAAAGAAATCGTCGGCGGTCCGGCGGCGGTCGCCGGGATCACCGGCGCGGGTGTCCACTGCGGACTCAAACCTGACGGCGCTCTCGATCTCGCGCTGTTCATCTCAGAAACGCCGTGCAAAACGGCCGCTTTTTTCACGACGAACCGTCTTCTCGGCGCTCACATTCCGGTATTCCGCTCGAAGCTGAAGGCGAGCGGAGGCCTTGTGTCCGCCGTGCTCGTGAACAGCAAGATTGCGAACTGCTCGACGGGCAAACAGGGCGAGAAGG
This sequence comes from uncultured bacterium, assembly GCA_964409645.1. GTDB lineage: Bacteria > UBP15 > UBA6099 > UBA6099 > UBA6099 > CAYPEK01. The sequence goes on along the minus strand of CAYPEK010000131.1, from coordinate 8,230 downwards.
ACAACATCGCTGTTTCGGCGGCGCTCGCGAAGGAACTCGGCGTTCCGGCGGAGCAGGTTCTGCATGCATCGACAGGAACGATCGGCAAACGGCTCGACGTCGGCCTGCTTAAGGCGGGAATCGACCCGCTTGTGACGCAGCACTCGAAGGACGGGGTTGCGAAAGCGGCGAGGGCGATGATGACGACGGATACGCGGCCGAAAGTGCGCTCGGTGGAAGTATCGGACGGCAAGCGCACGTACAGGATCGGCGGCGTGGCGAAGGGCTCCGGAATGATATCGCCGAACTGCGCGACGATGTTCGCGTTCATTTTCACGGATGCCGACCTTCCGGCGGCGCAGTTGAAGAAAATCGGCGTGGCGTGCGTCGAGGATTCGTTCAATTCGATCGCGGTTGACGGCGACATGAGCCCGAACGACACAATTATGGTGATGTCGAACGGGATGAGCGGCGTGAAGATTGCCGTCGGCGACACGGCCGGACTCGCGAGATTCAGGGAAGGGCTATTCGAAGTCTGCAAGGCGCTGTCGATGGACATTGTCAGAGACGGCGAGGGCGCGACGAAGGTGATGCACATCGACGTGACCGGAGCGAAGGACGAGAAGTCGGCGAAGACTATCGCGCGGGCGATCGCGGTGTCGCCGCTCGTTAAGACGGCCGTGTTTGGAATGGACCCGAACTGGGGCAGGATTGTGAGCGCGGCAGGGGCGTCGGGAGCGACGTTCGATCCGGACAGGTCGAAGCTGGAAATCGACGGTGCGAAAGTATTTGAATTCGGTCGGCCGGTTCCGACCAAAGCCAAGATAATGAGGAAGCCGGACGTGATGATAAACTTGGATTGCGGGTTGGGTCGCGCGCGCGCGCGTTTCTGGTCTTGTGATCTCTCTATTGACTATATCAAGATAAACGCCGAATATATGACGTGATGGCGGGGCGTTGGGGAACGCTGCGCGGGCGGTGTCCCGACGCTTTTTATTTTCGGCGAAACCAACGAAACCGGGCAGACGGTTTGGCCCGGCGGCCCGGAGGCCGGAAGGTAAAACGGTGAAACTGAAGGAAGCTGTCGAAAAAGAAAAGAAAAATGTTTTCATCACATACAGGCGGACGCCGGTTCTGATAGTGCGCGGACGCGGCGCTTACGTTTACGACTCCGAGGGGAAGCGCTACCTCGATTTCCTGACCGGACTCGCGGTCAATTCGCTCGGACATTGCAACGCGCGGGTGGCGGCGGCGGTGTCGAAACAGATCAAAACGCTGTCTCATGTGTCTAATTTGTATTATACGGAACCGATGCTTCTGCTCGCGGAGCGCCTGACCGAGCTCGCGAAGATGGACAAGGTGTTTTTCTCGAACAGCGGGGCGGAGGCGAATGAGGCGGCGATAAAAATAGTGCGCAGGTATCACTCGGAAATTCTGAAGGACGGCCGGTACGAGATTATATGCTTCAACCACGCGTTTCACGGCCGGACGCTCGGGACGCTCGCGGCGACGGGCACCGCGCTGTACAAGCAGGGCTTCGACCCCGCGATGCCGGGTTTCAAGCACGCGGAATTCAACGATCTCAAGTCGGTGGAAAAGCTGATCACGAAGAAGACGGCCGCGATCATGATCGAGCCGATACAGGGCGAGGCGGGCGTTTACCCGGCGGCCCCGAAATTCATGCGCGGGCTGGACGCGCTACGCAAAAAGCACGGCATCCAGCTCATATTCGACGAAGTGCAGTGCGGGCTCGGCCGCACGGGAAAATGGTTTGCTTACGAGCACTACCGGGTGAAGCCGGACGTGATCACCATCGCGAAGGCGATCGGCGGCGGTCTGCCGCTGGGCGCTATGATGGCGCGGGGGAAGGTTGCGGAGGCGTTCGTTCCGGGCACGCACGCGACGACGTTCGGGGCGGGTCCGGTGGTTTGCGCGGCGGGCCTCGCGGTCCTCGACGAAATCGAGTCCCGCGGGCTGCTCGAAAACGCGACGCGGATCGGCAACTACATAACAAGCCGGCTCGGCGAACTGAAGAAGAAGTATCCCGAAATTAAGGAAATACGCGGAAAGGGCCTGATGATCGGAGTCGAATTCGACGGCGACGCTCCCGAAGCGGCCGGGTTCTTCCGCGAGCGTGGAATGCTCATCAACGCCATCAGAAAGAACATCATTCGCATATTACCGCCATACACGACTACGGAGAAGCAGGCGGACGTTTTCGTCCGGCTGTTTGCCGAATTTCTTGAAAAGTCGAGAGGCGGCAAGGGGGCGTGCAAATGAGCAGCGGGCTAAAAGGACGGGATCTTCTGACGCTACGCGACTTCACGGGAGACGAGATCATAGAGATCATCGATCTCTCGATTTCGATGAAGGAAGAACTGAAACGGACGGGCCGCAACGCGGCGAAACCGCTCGCGGACATGGCGGTCGCGCTTTATTTCGAGAAGCACTCGCTTCGCACGCGCGTCTCGTTCGAGGTTGGCATAAAGCAACTCGGCGGTCAGCCGCTGTTCATGAACTCCTCGACGACGCACACCGAGCGGGGCGAGCCGATGAAGGACTCCGCGCGCGTGCTTTCGAGATACGTGGACGGAGTGGTGTACCGCGCATTCAGGCACGCCGACGTCGCGGAGATGGCGAAATGGGCGGATGTGCCTGTAATCAACGCGCTCTGCGATATGGACCATCCATGTCAGGCGCTTGCGGACCTGCAGACGATTTACGAGCACAAGGGCCGCGGAAAGGGCCTCAAACTCGCGTACATCGGGGACGCCGCGAACAATGTTGCCGCGTCGCTGATAACGATCTGCTCGAAAGTCGGCATAAGCATCGCGCTCGGCTGTCCGAAAGGCTATCAGCCCGCGGCGGACCTGCTCGCGGAAGCCGAAGCGGACGCAAAAAAGAAGGGCGTCACCATCGAAGTGTTCGAGAAACCGTCGGACGCCGTAAAGGACGCGAATGTCGTTTATACGGATGTGTGGATCAGCATGGGCGACGAGGCGGAGGCTGTGGAGCGGAAGGCGGCGTTCGCCGGCTACATGGTGGACGCGAAAATGATGTCCGGCGCCCCGAACGACGTCGTTTTCATGCACGACATGCCCGCGCACAGGGGCGAAGAAGTTCACGAGGAAGTGATCGACGGAGGCAACTCCATAATCATAGATCAGGCGGAAAACAGGCTGCACGCGCAGAAGGCCGTGATGGCGTTGCTGATCGGCGACTGAAGCAGCGCCGCAGCCGGAGACCGGAATGCAGGACGACAAGAAACCGCAGAGAATAGTGTCGGGGATCAAGACCGAAGAAGAACGCGCGGAGATGACGCTGCGGCCTTCGCGTCTCGACGAATACATCGGCCAGCAGCAGGTGAAGAAGAACCTCGACATCTCGATCCGCGCGGCGGTTCAGCGCGGCGAACCGCTCGACCACGTTCTGCTGCACGGGCCGCCCGGGCTGGGAAAGACTACTCTTGCGCACATAATCGCAAACGAGCTCGGCGTGAACATCACTGCAACGTCAGGCCCTGCAATAGAGCGCTCGGGCGACCTAGCGGCGATTCTGACCAATCTCAGCGAAAACGCAGTCCTTTTCATAGATGAAGTCCACAGGCTGAACCGGATCGTCGAGGAGACGCTTTATCCGGCGATGGAGGATTTCAAGATCGACATCATCATAGGGGAGGGACCGAGCGCGCGCACGATAAAGCTGGACGTGCCGCAATTTACGCTCGTGGGTGCAACAACCCGCGCGGCGCTCCTCACGTCACCCCTCCGCGACCGGTTTGGAATCACTCACCGCATAGATTTCTACGAAGACGGCGAGCTCGAAGAGATCATCGCGCGCGCGTCGCGCGTACTCGGAGTGGAGACGGAAAAGCCCGCGGCGGCGGAACTCGCCCGGCGCGCACGCGGCACACCCCGCGTGGCGAACAGGCTGCTAAAACGCGTGCGGGACTTCGCTCAGGTCAGCGGTGGAGGCGTAATTACGCTTGCGGCGACCTGCGAGGCGCTCGACATGCTCGACATAGATTCTGTCGGATTAGAGAAAATGGACCGCTTAATTCTGGAAACTATAATAATGAAGTTCGGCGGCGGCCCCGTTGGGTTGGACACACTTGCGGCAGTCGTGAGTGAGGAACAGGACACGATAAACGATGTTTACGAACCATATCTTGCGAAACTCGGCTTCATACAGCGGACGCCGCGCGGCCGGGTTGCGACGGATCTTGCATACGAGCATTTGAAAATTGAACGAGGAAAGGAGAAACGGCATCCGGATTTATTTAGCTGATACTCCGGCAACCGTCGATCATAAATGAAAAAACTATCGAGAACACTGATGATAGCGCTGGCGGCGGCGGGAATCTGCTTCGTAGCCGTGGCACAGCAGAAACAGCCTGCGGCGGCAGCGAAACCCGCTCCGGCAAAGATTCAGTCCGCATCACCGGCGGCAGCGACGGCGCCGGTTGCAGCAGAGCAGCAAGCGCCTGCCGTCATCAAAAAGGCAGAGGACCTAATCGAAAAAGTAGTTTCGGCGTACTCAGGAATCAATTCCTACACGGTCCGGTTCGATATGAATCAGATTCAGATGAAGGCAACGAACAAACATCAGGATAAATTCAACGATAAATTCGAATTGGCATACCTTAAATCGAACCCGGCGTCTCTTGATTGGATGATGAGAATGACGGCGCTCGACGGATATCACAAAAGAACGATCGTCGTTTATGCGAAAGACGAGAAGGGCGAATACAAATTCACGGTGTACAAACCTGCCGGCCGTATGGTTATTGGAGAAAAAGACCCGAGAGCGGCGGATATCCCATTTGTGGAGTTGCATAAGTTCGTCGGCGAACTTTTGGATTTAGTTGAAATGAAGACCACAAAAAAGAAAGTCCAGTATTTCCCGGAGACAGGGCAATACGTTCTGACGCTGCAGGACGATCTTATGAGAAACACGACATACATAGACGGCAAGAGCTTCATGCTCGTGAAACAGGTACTTGAACTGAGACCCAAAATGAAGGGCGACTATCAGTTCAAGCGCGAGATAAGATGGCATGGAATAAAAACGGGCGCGAAACTGACGCCCGGGCAGATCACCGCCCGGCCGGTCAAACTTTGAAAAGTTAAGCGCGCGCATACAACATAAGGAGCGATTCGGCATGTGGATCACACAAATCAGGAAGAAAACGCATCTGATCATCTGGGGGTTCGCGATCATATTCGGGATCAGCATTTTCTACGGATATGGCTCGTATTACATGGGGAAGAAGTCGAACCCGGCCGGCGGAAAGGCATTCAAATACGACGTGCCGGATTCCGTTGTCAGCGTTGACGGCAAAAAAGTCAGCCTCGATATTTTTAACTTTGAATACATGAAGCTGAAGCGCAACTACGAGATGATGTACAACATGAAGATCGACTCGTATCAAGCGATCATGATGGTGAAGTCGCAGGTGATGGAGATGATGATCACGCAGCAGCTTTTGCTCGAGGAAGCGGCAAAACGCGGCTTGAAAGCGGACAGCGCCGAAGTCAACAAGCGGATCGAACAGGAGATGAACTTTTACATCGGCCCGGCGACCGAAGAGACCGGCCTGAAGAAGGTTCTGGCGAAAAACGAGCGCGAGAAACAGTTCAAGGAAATCCTCTCGCGGCAGGGGCTGACATACGATCTTTTCAAGACGGCAATCAAACGCGAAGTTCTGCAGGCAAAAGCGATCGACGCGATTGCAGCGGACAAGAAGAAATCTGAAGAAAAAAATGCGCTGAAAAAAGCTGAGGACGTACTCAAAAAACTAAATGCCGGCGAACCGTTCGCAAACGTGGCGCGGGAGTTTTCTGACGACGAAGCCACGAAGAACAACGGAGGAAGTCTCGGCTGGCTGAAGCGCGGAGTTCTTTCTAAACCGGTCGAGGACGCGGCGTTCGCGCTCCAACCCGGTCAGGTTTCACCGAAACCGGTTCTTGCCGACGACGGTTACCACATCCTGCTGCTTGGCGCGAAACGCGAGGCGAAAGGCCCCGAGTTCGAAGCCGCAAAACCCGGAATCATCAAACAAATCAGAGAAAGCAAAGGCGACGAGACGCTGAAAGTATCTGACGATCAGATAAAGAAGGAATACGAGGCGTTTGCCGCGGCGCAGATTCTGATACGGATCAAACCCAAGGAGCAGATCGCGAGCGAGTGGCTTAAGAAGGAACGGGAGGGCGGAAAACACAAGATCGTCGAGATCAACCCGGAAATGAAGGCATATCGTTATCTATACAAGGCAATGTTCGATCCGACCGCTAAGACCGCGAATCCGGACGAAGCGATAAAACTCTACGAGAAGGCCGCCGCGGTGGAAACAGGCAATCCGTGGCCTCATTACGAACTCGCAAACATCTACAAGATGAAAAACGGCGAAGCCGTAACAAAGAAGACGGAGAGCAACCCGTACGAAGCGGCGAAAGAGCAGGTCGCGAAAGAAGAAGCAGTTAAAGAAGGCAAGAAAGCCAAGGACGATAACAAGTATCTGAAAGAAGCGGAACGCGAACTTAAAGAGGCAAAGGAAATCGCGGTTGCCAGCAGCGTTTATGATCCGTTGATTTTCCTCGCGCTTGCGGACCTTGCAAAGTCGCTTGGCGATCACAATGTGGCTATAGAGAACTACGCGGACGCGCTGGACACATCGGCTGCCGGGAACAAACCGCAGCTCGAACAGATCAAGGCCGGATTGACCGGTTACAAGAGCGAAAAAGCGAAAAAAGCCCTCAAGGATGCTGAGGAACTTCTCGCAGAAATCGATGCGGCCGAGAAAGAGAGAGCGGCACAGGAAGCCGCGGCACAGCAACAAGCGGCGCCGGTTCAAGCTCAGCCTGTCCAGAAGTCGCAGCCGGTTCAGATTCAGGAAAAAGACGCCCAGCAGCAGAAACCCGCCGCAGCGGGACAGAAGACCGGAGCGGTTCCGATGAAAGTCATCGGCTCGGGCTCGTTTGTGGTCGGTGGCGACAAAAAGCAACAGGCTGCACAGAAGACAACCGCTGCAACGAAAACAACAACACAGAAGAGCGCCCCGGCGACTAAACCGGCGACAACACCGCCCCCGGCGCCTCAGACTCCGCCGGCACCTACGCAGACACCCGCCCCGGAGGAACAGTCGAAATAAAAAGGAATTGTTCCGAAATATAAAAACGGCCCGGAAGATTTCTTCCGGGCCGTTTTTTATTTGTCAGTTTTTAAGTTGCTTTCGCTTATCACACAGGCTCGAAGTGGTCGATGTCGAGAATGGTGTTTGTCGGTTCTTTCGCGAAAACCGCTTTCACCTTCATGCCTGTTTCGACCTTCTCCGGCGCTACGCCTTCAACGATGTGCGCCATGGGCGTGTCCGCGCCGTCGAGTTTTATCAGCGCCATGACGAATGGCGCTTTGCGGGGCAGGTGCTTGTCGTCTTTGCGCACGACGGTAAAGTTCGTGATTTCGCCAGTATCCGCAAGCTCGACCCAGCTTTTTGTGAGGTCGGACAGGCAGCGCTCGCACGTCTGGCGTGGCGGAACGAATGTTTTGCCGCACTTCTCGCATTTGACGCCGAGTATCTTCTTCTTGTCGCGAAGCGAGACGATGAACTTGCTGCCTACGCGGCCCGCGAGGTACTGGTACGGAAGCGCGAGTTTGCCTTCCACCACGTAGCAGTTGGGATGTTCGTTTGTATTTGTGTTTGTCATTTTCAGGCTCCTTTCACGCGCGGGTCAGCGGATTTTCTCGAAATAGGCTATGTCGTGGATGGACCCGACACGTTCATCGGACCACACGACCCGGACGCGGTCGCGTTCTTTAGTGTCTTCGAGGTCACCCGGTTTCAGCAGATGCCAGAACGTGCAGTCACCGTGGACACCGTCGAGTTGCACGTGGATGGTGCCGTACGGTGTCTCGCGCGTCTCGCCTGTGAGCGGGTCCGGGCTGGCGTAGTAAACGTCCTCGAGTCTCGTTATGATGCCTTCCTGCGCTATTTCCACTAATCCCGGCACGCGCACGCGGCATACCGCGCACACCTCGCGCGGCGGAAGCTGGATGCGCCCGCATTCCGGGCATTTGTTACCGAGGATTTTTTTCTCCTTCAGGCCGTCGAAGAAGCGCCCCATGACCGGTCCCGTGCTGTATTTCATATTGACCGATATGTTGCGTTTCAGCACTATAAGCTCCTGTTCCTCCTCCGATTTCGGGGGGACGAACTTCGCGAACAGTTTCGGGAGCAGCATCCCGATCTCCA
>CAYPEK010000130.1:0-10786 GCA_964409645.1 uncultured bacterium | reverse complement strand
CCGGATCATGTCTATGCGAGACGGCCGCTGCCAGCGGGTCGCGCCCTTGCCGAAATAGTGGAAGATCGAATATGAGGTCTTGCCGGCGGCGGTCATCGCCTCGAACACCGTCGGATATTCCGGGTTCAGGTCGTTATTGATCTGCCCGCCCTCGTGCTTGTCCGGAAGCAGGATTGACGGGAATCCGAACAGTTTGCGGTCGAACGAATTGAGAGCTTCGTGGAGGTTTTCGAGATAGGAGCGGCCGCGCACGGGCGTCACGAAACGGTCCACCCATTCGTTATTCAGTATGCCGTGATGTCTGTACCACGAACCGGTGTAGAGAGAAGCGCAGCAGGAACCGGTTGTGGAGGGCAGCATCGTTACCGCCTTTTTCACCCTTGTGCCGCTTTTCAGCAGATCGTTGAAAAAAGGAACCTCGCCGCGGTCGATCAGGCCGTAAAGAACACCCTGATGGCAGCCGTCGATACCAACCATAATAACCCGTTTAGCCATCCCGAATTCTCCTGTCAGACAAAGTTTCTCAGACGAACGTCACACCGGACGCATTTTTGAATCCTATTCGGATATACTTTGTGTGTCAATTTAATAATTAATGCGACAGGGCTTTGTATGTTTAAAAATCCTTTTAAATAGCGTATAATTAGCGGGCTGTTCTTGACACGGCGCGGCGGCGGCTCTAAAATCTTCTTTTGTTGTTGCGGCGACGTAGCCAAGTGGTAAGGCAGAGGTCTGCAAAACCTCCATTCAGCGGTTCAAATCCGCTCGTCGCCTTGAAGCGGTATGGGTGGTTAGTTCAGAGGGAGAACGTCTGCTTGACGTGCAGAAGGTCACAGGTTCAAGTCCTGTACCACCCAAAAAGAGCCCGCCGGAAGCGGCGGCTTTTTTTTGAGGAAAGGCGAAGCGCGAAGCGCCGAAACCGGATCCTCGATAAAAAAAACGCCTTATTGACGTGCTCTTTGCTGTTTGATATACTTTTACGTCTGTGATTATGCGCGCCCCGCAGGGACGCGCCGAAACGGGGGGTTGGTAAAACACAATTTGAAACAACAAAGGTCGAAGAAACACCTTTATGTCCAAGAGACTCGGATCAACGAGGAAATCCGGGCTCCGAGAGTACGGACAATCAGCAGTCAGGGTGAAGCTCTGGGGATACTGCCGATCGAAGAAGCGTTGCGACTCGCGCATGCGGATGAGCTTGACCTCGTGGAAGTTGCGCCGGATGCGGATCCGCCGGTCTGCCGGATTATGGACCACGGCAAGTACCTGTTCGAGAAACGCAAGAAGACGAAGAAGTCGAAGACGCACACTTCAACCCTCAAGGAGATTAAACTCCGGCCGAAGATCGGGCAGCACGATTTCGAGTTCAAATCGAAACACGTCGAGCGATTCCTGAAGGACGGCGACAAAGTGAAGGCGACGATAATGTTCCGCGGAAGGGAAATGGACTTCACGGAACAGGGAACCGCACTTTTGATGAGGCTCGCGGATGTCCACAAGGACTACTCGACGATCGAGCGGATGCCGAAACTCGAGGGCCGGAACATGATAATGATTCTGGCGCCGGTGAAGAAGTAAAGATAATTCTGAAGGAAGAAAAAGCCATGCCTAAGATGAAGACGCACAGGGGAGCCGCGAAGAGGTTCAAAAAAACCGGCTCCGGAAAAGTTGTAAGACACAAGCAGGGAATGGGACACCTGCTGTCGAGCAAATCCCGCAAAAGAAAACGCCGCCTGAAACAGATCGCGGTGGTCGAGGGCGGTCAGCTCGCCAACATCAAGAAAATCACCGAATTGTGATATTGAAGGAGAAAAGCAATGCCGCGCGTTAAACGTGGAGTTACGGCGAGAGCCAAAGCAAAAAAAGTACACAAAGCGACGAAAGGCTACCGCGGTGCGCGGAGCCGGCACTATAAGAACGCACACGAAGCGGTTCTGCATTCGAAAGCTTATGCATACCGCGACCGGAGGAACCGCAAGAGGGAATTCCGCCAGTTGTGGATCGCGCGCATCAGCGCGGCGGTTCGCTCACGCGGGCTTTCCTACAGCAGCTTTATGGCCTCTCTGAAAAAGGCGCAGGTCGAACTCGATCGCAAAACCCTTTCGGAAATGGCCATCCATGACCCGGCCGCGTTCGACAAACTCGTCGAACTCGCCCGCCAATTCGCAGCCTGATCGCTGCAAGTTTACAGTTCGATATTCATTGCGCCGCTCTGAGCCTCCAAGGGCTTTCAAAGCGGCGCTTGTTTTTTGTGAGATTAAGACGCCGGTGAATAATAGTGGCTGAGACGGACAACAGAATCATTATCGAAAGCCCGCACAACGCGCAGGTGAAGGAACTCGCCGCGCTCGCCACTAAAAAGGGCCGCCGGGAGTCGGGCAAGTTCACCGTCGAGGGCATACGGCCGGTGCGCGACGCGCTCGCCGCGGAGAATGCCGCCGTACATAGAATCGCGGTCACCGAAGACCGAGCGGACGACGAGAGCATCGCCCCGGTTATCTCGGATTGCCTCAAGGCTCGCACCCCTGTCCTCTTCGTCACCCGGCAGATAATGGGAAAAATCAGCCGCATGGAAACCCCGCAGGGGATTCTCGCGGAGGTTTCTCTTAAGACGAAAACAGATCTCGAATCGGCGGAGTTCAAGGGAATCTCGGTCATCGCGCACGGAATTCAGGACCCGCGCAACATGGGACTTCTGATGCGCACATCGGAGGCGGCGGGCGTTGGGACATTCGTCGCCACGGCCGGCTCGACCGACCCGTTCCACCCCACTGCGGCGCAGACCTCGATGGGCGCGGTGTTCTACCAGCGGATCGTCGCCGGAGTGGACGCGTCGGATGCGGTCCGCGCGGCGAAGAAGCGCGGCGCAGCGGTTTTCGGAACCGCAGTGCGCGGCGGAACGCCGGTGGATAATTGGCTGAAAAAACTGCCACGAAATTTCGCACTCATTCTCGGCAACGAGGGCGCGGGACTCGACGATTCGGTGGCAAAGTTGACGGACGACAACATATCGCTCCCGATGATCGGCCGCGGGGAATCGCTGAACGTGGCAGTCGCGGCGGGCGTGCTGATATACATGGCAAGACTCAAAATCGGTTCGAAATGATTTTGTTTTGCCGATAGGTGTAGGCCTGTGTGCCTGCCCGGAGCGGCCACGCAGGGCCGCCCGTACAGAGTTGAAAATTTGCAAGCGGTTTGCGTAAGGAATAAAACCGGACACGGAAGGTGCAGCATGAGTGACGAACTGAAAACGCTGTTGGACGAAGCGACGGCCGCGGTGAACGGCGCGCAGTCGCATCAGGACCTCCAGAACATTAAGGCGCAGTACCTCGGCAAGAAAGGCAAAGTCGGCGAGCTGATGAGCAAGCTGAAAGAGCTGCCGAGCAACCAGCGCCGCATGTTCGGGGACAACGTCAACAAGCTCAAGGCGGAGATCGAGGCGGCGGCGGACAGCCGCAAGACGGCTCTCGACCAGAAAAAGATCGAGGAAAAAATCCGCGCGCAGAAGCTCGATATCACCCTGCCCGGCTTCCGCTCCACGGCCGGCAGAACCCACCCGCTGACGAAGGTGTGGAACGAGGCGTGCGACATATTTATCGCGATGGGCTTCGATGTCGTGGACGGCCCGGAGATCGAGACGGAATGGTACAACTTCGAGGCGCTCAACATCCACGCCGACCACCCCGCGCGCGACTCGCAGGATTCGTTCTACCTCACGGACTCAACGCTGTTGCGCACGCAGACATCGCCGGTGCAGATCCGGACGATGGAGCGGATCAGCAAGCCGCCGGTGCAGATCGTGTGCCCGGGGCGCACGTTCCGCCGCGACGCCGTGGACGCCAGCCACTCGCCGATCTTTCACCAGATCGAGGGGCTGATGGTGGACAAAAACATAACTATGGGGCATCTGAAGGCCGTGCTCGAAGCGTTCAACCGCGAGATGTTCGGCGCTAAGGTCAAGTCGCGGTTCCGGCCGGACTTCTTCCCGTTCGTCGAGCCCGGCGTCGAGATCGCCATCTCGTGCATCATCTGCGGCGGCGAAGGCTGCGCAGTCTGCAAGCGCTCCGGATGGCTCGAAATCCTCGGCGCGGGAATGGTGCATCCGCAGGTGCTTCGCAACGGCGGGTTCAACCCGGACGAAGTCAGCGGATTCGCGTTCGGCATCGGCATCGACCGTGTCGCGATGCTCAAGTACGGCATCGACGACATCCGGCTGCTCTATGAAAACGACGTGCGGTTCCTCGAACAGTTCTGAGGCGCCGGTGACAATGAATACATTCGACAACTTGGTTTGCTAAGGAGAGAAACGAGATGAAAGTTCCGGTTGAATGGCTGAGAGAATATGTGGATTTCGACGAGTCGCTCGAGGACATAGCGGCAAAGATGACGTGGGCGGGCGTCGAGATCGGAGAGATAGCACAGGAGCGCTTCGGTTACGAAAATTCGTTCGTCGCGGAGATAACTAAATGCGAACCGCACCCGAGGAAGGAAGGATTCTTTGTCCTCACCGCCGAGGGCGCCGGGCTCAGCAAGACGGTCCTGACGAACCTGCGCCCGTTCAAGCCGGGCGAGATCATACCGGTTGCTTATGAGGGATTCACATTCCCAGACGGCAAGAAGCTCGAAGCGATGAAGTTCGGCGGCATCGAGTCCGACGCCAAGATTATGGCCGAATGGGACGTCGAATACTCGAAGGACGCGGGTGTGATCCTGCCTCTGCCGAAGGACGCAACGGTAGGTGCTTGCGTGCCGGACGTCATGGGCATCACATGCGACGTTCTCGTTTTCGACCTGACGCCGAACCGGGGCGACCTGCTCTGCGTGACGGGCATCGCGCGCGAGCTCGCCGCGATTCTCGGCAGGCCGATGAAGAAAAACGTTTTCGATATTTCGTTCGACGAGCGACCCCGCGATGTCGAATTTTCAGTCGAGATCAGAGCGCCCGAACTCTGCCCGAGATACAGTGGCCGCCTGATTCAGGACATTAAAATCGGCGAATCGACACTCCAGATGAAGCGACGCCTGACCGCCTGCGGGATGAGGCCGATCAACAACATCGTTGACGTTACAAACTACGTCATGCTCGAAGTGGGCCAGCCGCTCCACGCGTTCGACCTCGACACGCTCGAGGAGCGGATGATAATTGTGCGGCGCGCCGAAAAGGACGAGACGATCCTCACGCTCGACGGCAAGGACAGGCAGCTCGATCCGGACATGCTCGTGATCGCGGACAAAACCCGCCCCGTGGCCGTCGCCGGCGTGATGGGCGGAATGCTCACCGAAATCACGGAAGGCACCAAGAACATGCTGCTCGAAGCGGCACAGTTCGAACAGCGCAACCTGCGGCGCTCCGCGCTGCGTCTCGACATGCGCTCCGAGGCGTCTCTCCGCTATGAAAAGGGAGTGCCCGTCCCCACAGTCGTCGATTGCTCGAACTACGCGACCTACCTCATCAGCAAGAACGGATGGGGAGTGCCGCTCTCGAACCTGATCGACTGCTACCCGGTCAAATACAAACCGATAACGGTCGCCCTGTCGTTCGACAAAGTCAGGACTTTCATCTCGCCCGAAATCACGGACGAAATCATCACGGACAGTCTCGAACGCCTCCACTTCAAACTGGAGAAAAAGGCGGACGGCGCGGACGTAACAGCGCCGATGCACAGGCAGGACATATCGATCTGGGAAGACCTCTCGGAGGAAGTCGCGCGCATTTACGGCTACGAGAACATAACGTCGGAACTCCCGAATGTGAAGACGCACCGCGCGGTGCTGATGCCGCAACTCGAAATCAACAGGCAACTGCACGACTTGCTGATCAGCAGCGGATTGACGGAGACCGTGACGTTCAGCTTCACGAATAAGACCGAACTCGCGCGGATATGGGGCGACAACCCGCCCGCCGCAATCCCGATCCGCAACCCGCTCACGGAAGACCACACGCACCTGCGCCCGTCGCTCGTGCCGAATATGCTTAAAACTCTCGCCGCGAACCTGCGCAACTCTGGCGACAGGCCGATGCAGTTGTTCGAGCTCGGCAAGATTTTCAGCCCCGGCGAGCCGTCCGAAAAAATGTCGCTCGTCGTCGCCACGACCGGCAGGCCGCTCCGAACTCCGAACAAATCGGATTACCGGTTCGACATGCCCGACTTCTACGTCATTAAAGGGATCGTCGAAGTTTTCATCGAGAGCGTCACAACAAAAGAAATGCAGTTCAAGCCGTCAACGGACCCGCTGTTCCATCCGTACCGGAGCGCGGAGGTCTGGATCGGCGGCACTAAAGCGGGCGACCTCGGCGAAGTACACCCGAAAATATGCGCGGACTTCGAGATCAAGCAGAACGCGGCGATGGCTGTGTTCGACGTCGATGTCATTTCCTCGCTCCTCGGCGAGATCCCGCAATACAAGCGCATCTCCCGGCAGCCCGCCCTGCTCCGCGATCTCTCGATAGTTGTCGCGGACGAGGTCAGCGCCGGAGACATCGAAAAGATTATCGTCGAAAAAGGCGGCGGCAATCTGGAGTACGCGCGCGCGATCGACGTTTACAAAGGCGAAATCTACGGGGCCGGCAAGAAGAGCGTGTCGTTCAAGCTGCAGTTCCGACACCCGGAGCGAACGCTCAACGACGACGAAGTGTCGCCCGTCATTGACACGATAATCGAAGCGCTTAAGACCGGCGTCGGCGGTACACTGAGAGTTTCATAACAAACCGAACACAACGGGAGGGGTCAAAAAGGCCCCTCCTTTAGCTGTTTTTTATTCTTTTCTTTTTCTCCCTATCCAACGACTAAATATTTTTCTTTTTCAGCCGATAAATATGGTATGGACGCAAGTGTGACAAATTACATTTCAAGCCTTCAGGCTTCGACATCGAAGTACACGGCTGAAGACCCGGCCGAGGACGGCACGCTGCGGATGCTCCTCACGAGAATAAAGCATGCCAATATTTCCAGCGACACGAAAAAAACGCTAAGAAAAATGGTGCAAAACATCGCTGTGAACGGAACAATGGATTCAAAATCGGTCAAAAGCATCCTCGACATGATTTTCCTTCAGGAAATGACCGCTTCAAAAAAAGAAGATGACGAGACCAGTCTGCTCTCCCGAGAAAAAACAGTCAACGAACAGATGGATGAAATTTATACCGCCCGCGCCGAAAAGAAAGAACGGCAGGAACAGATCGACAAGCTCGGCAGCCTTTTCTCCACGAACGCCTGAACCGAGCGTTTCACCTTACCGAAACACCACAATTGACATAATCTTCGCGCAGGACTATTAATCTACGTTCAGAATAATATATGGGCACCATCCTTGTTACAGGCGCAACTGGCTTCATCGGCGGCTCGATCGCGCACCGGCTGCTCGGCCGCGGGCACAAGGTGATCGCACTCGTGCGGAATCCGGACGCCGCCGCGGAACTCGAATCCGCGGGTGCGGAGCAGCGCCGAGGCGACATCACCGACGCGGCATCTGTGCGGGCGGCCTGTGAAGGCGCGGATGCGGCAGTCCACTGCGCGGCACTCGCAAGCGACTGGGCGCCGTGGGAAAAGTTCGTCGAGATGAACACCAACGGCGCGAAAAATGTTTTTGAAGCCGCCCTCGACGCAAAGTTGTCGCGCATGGTGCATTTCAGCACAACAGACGTGCTCGGTTTCCGCAAGGACGGTAAGCCGGTCGGCGATTCGGCCCCGCTCAAAAAAACCGGATTCCCCTACCCCGATACAAAAATCGAAGCGGAAAAAATTGCGTTCGAACTCCACCGGACGCGTGGTCTGCCGGTCGTCGCCCTTCGGCCCGCATGGGTTTACGGTCCCGGCGACAGAACGTTCATTCCCGAAATCGTGCACGCAATGCGGACGCGGCAAATGGTGTTTTTCGGCAACCCGCGGAACATTATGACGATCAATTACATAGACAATCTCGTTGACGCGGTCCTGCTTGCGCTCGAAAAAGAAAACGCTGTCGGCCGTGCCTATCTTGTGTCGGACGACGCCGAAATAAGCTGGGCTCGCCTGACAACAGTTCTTGCGAACGAACTCGGACTGACGAAACCGCGAATCACAATTCCGTTTCCGGCGGCACAGGTTGCCGCGACGGCGGCGGAACTTATTGCCAAAGCGCTAAAATCGGAAAAGCGCCCCGTGATGACGAGATACGCGCTCGAAGTAACGGGGAGAAACATGCGTTACGATATCGGCAGAATCAAAAGCGAACTCGGTTTTGAGCCGAGAATAAGCACGGAAGAAGGCCTGCGCAGAACAATCGAGTGGCTGAAATCCGCGGATTTGAATAATATAAAAAAGAAATAACTCCAAAACGCCGGGAAAGGCGAAGCCATGTCGAAAAAACACAAAAGAAAGAGATCGCGCAAAGCTGGACTGCCGCCCGGCACGCTTATACACATCGGAGACGAAAGAGAAGAGCAAGTCTCGATTAAAGTGATACGCTTCGATGCAGCGGGAGTTATCGAGAAAGAAGCAAAGACGACCGTTGACTGCCGGCACGCGGACGACGGTAAAATCACTTGGATCAACGTCTGCGGCGTTCACAACCCGGAGATCATCGGTAAAATCGGCGACGTATTCAAGATTCACCCGCTGATTCAGGAAGACATAATGGACACCGACCACCGGCCGAAAATCGATGACAACGGAGACCTCGTTTTCATCATCCTGAAGCACTTCGGCTGCGACGGCAAATGCGATATAGCAAACGAAGAGGAGCTGAAGGTCAGACAGGTCAGCATCGTACTCGGATACCAATACATAATCTCGTTTCAGGAAGTGGACGAAGGGTTATTCAAACCCGTTATCGACCGGTTGCGAAACAACACCGGCAAGTTCTACGAAATGGGGCCGGGCTATCTCGCGTACAGCCTCATGGACATAATCGTCGATAACTATTTCACGGTGCTCGAAAAACTCGACGATGCGATCAATGTGATTGAAGACGAATCGGTCGAGTACCACAACGTCGATATGATGCGGAGAATACAGGACCTGCGCAAGAAAGTGATCACGGTGCGCCGCGCGGCATGGCCGGTGCGGGAGGTGCTCGCGAGGATGGAGCGCATGATCACGCCGTTGATCCCGGAGTCGTCCGCCATATACATCAAAGACGTGTACGATCACATAGTGCAGGTGATGGACACCGCGGAAACATTCCGGGAAATTCTTTCGAACCTGTTCGACATCTACCTGTCCAACGCAAACAACAGAATGAACGAGATAATGAAGTTGCTGACTATCATCTCGACAATAATACTGCCGATGTCGTTCATAGCAAGCCTGTACGGGATGAATTTCAAATTCATGCCTGAAACGCGATGGCACTTCGGCTATCCGATGGCGCTCTGCCTTATGCTCGGCATCGCCGGCGGGTTCCTCTATTACTTCAGAAAACGAAAGTGGCTGTGAGATAGAATTTTTTATACGCGGTTATTGTATTACTATATTGCAACTCGCATAACAGATGTGAATATTACCGGAGAAAGCCTTCCTTTTTGAGAAATTCACGAATCGTGTCGACGAATTGTTCCGCTCCGGCAATAACCGATTCCGCCTGTTCCGGCTCAACAGGGATGATGCTGTAATCGCCCTGCTTCCTGAAATCGAAAGCCTTATCGAGCATTCTCGACATTTCTTTCGAAAAGATACCTGTTTTAACAAATTCTTTATTGAAGCTCGCGATCACCGCGGAATGTTTTCGATACTGCAACCTCTTGGACAACAAGACCGCCTGCGCCGCATAAAACATTCCATAATATGCCCGCGATACCGCAAAATCCGGATTCGGAATATTCTTAGCGGTTTCCACACTTTCTACCGCTTTGGCGATGAAATGTGAGATATATTCGAGGTCATCCGTCATAAAACAAGGCCTTCCCGCTCTACGCTTCCGAAAACCATGAAGCCGGAATGCTTGCGGACTTGCAGTTCAGTCACAACTATTACGGAAAAATGCTTATCCAACTCGAACCCGGCATCATATACAGCATTTCGAACCTCATCCTGAATCTTAAAAGAGGCATTGTCATCAGGCAAAACAACCATAATATCGACATCAGAATCTTCGCGCTCCTCCCCACGCGCGTAAGAACCGTAAACAATCATGCGCGCGCCTACGCCCGCGATTCTACTTACCTCATCCTTCAGAGCTTCAAGCGCCGTTCGCAATCCTACATTCCCAAGCGCTTCAATTGTCTTCATAATACTGATCGCCGCCTCATTTTACGCTGTTTATATTATTTTAACACAACTTCCAAATGCCGACATCCACATCTCAATACCAGATTATCGGGGATAGCGAGCACTGAGTGTCTGCGACTTTTGTTCGGCCGGTCCCGTCAACCCCGACAGTATAAAGTCGCACTTTGTTGCCTGTCGTCCGCGAGAGGTACGCAATCCGTTTGCCGTCCGGCGACCACGCCGGGAAATACGCCTCTTCGTTCGCGGCCGACAGCAGCTTTATATTCTTGCCGTCTGTTCCGACCACGTATAGCGCCCTGCCCCGTTTCTTCCCGGCCGTGTATGCGACCCTGTCTCCGCTCGGCGACATAATAAAATCCGCGCCGACACTCGCGTGATCCGTCACACGGCGTTTCTCCATCGTCTTTACATCCATCAAATAAAGATCGTAAAAACTCCGGCCGACACTGTTCGCCATGAAATACACGCTCTTACCGTCCGGTGTCCAACGCGGGAACAATTCATACACGGACGACGTCCTCGTCAGCCGTGTCTCGATTCGTCCGCTCGGCAGATCGGCCATCCGCATTGTGTATATT
>CAYPEK010000129.1:0-11001 GCA_964409645.1 uncultured bacterium | reverse complement strand
CGCCGAAGTGGCGGAACTGGTAGACGCAGCAGACTCAAAATCTGCCGAGGATCACTCCTCGTGGGGGTTCGATTCCCTTCTTCGGCAATTCAATAGTAACCGATAAATTAGACGTTTATCTTTTTGCCCTTCTCATATAACTCCTGCCTTTTTATTTCCGCCTTTCTTTGCATGCATTGACAAGCCTATAAGTTCGAGGTATCGTATGCCTATAAGTTATAGGCATGTGGCCGGTGGAAGCTGAAAGGAGAATAGTAACAATGAATTCAAGCAGGAAATCAGCTCTGTGCATAACAATGATTATGACGGTGATCTTGCTCGGCGGCTGGTGCGAAACCGCTGAATGCGTCACATTCTCAATATCGCCTGTCAAAAAAATCATTACTGCCTACGACGGGTATCCGTTGATAACGTACAGATTGAAACTCACTCCCGATTTCTTTCAGGGAATACCTCCAAAATCAATAGTTTTTTATATCCAAGACACAAGTTATGAATCATCGCTGTCAAAGATAGGCGTGCTCGCGGGTTCTGTGGCCGCCGGGTCTTCGGTCATTATGCTGGAAAGCAGAGGCGTCGGCGAAGATAAAAAGATTGATTTGGATACGTGTTACAAATATTCGGAAAGAGAAACCCGCGTTAAGGATCATTTGAAAGTAATCGACGAATATCTCAAGAAAGCGCCGCCGAATGTTCCCGTGGTGCTGATGGGCGGAAATGATGGAGGAAACATTGCCATAAGTGTTGCTAAAAGAGAACCGAGAGTAACGCATCTGATTCTTTTAAGCAGCGGCGGCGGTTGGGCGCAGGCTGAAGAAATGGAATTCCTCCTGTCGAAAACAGGGGAATTTGCCGATGCCGCCGACCCGGACGAACTTCACCGTGTTTTCGATGATATAAAGGCTCACCCGGATTCTCTGAATCTGTGGCATGGCCGTCCCTACCGCGGATGGAGTTCTTATCTCTGGGTTCGCCCTATTGATGAACTTGCGACTTTGGATATCCCGATATTCCTCGCTCAAGGGAAGCGCGATGAAAACATTCCGGTTGAAAGCGCGCGAGCGGTAAAGAATAAATTCGATGAGCTCGGGAAAACAAATCTCATCTACAAGGAATACGATTTCAACAGCCCGTTCGCATTCCTCCAAGGCGGTTTGCTGATGAGCCCTCTCATCGAAGTCGATCTTCTCCATTGGATGAAGAGTTATGGAATTGTCACGGAAGAGGAGCGAAAGTCTTATGAAAAAAGAGTCAAAACAGCACATCCTGAGTTTTTTGAGTGACAGGTCCTCGGCGTTTTGTCTTTCTTGACAATCCGGCCGGGCAAAACAAGAATATACCTTAAACTGCAAGGTATCTAACGCCTTTTGCGGGGTGAAGGAATGAGAAAACAAAGAACTAATCCGAATTTCATGAACGGCGTACCGGAGCTTCTGGTGCTGCGGCTGCTTTCCGAAAAAAAGATGTACGGCTACGAACTGGTCAGGGAAATCAAGGAGCGGTCGAGCAACACTCTTTTTTTCGGAGAAGGCTGCATCTACCCGATACTGCACTCGCTCGAACGTCAGGGTTATTTAAAAAGTGAGAGGCTAGACATAGACGGCCGAAGCCGTTTCTACTACAGCCTGACCAAGCGCGGCAAGGAACGGTTTGCCGCACTGTCGGATGAGTGGCGGCACGCTCAGAGCGGCGTTTCGCTCATTCTGGGGCGGATGAATCCCGGCCACGCCAACGCATAGGCCCGCCGGCCAAGCAATGAAGGTGCGCAAATGATAAAAACAGACTCTTTAAAAAAGAAGTTGCTGTTGAAAGGCCTGCCGGAAGATTACGCCGACCGGCTGCTGACGGAATTATCCGAGCACGAAGACGATATCGTACTGGAGAAAATAGAGCGCGGTTATTCCCCCGAGGAAGCGAAAAAAGAAGCCGCGGAAATACTCGGCGGCGGAAAAACAATTATCAATGCCGCCTGCCGGGGAATGCGCGAAGACACGTTCATCGGAAGGCATACGCCGGTCGCTTTTATTTTGCTGCCTGTCATTCTGCTGGCGGCGACTTTGATATCAGTCCTCGGAATCGGAAAAATCTGCGGCGGACTTTTAGATGTCGAAGCGCCTCCATATAAGGCCCTGTTCGTTTCCGGACTGTTTTTCTTGCGATACGGCGCAACTGTGATGATTGCGGTGGCGTTCTGCTTCCTGTCGAAGAGGCATTATATTCCGGTCGCGTGGTCCGCGGTTCCGTGTTTTCTGATGGCGCTTCCGGGGATTTTTTTCTTCGATATTTATCCTCCAGCCGCCGGGGCAGGATCGGGCTTGGTAACAGTAGGGTTTCAGTTTTCGGCGGGAGGCGGCGCTCTTTCTTACTTCGCCGCTTTCACCGGCATCCGTTTCTGTCTGCCGATTCTCGTGTTTGCCGCATTTGTTTTTCTCAGCAGAAGGAGCGCTGTATATGCGAAATAAATACACCCTCAAAGCAATCGCGACGCTCCTGGTGTTAATCTGTTCGACAGCCAACGCACAGTTTTCAGCCACTACGGTAAAAAAAATCATCACCTCCGACGACGGATACCCTCTGATTTCATATCGCTTGAAGATGGTTCCCGATATGTACAAGGGAAAGCCGTCTAAAGCTCTCATCATTTATATTCATGGCTCGACGTGTGAATCAGTTCTTTCGAAAATGGATTTTCTTGCCGGGCCGCTGTTGTTCGGCGCTTCGGTCGTCGTGCTGGAAAGACGCGGCATCGACGAGAATCGAAAAGCGGACGAAGCGACATGCAACGAATTCTCCGGGAAAGAAACAAGAGTCGAAGATCATCTGAGAATCATCAGGGAGTATTCGGCCAAGCTGCCGAAAGAAACACCTGTTATTCTGATCGGCGGAAGCGAGGGAGCGGATGTCGCGGCAACCGTCGCGGCCCGGGAGCCGCGAGTCACGGAATTAGTCCTTATCGGGGGCGGAGGCGCTTGGACACAGGCTGAAGAGTTTCAACATTTTCTCACCGCAAAAGGGAGTCTTCTGGGGCTTTCGAAAAAAGAAGAACTCGATAAAATCTTCGACGACATTAAAGCGAACCCCGATTCGCTGAAAATGTGGGCCGGGCATTCATACCGCAGGTGGAGTTCATATCTGTGGGATCGTCCCTCGGATTATCTGGTAAAATTGGACATCCCGATCTTCGTCGCGCAAGGCGACAAGGACGATAGTGTTCCCGTTGGGAGCGCCCGCGCGTTGTCGAAGCTTTTCAGCGACTTAGGAAAAACAAACCTTACTTACAAAGAATATAAAAACGCGAATCACTCATTTATCAACGTGACAAACGGCGTCCGCATGACTCCGCTCATGGAAACCGATATCCTTCAATGGCTGCGTGACCTTCATATCTTATCGGACACCGAAACGGAGACATTCATTCAAAGGGTTAAAAAAGCCCATCCGGAATGCTTTGCTCAATAAGAAACTGATTGCCACATAGTAAATATTTATTTAACCAATAAACGTTGCTGCCCGTCAATTCATCATAGAAGATGTAAGGCTCTTTGAAATCATAGTAAGATATTTTAATTACTTGCTAACGAAGTGAATTAAGCATTCTTGACTACATTTACAAAAATCGTATAATCAACACTGATAGATGAGATAATTCTATACTTATTATAATCTATGGAATCAATTCTCGACGGATTGCTAAAAATTTTTCTATAGTAAGTTACTTCTGATTTTAATTGTCGAATTGAAAGGATAGCTTAATGATACAAATTGATAAAATTGAAATTCGCTATTTCAGGTCTATATATCACCTAAAACTAAATAATCTTTCTGATATAACAATATTGGCGGGTGCAAATGATGTTGGAAAATCAAATATATTGAAAGCCTTAAATTTATTCTTTAATAATAAGACAGATTGGAACACACCTTTTGAATTTAATAAAGACTTTTCAAGAAGAAGACTATTAGAAGTCAGGAAAGACACAATAAAAGGCAAACAATATATCCAGATTACTGTAGGCTTTATAAGGGGGCCAAAGTCTGAAAAAAGTTTGCCTGAGAGATTCACATTAACTCGTACATGGCATAGAGATTCTATACATCCCGACGAAAAAAACTCTATAGTATATCAATTTAGCCAAGGCGAAATTGAGACAAAAAATCGGCACAGGGCATTGGCTAGCTTACAAAGATATCTTAATTACATAAAATACGAATACATTCCTGCAATAAAAGACCAAAATTATTTTTCATATATTCTTGGTCAAATTCAGGACGTCGTATTAGAAAAGCAGACAGGGAAATCCGGCATCAAAGGATCAATTCAACAACTTAATGCTGACATAGGCGGAGAGTTGTCCTTGTTGAGGCACGAATTTGAAAAAGTATCTGGTGTTAATACTGATATCCAATTCCCAGCACAATTAAACCTTCTATTTAGAGCCTTATTCATCGAAACTGGTTCTGGTGATGAAAAAATACCTTTGAGCCTTCGTGGTGATGGAGTAAGGTTACGGTTTATACCCTCACTGTTAAATTATATTTCTCAAAATTCAAGGCTTACTTATATATGGGGTTTTGAGGAACCTGAAAATAGCCTTGAACATTCACTTGCAACCAAATTAGCCAATGACATCCTCAAGGAATATTCGAAATGTGCACAAATATTAATGACCACCCATTCTTCTGCTTTTTTCAATATGAAAAACGACAAAACGTCCATATTAAGAATCTACAAAGATAATGAACAGACAGAAAAAGGCGTTGTTCATGCACCGAGGAAGCCATCAAAAATAAATAATATCGAAAATGATATTTTATTAAAAGATATTGGCCTAATGGATTTTCAAATTCAGCAAGAGGAAAAGTATAAAGAGAGGTTGAATATCATTGAAGAAGAAAAAAATGCGTTGGAAGAAATAAAACAAAAAATGATTTCTGAAACAAGACCAATACTTTTAACTGAAGGCAAGTGGGACAAAAAAATCTTAGAAGAAGCTTGGAGTAAATTATATAAAAACAGGAGATGTAATTTCAGGATAATACAATGTGACACAATGCCTCAAGATACTGGTGGGGGGGCCGGTGGAGCTAATACTCTGAAAAAAAGTTTGGAATCTGTAAGACCTGATCAACCCTTTTCTATCGGTTTATTTGATAGGGACAAAGAAGGTATTAATAATTACAAAAACATGAGTCATAATTTCGAAGAGATAGAAATAAATAATGAAAAATTTAAAATTCAGAAAAATGGAACTTCAGCAGCTATATTACTGCCAATAATAAAAGGCAAAAAAGTATATGCCGATGCCAAGAATCTTGTATTGGAATTCTATTTTGAAGAAGAATATCTAACACAGAAACATAATAAAAAAGGGATAAAATTCAAAAACCCTAATGCAACGACAAAAATTGATGACACACAGATAGAGATAAAAAAAGAGAGATTAATGCAACCTCAATATCGAATAATAACTCAAGACAGCAAAAAAATATTTGCAGAAGAAGTAGTGCCTGAATTGCCTAAAAAAGCTTTCTTATGCTTCGACAGTTTATTTAATTTAATAGAGGTAATCTTTAAGGAATTAGAAAAAAGAAAAAGAAAACAACGTTAGCTTTCTTCTCCATAGACTTTTATAAAACATGATAAAAATATGCATATCGATCAATTTCTAATCCAGATAAAAATTTATCATTTCGGGAACCGTGTCGGCGATCTTCGTGTTTAGACTCTTGGGCTCGGAAATATCTTTAACCTTGGATTTGTGTGACGCGCCATGTCGTGTTTTGACATTATGCGTTGTTTCGTGGTAAAAAATGTTATCTACTCAGCGAAATGCCGAAAAAAGGAGGTACATGAACAAATGGATGTCTTGACGTTGTCAAGGCTGCAATTCGCCGTGGCTACAATCTTTCATTTCTTCTTCGTGCCGCTTACGTTGGGGCTGTCGGTACTCATCGCCCTGATGGAAAGCAAATATGCGCGCACGGGCGATGAGGATTATCGCCGGATGGCGCGCTTCTGGGGGAAACTGTTCCTCCTCAATTTCGGCATCGGCGTCGTCACCGGCATCACGCTCGAATTCCAGTTCGGTACAAACTGGGCGCACTATTCGACGTATGTCGGCGACATATTCGGATCGCTGCTCGCAATCGAGGCGACCGCAGCATTTTTCCTCGAAGCCACGTTCATCGCGGTGTGGGCGTTCGGCTGGAAACGCCTCTCGCCGAAAGCGCACGCCGCGACTATTTGGATCGTCGCGTTCGCCTCGAACCTCTCCGCGGTGTGGATTCTGATTGCAAACTCGTGGATGCAACACCCGGTCGGCTACGTGATTCGCAACGGACGCGCCGAGTTGTCGGATTTCATCGCGGTCGTCACCCAGCCTTTCGCACTGCTGACCATCACTCACACAGTGTCCGCATCGTTTCTCCTGTCGGGCTTCTTCGTGATGGGCGTGAGCGCATACCACATTCTAAAGAAGCAGAATACGCAACTGTTCATTAAATCGTTCCGCATCGCCGCGGTGTTCGCGCTGATATTCTGTCTGGTCGAGATCGGCGGCGGTCACCTGCACGGTCAGGAAGTAGCCAAAACGCAACCGGCCAAGCTCGCGGCGATGGAGTCTATTTGGGAGACGGAGAAAGGCGCGGCGATGCCCGTCTTCCTGATCCCGAACGAAAAGGCGGAGCGTAACGAGATGGTGATGCTTCCGATTCCGGGCCTCGCGAGCGTGATCGCGTTCAACGACCCGAAGGCGGAAGTGAAAGGCCTCAAAGACTTCCCGAAAGACGAGCGGCCGCCCGTGCTGGCTGTTTTCCTGTCGTTCCGGTTGATGGTCGGGTTGGCGTTTCTGTTTTTGCTGCTTTCGGCGATCGGAGTTGCCGCGCGCAACCGGCTCGAATCGCTCCCCCTCTATCTCAAGGTCATGCTCTGGGCTATCCCGCTTCCTTACATTGCGTGCGAGCTCGGATGGATGGTGACAGAACTCGGCAGGCAGCCGTGGATAGTCTATGGGATGATGAAAACGAAAGATGCGGTGTCGAACATCCCCGCGCCTCAGGTTCTCATATCGCTTATCGCATTCATCGGGGTGTACTCGCTGCTGGCGATAGTGAATTTCTCGCTGCTGGCCCGTTTTGCCAAAAAGGGAATTGTTCCCGCCGGGAAGGAGGCGCGCTGAGATGATACTCGAAACGATCTGGTTCGTTCTGTGGGGAGTCTTGTGGGCGGTGTATTTCAGCCTCGGCGGCTTCGATCTCGGCCTTGGGTCGCTCATGCCGTTCCTGACAAAAAACGAGGACGAGCGCAGGGTGCTTCTCAGGACGGTCGGCCCGGTGTGGAAGGGCAACGAAGTGTGGCTTGTGACGGCGGGCGGCGTGACGTTCGCCGCGTTTCCGGGCACTTACGCGGTGCTGTTCAGCGCGCTTTACGCGCCGCTTCTGCTCGTTTTGTTCTGCCTAATTATGCGCGGCGTGTCGTTCGAGTTCAGGTCGCTCGCCGAGAGCGGCTTCGGGCGCAAGTTCTGGGATTTTATGCTCTTCCTCGGCAGCTTCGGCCCCGCCCTTCTGTTCGGCGTCGCTTTCGCGAACATCTTCAAGGGCATTCCTCTGGATGAAGCGGGCATCAACCACGGGCCGTTTCTTTCTCTTCTGAATCCTTACGGGCTGCTCGGCGGCGTTGCGTTTATTCTCCTTTTCTTCGTTCACGGTTCGGTTTGGCTCGCAGCGAAATCCGACGGCGAACTGAAACAGCGCGCGGAATCCACGGCCGTCAAATTGTGGCCGGTCCTGCTGATGGTCGCCGCCGTTTTTCTCGTGGTCACGAAATTCGCAACTAAACTGTACATCAACTACTTCCACCATCCGTTCCTTTTCGTGCTGCCCGGCGCGGCGGTTGTGTTCCTCATCGTGCTGCGCGTGCTGATGGCTAAAAAAGCGTGGTGGGCGGCGTGGTTCGCGTCGTGCGGCGTTATTGCGAGCACGGTGATGTTCGGCGTTGTGGGCATGTATCCGAGCTTGTTGCCGTCGAGCATCAACCCGGCGTTCAGCCGCGGCATCTACAACACCGCATCCAGCCCGATGACTCTGAAAATCATGCTCGGTGTCACGCTCGTCTTCCTGCCCGTCGTCATTGCGTACCAGATATGGGCATACCGCACATTCAGGGAAATCATAACGAAGCAAGGCGTAGAAGACGAAGAAGCGTACTAAGTCTGAAATGCGAACATAAAAAGGGGGCGCTTTCCGGGCGCCCTTTTTGCTTTATGGCGATCTTTTGTTGAATGATTGGATCGTCATCTATTAAACTCCTAATTGTTTTTTCAGTAGCAGCGTAATTATGCGCCGATCAATGCTAAAATTTATTGACATGTTGCGAATTCATGCGGTTGTAAGATTATGTGGAATCTTTCCTAAATACTTACCAATGCGGCGGTTCGACCAACCGCGCTTCTGAATTCGCAAGGGTGTGTCCTGAAACATGAATGAATTCGGTTAGTTTATCTGAAAGGTGAAATATTCATGGCGCAATCGGTTTTTGTTCTGATGGTCCTTCTCGCGGCGGGGTTCCTTTCCACGAGAATCGCGAAAGCCATCAAGCTGCCGCACAGCGTGTTTCTCGTTATCCTCGGTGTGCTGAGCGGTATAGTGCTGCGACAGTACCATCCGACCGCGCTCGAAAGTTTCTCCGAACAATTCCCGGAAATCATCCTGTACATCCTGCTGCCGCCGCTCGTTTTCGAGTCGGCATACAATATGAATTTCTCCGACTTCAAAAAGGACCTCGTGCCGATCGGGTCGCTTGCCGTAATCGCGCTGATAATCTCCACGATGTTCATCGGCGTGTTCATTCACCTGATATTCAAACTCGATCTCATTCCGTGCATGGTGTTCGGCGCGCTGATCTCCGCGACCGACCCGGTTGCCGTCGTCTCGCTCTTCAAGGAAATCGGAGCGCCAAAACGGCTCAACACTCTCGTCGAGGGCGAAAGCCTTCTGAACGACGGAACCGCCATCGTGCTTTATCGCGTACTCGTCGGCGCGGTCGGTGCGTCCGCGGTGGGATTCTCTCTCGTCGGGTCGGGCGCTCTTCAATTCATTCAGGTGGCTTTGGGCGGATGCCTGCTGGGCTTGGCGCTCGCCGTTTTCACGAGCTGGCTGCTGCGCCTGACGCCACGCTCCGCCTCCGCGCAACTCGGAATCACTGTCGCCGCTGCATACCTCAGCTTCCTGATCGCCGACCATTACCTACACGTCAGCGGCGTCATCGCGACGCTCACAATCGGGCTTTTCCTCGGCGCGCGCGCGAAACTCGAACTGAACAAAGAGGCGCTTCACGGCATGCACTACATCTGGGAATTCCTCGCACTCAGCGCGAACATCGTCGTGTTCTTCGCCGTGGGCGCGACGATGAACCATTCCGTCCTTATCAAAAGCCTGACGTTTATTCCCGCGACGCTGCTTATAGTTTATCTCGCGCGCGCCGTATCCGTGTTTGTAACGGTGCCGGTTATCAACAAGATACCCCGGATCAAACCGATCAGTTTTTCTTACCAGTTCATCCTCCTCTGGGGCGGACTTCGCGGCGGTCTGGCGCTCGGACTCGTTCTCATGCTCCCGGAACATTTCCCCTACAGAGACCTGTTCCTCGCGCTCGCCACGTCCGTGGTCTTTTCGACCCTGTTCATCAATGCTCTGACAATCAAATCCAGCCTTCACCTCTTCAAGCTCGACCGGCTGGACCCGCTCGATCAGGCTTTCTATGAAAAGACGGTTTCACTTTTAAAATCTTCCGTACTCGGCCCGTTACAGAGTGCCGGTCAGATCGGCAGCCTCTCCCCTTCGCTTATCGCCGCTCACACAAAAACAGCGCCCGAAGCGCCGGAACATTCGGCGGGCGCTCCGGAATACGACTCCGAGAAAGCGGGCCTACACTTCGCAGTGAACAGCCTCCTTCTCAACGAGAAACACTATTACGACGAAAAACGTGAAGACGGCATAATTTCAAAAGTCGCGTATCAGCATCTTGTCCAGTCGGTTACGGACAGACTGGACCGCTTCAGCGCGGGCAGCCTCGCCGATATCGAGTCGCAACAGTTCGATTTCGGCAGCCCCGGATCGTTAATGCAAAAAGTCGGCAATCTGATACCCCAGAGCGAACCAACGAGGATCAAGTCGCTGACAACCACTCTGGAAGTTCTTCTCCACCTGAGATTCGCGCTCGAGGAAGCCGCGGAGAAGACGGCTAATAATGCGGCGAAAGAACTCTGCGAGAAATGGATTGAGGAAGCAAAAAACGACCTAGAGGAATTCTATAAGCTATACACACACTTCGGCGCCGCCGTTCAGTCGTTTTTCATAGCGAACACGATCAACGCCAGTTCGGAAGCGATGCTGAACGATTTCCACGAGACGTCGATCATCAGCGGCGCAGTTTTCGCCCGCGTGCAGGAGGACATCGAGGACGCCCACGTTAAAGCACTCGCGGAAGCACACAAGCTGCTGAGGCCCTCCACGGCATATCTGCTTTCGAGAGTTTCGTTGTTCGCCGGCCTGCCGGATGAAGCGGTACATAGATTCGCGTCGGGTGCGAAAAACCACGTCTTCAAAGCCGGACAGGCGATAGTCAAGGAGGGGACACCCGGCAACTCCTTCTTCCTCATCACGGCGGGAATGCTTGAGGTTGACAATAAGCAGCTCGCCGCATCGGGCAAAAAGCCCCGCCTCTTCGCGGGTGACTTTTTCGGGGAAATGTCCCTGCTCTTCCACCAGCCGAGGAGCGCAACGGTTCACACGCTGACGACGACCGAACTGATCGAGATCAGCTCGCACGAATTCCTTGAGATAATGAAGGAATTCCCGGCAATAAGAGAAGAGATCGAAAAAACAGCTTCTTCGCGCAGGGACTCCGCGCACTGAATCAGCTATAATATTTCACGGAAGATATTTATGTTGAGACCTCTGAAAAAGTGGCACTTGACAGGCCAAATATAATATAGGAAAGGA
>CAYPEK010000128.1:0-11049 GCA_964409645.1 uncultured bacterium | reverse complement strand
GCTCGCGCGGCGTCACCGAGCGCACGGGAGCGGTTCTCGTCGGCGAGTAGTTCAGAGATATATCTCGCGAGCGAGTCCACTTCGCGCGGTTTCACGAGAATGCCGTTGGAGCCGTGTTGAATCGCTTCCGGAATACCGCCGACGTCGGTGGTCACAATCGTTTTTCTCATGCACATCGCTTCGAGGATGACATAAGGCAATCCCTCGCTGGTCGATGACAGTACGAAAATATCGAAGAAGTTCATTAGGTCTCTGACGTCGCCGCGCACGCCGGTAAAAAGCGCTTTGCCTTCGAGTCCGAGATCCCGAACCGTGGCTTCGAGTTCATCCCGCTGCGGGCCGCCGCCGATTCCGAGGAATCGCGTGTCCGGATGTTCGGCGATTATTTGTTTCGCCGCCTGAAGGAAGTAAGTGTAGCCTTTTCTCGGCGTCAGTGAGGCAACCATGCCCACGACTTTTGTATTCGGGCCGAGCCCGAACTCTTCCTTATATTTGCGTCGCATCGCCTCCGCGTGTTCTTCGCTGTAGAGGTCAGGCGAGATGCCGTTGTGGATGGTGCCGATCAGCTCCGGGTCAGTCCCGAAATGGTTCATCATGTGCTTGCGCACGAACTCGCTGACCGCGATCATTCGGTCGCTCCACACCATTACGCGGCTGCCGACATGCACGCTGTACGTGCTGTGACAGGTGGTGACGAACGGTATCTTTCTGTCCTGCGAGCGGAGCGAGATGTAGCTGATCCAAGCCGGTACGCGGGAGTGCGCGTGAATGAGTTCTATCTTTCGTTCCTCTATCAGTTTGCGGATAGGGCCGATGAGGTTAAAAATGACAAACGGCGATTTTGAGTGAACCGGCAACTTTATGTGGTCGATCCCCGCCACGTCGAGCTTTTCGACCAGCTTGCCGCCGAACGAGACGACGAGCGGGTCGTAGCCTTTCTGCTTGAGGCCGCGGGCGAGGTCGATGACGTGCGTCTCGACACCGCCGACACGCAGCTCCGGAAGCGTGAGCAGCAGCTTAGGCCTCTCCGGAGAGGGGACTCCGCGGATCGGGCCTATGTAGCCCTTCTTCTCGCGCAGTACGTCGTAGTAAAGCCCCAGCACGTCGTTCAGCATCTTCTGCTGCGAGAATTTATGGTAAACATCTTTATAACCCGCTTCGGCGAGTTCGCCCGCGAGTTTCGGTTCATTGAAAAGCCGTTCGATGTTTTTCGCAAGGCTGGCCGGGTCTTTCGGCTCGGTCAGAAGCGCGGTGCGTTCGTGATCGAGCATTTCGGGGATGCCACCGACTTTTGTTGCGACGATCGGCACGCGCGACGACATCGCTTCGAGGCAGCCCATCGGAAATCCCTCGTACAGCGACGACACGACGTACACGTCCATCACTCCGAGAAGGTCGTAGATGTCCGTCCTTACTCCCGTGAATATCAGATGCTCCGCTATGCCGAGTTCCGCCGCGCGGTCCTGAAGCTCCTTGCGCATCGGCCCGTCTCCGACGAGCACCGCTTTTACGTCGGGCAGTTGGTCGCGCACCTGCTTCATCGCATCGACGAAGAACTTCAACCCCTTCGTCATGGTGAGTCTGCCGATGGAGCCGATCACGCGTTCATTCTCCGGTATGCCGAGTTCGTTTCGTATATCAGCCGCCGGTCTTCGCCGCGCGATCTCGAACTTGGATTTCTCTATGTCGATTCCGTTGTATATAACGCGCATCCTCGCGCGGTCGGCGCCGAGTTTTTCCGCCATGTGGTCGAGGACGACGCTGCTCACGCATATAATCCTGTCGCCCTTCGCCATGATCTTGCTTCCGAGGTGCGGCGCGTACTGGCCGTGTGCGGTGATGACAAACGGCACTCTCGTGTTGCGCACCGCGAAATACGCGATCCACGCCGGCACGCGGGAGTGCGCGTGTACGATGTCGATTCCGCGTTCCTTAATAAGCGCGCGGATACGCGCCGCCATCTCGCGCACCGTAACCGGCGATTTGTGGTGCACCGGCAGTTTGATGTGCTCGACGCCCGCTTCTTCGATGCGCGGGACGAGCGCGCCGCCGTTCGACATCACTATGACGTTGTGACCCATTGCCTTCATTCCGCACGAAAGCGCGAGCACGTGCGTCTCAACGCCGCCCACGCTCAACTCCGGCAGAACGTAAAGAATGTTCAGCGGCCGCAGATATTTTTCGGATGCGTTTTCAGTCATTTTACGGGATGCCACCCGGTCAGGAACATCGCCCACAGCGCGCCGAGTATAATCACGACCGCGATCAGGGCCTCGTATTCTTTATTCTTGGAGGCTTGAGCGAAACTGAAACTGCCGCCGCCGCTCGCGGACGCCGACCTCTTCAGCCTCGGGAAAAATCTCGGAACCTCAGAGCAGAACTTTTCATATTCCGCTCCGAACGCGCCTTTAAGATATGCTTCTTCCCTGAAAATCGTCGCGTAGTACACAACGAAAAAGAAGGGAAAATACGCAGCGGTGACGATGAGGTTTCCCGCCGCGATGCAGAAGCCTAAGTACATGAAGAAACTTCCCACATAGAGCGGATTGCGCGTGAAAGAGTAGGGGCCCTCGATGGAGAGCTTCTTGTCCTTGAAGATGTAGCCCGCGGAGGCGACGCGTACCGCCTCGCCCGCGAACGCGACTATCGTTCCGGCAATCAGCGTCTCGATGCTCGGCCTTGCGAACACGAGGATGATGATTGCAAACAGATGCCCCAGCCGCACGCGCCATTTCTGAAGAAATTTAGTTGTTTTTTCCATATATCAGAGTTTCAACGTGTAGGACAGAAAATGCCCGTCCCCGAATTTTTTGACATCCTTTGCGCCGCTTATTTCCGGCAGTAGCTTTTTGACAACCGCGTAATCAAGCCGCAGCGAGCCGAACCGGCCGCCCAGCCCGTACGTCGGCAGTCCGTTCATCAGTCCCGCGCGCACGAACGCCCTGCGGTCGAACGCGCGTTCCGTGCCCGCGAACCAGCGGGTCTCGAATCTTTTGTCCCACGACATCTCGAAATCGGCCGCCGCGAGAGTCGATGCGTTGGCGTCCGGCTTATACGCGGCGCCGAGCGTCACAACGCACTTGCCGCGGCCGCCGCCGCCCGTTCCTTTGATTCTGTTCAGCAACCCTTTTATGTTGACGCCGTAAGACACCCCGTCGTCAGATTCGTAATAAAAACTGAAGCCGCCGCCGGCCGGGTATGACCGGTAGCCGGTTCTTTCCTTGCGGTCGCTGTATCTGTACCAGTCCGAATCGGCGTATAAAGCGCCGTTCTGCTTCGGATCGTGCAAGTCGGTGTATGCGATACGCCGCTCTTTTCCCGACAGTTTTTCGTCCGCGGGAAGAACGCCGTTCGTGTCCGTGTAGTCCACGCCCCATTCGCCGGATAGAGTGAAGCCCGCTCCGAAAACGCGGTCGTCGCCCAGAGGAATAGTCACGCCCGTTGTGTCGGAGTTGAACTGGTCGAGGTTTTTTCTCTCGCCGGGGAAATGGCGGAGACTGTGGTTGCCGGAGATGATAAAGCGATCCGAGCGCATTGCAGCGGCGGGATTCCAGAACATCCCGATCGGGTCGTCGGGCACCGCGGTGAAAGCGCCGCCCATACCGGCCGGTCGGGGCGCGGTTTTGAGAAGATAGTCCACGGCGCGGTCCGAAACAGCAAGGGCGCGCGCGCTCATCGCCGCGATCAACAGCAAAACCGCCGCGGCCGTTCTCGATTCTTTCATTCCTGAATTACTCCTGTGCCTGATCCGTTGCCGAAGAAAAGGCGCTCGATCTCGATTGCGACCTTGCGGGATTCGTCGAGCGGTTTGAACCCGCGCCTCTTGAGCCTCAGCACTTCGGCGATGCTGCGTCCGAGGTTTTCTATCGATGTGTACGTAATGTATTGCTCGTCCATCAGGTCCTGAAAAAGTTTCTCGAACTTGTTCCGATTCTTTTTGCGGCCGACCTTCACCACTATCGCGTATTTCCCGCCCGAAATGATCTCGGAAACCATCGACACGCTGTCCTCGGTGACTATAACGATATCCGAAAGCCCGATAATTCCCGGGACCGGATTGTCCGGGCTCTGCGACGCGAGAAGGAGATACGCATTGTTCGGGTGGTCCGAGAGGCGCTGTTTGATCGCTGCCTCCGTGAACGGTTGTGTTCTTCGGGATGTTGTCGTCAGGAGCGACAGGCCGAGTTGTTCGCAGATCGGCAGAATCTTTTCGAGCATCTCCGTCGCCATCTCGGGGGTTATGAAATTCAGAGCGCTGTCGCCGCCGATCAGGAGCCCGAGCGGATGCCGCACGTCTCCTTTCAGCTTCGGATAAAGCGTTGCCGCCTCCGCGAAAATGTACCCCTCGGATATGTCGCTCGTCGCGCCCATCGTGTAGATCACGTTATGGCCCTTGCATTTCCATTGATCGTGCCTCGGCGCCACAACCAGATCGAAATCGTCCGTCGAGAGCAGCGACGGCCTCATGCAGATAACACTCTTCGAGTTCCAAACCTTGCTCAGAAGATATGTTACCGGGTGTGTGAGTGAGCCGGCGGAGATAATAATGTCCGGAGAAAATTTGAATAAACTCTCAACAGAGAATGTGGTTGTCTTCTGGACCCAGAACAGAATGAGCGGCGCCGAGAATTTGATGCGTCTCGCGAGATAAGACATCAGAACTAGAAAAATGTAATAGGATTTGGAAACGTGGATTTCGAGCTTTCTTCCGATGGCGTTGGGCATCTTGCGCACCACGCCTTCGGTCTGATGCACGTGACCGCGCTTGCCGTCGCTGACAATCAGGACTTTGAGCTTCGACTTTCCTGTTTTTTTCGGTTCGTTCATTTCAGGCTGCCGACGCGGTCGCTTAATTGCACCCCGGTCTGTTTCCGTCCGAGCTCTAAATATCTTACATTTAGTATTAGAAATTCTATTAGTTATACATTAAAAAATCAATTTACATAATATTTTGGATTAGTTAAATATATATATAGCATCCTTGGCTTTCGTGCCGGTCAGCAAAACCGCGCTTCCCGCAATACGGGCCGACATCGAGTCCAGCTCCGATTCGTCGATTATGTTGCCGCTTCCGAACAGTATAATCTTTGTTCCGAGACCTATCGCGCTCGTTTCGGTCGCCGAACCCGGAGTGCTCCCTTTTCGACCGAACATTGCGTGAGACGACATCAACTGCGGGTCGGGATTTTCCCGCGAGCCGTACCTTTGCAGAGCCGCGACCGCATCATACGAGAGAAAAACGCCGGGGCCGGTCTTCACTGAAGCTACCACATACGTTCCGGGAGACTGGTTGTTCAGAAAATCAGCCATTCGTTGACTGTCGTCCGGAGATTCATACAGAGCGAACCCTTCAGCGCCCGTTACCGCCGACCCGTCAGGAGAGATCGTCACGATGTTATATCCGTTGACGTTCTTCGAGTAATTCCGGCCGTCGATATAAATACCGTCCTGACCGTTCATGAAAGCCGACGAGAGAATGAAAATATTGTGCTGAATCGGTGCCGCGGCCGGAGATGCCTTTTTATCGATAAAAACATCCGCGCCGGTCGAGCGTATCAGCAGATACGCCTCGAACAGTTCCTTTCCGGTTATGAAAGGTATCAGGCCGTCGCTCACGGACTCGCCGACGGTTGACTTCCGCCAAGTCCTCGCCGACGGCTGCGGCTGCTGGCGCGCGTGGGTCGTTTCATCGAAATAAATATTTATCGCCGACGGCATTCCGCCGTGCTGTGACAGCCACCTGAAAACGTGTGCGTTGTCCGACGGCGGGTGTTTCATCCTCGAAAGCAGCAACTGCCAGCGTTCCACCAACTTCTCCGGGGCTTTAGCGACAACAAGTCCGTCCGACGTTCTCAGCGACAGTGCGACATCCGACGCTTGCGCGCGTGCTGAAGCAATCAACGCCGCCGCCGCGACGGCGAGCACAATAACAACCGCCCGCGTGCATCCGGCGCGCATCACAAATACCTCCGAATGCTGATCCCGGCGCCCGGCCTGTAGTGATTGAATTCCACACTTTCAATGTAGAGTTCCACCGGCAGGTCGTACTTCCATATCGTCATCAGCTTGGAGACGCCGATGCGTGTCTTTCTTCTGAACGGACTTCCTTTGCCCTCGCGCGAGTAATCGAAGTCCACATGCACCGATTCGAGCCCGTATCGCGCGAGCTTGTCGTGCCTTTTGAAATAGTTGCGGTTGCGCATAAACGACACAAACACGGACTCCCAAAGCGGGTCTTCGGGCCTTCCGGTGATTCGCATGAAATCGCTGTTGTATCTGAAATACATCAGATAATCCGTCTTATACCCGACATCGAAGTTGAGTTCCCCGCGCAGCCAAGACGACGGCCCCCGGCCCCAGAATGTCAGCGACGTATCGCCGGAAAAAGTCGGCTTGTTGGGATTCCACCGCCTGCTCTGGCTTCCCAGCAGCATCGAGTAGTTGAACTCAAAATTGAAATAGTCGTCGATCTCGCCCTCGTCCTCGTAATCCTGCACTTTCAGGTTGCCGAAACGCCCAGCATAATACTCCCGGTCGCCTCCGCCGACGCACGTGAGCTGGTATCCGAAGCGGTCCGCCCTGATTGCCGCGCCGAGGTGCGACTGCGGATTAAAAACCTCAAGACCCTCGAAACGTGTTTTGAACTTCAGCCTGTCCGTCCCGTAGCCGATCTCGGAGTGAACCTGATCTTTGACGCGCCTGTCTATATTGCCGAACAGCAACGAGGATTTGTCTTCCGAATACTTTAGGTTGACACCCGGTTTTGTCCTGTGGATG
Source organism: uncultured bacterium (assembly GCA_964409645.1). GTDB lineage: Bacteria > UBP15 > UBA6099 > UBA6099 > UBA6099 > CAYPEK01. Next base: position 4,272 of record CAYPEK010000128.1, on the reverse strand, counting down.
TTGTTGAGTTGATCCAGTCTCCACTGGCTCGTTACCTCGCCGCCGAGCCGGTGGTTCTTCATCACGCCGAGGTTTCTCTTGTCGAATTTCTCGAACATGTTTTCCGCTATGATGTGCCAGCGGAAATCCTCCTGCCGGCCGATGAAAAACGTGCCGTCCATGTCGCGCCGGTTCGTGCGATCCAGAAGATCCTTCAGCTTGAAGTCCGCTATACCTTCGTATTTTATCGTGGCGACAACTCCGTCCTGAGCCGTGTTGTCCACGTTCACCTGCGCTTTCTTGGTTATCTTCGGGACAATCTGCACTATGAGATGTCTGTTTCCGGCCGCGAAATCGGGATCGACCTGTTCCGTAACGGGAATCGTGAACGGTATCGAAAGGAAAACACGCTTGGGCGGTATCGCCATCGACACCGTCTCTCCGTTCGAGGTCACCAGATTGAGAGTTACGCCGCGCGCGAGTGTCTTATCCTCGATCTGAACAGGCAGAACAACCGTCGTTTCCTCCGCGCTCGCTTCCGGCGACACAAACACCTGAACCGGAGCGTCCAAGCCGGCCGCTTTCAATTCCAAAGTTGTCCCGGCGTCTGCGGGACCGTCATATTGAATAAATCCGGGCAGACCGCCGATTTCCACCGCAACGCCTGCCTTCAACTGTGCGGCGGTTGCCATGAACACTGACTGTTCCTGCGCCGCCGCCGGCAAAGCCGTCAGGACAAAAAGCGCGAGCACGGCGATTATTCCGGCGAGCCTTCTCAATGTTTCTCCCCCCGGCTTTCCTTATAATAAATCGTCACCGGAATCAGCGGATCGGTGCCGTCAATCACAACCATCGGTCCGCGTCCGGAATATAGTCTTCTATATTTATCCTGATCCGACATCGCGTTAAAATCACGTCTCGTCGTGCCTATGAACCCGAAAGTTCCGAGTACAATCAGCGCCTCATCCACCGTCAATCCCTCGATCGAAGGAATATCTCCCGAGAGCGTCGCCTCGCGCAGCGTCATGCTGACCGACATCACACCTTGAATCGATGTCAGCTCCGCCGGGTAGAATTCATCGATGTTGATCCTGTTTCCATATCTGTTTGAAAGCTGCTTTTTTATCTGTTCTAAACCTTGTTCGCGAGCTTCCGTGGTTCCCGTCCACTGCCTTATTTCCTGAACGACATTCTCCTCGGCGCGGACGAAAAACGCCCGGCTTTTTGTCTCGATCGTCACCTGAGAAACATCTTCGCCTTCCGACAGCACGCGTATGCCTGATGTCAATGCAACCGAGCAGGCCATAAGCAACATAAGGGCTGCGCGAATTCCTTTGCACCCGTGTCCGTGACTCCTGTACGGGACTTTTCTCATTGCTCTTCCCGGCTCTCCTCAATTTGCCCGGCGGAGTTCGTTTCCTCCGAAATCGCGAGAAACACCTTCGAGTATTCCGCCGACAACTCCCGCAGTGAAGTGTCCATTTTGAAAATGTCCGCCGCCGGTTCCCACTTTTTCATAACATCTTGAATGCGTCCGTAATTCTTTGCCGAAATCGTTTCATCCTGTGATTTCTTAGAGAGCCACCGGATCGCATTCAGTGCGAGAGCGGCTCTTTCCGGAAGTGCTTCCATCCCGTAGATTGAACTCTGCAAGGCGAGCCAGACATCCATGAAAGATTTCGATTCGGACACCGGCCCGGATATGTCGTAAAGCCTCGTCAGTTCGCGCCTGAAATAATCTTCCGCCGCTTTCCCTTCCGTTGTCTCCGTCTCCGTTTTGTAGAGAGTGAATGTCTTTTCGAGCCGCGCGAGCGTGCCCGCGAACGCATCCGTCTGGTTGCGTATCAGCATATCGTTCTGTTGCAGAACGGTTTGGTATATCGTGTGAAACGGAAAAATGACCGGATTGGATTTCAAGCGCCCGCGGGTTACTCTCATCAGTTCCGTGTGCTGTAAGTCTTCAATCTTAGCGGTTATCGCGGCGCGGTTCGACTGCGTCAGATTCTTCGGGCCGCCGTCAGCGAGCACGACCGACGGCACGACCGCCGCCAGCAACACCGCCAATATCAACGCCTTCATGCGTCGCATGTTATTTCCGTCCCGCGCCGAGTATCTCCATGTTTATCCCGACCCGTTTGCTTTTCGTGTGCATGTTGACTCTGAACTTGACGCAGTCATACTTCCGCGCGGCTCCGAGAATGAGCTCATCCGTCTTGCTGAGGTCGAGGTCGTACTGCATGTCCGCGTAGAGCGTTGTCCGCGTGCTTATTGTGTGCGAACCGTAGAAGAACAACTTGTCGTCCGTGTTAACGAGGTCCGATATGAACGGAGTGGCCCCGTTGTCGTCGAACATCAGATATTCGATGAACAGGTAATTCGTATCTTCGTTGCCGAATTCAGTACTGAGCCCCGTGCCGAGCACTTCATATTTCCGCCAGTTCGGGTACATGGCGAACCTTCCGTCCGCCACCAGAGAAATAACCGTCTTCATACCCGGATTCAGCGGGTAAGCGGTGTTTAATTTTGCGAAATATCTGCTCGTCGGGTTACTGATCTGTTCCTCTTTCAGGCGGCCGGCCTCCAGAGTGCCCGAGTAAGTCAGCCTTGTTCCGGGTATGTTGCTTTTTGGCAGTTTCACCTGAAGCATCGGAAGGTTATTCACTGTCATCGGCGCTGTGTTCGGAAAGTACCCCTGATTCTCCTTATACTGGCGGCCGAGCCGAAGCGAGAATTCCGGCCCGCCGGGCCTCGGCGTCCTGTCGATCCTAGCCTCCGTGAACATTCCTTCGCGAAAGTAATAGTCGAAATATAATCCGTAAATATTTTTCTTCTGCGGCCTTCGGACGCCGGACCGGATTTCGAGGCCGCCGAACTTTGCGTACCTCATGGCGGGCGGTGAAAACGTCCACTTTTTCTGCGCCGCGCTCACCGGTTTCGCGGCCTGCTTTTTGGGGCCGAACGATGCAGTGTAAGACTTCCATCCGAAAACGTGTCTGTTAAAGAGATAAAACGCGATCCCGGAAAAGCGCGCCTTCCCGTCAGAGCGCATTTCGAGGCTCCGTGCGGTCACGTAATAATCCGGCTTGTCCAGCTCGCAGGTCGAGCATTTCATCCCGTGCATTGTGATTACATCGGGAGTGATATCTATTTCTCTGCTCGACAGATTTATTCCTTCGATTGTGATGCGGCCTTCTTCAAAAGTCCCTTTTTCCTCTTCGTAGTTATAATTGAGTTTATTTCCCGTGAATTCGAGGTTGTTTGTTTTAATCGTGATTTCGGATTCCGAGGTAATCGTTTTTTCATTTTTGTTGATAAGCAACTCCGAAGTGACGAGGTCGAAATTATTCATTTCGATGTGTACGTTGCCCGAAAGCAATACCTTGTTTTCGGATTCCATATATTCGGCGTTGTCGGCCGTGACCGTCAGTGATTCGTCTATTTCCTGTTGTGTGGCGCTCTGCCGTATATCGTTGTCGGCGGCGGGGGAGGGGAGTGATTGAGCTGTGCCTCCTGATGAAAAGAGAAACAGGAAGGAAAGGATAGCCAGAGTCGGGATCGTGTATTTAATTTTGGGCATTAAACGTCTCCATGTGGGGTCGGACAAAAAAAACCCCCGGAGAAGCTGAGTTCCCCGGGGGATTTGTCACGCAAAAGTAAAGATTAGAAGCTGATGAGCAACTCACCGCGTACCCTGTTGAGCAGGATCGGGTCTCTGCCCTGCTGCATGTACTCAACACGGAACTTGGAGTCGCCGTTGATCGGTTTCGTGACCGAAACGGCGCCGTAGCCCGAGTACTTCTTGCCGTCGATGTCTCCGAGCGTCGTTGTGGTGCCGCCCGCGAAATTACCGACAACCGCCTTGCCACCGAGTTCGACATCGCCGAACACTTTGTAGCTGGCTTCAACTCCGAGGCCCTCGAAGCCGGCCGGGAAAATCATCTTGCCGGATTCGAACGAAACACAGTTCGGGCCGCTGACGTCGAGGCCGAGCGGGCAAGCTGTGTCGTATTCCGTGAACGGGCTGGCGTCGAGGCTCGTGAACGTCGTCGCTGCGGGGATGTCACCGTAGGAAACGGTGAGTCCTGCGCGCTTGCTCTTGTAAACATCGAGTCCGAGCACGAAGCTCGCGTCGTCGGCTGTAGCAGCCGGCGATGCGCCAGTCGTCAGGTCCGTAATCTTCATATATTCGCCGCGGAACTCTTTCAGGAACGACGAATCTTTCAGCAACGGAACGACCGTGTCCACGCTCCAGCCTTTTTCATCCTGAAGGCCTGAGCCGAGGATGTTGAGGCC
>CAYPEK010000127.1:0-11090 GCA_964409645.1 uncultured bacterium | reverse complement strand
GAACTGGCGCGATTGAGTCGTACCGACATTTCCCGCGACATCTGTAAGGCGAAACTCGACCTGACAAAGATTCGAGCCCTGATCGAGACAGTAAGCCGCCGCGCCGACTGTTGCAGTCGGGTCGGTGGCGCATGTGTAGGTCGTCCATCCGAGTGTTTCGACGGAGTTGCTCAATATCCTGTATTTGCAAACGTTTGTGCCTGAGCCGCCGGTGTCGGCGTTTGTAACATCGACGGTGAAATCGGCTTTTTCCCACGTGCTTGCGGCAGGGGAGTTGATCGTTACGGTCGGTGCTGTCCAGTCCGCCGAGAATTGCCGCGAGACTGCCGTTTCAAGATTACCGGCTACGTCTGTTGCGCGGAACTCGACCTGACACATATTCGAGCCCTGATCGAGACAGTAAGCCGCCGCGCCGACTGTTGCTGTCGGGTCGGTTGTGCATGTGTAGGTTGTCCATCCTAGTGTTTCGATGGAATTGCTCAATATTCTGTATTCGCAGGTGGAAAGACCTGAGGAACCGGTGTCGGCATTTGTGACATCGACAGTGAAATCTGCTTTTTCCCAAGCGCTTGCGGCAGGGCTGACGAATGTCGTTGTGGGCGCCGTGTAGTCGATCGAGAAGAGCCGGGTCACGGTGGTACTGACATTTCCGGCGGCGTCTGTCGCTCTGAATTGAATGTCGCATACGTTGGAAGCCTGATCGAGGCAGTAAGCCGCCGCGCCTACCGTGGCCGTCGGGTCGGTTGTGCACGTGTAGGTTGTCCATGTAAGCGTTTCGACCGAGTTGCTGACGATGCGATATTCGCACACGCTGACATCGGAGCCACCCGTATCCGCATTTGTCACATCGACAGTGAAGTTGGCCTTTTCCCATGCGCTTGCCGCGGGGGAGTTAATCGTGACAGTTGGCGCAACCGCGTCAACTTTCGTAACGCTCGCCGAGGAAACCGTGGAGATGTTGCCGACGTTGTCTGTCAGCACGTACTGGAATTGGTAGCATTTTGCGTTTGTCGCGGCAAAGCTGACGGAACCGGCGGCGGTGCTCGCGGGTTGATTGCCGGTGTTGGTCCATGCGCCATACGCGCCGCACGCGCCCGCGCTGAGGGTTGCTTCCTGATACTGTAAGACGTACGAGGATACTCCGGCGCCGGCGTCTGAAACCGCGCCGTAGTTAATAGTCACGCTCGTGGTTGCTGAATATCCGTTTGTGTAAGTGAGCGCGCCGCCGGTCGGGCCGGTGATATCGCGCGTCACGTCGAAACTGCAAGTGTTTGTCAGGTCCGCGTTATTGTACGTTGTTACGGTCGATGCGGAACTGTAGCTCGAAGCCGTAGAATAAGTGTAAAGAAGTTCATAAGGTGAGGCGCTGTCGTCGCCGCCGGTTGAAACCGTCGCGGGGAAGTTGACTTTCTGTACGTCGCTCTCCGCGTCCGCCCCCGCCGTGACCGCCACCGTGAATGTGCCGTCGCCGCTGTTGCAGGCGGCGTTGTTGTTATAGTAAACGGTCGAACCGGAGACGTACTGGCAGGTTGTGCCTGTGTTAGGCGTTATTCCCGAAAGATTGCACGCGGCGGGCGCGGTGGTGTCAACTTTTGTCACGCTCGCGGACGAAACTGTCGTAACGTTGCCGACGTTGTCCGTCAGCACGTATTGGAATTGATAACATTTCGCGGCTGTTGCTGTGAAGCTGACGGAACCTGCGGCGGCGCTCGCAGGCTGGTTGCCGGTGTTGGTCCATCCACCGTACGCGCCGCACGCGCCCGTGCTGAGCGTCGCTTCCTGATACTGGAGAACGTAAGACGAAACACCAGCTGTCGCATCTGATACCGCGCCGTAATTGATCGTAAGTGTAGTGCTTGTTGCGTAGCCGTCGGTGTAAGTGAGCGCGCCGCCGGTCGGGCCGGTGATATCGCGTGTCACATCAAAGCTGCATGTATTCGTAAGGCTGGCGTTGTTATATATCGTGACTGTTGAAGCCGAGTTGTAGCTTGAAGCCGCCGAGTAAGTGTACTGGAGTTCATAAGGCGAAGAAGTGTCGTCGCCGCCGGCGGAAACGGTCGCTGGGAAGTTAAGCTTGAGAAGATCACTTTCAGCGTCCGAGCCTGTCGCCGTCACCGTGAACGTGCCGTCGCCGCTGTTGCAGGCGGCGTTGTTGTTGTAGTAAACGGTCGAACCGGAGACGTACTGGCAGGTTGTGCCGGTGTTCGGAGTAATTCCTGATATTGTGCACGCGCCGGGCGCGGTGGTGTCAACTTTTGTAACACTCGCTGAAGTTACGTTCGTGACGTTACCGACGTTGTCCGTGAGAACGTATTGGAATTGGTAGCACTTGCCGGTTGTGGCCGTGAAGTTAACCGAACCGGCTGCGGCGCTCGCGGGCTGATTGCCGGTGTTGGTCCATGCGCCATACGCGCCGCACGCGCCCGCGCTGAGTGTCGCTTCCTGATACTGAAGGACATAAGTCGCCAGACCGGAAATGGCGTCGGACACTGCGCCGTAATTGATCGTCAGAGTTGTGCTTGTCGCGAAACCGTCGGTGTAAGTGAGTGCGCCGCCGGTCGGGCTCGCAGTGTCGCGGGTTACGTTGAATGTGCATGTGTTTGTCAGACCGGCATTGTTGTATCCGGTCACTGTGGAAGATGAATCGTAACTCGAAGCCGCTGAATAAGTGTAGAGAAGTTCGTAAGGTGAGGTGCTGTCGTCGCCGCCCACGGAAACTGTCGCCGGGAAGTTAATTTTCTGGGTGCCGCTTTCCGCGTCGGAGCTTGTTGCGGCAACTGTGAATGTGCCGTCGCCGCTGTTACACGAAGCATTATTGTTATAATAGACGGTTGTTCCGGATACATACTGGCATGTCGTGCCCGTGTTCGGCGTTATGCCTGAAACTGTGCATGAGGCCGGAACTGTCGTATCGACTTTTGTCACGCTTGCCGACGAGACGGTGGATACATTGCCGACGTTGTCCGTGAGAACGTACTGGAACATGTAGCATTTGCCGTCGGTTGCGGTGAAGCTGACGTTTCCGGCGGCGGTGCTCGCGGGCTGATTGCCGGTGTTGGTCCATGCGCCATAAGCGCCGCATGTGTCGTTGCTGAGCGTTGCTTCCTGATATTGGAGTATATAAGTCGCGACGCCGGATGTGGCGTCGGCCGCCGCGCCGTAGTTGATCGTCAGGCTGGTGCTTGTTGCATAGCCGTCGGTGTAAGTGAGTGCGCCTCCGGTCGGGCCTGTGATGTCCTGTGTTACGTCGAAGCTGCAAGTGTTTGTAAGTGAAGCGTTATTGTAAGTCGTGACGGTCGCGGACGAATTGAAACTCGAAGCCGCGGAATAGGTATAGAGAAGTTCGTATGGTGAGGCGCTGTCGTCGCCGCCCGCGGAAACTGTCGCCGGGAAGTTGACTTTCTGCACGTCGCTCTCCGCGTCCGTGCCGGCCGTGACCGCTACGGTGAACGTACCGTCGCCGCTGTTGCAGGCGGCGTTGTTGTTGTAGTAAACGGTTGAGCCGGAGACGTACTGGCAGGTTGTGCCGGTGTTCGGCGTGATGCCGGATATGCCGCATGCACCGGGTGCGGTCGTGTCAACTTTTGTCACACTCGCGGACGAAACGGTTGTCCCGTTGCCGACGTTGTCCGTCAGCACGTATTGGAACTGATAGCATTTTGCATCGGTGGCTGTGAAGCTGACTGATCCTGCAGCCGTGCTCGCGGGCTGATTGCCGGTGTTGGTCCATGCGCCATACGCGCCGCACGCGCCCGCGCTGAGTGTCGCTTCCTTGTATTGCAAGACGTAAGATGTAATTCCTGCTCCGGCGTCGGATACCGCACCGTAGTTGATCGTCAGGTTCGTGCCAGTTGCATAGCCGTCGGTGTAGGTGAGCGCGCCGCCCGTCGGGCCTGTGAGGTCCTGAGTCACATCAAAGCTGCATGTGTTTGTGAGTCCGGCGTTGTTATAAGTTGTTACCGTCGAAGCGGAACTGTAAACAGATGCGTTTGAGTAGGTATAAAGCAATTCGTAGGGGGCCGCGCTGTCGTCGCCGCCCGCGGAAACAGTCGCCGGGAAGTTGACTTTCTGCACGTCGCTCTCCGCATCCGCCCCCGCTGTGACCGCCACCGTGAATGTGCCGTCGCCGCTGTTGCAGGCGGCGTTGCTATTGTAGTAAACGGTCGAACCTGAAACGTACTGGCAGGTTGTGCCTGTGTTCGGCGTAATTCCTGATATGCTGCACGCGCCGGGAGCGGTCGTGTCAACTTTTGTCACGCTTGCCGACGATACGGTTGTCACATTGCCGACGTTGTCCGTAAGGACGTATTGGAACGCGTAGCATTTCGCGTTGGTGGCGGTGAAACTGACCGAACCGGCGGCGGTGCTCGCGGGCTGGTTGCCCGTATTGGTCCATGCGCCATACGCGCCGCATGTGCCCGCGCTGAGTGTCGCTTCCTGATATTGAAGAACGTATGTTGCTACTCCGGATGTTGCGTCGGCCACCGCGTCGTAGTTGATCGTCATGGCGGTGTTTGTTGCATAGCCGTCGGTGTAGGTGAGCGCGCCGCCCGTCGGGCCGGTGAGGTCCTGCAGCACATTGATGGTGCATGTGCTTGTGAGTTCTGCGAAGTTGTAAGTCGTTACGGTTTCCGATGTGTTGAAGGTCGAGGCCGCCGACCAAGTATATAGCAATTCGTAGGGAGCCGCGCTGTCGTCGCCGCCCGCGGAAACCGTGGTCGGGAAGTTGACTTTCTGCACATCGCTTTCGGCGTCCGCGCCCGGCGTGATCGCCAGTGTAAACTGACCGTCGCCGCTGTTGCACGAGGCGTTGTTGTTGTAGTAAATGGTGGAGCCGGATGTGTACTGGCACGCCGCGCCGGAAGTCTCGGTAACACCCGAAACACTGCACGCGCCGGGCGCGGTCGTATCTATAAACGTTACGTAAGGAGACGATACGGTCGTAACGTTGCCGACGTTGTCTGTAAGGACGTACTGGAACGCGTAGCATTTCGCGTCTGTGGCTGTGAAGCTGACGCTCCCGGCGGCTGTGCTCGCGGGCTGGTTGCCCGCGTTTGTCCATGCTCCGTATGCGCCGCAAGAGGCCCCGCTGAGCGTTGCTTCCTGATACTGAAGGACATAAGAGGCGACGCCCGATGTGGCGTCGGTGATCGCGCTGTAATTAATCGTCATGGCGGTGCTTGTTGCGTATCCGTCTGTGTAAGTGAGCGCTCCGCCGGTCGGGCCGGTGAGGTCCTGCAGAACGTTGATCGTGCATGTGCTTGTGAGTTCGGCGTTGTTATATGTAGTGACGGTTTCCGCTGTGTCGAAAGTCGAGGCCGCCGACCAAGTGTATTGGAGCGAGTAGGGCGACGAAGAGTCGTCGCCGCCGGCGGAAACTGTCGTTGGGAAATTGACTTTCTGCACATCGCTTTCGGCGTCCGCGCCCGGTGTGATTGTCAGCGTAAACTGACCGTCACCGCTGTTGCACGAGGCGTTATTGTTGTAATAAATGGTGGAGCCTGATGTGTACTGGCACGCCGCGCCGGTGTCCTCGGTGACTCCCGAGACGCTGCACGCGCCGGGCGCGGTTGTGTCAACTTTTGTCACGCTCGCGGACGATACTGTTGTCACATTGCCGACGTTGTCCGTAAGGACGTATTGGAACGCGTAGCATTTCGCGTCGGTGGCGGTGAAGCTGACGCTCCCGGCGGCTGTGCTCGCGGGCTGGTTGCCCGTGTTTGTCCATGCGCCGTATGCACCGCAAGACGCTCCGCCGAGCGTCGCTTCCTGAAATTGGAGCACATAAGTGGCTATGCCGGATGAGGCGTCGGCGATCGTGTCGTAGTTGATCGTCAGAGCGGTGCTTGTTGCGTAGCCGTCGGTATAGGTGAGCGTTCCGCCGGTCGGGCCGGTGAGGTCCTGCAGAACGCTGATCGTGCATGTGCTTGTAAGGTCGGCGTTATTGAATGTAGTGACGGTTTCCGCTGCATTGAAAACTGAGGCTGCTGACCATGTGTATTGGAGCGAGTAGGGCGACGAAGAGTCGTCGCCGCCGGCGGAAACTGTCGTCGGGAAGTTGACTTTCTGCACGTCGCTCTCGGCATCCGCGCCCGGCGTTATTGTCAGCGTAAACTGTCCGTCGCCGCTATTGCACGAGGCGTCGTTGTTGTAGTAAACGGTCGAACCGGATGTGTACTGGCACGCCGCGCCGGTGTCTTCCGTTACTCCCGAAACGCTGCACGCCGCGGGAGCGCTTGTGTCCACTTTTGTCACATCCGTCGGGGCGACGGTTGTTACATGGCTGTTGTTGTCCGTCAGCACATATTGAAACATGTAGCATTTGCCGTCGGTTGCGGTGAAATTGACTGATCCTGCGTTAGTGTCTGCCGGTTGGTTGCCCGTATTCGTCCATACTCCGTATGCGCCGCATGCTCCGGCGCTGAGCGTGGCTTCCTTATACTGAAGCGTATTCGACAGAACTCCGGAGCCGATATCCATTACCGCGCCGTAGTTGATTATCAGTGTGGTTGTTGTTGCGTATCCGTTTGTGTAGGTGAGCGCGCCGCCGGCCGGGCCGCCGAAGTCGATGTCGTAAGCGACGGTCGCGGCGGTTACCGTGTTCGCGGAGTTGTCCGTAACACGGACGGTAACGCTGCACATGCTCGGCCCGTCGTCCTGACACATCGATCCCGATCCTACCGTTATGTTGGCCGATGTTGTGCTGTTGCACGTGCGGCTTGTCCATGCCTGTGTTTCAGAGGCATTACTTACAACCCTGTATTCGCAAAGGGATAGTCCGCTTCCAGCGTCCGAGTCCGACACGTCTATGTCGAAGCTCACGGTTTGAGTCGCCGTATTTGCCGGGCCGTTGAATGTGATGGCCGGGTCGGTGTAGTCGATGTTGAAAGTCTTCGCTGTCGCTGTCGTCACTTTCGACACATTGTCGGTTGCTCTCACAGTTACTCTGCATTTTCCGGAGCCTTCATCCGGGCATTGCACGCCGCTGCCGACGGTCACCGTCTGAGACGTCGCGCTATTGCAGGTGGTTCGAGCCGACCACGCCTGAGTTTCGGCAAATCCGCCTCCGTTGTCGCTCTCCACCATGTACTCGCAGGTGTTGACTCCGCTTCCGTCGTCCGTGTCTGTGATATCGAGCACGACACCCGCGCTTCCCTGCCACGATGCGTCGGCGGGGTTGTTGAACGTGACTGTCGGGCTGCTGAAATCGATGCCGAACGTCCTCGCGGCGGTGGCGAAGTTGCCCGCGCCGTCCGTCGCGCGCACCGTCACCCTGCATTTGTCCGCGCCTTCGTCAAGGCACTGTGCGGCGGCGCCGACGGTTACGCTTTGAGAAGTGGCGCTGTTGCACGCACTTCGCGCGGCCCATGCCTGCGTTTCCACCCATGATCCGTTGTTGCTTTCAACCATGTACTCACACGATGTCAACGCGCTGCCGCCGGTATCGCTGTCCGATATGTCGATGTCGAAATCGACAGTCTCGTACGTGCTTGCCGCCGGGTTGTTGAAGGTTATAACCGGAAGGTCCGTATCTACCATTATCGGCCCAATCGCAGTGCTGTAGCCGACATTTCCGTTAGGTTCCGTTTCTGTTAGGTCGTAACTTTTGAAGCAAATATATTGGTTATATGTTGATGAAACAACCATTGTTGAAGCTGCGGTTGTTATCGTGTCCGACGCGTCGCATGTCGAATCTGTCGAGTATCCCCAGTATGTTGTGCTGACTCCGGCGCCCGTATCACTTGCCGTTACCTGAATCATATCCGAAGTGGACCATGTGCCGAGAGCATCGTTGTCGATTGTAAAAGTCGGCGCCGCCGTGTCGGTGGTTATGTTGGAGGTTGTCACGGCTGATGCTGGGTAATCACTGGTATCATTAGTATTTAACCCATTTGCTGCTATCTGTAGCTGAAATGTCTGTGCATCCGTTAATGTTGAATTAGTTCTGATTACAACAAAAAATGTCTGTGTTGTACTTGCAGTTATTGTGAGACCGCCACTAATTGTAAGTGTAGCGGTATCATTTGTGCTTGTGCTACCTGTGGCTCCGCCAGTTCCCCATGAAAAAGCACTAAGTGCTATGAGAGTGTCTGTACCAATTTCGAGCGACCCAGATCCTGTATCTTGATAAATAGAAATCCCGCTAGCGTCAGAGCTAGAAAGAGCATTAAACATGTTTGTTTGTATTGAAGACCCGACTAATGTAATTGCTACAGAAGTGAGTTTTTTTGCGCCGCCACCGTCAGCAGTTAATGTGAAATACATAGCTTCTCTTTGTGAACTGGTTGCTTTAATAAAACCGCTTCCACTACCAATGCCGCTGGGGTAAACGGCTCCTGCTGTAATTCCACCCAGCGCTGCCTTAGACGATGCGAACAAAAGCAGAAAAAGGATGGAGAACGTCAAAAGTGACTTGTGTCGAAAATGTCCGTTCATTTTATTTCCCCGTAATGATGATTTTGTCGACGGGTATTTTTGGTCTATTAATGATTTTTGCAGGAGTCTTTTGTACAGCATTTCAATATCCCCTTTACTTAACAACGATAATACAAAGCAGTTTTACAAATATTACATTTTGACATTTGGCGTTATATATAAGTTTATTACTTTCATATAATACATATCATATACAACCCATTGACATTACATAACCAGATGTTTATTATAGCATAATATGAGAACTATTACCTTAAATTATTGTAAAAAAACGGCTGTGATTTTCGTCATAGGAATTGCGGTGTTTTGCGCGTCGAGTGCAATCGCGATGACTAACAATGAAATAGACGCAACGCTGTCGAATTATAACGAGGCCGGGTACAAGTTTGTGGATAAACCGGCGGACGGAATGTGGAAAGTACTGTACTCGCGTCCCGGTTGGGAGTTCGGATGGGAAGTGGTTGTGGCAGCGACCGCCCCGGACCCGGACCAGTCGCTTATTGTAATCGGTACAACTATTGTCACTGTGAAAAAGGTACCGGTTGAATTGATGCTCAGACTGCTCGATGAGAATAGTTACGATACAAATCCCGGCGCATATTCGATATTTAAAGAGCAGGACGGGACGTATTCAATTCAGTATGCGATTAAAATCCCGCAGAGTCTTGTAGAAGAAACATTGATTAAAGAAGGCATAGGGTTCGTCGCTGGATATTCGAATAACCGGTTGAAGGAATTGGAGAAACTTATTCCTAAAGAGGACATAATTGGGAATGAGACTTCAGTGGAAACCGGAGCTGGAACGTCGAAATAAGGCGATTAATACGATTTATCTCTGATTTCAGTTTGATATATAACTAAATCTACGTTTTTTGTGTATTTACTCTGTGAATCTGACAACTGGGAACTGTGGCATCGAGAAAAGATCGGAGTCCTGAGCAAATGGCTGGCGACCGCCGGATCGCCATGATTCGAGGGCGGTAAGCAGGTGAGCCGATGCATTGGGGTCGTCTGAAGAGATGAGCGGCGCGTGGCCGCCAAGCCGGAGCATGAGCGAAGTGTAAAGTTTCTGCATCGATAGGTTGGCGGCTTGTTTATCTTCCTGTTTTTTTTCGGCGACGGCGGTTTTTAACTGTTCACGGCGGAGTTCGAGCTGTTTTTCATACACTTCGTAAAAACTTTTGCGGCGGTTGACCTCATCATCTTTCCGGGCGTTTTCTATTTTTTCCTTGTCCCTTGCCGCCAAAGCGTCTAAAACCGCTGAAGTCAGCAGAGATTTGCGGATTTCTGCGAAAGCGAAGAGCAGGGAAGCCTTATCTTTGTCGCCGTCGAAAGTAGTCATACGAAACATATTTTAAAGCTCAAAACGGAAATTGCAAATATCGAAATCTTTTTCGATATTCACGAAGTGGAAAAAACGATTCCTGATTACGTCGCAACTTAACTTTCGAAAGAAAAATAGGTATATCCGGAATTGCAATAATATACGCCCTTGGGATCTCTCGTTTTCTTTTCGCGAACTTTGCATTTAGATATCCTAAGTGTATCCCTCACATCTTTTGGCTCAAACCGTTTAATGTAAGATAAAGCTTCATCTTCATCTTTTGCTACAACATCATAAGAAGTAAAAAATCCTATATTGTCAGAATCTTCAATTTTCATTCCTATAGCTTTTCCTTCGACTACTATTCTCAAATATTTAGAATCGGCGGATCTGTTGTTTTCAATTTCTCTCAAAAGCCACATCGCATCGGAGTTTGTTTTATTCAGTTCAATGGCTTTGAACACGAACTCGCTCGATTTGACGGTGTTTTTGCACTTTGACCAATAAGCGGATGCTAAATACGAGTAAATATTTGATAAATTGAATTCTTCTTCTGTGCCTAATCCGTCTTGAATTTTTCCAATTTGTTTTTCTCCGTTCAAAATACACTTATCATATCTCCCTAATTGATTTAATTGAGACATTTCTAGCGCGATTCTTTTCAGAAACATTTTTTTACTCTTTATGTTCTTGCATGCCTCTAGAGACTGTTCGTGCTTTCCTTCGCGTGACAATGCTATCGCAATATTTAAGTAGATGGATGAGGAATCGTTATCGGGACATTTCAAAGCCATCGAATATGCATTCTGTGCTTTTTCAGGCTCCTTTTCATCAGAGTATGAATTTCCGAGTAATTGCCAGAGAATCCAGACATTTGGCGCTTTTTTTACGCCTTCTTCCAATATTTTGATAGCTTTTTTTGTTTTCCTGTTTTCCAGTTCTAAAAGGGCTAATATTTCAAAGCCGCCTGAGAAATTTATATCTAATAATTTCCTCCCAATTTTTGCGGCTTTATTTAATTGGTGTGAATCGATGTAATCAAATGCTTTTTTCATTAATTCATCAGGGTTTATTTGTTTAAGCATTCAATTATATCCTGTCCCACCAGCTTATTATTTATGTTGCTATATTACCATATAATTATACTTACTTACAACTATGTAACGATCAAGATAGAAATTGCGACAACGCCGATTTGTAAATTAAAAAATCAAATCTTGAAGGATGAATATCGAAGAAAACAAATGAAAAAGCCCCTCTTCCGAGGGGCTTTTCGAGTCGGAGTGATAGGATTCGAACCTACGACCTCTGCGTCCCGAACGCAGCGCTC
>CAYPEK010000126.1:0-11493 GCA_964409645.1 uncultured bacterium | reverse complement strand
TTCCTTTCCTATATTATATTTGGCCTGTCAAGTGCCACTTTTTCAGAGGTCTCTATTTATAAATCCTCAATAAAAATAAGCGTCTCTCTTCTGAATAAGATTCGGATTCGGGTTTCAAATTTTCCATCCATTCAGCTCCGCAAACTGATCAACAATATATCATCGGATCAGGCCATGAATTGAGTTTAACATTGTCATAAATTACATTGATTAAATAATAATATCGCGCCGAAACCGACGGCGCCGAGCAGGATGAAAAACGCGCCGATGAATATGAACACATAGCCGCCGCGCGAATATCCCGCGTCGAGAACCGAGTCGCCGGGTTTCGCGGGGTTGCAGCTTACTTCGACTTCTTTTCCGAGCGGGTAATTCTGTAACACTTCCTCAGCCTTCGCTTCGCTGCCCTTCCCGTACTCTGTAATCGATATGCGCTTGCCTGTGTATTTAACTCCGTTTACGAAAAACTCATAGCTGACGCGCGGCCAGTATGTATATGTAACAATACCGCCGCCTGCCGTATCGCTCGACGACATGTCCCAGTCCTTCTCAACCTTCGCGGAAACGATTTTTCCGATTGTTTTCGGCCATTTCACGGCTGCCGCCGACCTCCGCAGCGTGTGAATTCCAGCGGCGATCCCGACCGCACCCGCAACAAGCGCGAATGAAAATACAATCGTCAAAACCTGCGCTGTCGTCACTTCAACAACTCCGCCTTATTGCTTCTTAATAATTATGGGGGCCGAGATTGCAAATTTGTCGTTCGGCGCTTCCGCCAATACGACATACCAGCTTGTTCCGTCCGCCGGGGCAGATACCGAGTAACTCCCTTTAAACGTCGATGCGGCCGGAGCCCATTCCTTGACGATGCTGCCCTTGTTGCTTATCAGCTTCACGGTATTAATCTTTTTTTCGCTTTTATAGTTGATGTCGATATTGAAATCCACTTTGTCCGCCGCGAGCCGCGACCCCATCGGTTGCCCGTTGCCGTCGAACCGGAGGGCAATGTCGCGATCGTTCATCGCATAGAAACGGCGGCTTCGGAGCGATTCTCTGATAGCTGCATAAGTAAGTTCTTCCGCATAAACTCCCGTACAAGCGCCCGACGGATGTGTACCCCATGTTGCGCTGTGATTGTCCTCCTGAGCCGACGGGGCTACCCACCATCCGTTATCAAGCGCCATGAAATAGAACGGAAAGTCCAACTGAACATTTGTCGCCACATATATCGTTTGCGACGCAATCTGCGGAACGTACTGCATGTGGTTGAAAACAAGCTTCTTGTCCGATTCTTCGTTAGGGTGGTTGAATCCCATGAGCGCGTCGGGATGCTTCGACAGCCATATATACATCCTCTTCAGCGGATACCCGTTCGAAAAATTCGTTATCTCGTCAGCATAAAGAATATTCACATGCCCCTGCGTGGGATCGGTCGCCCACTCGAAACCGGCGAGCGCGACAAACTTGCCGTCCTCGTTTTTTTCCTTTGCCAGCTTCTTAGTCGCGTCATATTCATTCTCTTTCGGAGCGTCTTTCGGCAGGTCCTCGCGATAGCCAAGCTGCTCCACATGATCCGTCACAGCCAGAAAATCGAAATGCCCCACATTGCGCGCCCTGTCGTAAGCCTCCGCCGGAAATCCCTTCCCATCAGAGTAACTCGTGTGCGTGTGCAAATCGCCGATATACAATTTGTAATCTTTCGCCAAAGCCGGGAGACTGAAAAACAATACCGCCGCTGTTGCAATCCAGAATAGTCTTCTCATCTTATTATTCCTTACACATTTTTCAGTTATGATAATAACTCCTGTCTGTTAAGTCCATCAATAATTAGTCGTGGCTCACTCGCGCGTAATCCGCGGCTTCGCGGTTGTTGACAGAGTGAAGCGATGTGTTATGATGCGAAACAGGTATGAAAAAACAACCGGCTTCGATCGTTATATTCGTATTTTTAGTTCTCTGCTGCACCTGTCTCGGAGACAACGGGCCGTGGAAGACCCCGCCCGCGAAAGTGCTTGAAAACTACCATTTTGACCCGAACAAGCCCATCGCCGATAGAGTAACCCGCGCGCCGGACTTTGTAATCGACTATATCTCAAAACACAACGCCGGCTATCTTAAAAAAGGCAAATCCAAGTTTTCACCATACACTCCAACCCCGGCGGAGTTCGCGGAAATAGAGAAATACATCAACGCCATGCCGAAAGGTTTTGCGGACAAAATCGCTTCCGGGCTGCTCGGAATATATTTCATAAGTAATTTCAAAAACAGCGGACTTACGCACTTCGTGAACGGCAAAGACAACAAACGATATTTTTTCATATTAATAAGTTCCGACGTGCTTAAACTCAGCGCGTCGGAATGGATCACAAAAAAAGAGAGAAGCTGTTTCATTCCGGATCCCTCGTACGAACTCGATATCGACATCGGCGACGGCGCATCGGGCTTCTATTACATTTTTTACCACGAAATAATGCACGGTTACGAATACACCCAAAACATAAAACCGGGAGCGAGTTCATTCTTCGATGCACGCGAAAACGAGGCAGGCAAACAGCAAACCGACCCGTATTGGACCGAATATAACAAACCTGCGGCGAAATACGATTTTACCGGCCGGGACAAAATCGCATTCTACGATCTTGGCAACGGACCGAAAATAAAGATATCCGACGCACCTGACATATACAAAAAACTCGTTGCAAGCCCATTCGCTTCCCTCTACGGCTCTATGAACTGGCAAGAGGACATCGCGGAGTACGCTGCCATGTACATGAGCGCTAAAGTGCTGAAACGGCCGTGGACGCTCGCGATCAAAAAGAACGACGAAATAATTTTCACGATGGAATATCCGCTCGACCGGAAGAACGTATCAAACCGCGTCGAATTCATGGAAGAAATCCTTAAGTAAGCAAATTTTTGTCTGTCGGGCACCTGAATGGAGAACATTGAAGCTCTCCTGATTAATCCGGCGACATTTCCTGCAAAGACAACAAATGAACGTCGGTTGTCGAAAAGAAAGAGATATGATAGGATAAGTTGTTACTCATTTGCAGCGGGTGAGAGCGAGGTTCACTGCTTGCCATACGGGCATAAAGCTCAGTCACCCACATGTTAAGATCAAAAAAGAAAAAAATGCAAAAACGCTCCGCTGAACAAGCACCTGAATCACCACTGGAAGTATTAGCGCAATGATATATTGCAGGAGAATAAACAATGGACAAGAGAAATGACGTATTGTGCTTGCTGGCGCTCATTGCGGTTGTAGCCATATCGGCAGGTTGTTCAGAGAAAAAACAACCGACAAACGAATATAAGACTTTCACAAGCGTCACCGATAGATTCAGCGTAGATGTGCCCGCTAACTACATCAATTTCGAAACACGGGAGCAGAATGTTTCATCCAACGGCACAAAGACAACGGTCTATCGATCCGCATCTGAAGATATGATATTTATGATATACGCGACCCCGGAGAAATTGAACGCGGCTATGGCAGCCGATGCGCTTGCGACAAGTCGTGACGCACTGGCAAAGCAAGGTGAAGCATTGACAAAAGGTGACACAAAACTAGACGGGCAACCGGCACTCTACATGAGATACAAAACGATCCCGGGCGGAGTAGAAATAAACTACGACGCAGCATTTGCGTACATCGACGGCTACCAGTATCAGGTGATTTTTGGCGCCTCCAAAGATGTGTCAAAACTAAATTGTCCGGAGGCGAAACGATTCTTTGAATCGTTTAAGCATTTAAAGGCCGGTGAAGAAACGGCAACTGAAACGAACCCATCAAACAACCCATAAAACATTATTCATCAGGACACGTTCGTTAACACATATAAAAGTTGTCGTTTCCTGTTTTTTCGTGCTATCATAAAAACAGAACATCGCACCACGGAAATGCAAAAAAAATAGACAAAAGGACAGCTATTTATGACTCCATACAATAGTTCCCCGATCCGCAAGAACTCATGGATATTCAACATGGTCAAAACCAGATACACGCGACGAATATTCGCTTGGGCGATCATCCTAACAATATCAATTCTCATAGCGGCCAGTCAGCAAAGATACATCCGTAATTTCATACAGGGGCCGTACAAAATTGGCGCGGCCGACCTCGACACCATCGGAGACGTTAATAAAGCACCGCGTTATTTCGTCACCGTCAACGGCTCAAAATCGTTCGCCACGAACATTCAGGAAACCACAACAAACACCGTAAACGGGATCGAAACGAGTACGTCGGTTTCGGACTTCTACTTGCTCCTGATCGGCGACAAATATCTGGTATGCAAAAGCAAATCCGGCCCAAGCACAACCTGCAAAGGTGAGCTGACGCCGATCAGCGCGGAACTGGACGGACTCCTTTTCAATACCGACGAAATGAATTCGATCCGAGGCAGTTTTTACCCGTTTTACGTGAACGACAGTTCATTTCGTGAGTCCGGTTACTGCGCGATCTTCTATTTGCTGCTCCTTGCGGCGATCCTCGTATGGCAGACCCGCCCCATTCTCAGGTTTCTGAAGGATCCGGCATCTAACCCCGTCATCAATCGCATGCAGAGCTGGGACAACCCCGACAGTATCGCAGCCGACGCCCAGAGAGAACTGCGCTCGCCCCGGCACAAAGGAAAAAAAGGCTGGCGCATAACGGACCACTTCATAATCAGAGCCTCCCTTTTCTCATTCGACATGGTTCGCTTTTCAGATCTGGTATGGGCTTACAAGAAGATCACCAAAAATAGCTGGAACTTAATACCTGTCGGAAAAACATACGAGGTGGTTTTCATCTGCAAAAACGGTGCTGTGATACTCGAATGCAGGAAGAAACAAGTGGACGCCATTCTTGAATTTACGCAGCAGCACTCACCGTGGGCGGTCTTCGGCTTCTCGAACGAGCTTTATGATTATTTCATACGTGACAAAGAGGGATTCGTCAGCGAAGTCGAGCAGAAGAAGAACAGCGAAAAGAGCTCATGATTCCAGCATTTAGGGAACAGAATTAATCCACAACACAATTCCTCAGGTAGTGCCTTTTGTGCGTGGATTGTTCGCATTCAGCGAGGCAGATTCAACGCTTTGAAGAAGTTATCGAGCTGCTCCGCATAGAAGTCGGGCATCATTGTGGAGATATTGTGACCCGCGCCGGGCACCGGTATGAATTTCGACACTTCCTTCATTATCTCGTGAAGTTCGTAGCCCATCTTCACCGGCATTCCGGTGTCAAGCTCGCCCCACAATATCAGAGTCGGGGTTTTGATCGTTTTATAAATCTCGCGATAGTCGTCGGCGAATTGCGATGCGAGACAGCCCAGCACGTGCAGGCCGTAGCCCGGCAGCTCGCGCGAAAACTTGAACTTCAGGTCTTCGCCGCGCACGTTCCAGAAGTTCGGGTAGTTGAACGGATACCAGAAGAAAGAGGTAATCCAGAACCAGAGTTTAACGAAATTCGGCGGCAGCGCGTTGAAAAACCAAGCGAGTAACGGCCTTCGCGGCCACACGCCCGACGATGAATAAATTGCGTTTCCGAGAACCCGGTCGGGCGCTTTCATCGCCGTCAGCAGCACGTGCATGCCCCCCTGCGAACCGCCTGATAGATAAAACTTGTCGATGCCGAGCGCGTCGATGAAATCGAGGGTGAAGTCGGCGAGATAATCCACCGTGTATTCGCGCACCGGCATCTCGGACATTCCAGTGCCGGGGCAGTCCAATGCGACTACTCTGTAACCTCTTTGAATAAGATACGGAAAACACTTGTCGTTATCTTCGATCGTTCCTCCGAGACCGTGGCAGAATACGACCGCCGGACCTTTTCCGAGGTCTAGATAACGTATGCGATATCCCTGCACCGTCATTTCCTTAGTTTCGAGATCAGTCATCGTCATCATCGCTGTCCACCCTGCCAGAACATATTCACCGGCACGCCAATGCCCTCATATTATACCTTCCCGTTATCGCCATGCTTCAATAATTAAATGAAATATATATAAGTCGAATGCTGAAACATATACAGTTTTAAAAGTTATTTTCGAATCTCGAAATCTTTCAGCCGCGAAGCTTTTCGTTGACTCGATCGGCCTGTTTTTTCAGGTATTCTCGCAGTTCCGCGCGGGTGATCGCCGCCGGATCCTTGGAAGTTTGAACCGGTAAAAGTATTTCGCGCATCACCACTTCGATGAAACGATATTGCGGAATGCACGGTTTCGGAACTGCGTATTCGAGTTCGCCCACAAATGTGTTTATCAGCGGATACTTCTTCAGATATTCGGCATATCTCTCACCGTTGCGAATGGAGTTGCGTAGCGGCAATGCTTTATCGAGCTCCGATATTTTGAAGAACATTGTCTCAGATGTCAGATACTCGATCAGCTTCCATGCGGCTGCCCGGCATTCGGGCGTTGATCGCGCCGAAAGCGAAAGCACATAGATCCCGTCGGAATCTCCATAAGTGTTTGCGCGGCGGCGACCCGCGGGAAGCGGCGCGGTGAAATGGTTGATATGCTTGTAAAGACCGAAAGCGTTCGTGGTGACGCTGATCTTCATCGCCATGTCACCCTTTTGGAAGTCCGTATGGTTTGGAGAATACGCATGCACCCGGCGATAGATGTCGAGCGCATCCACCGCTTCTTCGGTTCCGAACGTGGAAAGCCCGGTCACCGGGTCTATCACGTTCAGGCCGGAGCAGAATATCTCCAGCGGGAACTGGAATGAGCACTGCGAATATCCGAAAACGTCCGGCTTGCCGTCGCCGTTAGTGTCGCGCGTGCATTGCCGCGCGATATCGACTGTTTCCTCCCACGTTGCAGGCGGATTCTTTATTCCTGCGGCGTCAAACAGGCTGCGGTTGCAAAACAGCGCGTATGGGTTTCCGTAGATCGGAATGCCCCAGAGTTTCCCTTTGTAAGTCGCCGAGTCAAGGACGGAGCCGTATCGACTTTTGTGGTAGTCGTCGCGTGAAAGCTCGGAGGAAGAATCAAGAAATTCATCGACCGGATAAATTGTTCCTTCGTCGGCGAGCTGCGCAAGAGAGGGCCCACGCGCAAGGAATATGTCACCTCCGCCGCCTTCGGTGTACCATGCCGGGGCGCGGTCCGTATGCGTCCTGTCGTATTCCCAGCCTCTGTCGCTGTTCACGTAGGAAGATGTTACGGAAAGGTCCTTGTTCTTCTTTGAAAATCCGGACAACAGCCCTGTCATGACCAAATCGGGCATGAGGTCCTGCCTGAAAACCAGTTTCAACTTCGACGTGGCCGGCGCCGCCCAGCCCGTAACCGCGGACAACGAGCCGGCGCCCGCGATTCCGGCGGCTGTCGTCGCAGCTTGCCTGAGGAATTCCCTGCGTGTAATTTTCTTCATATCGTTCACCATTTCGAAATTATTCTAATATAAATGTTCTGAAAATGTACGTTTCTTCTCATATTATTGAACGGATCAACACGGTAATCGTTCGGCATACAGATGACAGCAAACCCGTGTTCGTCAATCACGTCAATCCCTGAAAAAGAACATCGACTGTGTGGTTGCTATTTTATTAAGGCAACAATTATATTTGTGTTGCGAAATCTTTGACCTTATCGCTGCTGACCAATTGTATCCCTTCAGGCATGTGCTGAAGACTGTTGAGGCCGTTATCGAGCGAGACAATAATCTTATCTATCAGGAAATTGTCTTTAACATAATCGAGGAACCTTGTTCCCTCGTTTTTCAATGTTTTCGAAGATATAACGATTACGTCAACTTTATTTGCGTAGAGCTTTTCTATTCCGTTAAAAATCGAATCGGCATGAAGACAATTCCCCTTGAAGCCCATGATTATATCAGACATGAAATCATTTATTAAACTCGAATTGCCTATCAACAATATTTCCTTCATGCTACTCATCTTCTTTCCTCGAATCGATCTTCAGCCATCTCCTCAGTGATTCCCTGTTTACCCCGAGAATCTGCGCTGCCTTGGTTTTATTTCCTTCGGTCATCTCGAGCGCCTGCCTCACCGCTTCTTCGGTTATGTCTTTGAGAGTTGCGCCGCCGCTCGGAAGTTTTATAGATACCTGAGTTTTATTCCCCAGCAATTCGCCCGGCAGGTGCTCTATCCCAATAGTCTTATCTATCTCGAACATAAAAGCCCTCTGAATGACATTTTCCAATTCCCTGATATTACCGGGCCAGTTATATTCGACAAGAATCTCCATCGCGTCAGGGTCCATCGTGATTTCTTCTTTCTTTTCAATCCTGCGGTGCTTATTTATAAAGTGCTTCACCAACGGCACTATGTCACTTTTCCTTTCGCGCAGAGGCGGTATTTCGATCTTGGCGACATTCAATCTGTAAAAGAGGTCCTTTCTAAACAATTTCCGTTCGATTGCTTCTTCGAGATTGTCATTCGTTGACGATATTATTCTGGTGTCCACCTTGAATCCTTTTTCGCTGCCGAGGCGCTTCACTACTTGGTACTCGATTACTCGAAGCAGCTTTGCCTGAGTGTTCAGCGACATGCACCCAATCTCATCCAACAATATCGATCCCCTGTCCGAAAGTTCGAATATCCCCTTTTTGCGGTTTTTTGCATCTGTAAACGCGCCCTTCTCATGCCCGAATATCTCGCTTTCAAGGAGATTCTCGGGAAGCGCCGCGCAGTTGATTTTCGTATAGTTATGATTTTTTCTTTTGCTGTTGTAATGTATTGCATCCGCAACAATTTCTTTTCCGGTTCCGGTTTCTCCCATTATCAGAACATTGTTGTCGGACTTCGCGGCCATTTTGATAAGCTCGGCCAGATCCTGCATCTTTTTGCTCTGACCCACAATCCCGGAAAACACCCACTTACTGTCTATCGTTTCTCTCAACAGCAAATTCTCTTTAATCAGCTTCTTCTTTTCCAATCCCTTTCTTATCAGAAGCTTCATATTCTCGTGGTCTATCGGTTTCGTTATATAATGGAAAGCACCCGATTTAACGGCTTCCACAGCCGAATCAATCGAACCGTGAGCCGTGATAATAATCACCACAACATCGTGCCCATCATTGAATACCCGCTGCAGAATCTCCATCCCGTTTATATCGGGCAATCTGAGGTCCAGCAAAATCACGTTGAAATCATAAGTCGATATTTTTTCCAATCCCTCGGTTCCGGTCTCGGCTGTATCCACATAATAGCCTTCGGATTCGAGCGATATTCCGACAGTCTTTCTTATGGACCTTTCGTCGTCTATTATAAGGATTCTTTCTTGTTGCATGAATTCACCATCCGATATATTACACATTGAATGTAATGACAAATTTTGTTCCAACCCCTTCCCGGGATTCGACATTCATCTCGCCGTTATGAAGCGTGATTATCTCTTTCGTTATATACAGACCTAGGCCCGTTCCTTCGTTCGCCGATTTTGTGGTAAAAAACGGCTCGTAAATCATTCCGACATCTTCCTCGCTTATTCCGTATCCGTCGTCCTCCACCATCAGAAAAACCCTGCCGTTATCATGCCACGTTCTAATTGTTATCATTCCATTCTCTTCGATTGCCTCGCCGGCGTTGAGCAGAATATTAACAATCGCCTGTTGCAGATACGATTTGTCTCCTTTCATGTCGGGAAGCTTCTCATCCAGCTCTACATCCATGCGTACCTTTTTCATCCTTTTGAAATGATGATCGAGCAGATTGACGCATCGCTCAACAACCGAATTGAGATTCATGTCGGTTATGAGGTAATCCTTTTGTTTTGTCATCGAAGACAGCCTTTCGGTTATCTTCTGTATCTGCTTTACTTCGTACTCCATATCCTGCGCGAACTCCACGACACGGTCTTTCTGCGCTTCGCTTTTCAGCAACTGTACGTAGCCCAGAATGCCCCCTAGCGGATTTTTAATCTCGTGCCCTATGCTGGCGGCGAACTGACCAATCGAGGAGAGCTTTTCCGCGTGGATCAGCATCTTCTGCTTTAAGTTCAATTCTTTTACCATTTTGTTAAAAGATTTCGCCAATATAGCGGTTTCATCACTTCCGTCAATAGTTATTATGTGAGATATATCTCCAGCGCCTATTATCCTCGTGGCTTCCGTCAGTTCTTCTATCGGGCGTGTAACTTGTCTCGATATAAAATATACAAAGACAACTGTTATTGCAATAAGCAACAAGGTCGATATGAAATAATATTTTTTCATAGCGATCCATTCCTGAAAAACCTCCGACGCATCCTGCCTGACTATAACCTTCCAGCCGGTTTGCTTGATCGTGGAATATGTCGCAAGGACATCTTTTCCCCTTTCATCGGCATAAACAAAGCTGCCTTTTTCCCTGTTCATTCTATTCATTATGAGATATGGAACTTTCTCATTCTTGAGCACTTTTCGCTTGTCCGGGTGCGACAGATACTCTCCGTTCTTCATAATGAGAACCGCATAACCCGTTTTCCCGATCGTTGTTTCATCGAGAATCCTCCAAACCGTTCTGAAATCAACTTCGCCGCACACCACCCCAACCACTTTCCGCCATTTCGTTAAAGGAACACAAACTTCAAGGTATGGAATGTTTTCTTTCGAGTATTTAATTTTAGAAACACTATCCAAACCGGACAAAGATTTCTTTATGTGTTCCTCCAAATAATGATCTTTTACATTTCCGTTAATATTTGTATTCGCAATTTCTTTGCCATCTCGTCCAATTATGTATAAATACTCGAAATCGTTGCTTCTTATAATCAACTGCTTGAGCGTAAGGCCCTTTTTATATTGAGATTGTTCCATGGCTATCGGCTCACTGATCGACGAAAGCGAGGCTGTCGCCACATTAATAAACTCTGAAACTTTTAATGCTACTATATCCGCCGCTTTTATATTGGAATCCGGTACGTACCTGTTCAACATCTTGTTGAAGAAATAGCTTGCCAGAAAAGAGGCGGTCAGAAGAACGATCGTCGTAACGGGTATTATGCCCGTGAGCAACTTATAAAGAATTTTAGATTTCAACACATTTTTCATTTTTTCGAAGAAATATAGAATGTTCGTGCCATTTCCCAGATAAATTGGTCGGAGTCGTAGGCAAAGCCACGCACTCTTTTATTCATCGGTACAAGATTGTATGGGGTATATAAAAATATCCCCGCGACATCGTCTTGGACATGTTTTTGAATGCTGTTCATTATTTCTTTTCTGCGTTTTTTATCTCTCACAGAAATCAATTGCTCAAACAATTTGTCGATATCTTTATTCCTATAATTCGATATGTTGTACCCGGTTCTGATACTGTCAGAATGCCACGAAAGAATGGGCATGTCCAATAAAGTCGTAAAATTAGAAAAAATCATTTCATAGTTTCCGGTAATAACTCTCGAAAATATATCTTGCACCGGAAGCTCCGTGACCGTCATCTCTATGCCTATACCGTAAAGTTGTTTTTGAACAATTAAGAGCACGTCCTTTTTTGTTGCGTTATTTATGTCGTATATCACGTTAAACGAAAGCTTTTTTCCGTTTCTTTCAAGTATGCCGTCG
>CAYPEK010000125.1:0-11642 GCA_964409645.1 uncultured bacterium | reverse complement strand
ATTGCGGGCGGGGGCGTTGGGGAGTAAAATGCAGTTTTGGATCGGATGGGAAACGAGTCCGGATGGATGAGAAAAAGCTGAAGATAATCGGAGTGGTCGGGGCGCGGCCTAATTTTATGAAGATCGGGCCCGTGCTTGATGCGCTCGGTAAAAAGGCCGGGGTGGAAACGCTGCTGGTGCATACCGGGCAGCATTACGACGAGAAGATGTCAAAGGTTTTCTTCGAGGAGCTCGGGCTGCCGAAACCGGAGATAAATCTCGAGATCGGGTCCGGGCCGCACGGGCGTCAGACGGGCAGGATTATGGCGGCGTTCGAGGAGGTTCTCGAGGAACGGCGTCCGGGTTTGGTGATGGTGGTTGGCGACGTTAATTCGACGCTTGCGTGCTCGCTGGCGGCGGTGAAGCTGAAGATACCCGTGGCGCACATAGAAGCCGGGTTGCGAAGCGGCGACAGGACGATGCCGGAGGAGATAAACCGGATCGTGACGGACACGTTGAGCGATTATCTGTTCGTGACGGAGCGTTCCGGAGTGGAGAATCTGCGGGCGGAGGGAATTCCCGATTCGAGGATATTTCTCGTCGGGAATGTAATGATAGACAATCTGGTGAGGAATCTCGAAAGGATCGATCGGATGGGGATTGCATCGCCGGTTGCCTCGGGAACGGGCGGCGACGGGTACGCGGCACTGACGCTGCACCGGCCGTCGAATGTTGACGACGCGGACGTATTCGGTGGGATTGCGGCTGCTCTGGCGGATGTTGCGGAAAGACTACCCGTGTATTTTCCGGTGCATCCGCGCACGAGGGAGAAGATCGCCGGATTCGGTCTCGGCAAGTATTTCAGGGATTACGAGCCGGGTCTGAAGTCGGGAATATTAATGACGGAGCCGATGGGAGCGCTCGTATTTTTGTCGCTGATGCGCAAGGCGCGGCTCGTGCTGACGGACAGCGGCGGGATTCAGGAGGAGACGACGTTTCTCGGAATTCCGTGCGTGACGATCAGGGAGAATACGGAGAGGCCGGTGACGATCGAGGAAGGAACGAATGTCCTTGTCGGAACGGACCCGGAGGCGATACGCCGGGCGGCGTTCGATATTTTGGGGGGCAGGGCCAAGATAGGACGTGTGCCGGATTTGTGGGACGGCCGCGCGGCGGAGAGAATAGCGGATGTGCTCGCCGGCGGCTTTATCGGATAAAATATTAAGTGTTCTTTTTATGATAATTTGATCGGCGACAGCCGGGAGGCGCAAGGATGAAAAGAGAGCCTGTAAGGCCGAAGGATAAATTTCTGGTTTACGGAGCCCCGTTGATCGGCGAAGAGGAGATCGACGAGGTTGTGTCGTGCATGAGGTCGGGCTGGCTCGGTACCGGCCCGAAGGTTGCGCAATTCGAGAACGACATGAAGGCGTACACGGGCAGTTCGTACGCGGTGGCGGTGAACTCGTGCACCGCGGCGCTGCATCTGAGCATGCTTGCGGCGGGGCTGGAGAAGGGCGACGAGGTGATTACGACGCCGATGACGTTCTGCGCGACGGTGAACGCGATTATACACGCGGGTGGCACACCCGTGCTTGCCGATGTGGACCCGGCGACTATGAACATCGATCCGGCGGAGGTGGAGAAGAAGATCACGCCGAGGACAAAAGCTATACTTCCGGTGCATTTCGCGGGGCGGCCGTGCGACATGGACTCGCTTTGCAAGATTGCCGAAAAGCATAATTTGAAGATTATTGAGGACTGCGCGCACGCGATTGAGACGGGATACAGGGGCGGCAAAGCGGGCACGTTCGGCGATTACGGATGTTTCAGTTTTTATGTGACGAAGAACGTGATCACGGGCGAAGGCGGGATGGTTATCACGCGCAGGGAGGAAGACGCCGCGCGGATAAAGGTGCTCGCGCTGCACGGAATGACAAAAGATGCGTGGAAGCGGTTCAGCGACGATGGGTACAAGCATTATCAGGTTGTTGAAGCGGGTTTCAAGTACAACATGATGGATGTGCAGGCGGCGATCGGGATACACCAACTCGCGCGGGTGGAGAAGGCATGGGAACGGCGGCGTGAGATTTGGGAGGCTTACAACGCGGCGTTCAGGGATATGCTGGTGGGAATCCCAGCACCGGTCGAACCGGGAACGCGGCATGCGTATCATCTTTATACGATAATGGTGGACGAAGAGATCGCAGGTATTTCGCGGGATGCGTTCATGCAGGAGATGACGAGGAACAATATCGGAGTCGGTGTGCATTATCTGAGCATACCGGAGCATCCGTTTTATCAGGATACATTCGGATGGAAACCTGAGGAATATCCGAATGCGATGGGGATCGGGCGCCGGACGGTGAGTCTGCCTCTGTCGGCGAAAATGACGGACGAGGATGTGGCGGATGTGATCGAAGCGGCGCGTAGAACCGTCGGCTGCGATTGATCCATAATCTACGGGTTTTGTTCGGAATCGCTTTTCGGATCGATAAATCGGCTTTATACCATTCCGCTTGCAAACGTTAAACTAAAGTTATATGCTATCTTCAACAAATACGTTGGAGGTGGTAATTTGAGAAAAACAGCGATAGCTGATTGTTTGACGGCGGAAATGTTGCGTGTAAAACTGGCTGAAGCGGAAAGTAAGGAACAATTCCAGAGATGGCAAATCATCTACGTGATCAAAACAAAGGGTTTCACGCCCGCTGAAGCTGCGGATGTGGTCGGCGTATCCACGGGGACAGTGCATCAGTGGGTGCACGCCTATAACAAAAACGGGCCGGACGAATACAACCTCAAAGGCAGAGGCGGGAGAAGAAGTTCTTACATGACAGTAGAACAAGAATCTGAACTATTGAACGAATTCGCCAACGACGCCGAGAAAGGATTAATCATCACTGCCTGGGACGTACAAAAGCGAATCGAGAAGAAGATGGGGATGAAAGTATCGGATGATTTTGTGTACGATCTGTTCAATCGCAATGGCTGGCGAAAGGTAGTGCCTAAACCGCGCCATCCCAAGAGCAGGAAAGAAAGCCAGGAAGAGTTTAAAAAAAACTCCCCGAGATTGTGGATGCCGCCGCGAAAAAGTTCGGCGAAAACGACAAACGGCCGGTGAAACTGTTTTTTCAGGACGAAGGAAGGTTCGGAAGAATCGACACTCTTGTCGGTTGTTGGGCTCCCAATGGCGTGAGGCCTTGTCTGGAACAACAGATAATACGCCAGTACACACATGTTTTCAGCGCTGTTTGTCCATGGGATGGAGAGTCTTTTTCCCTGATACTCCCTTACGCCGACACCAACGCAATGACAATATTTCTAAACGAACTTTCAAAAGAATATTCCCATTATCGCGTCATTATAGTTATGGACGGCGCCGCGTGGCACAAATCCAAAAGCCTCGGCGTTTTTGAAAACATAAGAATAGTTTTCCAGCCTCCATATTCACCCGAACTCAACCCTGTTGAACATCTGTGGGAACACATCCGCGAAAAGTATTTTTGGAATAGATCGTGGAATTCTCTCATTGATTTGGAAGAAGCCCTTTCGAAGGCTCTTGTTGAAGTTTCGAATGCCAAAGATACGGTCCGTTCTTTGTCCTCTTTTCATTGGCTTTGCTTTAATGTTTGATGGCGGATTGGTATTACATATATTTCCCGTTGAATACCTGCTGGAGAAAAATCTCGAAGGTGAGAAAGAGCGCGACTTTGTCCTGACAGTCGCGGCCCGCGAGGTGGTTTGCCCATAGTGAGAGAACTTTTTGCTTGTCCACATATTCCGGATAAACCGAGCCGGGCGCTTCCAGCACGCTTGTGATGAAAGGGCGCGCGGGTTCCGACCGCATCCAATTTGCGTAATCGGTGTAATTCTGCTTCGTTCCGATATGAATGCCTGTTCTGCCGAGTTCCCGGATAGCACGGTTCTTAACTCTGCGTGCGAGGACGACCGCGCGCACAATATCTTCCGGCGTTGAGATGGGAAGCCCGGTTTTCTGCCACGGCAAAGTACGGAAATATTCCGGAAAATGCATCAGCAGCATTTTGTTATACAGTCTGCTTTTGTATCGCAGTTCGTCCGGCAGTGAATAAGTGAATTCGATCAGCTTGTTGTCGAAAAAAGGTTTGCGCTGCTCTGTAAGTGGGAGAAAAACGCGGGTGCCTTCGTAGGTGAATCTTCTGACGCGGTTCTGTATGAAATAGAAGTCGGATGATGAAAGCGATGAGAAAGCGTCGTAGCCGGACAGCAAATCAGGCGGACAATTCATAAAGGCTGCCACTGCATTTTTTCGGTTGCCGCCGGCGAGGAAATCCTTTGTGAGGTAGCTGCCTCCGAGGACGAGGTCGCCGGCGAATCCGTTCATATTCACTTTGTACAAATCACGGATGCGATCCATCATGATAACAGCGTGCATGTGGAGCCAGTTGAGCTGTCCGTCAGTGCGCCAAATCGTTTCGAGCCGTTTTTCTATCCAGTTGGAACTGTTAATTTCTATGACATGATGCTTTGCGCCTCTGATTCGGGCGGCTTCGGATGCAATGCGGATGTCGTCGCAACCGGGGCTGCCGAAAGTGATCGCATTCAATTTGTCCGCGCTGTCCGGAATCGCCGCGAGCAAAGCTCTCGAATCGAGTCCGCCGCTGAGGGTGAGTCCGACAGTTTCATTTTCTCTGCACCTTCTTTTGACGGAACTGATGAAAAGACGTCCGAGTTCCTCCGCTGCTTCGTCGGGATTTACTTTGTCTTCCGTGCGCCTGATATGGTCCCACCACCAGTATGAACGCGTTTCGATTCGGCCCGTTTTTATGTCCCATTTCATAACTGTGCCCGGCGGGACGAGCCTTACGGACTTGAACCACGTTTTGTCGTCGAGAATATAGCCGACACTTGTGAAGTAGAGGACCGATTGAGGGTCGATCACCGGAGAGAAGCCGGGAAGGTGGAGAAACGATTTTACTTCCGAACTCCAAGCGATACGTTTGCTGTCGGCGGTGAAATATAACTGTCTCATGCCATAGCGATCTGACAACAGATATATTTTTCTCTCTCTCGAATCGTAAATAGCGGCCGAGAAGAAGCCGTCGATCTCTTCGAGGGCCTGCATGAATGAACCGTCCGAGAAAATGCCGCATATCAGCTCGGCGTCGGAGCTGCATGTGAGGGAGTGGTTTGAGGCTACTTCTTCCCGGTTGTATATTTCACCGTCGAGCCATATATGCAATCCGTCGCGAACGAATGGTTGCGGCTGTTTGTTCGAGATACCGATATGTGTCCTCGCAGCGGAAACTTTGCCGTCTGAAAAAAGGATGTCGCGAACATGGAAGTCGATATGCGTTATCGCATCCTGCATTTTAGCGGCGGCAGCGGCTGATGCGCCAGACGATACCGCTTCCGCTATTCCGATAATTCCGGGCATTTAAGAACCTCAAAATATTGTTCGCGCCGTTATCGGCGTATCTCTCCGTCAGCTTCAATCAATATGCATTCAGAGAGGCAAACCGATTTCCCATATATAGTCAATCGCAAGGTTAAAATCAATTATCGGCTGTGGATTTCCGGTATGCCTATCGTTTTGCCATGTGTTTGCGGAAATCAGCGATTGTGTTTTTCTCGAACAGACTCATTAATACGGCGTATGAGGTCGCGCCTGCTGTTATGCCGATTATCAACAGTTGGATATTGCCGAGAGGAATCGTCTTTATGATGGCGAAAACAACGGCGCCCATAGCGAGCGAGTATGACATCGGAACAAGAAAGTTATCATAGTAAAGTTCTTTCGCGCACTTGCCGACTAGAGGTTTCACAAGGAGGAAGTAGCTCAGGAGGAAGAAAATAATGTTCATGACCAGCAGTGCGTATGCGACAGTTACAATGTTTCCTTTGGCGGCGAAGTATGTTGCCGCTGAAATAAAGACGGTTGCCAAGAGATTCCATTTGAATCCGAGGTCTGCTCTGCCTTTCGAGAGAATGAGCGAGCCGACGGGGTTTCCCAACGCCTTGATTATTCCGACTAGAGCGAGTATTTGAATGACCGGCACGCAGGGTATCCAGCGTACGCCGTACACCGCTACGACGAAAGGCTTCGCCACTGCGGCCAAGCCTATCAGGAGTGGATTGTTAATCAGAGCGAGATATTTTGCGGCGAGGAAAAAACCGCGTTTGAGACGTTCGGTATCGTCCTGTACTTTCGAGAAGAGCGGGAAAATAACCCTGTTGATAATCGGATTGATTCTTGTTGTCGGCTGTATGATGAGATTATAGGCGATGGTGTAATAGCCGAGCTGTTGGGGGCCGAGCATTTTTCCTATTAAAAGGTTGGCGACATTGGACTGAAAATAGTTGAGTATCTTTTCGCCCATTTGATAGAGGCCGAAAGATATGAAGCCGTGCATGTCGGATGTTTTAAATCTAAACTTCGGAGTGTGGTATTTTTTTCCTTTGATGAAGAGTATGGCGGACCTCACAGTCGCATTGCACAACTGCCCTATGATAAGTGACGCCGCGCCTGTTCCGGCAAAGGCAATCGCGATCGAAACAACAGCATCGGTCAGGGTGGCGGCAACATCGGTCTTGGCAATTGTGTCGAACTTCAGGTCTTTCTGAAGAAGAAACTGGAATTGCTGCCCGAACGGTATGATCAGAAACAGGAAAGCCGAGAGTCGGAAAAGGCTGCGAAGGTCTTCCTGCCCGAAAAACGACACCGCAATCGGAGTGACGGCGAGCATGACCAGAAAAACCGCGATTCCGCTGAAGATATTAAGCCAGTATAAACTTGAAAGTTGCTCGGAAGTTATTTTTTGCTTTTGAACGATAGCAGCGCTCACTCCGGCGTCCGAGAACACCTGCGCGAAACCGATCACGATAGTGACCATACCGACTAGGCCGAAATCGGATGGGGTGAGCAACCTCGTGAGTACGGCGACCTGAATAAAGCGTGTGAGGGCGACAATCAGCGAAGACGCGGTGGTCCATTTCGCGCCGGAAAAAGCTTCGGATTTCAGCGAGCCGTTAGTAATACCGAATACACACCTTTCCAAGAGCAATTTTCGCGGCAGTCGGGAACGCTGTTTGTGCCCCCAAAGCTTCCGGTTACTTAATCGTCATTCCGATTTCTTTGTTGCAACAGCCGTGTAGCTTGCCGTTTCCTGCGGGTGGCGGTCGATGCGGTCGAGCAACGGCGAAACAGTTTGAGTGAGCCACCAGAAAGGGACGAACAAATATTTCAACGGACCTTTTGCAAACCGCACAGTGTGATAGTTAAGTTTCAGCGCTGTCATTTGCCAGAAGCCGGTGTTTTCAGATATCTCGTTAATTTCGAAACCGTTCTTTTTCAGCAGATATTCCAAACCGTGCTTGGTGAATCTGAAGTAGTCATAAGGAGCGTCGTGGACATGCCACATGAACGGAACGGTGATAATGAGGCAGCCTCCCGGGCGGAGTACGCGTCGGCACTCGGAAAGAAAGAAATCAGGTTCGGGAAGGTGCTCAACAACCTGAAACGAAACGATGGTGTCGGCGTGACATTCGGGAAAGGGGAGGCTTTTGCATAGGTCGCAGAAGACGTCGATGTTGCATGTGTCCCCAAAAGTGTTTTCCCAGTCCACTCCGACATACTCATTCGCTGTATTCAAAATGTCTTTTTTATACGGGGCTGTTCCGCAACCGAGATCGAGCACACGGCCTTTCAGATGACGCGAGACTCTTATGAAACATTCGTTATTTATTTTATGCGCGAGCCAGTTGTGCGCACTTTTTGTTATCTTATTCATCTTTTTTCACATGGAATCGTTTTCCGGTCGCTGTAGCCGGATTCCCGGATATTATCGAGTTCTCCTCGAATTTTCCGCCGACGACAACCGAGTTGATCGCGACGAAGCAGTCGTTGGGAATCGAAACGCCGGGAAGTAAGATGCAGTTCAAAGCGATGCCGGTGTTTCCGCCGATAAAGACCGGGCCTTCCACAATGCACTGTTGGTTGTCCGGCACTCGCGGTCCGAAATGAATGCTTTTGTCCCACGGCGCTTTCGCCGATCTGAAATGGTTGCTGAATGAGTACACCTTGCACCCGGAGGAAAAACCGCATCCGTCGGACACATAAACTCCGGCGGAGATTCCCGATATTATGCAAAACGGCGCGACGTGCACGTCTTTCCCTATGAAAACAGTACCCGGCTTTCCCGGATAGCTGTTATTTTGCCTGACGACTTTTTCTCTTGTCGAATTGTCCGGGCCCGCCATTATGATAACGTCTCTGTCTATCCAGCAATTGTCGTCTATCTCGATGTATCGCGGGTTCTGAAAATGCGCGCCGGGTTCTATCACCACGTTTATGCCAAGGAGCCCCAGCCGTTTTTTCCAGAACATGTATCTCAATTTGTACCCGAGGCTTCCCGGCAGATATGTGATTATCATTTGCACGGGGCTAACAAATATAGATTGCAGAATTCTGTTTATTTTGCTCATGGCATGATCCCCGGAAAATTAATGCACCTCTCTACCGCAATGTCCGCGTTCGGACAGTTATCGACGTGGCTTTTAGAAGGATGCAGATTGCTTATGAACCATTTTCCGATTTCGACTCCGATCTCTGCATAAGACCATGATGTGTTGAGCTTCATGGACGGGTCCGCGATCACCGGATATCTGAGAAAGATCGGAACGGAATCATCTACGACGGACGGCTTTTTAAAACCTCGTGAATCGCACCACGCGCTCCACCTCGGGGCGGTCTCCCTCCTCAGCTTATTGAATCTATCTATCTTTGCCAACTGATTGAGACCTATCCTCGCCACCGGTCCTGCCATACGCCGTCCGTAATAATCCGGCTTTACTCCCTTTGTTTCATCATCCGTTGTTGAGACAAGCGTTTTGTTCATATAAACAAGTTTGGCGATATCGCCTGTCACTCTCTTCATCTCGTGCCTGTGAATATAATAATTCATAACGAGAGTTGAAAGAAGTTTTTCGACCCAGTCTGAGCCGGGCGGTGATGCGTTGTTGTATTGCTCCGCGAGTTTTTCCGCGAGCGTATCGTTATTCGTTGTCGCCATTCCGCCCTGAATCGTATTGAATACCTTTGACTGCTCGCTCGAATAGAAAGCGAAGTCGGCGCGGTTCCCGACTTTCACGCCCCTGTACTCCGCGCCGGTCGCCTGTGCGCAGTCCTCGATTACGATGAGACCATGTTTCCTCGCGATTTCTATAATGCGGTCGTAGTCTCTGCTTACGAGGCCGTACAGGTGGTGAATCAATAATGCGCGTGTATTGCCGGTGATCGTTGCTTCGATAATGGAGGCGTCGAGTCCGTAAGTGTCGAGCTCGATGTCGCTGTAGATTGTCTTAACTCCCGCGAAATGAAAAGCATTCGGAACGACGACGCAGGTATAGCCGGGAAGTATTACCTCGTCGCCGGGTTCGAGCCCGGCGGCGGATATGCACGCGCTAAGAGCTTCACGCCCGGATGAGAAGGCGAAGGCATGACGCGAGCCGTTCCACGCAGCGAATTCTCTTTCGTATTCGGTGACGATGCGAGTATCTTTTTCAACAGCCGTCAGTTTTTTGAGAAGGCCGAGAGCGATCCGCAGATCATCTTTCTCGAGAGTCTGGCACGACGGGAACGGTTTCTGAGACGGCCGGCCGGAGATGCGATCTAAAGCGCCGTTCAACCTTCTTCGTGCAACACCAAGAAGCCATTTTGTTCCGGGTTCGGTTTTCATTCGTTAAATATCAGTTGCTTGGCAGAGCCCGCGCGGCGCAACCGGCAAAATACAGAGAAGCACAGCGATCCAAGAGACGTCTCCCGATAATAATACCGTCTTTTTATTCGTAATACAGCGGCTTTCATATCCGCTCAGATGAATTGAATATAACGCGTATTTTTTACAAAGTAAAGAAAGTAAGGTGCGCGTATGCAAAACGTAAAATACGGTTTTGACGAAACTATTTTTGTACGGCGGATCTGACGATTGAGATGATTTCGCTGATGTCCGTGCGGCGGAGGAACAGGAGATCGGCGGTTCGTGAGCCGGTGTTGCGTTTTGTAAACAGAAACATGGCGAGGAAGATGAAAGCGTATGAGACTGTGGAACTGAATGCAGCGCCGTTTATCCCATATCTGGGGATGATGAAGATGTTCAGCACGAGGTTTATGACGAAGGTCAGGCCCCACAGGATCGGGACTTGAATCGGAAGGCCGGTCGCCGAGAAGTAGTATGCATAGACTTGCATCGAGGAGAGCAGGAAAAGTCCGGGCGCGAGTATGAATGTGGGTTCAACCGCGCCGAGGAATCTCGCGCCGAAGAACAGTTTGATAAACGGCGATATGACGGCGAGCGAAGCGCCTATGAGGAGAAGCATAACCACGATCATGGCGCGTGACATGCTGCGCATGATTTTGAGCCTTTCGTCGTGCGGAGCGCGCGTCAGTCTCGGGATCAACACCGCGCCTGCGGACATCGGCAGTATAAGAAGAATCTGCGCG
This sequence comes from uncultured bacterium, assembly GCA_964409645.1. GTDB lineage: Bacteria > UBP15 > UBA6099 > UBA6099 > UBA6099 > CAYPEK01. The sequence goes on along the minus strand of CAYPEK010000125.1, from coordinate 1,183 downwards.
AATTGAGCAGTGATGGAATAGACGCCTGTTGCGGCGCGGCCGAGGAAATAGTTGACGAGCAGGATGTCGGACTGGATAACGAGGTAGAAGAAAATGCCGTTGAAGTAAATTTTGAGGCCGTAACGCAACATGTCGCCGGCGAGGTTCGGATCGCGTTCCGTGGTTGGCTTCGTGTTTTTGAGTGCGAAGAGAAGATGCGCGACAGCGGCGATTATCGCGGCGGCAGCGTACACGCAAACAGCGTCGAAGACCCCGGAGTGCAGAACGGCAAGGCATACAAAGAGCCCGGCGAGAGATACGACCGGCGATATGATGCCTAATAGATTGTAGGCTGTGATATCTTCCCGGCCGAGAAGAAAGCCCGCGATGAGGCGCGTCGAGTAAAGGAACGGGACTTGAATGATGAAGATTGTGAAAAGGCGCGCGGATATGTTGCCGATCGACGCCGGAAAAAGTCTTTGCACGACAAGCAGCGCAAAGACGAGCGCAATGCCGATGAATACGGATTGAGCAAGTATGTTGGTGAAAATCGCGCGGCGGCGATGTTTGTCGCGGGCGGCGAAATATGTCGCGGCGAAGTTCTGTCCGAATGTTCCGAAGGTGACTGCCATCATCGAAATAGTACCGAGAGCGGCGAGGGTGCCTTTGCCGGTCCTGCCGAGCGTGCGGGCGATTATGATGCTCGTTGCGAATGTCATGACGTAAACAAGCAACTGAGCCGAGAAAGTTGAGAGTACGTTGCGGAAAAATTTCATCGGATCGATGGCCGCCTGACTCGCGAGGCGTCGTCTTCGATTTGTCAGACGCTGCAAAAAAAATTATAGGTCGGAGGTAGTGTTTGTCAACGCGAAGGGCGGGAGCGGCCGGTTTCCGTATTTGAAATGCAAGTGTCGATGGACTAATATTTGATATTACTGAGCAGTGATTGGGAGACAGAGTGAGGCATGAAAGGAAGCAGGGGCGAATGAAGAAGAAGCTGTTGTGCGATATAGACATGCCGGAGAAGGCGCTTGGCGTCAAAGCGTTCATCGTGATGGAGATTATGGAGAAGGCGCAGGAGATGGAACGCGCCGGAAGGCACATTATCCATCTCGAAGTCGGCGAACCGGATTTCGACACGCCGCCGGCGGTAGTTGAAGCGGCGATCAAAGCGTTGCGCGACGGCAAGACGCACTACACGCAC
>CAYPEK010000124.1:0-11730 GCA_964409645.1 uncultured bacterium | reverse complement strand
GCACAAGAAGCGTCGCGTCGCCGCCGTCGTCAACGATCAGGTTCGGTCCCTTCCCGTCCGGCCATGTCAGCGCCTTCTTCGTGAAGTCCCAGTATTCTTCGAGCGTCTCGCCCTTGAACGCGAACACCGGCACGCCCGCCGCCGCGATCGCCGCAGCCGCGTGGTCCTGCGTCGAGTAGATATTACACGAAGCCCAGCGCACATCCGCGCCGAGCTCGACGAGCGTCTCGATCAGCACCGCCGTCTGAATCGTCATGTGCAGACTGCCCATGATCCGCGCGCCCTTCAGCGGTTTAGCCGGGCCGTACTTCTCACGCGTCGCCATCAGGCCGGGCATTTCCTTTTCGGCAATCGTTATCTCCTTGCGTCCGAAATCCGCAAGACTGATGTCCTTCACAAAATAATCGTTCGCCACCGTTACAACCTCCGTTTTATTTCAATATTTATTTTCTTTCGCCTTCTCACGCCTTGCCGAGGAGCGCCGCCGCCGCCTTCGCGCGCGGCTCATACACATCCACGCGTTCCCGGCCGTGCAGGAGCGCCTGTCCCTTTTTAGCAAACAGCGGCTTCAGCGCCGGGTCGCACGCCACCGAGCCGGTAGCGCCGATCCCGCCCGCGCAGTTCTCACTCACCCACTTCATAATCAGGAACGCAGTATTCACCGTCTCGCCGAGAATGTCGCGCATCCTGTAGTCCGGATGCCCGATCGCGCCGAGAAAAATGTCGCCTGAGTTCAGCGTCACCACGAGGCCGGGCACAGTGCCGAGCGACTGCGCCGCGAGCGCCGCCGCGCACGCGCGCCGCCTGTGATCGCTCCCCGCGAAGAAACTCAGAAAACCGTCGCCGACGTACTTCACCGGCACGCCGTCGAACCGCTTCACAGTCTCCGTCAGCGAGAAGAACGCGGCGTTAGTCCATGCCGCGAGGTCCCGCGGCGGCATCGACGCGGCCCGCTTCGCGAATCCGTTGATCGACGTGCAGAAAACCGTCGCCGGGAACGTGTCGCTCTCAGGCATCGTGCCGCCGAGCAGCCACTCGATACTCACGCCGAGCAGCTTCGACAGTTCGGGCAGCGTCGCGATGTCCGGCGCGTTCTCGCCGCGTTCCCACTTCGAGACCGCCTGAACGCTGATCTGGAGCGCGCCCGCGATGTCGGACTGCCGCAGGCGCAGCCGCTCGCGGCATTCCTTAATCCTCGCTCCGAACTCCTTCATGTCCATCCGTTCGGCCTCCCGGCCCGTCCGGCAAAATTCTTATCTTGCTGTAATTATTGTAGGGAGATCCTTTGTGATCGCCCTTCCTGATCGGGCGGCCACGCAGGACCGCCCCTACAAATGATCTTTCGCTCTCGTTATGTGTGCCGCTCCCTTACATCTCAGTAAGATATTAAATTAAGATCGCTCATCAATCAATGAAGATATGGTTGAAAAGACTAAACCGCCGGTTGCGGACAGAGATATAGCCATCACGGGAATGAAATAAAGATTCATGACTTTAAATCTTAGTCCCCCTTGCGAAGGGGGCGCAGGAGGATGTCTGACCTTAATACAAAAACAAAATGTCTTTTAAAAAAATGGGGGATTAATATGGACTTACATCCCCCTTTCCCCCTTCGCAAGGGGGATAAAATGATCAGTGGTGTTCTCCAATTAATGATGCCCCGGTAAATATTGATTATATCAGAAACAAAACTTACGATTCAAACGATTAAGTCGCCCAGACTACACTGGTATTTACAACGGTCCGAAACGGATACATGCTTCGGCATAGCCCTGCTTTGCTTGTCGGCGAGCTTCCCAACCTGACCATGAATACCACTCGTAGCTGATTTTTCGCGGGCATATTGTTATTTCGCCGTTTCTTAGTAGTCTTTTTGTGTCTGAAATGTTATGAACGGAGGACTGGAAAATGAACGAAGAACTGAAAATTGCATTAGTGGGCGCGGCGGGAATGTCATTCGGGCCCGTGACGGTATATGACGCGATAATGTCCGAGAAAGCGCGGGGCGCGACGCTCGTCCTGATGGACATAAACAAGAGACGCCTCGACATCTGCTACAAGGCCGCCGCACGGCTGAACGAAGCCGCCGGCTCGCCGATCAAGATCGAGAAGACGACCGACATCTCGAAGGCGCTCGACGGCGCGAAATTCGTCCTCACCTCCGTCGAAAACGAAAGGTTCAAATACTGGAAGCAGGACTACACGATCCCGAAAAAATACGGCGCCCCGCAGATCATGGGCGAGAACGGCGGCCCCGGTGGCCTTTTCCACTCGCTCCGCAGCGTAAAGCTGGTCCTCTCCATCTGCGAGGACATAGCAAAATACGCGCCGGACGCCTTCGTCATCAACCTGACGAACCCGATGTCGCGCGTGTGCCTCGCGATGAACAGATACACGAAGCTGCGCAACGTCGGCCTTTGCCACGAATTCCACGGCGGACTCGAACGTGTGGCGGAGGCGCTTTACACGCCGATCGAGGACATCGAAGGCGAAGCGTCGGGCATCAACCACTTCACGTTCTTCTACAAGCTCGTCAACAAGGAAACCGGCGAGGACCTCTACCCGCGCATCCACGATCACATCACCGCGTGGCCGCTTTACTGGGGTTCCGTTGTCGATAAGCTCTACCGCGACCACGGCCTGCTCGCGACATCGACCGACAGCCACGTGGCCGAGTACATCGCCGCGCCGAACAAGATCAAGAAGCCGGAATATCCGTTCTACTTCTTCTTCTCGCAGGAATGGGCAATGAGGAACTCGGTGACGATGGCGTGCGGCGACAAGAACAATCCGATCCCGAAGAACCTGATCAAAGCGTCCGGCGAGCTGACCCTGCCGATCATCGAGTGCATGACGACCGGCGAGCGCAGATATATGGGCGCGGTGAACGTGCCCAACAAGGGCTATATCCCGAACTTCCCGGACGACGCGATGGTCGAGGTCGCCGCCTACTGCGACGGCGACGGACTGCACCCGATCACAGTGCCGCCGGTGAAGGACTCACTCGCGGAGATCATGAAGCTGCAGATCGAAATTCAGTCGCTGGTTGTCGATGCGGCGGCGAAGGGCGACAAGGAACTCGCGTTCAAAGCGCTTATGATCGACCCGCAGTGCCCGCCGGACAAGGACAAGGCTCGCAAAATGTTCGACGAAATGTGCGTGAAACAGGCGAAATACCTGCCCTTCTGATCCGTACGGCAAGTTTTTTACAACTGAAACATCTCATGATTTGAACTATCCATAATAGTTGTTTATATTATCTCCTAATTATGCGCATCGGGAGGGGCACTATGAGAAAAACGGGACGGCAATCCGACAAAAGCACCAAAGCGCTTTTCGTTATTTTCGCGTTACTGCTGACCGGCGTTTACTTCCACGCAAACGCGGAGGACGGCAACAACACTCCGGACAGGATAATCCTGAATCTCACCGACAGCCCGGCGACGAGCATGGCGGTGACGTGGCGCACTAAAGGCACTTCTAAAGACGCACAGGCGCAGATCGCGACAGAAACCGACTTGAACGAAGTCGGCAAGGATGCGGCTACCGTGAATGCGGCCTCGGAAAAAGTTGTCATGTTCAGCACAGTGATCGGTTACGCACACTCGGTCGTCTTCAAGTCGCTCAAGCCGGATACGCTGTATGAATACAGAGTCGGCGACGGCGAAAACTGGAGCGAGTGGAGCGAGTTCCGCACGGCGAAGGAAACGTTCGCGCCGTTCAAGTTTGTCTTTTTCGGTGACCCGCAGAACGACATCAAATCACTCTGTTCGAGGATATTCCACGCGGCATACGCGAAGGCGCCTGACGCCCGCTTCTGGCTTTTCACCGGCGACATCGTCAATAGCGGAGATCAGGACAACCTGTGGGGCGAGCTTTACTACGCGTTCGGCTGGATATCGAGGACGACGCCGATGATTTTCGCGCCGGGCAACCACGAATACAAGAAAACACCGGGCGCGGCCCCGAAAGTCGAGGCGAACAAGCAGATACAGCTCGAACAAAGAGCCCTCACACCACTCTGGCAGAGCCAGTTCACGCTGCCCGAAAACGGGCCGAAAGGACTCGAAGAGGAAGCCTACTATATCGACTACCAGAACGTCAGATTTGTGATGCTGAACGGCAATGAACTGATCGAGGAGCAGTCGAAATGGCTGAAAAAAGTGCTCGCCGACAATCCGCAGCGCTGGACCATCGTAGCCGTCCATCAGCCGTTCTTTTCGACGGGCGAAGACCGCGACAACCCGTACCAGCGGAAACTCTTCACGCCGATTTTCGATAAATACTCGGTCGATCTCGTGCTTCAGGGCCACGACCACACGTACGGCCGCACGTACAAAATTCGCAAAGAAAAGAAAGTGGCCGACGACGAGAACGGAACCGTGTATGTCGTCTCCGTAAGCGGGCCGAAGACTTACGATCCGAACAAGCGGTTCGAAAACATAATGGTCAAAATGGGCACCGGAAGGCAGTTGTATCAGGTCATTTCGGTTGGTGAGCACGCTCTCAAATACGAATGCTTCACGGTTTCCGGTGAGCTTTACGACTCGTTCGAACTCAAAAAATGAGAGCCGGGAGCGCAGCCGCGATCCGGGCGTAAATTGATATGTGAATGCCGGCTTTCCCGGCCGGCTGGTTCATAAGGAACAACCTCTGATGATAGCCGCACTTTCGGCAATATTTTCGATGTCATTCGTAGTGGCGCTGTCCGGCGCGCTGATGCCGGGACCGCTGCTTACTATAACCGTCGCCGATTCCGCACGCCGCGGATTCATAACCGGACCTCTGGTGATACTCGGCCATGCGATCCTCGAGCTTGCGCTGGTGATCGGAGTCGTTGCGGGACTTGGCAAATTCCTCGAAATTCCATTCGTGATCGGGACAATCGCGCTTGTCGGCGGCGGGATACTTCTCCGGATGGGCATTCAGATGCTCCGCGAAGCGGGAAAACTGACTCTGAAAACAGAAGCGGGAGAAGAACCCGTTTACGCCAATCCGGTGCTGGCCGGAGTCATCGGCAGCCTGACAAATCCCTACTGGATCATCTGGTGGATAACAATCGGCTTGGGTTACCTTATTGCGGCGAAACGGTTCGGAGCTGTTGGGGTGACTGTATTCTTCATCGGACATATACTCGCCGATTTCTGTTGGTTCAGCATGATCTCATTCGGCGTCAGCAAAGGACGCATTATAATGAGCGATTCGGTTTACAGATGGATCATCCGCGTCTGCGGCGCGATTCTGCTGTTCTTCGGCTGCTGGTTCTTCTACTCGTCCGTGGGATATTACAGAGGCTGATTACAACGTCACATATTTCACTAATCCGTACAATAACAAATACCGGTGCGTGACCGCTTGCTGACGCGCGCGGCTCGGATTCGCTCTGCTCATATAAAATGTATTAATCGGGAGTTCGGCCAGCCGAACGGTGGCCTGACACCGCTTTTGTATTTATTGCTGTTTAGTTACACACAAAATACGCTTTGCATGGTAACCAGACTATCCGCACCTGTCCGCATTTTTGTCAATGTTCGCGGCCTGATCCCAATTTATTTCTTGTTTTGCTTGTGTTTACGAATGAGGTAGAAGGCCACAAAACCGCCAACAAGGATTGGGGAAAAAACTATCAATATCACAATTATTTCCACTGCGCTCGGCATCCACATAAACAGCCTCCATCATTAGTTCCGGGCAGCTCTGCTATTTATCAATTATATCAAGTGCGTTCCGAACTGCAAAGACGGAAAAAACGTGCCGCGCACAAGCGTTGTTCTTTGTTCTTGAAATGAAACAGCGGCCTTAAAACATCGGCGGGGTGCGACCTGTCAAACTGAGCAGACCGGCAACCCCGCCCAACCATTGTTTTAACACACGCGCGACCCGGCACCGCTTAAGAAGCCGTTTTTAAAGGATCGCCTCGCTCCGGGAAATGCGTTCTTCCCGCGTTTTTCAGACACACAAAACCACCACGGCCATCAAAGGCAATGTTGATGTGTTGTCTAATACTGGAACGGCCGCGTGCGCGACCGCGTTCTCAGAACGCGTACTTGAAGCCGACCAGCGGCCCGCGCAACCGGAACTTAATCTTCGGCGCCGGGTAACTGCCTAACGTTGCCGCACCCGTGTCGAGCATCATGTACCGGTAGCCGATGTACGCCGCGCTGCCGTTATCGAACTTATATGCAATGGTATATTTGATGTCTATGCCGGGGCCTTTGCCTTTTCCCCATAGTGCTGCTCTTGTGTACTTAATGCCCATGTCAGGAACGATATTGAGCTCGCCGCCAGTGGTGATGTGCGGCTCTTTGATATAAGTGCCGATCCCCATGCCGAGCTGCGCTCCGGTGATCTTCGCCGTGGTTGCAATTCCGGCGTCGTTATCGATATTGAGTTTCATGATTGGATACGAAAGCGTGTAATAAATGCCCGGTTGGGCGTCGAATCTGAGGCCGAATACAGTGCGGCTGGCTTTTTCCTTCTGCCCGGCCACACTTTCCGGTGTCACACCGCCAAAACCACTTTGTCCCCACTCGCCGATCGCGCTGAACTTACCTTTAATGTGCGCCGAACCGATGAAAACAGGGAAAAAGTGCTGATCGGACTGCTCACTTCTCGTCGGGTACGATTTGATGAGCTCGGCCGACCAGTAATTGATCGAGAGCGCAAGTTTCGGAATCGCCGGTTTTGTGGATTCCGACCTTGCCGTCGCGGGCGATAAAACCGCCAACAACGCCAAAACCACATAAATCAAGCTTTTTCTCATAGATGCCTCCCCTAAAGATGCTTTGCTTGTTTTATAAAAAATGCACGGTGGGCATCCGCCGCGCATGAGCTAACCGATTATAAAGAATATGGGGTTGTTGTCAACATAAATTTTTTCGCCGGCAAATTCTCCCGACGGGAGTAAAAATACGCCCAAATAAAAAAACGGCCCCGCGTTTTTGCGCGAGACCGCATGCTTTCGAAAAAACCTTTGTTTAGCCTATTTTTCGTTGTCGTCCCAGTAGTAATCCATCATTCCTCCTCCGCCACCTCGCCTGTGACCCCAATTCCGGTTGCCGCCGGTATAATTTTCGTTGTAGTACGGGCAGCCGATCCAGTTGCCTTTGGAGGCTTTCGATCCCCATCCGGCCCGCCTTCCACCGAAGTAACTTTCCATCTTTTCAAGCTGCTCTTCAGTAAGTATTGCCCGCGCCTCTATCTGTTGATGAACAAGCTGTTTGCGGACTGCGTTCTCTTTCTTTCCGATCTCATCGAGTTTCGAATCGACCGCTTTGATATCCGGAGATGTCTGACCGAGAAGATCATTGAGTTCCACGCGCAGCACCTGAAGTTCGGAGCCGGTCTTCGCAAGCGACTTCTGTGATGTCGTCTGTATCTTTTTCAGCTTATCCACCTGCGTGCTCGTCAGCCCGACCTCCTTTGCGAAACCGGGATCGTTTACAAAGCTGTAGATGCCCATGTGCAGACCGTAACCGGCCATCATCCCCGGTCCGTAGCCTCCGTACCCCTGCATCATCCCATAACCGGGGCCATATCCCTGCATCATTCCGTAACCCGGACCGTATCCCTGACCAAATCCGTAACCTTTGCCCTGCGTCAGGGCGATTCCGGCGGTCAACAGACCTAATATTCCGACGACCGCTACTGTGATTGCCAATTTAGTTTTCATTGGCGCACCTCCCTTTGTCGCGCATTAATTGCGCCTTTAATTATTACAACAACAAAGGCTTCGATTTGTTCCACGTTGACTAAAATTGTCAGGGATTCGAGCGATATTCGGCCAAAAAAAAGGCCCGCCGTATTCGAGGCGGGCCTTTTTTAAATGTTTCTCCTTCGCGGTTAGTGGCCGCTATGGTCTGTTTCGTGGTTCATCTGATTGCCGGCGCCACCTGTTTCCGCTGCATCTTTTGCGCTATCTTCCGCGCCGGCTCCTTGTCCGTGGCCGGAGGCCATTCCTTTGTGCATCGAACAACCTTCACTCTTCCCGCTCATCATTCCCATCCCAAGGCCCGCAGCCGACTTCTCATCGAGCATTGCCAGTTGCTCTTTGGTCAACACAGCTCTGATATCGATGTGCTTGTGAGCGGCCTGTTTTCTGACCTCTGCCTCCTTCTTTGCAATCTCCTCGATTTTCAAATCCACCGCTTTGACATCGGGGCTTGCCTGTCCAAGCAGTTCATCCAGTTCCACTTGCAGAATCTGCAGTTCCGCTCCTGTTTTGATTTCCGCCTTTTTTGTATCCGTTACTATTTTCTTAATTTTTGCAACCTGCGCATCCGTCAAACCCGCTTCTTTGATGAACCCGGGATCGCTGACAATCTTCACGATGCCGGAATGCATGCCGCCTTCCCCCATCATCCCTTTTCCCATCCCCGACTTACCAGCTCCCTGCGCCATTCCCATCCCGCCGCCAAGGCCATCCATCTCCCCTTTTGACAGCGCGACACCTGTCATCAGGAAAAGCACAAGGCTCAATACGCCTATTGCTACTACCGACTTTGTTTTCATCGGAACACCTCCATTTATATTTGGCATAATGAATATGCCATACAGTATTAACAATCGGTTTTGGGGAATGTTCCTGCTTATAACAAATAAGCGAGAAAATTAACGCCGAGAATAAACCAAACGAAAAAGCGGCGGGGTTTGAGGCCCCACCGCTTGTTTCAAGCTGATTTGCTCAGCGCGCTGCTTTATTTCACAGTGTAGCCGTAAGAGCTGCGGTACAGCGTGAGGAAGTGCGAGCAGTTGAGCGGGATCGGCATGAAGGAATCGAGCGACGCATTGGCTGCCGTCAGAATGATAATGCGGAGGTAGCCACTGGGGTTGTCGCCGAATGCCGCGATTTTGGCCTTGCCGGCGAACTTGCCGCCGTCGGCTGTCGCATCGGGTTCCGCTGCGAACAGGAGGCCGTCCATGATGTTTCCACCCATGAGCTTCTGGATGTTCAGAACGAGCATTCCGGTCTGCATAACGCGGTCGATTTTGTCGCGGCCGATCTTCTGGACGTATTCCGCGCCCTGATCGAGGAGCATCGGCATGAACTTATCCTGAACCGCTTTCTCTTTCACGAGCGGGAGGTAAACCCACAGTTTGCCGACCATGAGGCCTTCACCCTGCTCCTGATCCGGGTTGGTGACTTTAATGCCATAGAGCTGAATGTACGGAGGATCGATCGTTCCACCGTTGATTTTGCCCTGCACGTCGAAGTTGACATACAGATTGTCGGCATCGTAGCCGGCGGAGAGGCCGAGGATGTCGGCGTCGTCACCGACGATGTCGGCTGAATTGTTCATATCGGGGATAGCTGCGACTGTCGCCTTCGCCGCGGAGACCGCATTCGAGGTGACGTTTCCGTTGGAGTCTTCCACGCGGATGATGAAATCGACTTTTGTGCCGGCGGCCTGTCCGGGGATTGATCCGGAGTACACGCCATCGGCGCCGCCCGTCATCGCAACTTCGGTGCCTTTGTCGAGATTGCCGTTGATGTAATACACGAGCTTAACGGCTGTGATCTTCGATTCGCCCTCTTCGTCGTTGAAGGTGATCGTCGCCTTCACGTCTGCGGCGGCGTTGGCGGCCGGAGCGGATACGTCAACCTTATCGATTGTGGCGAACGTCGTCTTCATGATGTTGCCGAACGCGTCCTCTTCTTCGCCCTCGTCCTCTGCCCATTCATCCGCTGCCATCGCGGGGTGCGTCAGCATCGGGGTGAAACTCATCAACATTCCGAACAGCATTGCGAACAACAGTACCAACCAAATTCGACTCTTCATTCAGTTTCTCCTCTCTCTTTCTTTTTGTTTTTCCTTATTTATGTTTACGGCAAAAAATGCCTGTTGATAAAAAAATCGCCCTTTTTTTGCCTTGTCTCCCTGATGTACTCTACATAGCCTCAGTATTTCATACTGTATCCGGCCAATTTAGACTTTGCATCTTAACACCATCAGTTTTGCTTGTCAATGGAATATTTTACGGTTTACTTTCATGTCCCGTAAAATATTTTCAATCCACAACTCAAGTCCTCCAATTATCAATTCTTCTTTTATTTAAATGTATTCTCGGCGTCCGCCACTGTTTTGCCACCCTTCGACACAAACGAATATTTTCCGGAACCAACTTCGTAAACCGCCGAGTTGCCTTCCATCCTCAGGAACTTCACTCCTTGCGATTTCGATGCGGACGAGCCGCCTTCCGTTACGTCGCCCTCGCTCTTCGCCGCCACATACACCGTCGCGGCTGTGTTCGCGGGCACCGTTACGTCGAGCTTCAGATCGTCTCCGTCGAACTCCCATTTTGTCTCTATTAGGCCACGAATGGAATCGTATGACGCCTTCGTCCATTTGATGCCGCCGCCCGGACGCGGATGTATCATTATCTTTTTAAATCCCGCTCCGTCCGTGTCGATCCCCGCCATCGTTCCAAACATCCATTCACCCACTGAACCATACGCGTAGTGGTTGAACGAGTTCATTCCCGGATCGCCGAATCCTTTATCCAGCGTGTAGCTGTTCCAGCGCTCCCAGATCGTCGTCGCGCCCTGATCGATCGAGTAGCCCCACGACGGATACTTGCGGTTCTCTATCAACCGGTACGCCACGTCCGTTCTCCCTATGTCGGTGAGCGTGGGAAGCAGCAGTCCGCCGCCGACGAAACCAGTGGCGAGGCTCCAGTCGCGGCCCTTAATGTTTTCGACGAGATTTTTAGCCGTGAGCGACCGCATCTTGTCGCTGACCAGCCCGAACCGCAACGCCAGCAGATAGCCCGTCTGCGACTCGCCGGAAACCTTGCCGCCGCTCAGCATGTAATAATTCATGAACGCTTTTCGGACTTTTTCGAAAGTCTTCCTGTCGCTCTCCGCGTCGGCTTTTTTGCCGATCGCGTCCGCCATGTCGGCCACCACGCTCAGGCTGCGCCCGAAATAAGCGGTCGAAATCAGCCCGTTGTCCGTCGGCTGATTCACGTTCAGCCAGTCCGCATAGCTGCCGAGCGGCGGGCTCATATATTTAGGGCTGCGGTCCTTCAGGAACTTTATCCACCGGCTCATCGAGTCGTAGTTCTTCTCGATCATTCGCGTGTCGCCGTAAACCTTATATATCGTCCACGGGCAGATCACGCCCGCGTCGCCCCACGCCGCGGTCACATGCCCCGCAATCGCCGGCGCCGTGTCCGTATAGCCGCCGTCCTCGTGCTGCTCGTCCACGATGTCAACCATCCATTTCGTGTAGAACGGCGCTATGTCCATGTTGTACGCCGCCGTCCTCACGAACACCTGCGCGTCGCCCATCCAGCCGAGCCGTTCGTCGCGCTGCGGGCAGTCCGTCGGCACGTCCATGTAGTTCGACCGCTGCCCCCATATTATGTTGCTGAAAAGCCTGTTCAAAAGCGGCTCCGACGTCGCGAACGTGCTCGTCTCTTTCAGCCCGGAGTGCATCACGATCCCCGTCACCGTGTCGAGATCCGGCTTCCCCGGATAGCCCTTCACTTCGATGTAGCGGTAACCGTGATAAGTGAAATTCGGCTCCCAGACCTCCTCGCCGCTGCCCTTGAGTATGTAGGTGTCGGTCACGCGCGCGGTGCGGAGGTTCGTCGTGTAAACCGTGCCGTCCGCGTTCAGCATCTCCGCGAACCGCATCACAATCGTGTCGCCGGCCTTGCCGCCGCGCACTTTCAGTCGCTCGCAGCCCGCGAAATTCTGCCCAAGGTCGAACACGAATACGCCCGGCT
>CAYPEK010000123.1:0-12117 GCA_964409645.1 uncultured bacterium | reverse complement strand
TCTTATTATAACCGAAAGCATGAAGGTGTGAAATGGACAAATTGCTGAGAATTATGCGGGATTATTTTTCGTTTAACTCGCGGGCGGCTTAGACTTTGAACTTCGGCGGTTTGCTCTTCATGTAAAGATAAATCCCTACTCCGCCGACTATGTATCCGATGAATCCAAGAATACTTAAGAACCCGGGACCGCTTTCGCGCGACTCGCGGATCATTTCTTCGAGCGGCTCGATCTTGCGGTCCATCGCCCTCTCGACCGCCTGCTCGATCCGCAGGTCCTCGCTCTCGGTGTCCATCGCTTCGTCTTGTTTCGATTCGCTCCTGCCGCGCGACGATCCGCGCGTGGAACGTCGGCTGCTATCACTTTCGTCCGATGACTTTTCCGTCACGACCTGATCGACACCGCTTTCATCTCCACCGATGCGCTCGATCTCGACTGTAACCGGTCGTTCCTTTCGCGACTCTTCCTTCTTCCTATCGGTCGTTTTAGTCGTATCTTCTGCTTTCTTACGCGTCGCACTGTGAGTCTGCGTTGCGTTTTCCGCCGGTTTCACTGGCTCCTGCTTTTCCGTGTTGCTTTTTGGCTTCTCGGCGGGTTTTTCCACCGGCTTTGCCATCTGCGGTTTCTCCACGGGTTTTTCCGGTGTTTTTTCAGTCGTTTTCTCGGCCGCGCCCTCAGCCTGTTCCGCATGTTCTTCCGGTGTCTGGGCGACCATCATTACCGCTCCGGATGGCCCGACCGCCTTCACGCTGACGGATGAAACCGCGAAAAATATCGCAAATGCCGCAAACGCTGCAATAAATGCAAACGTCATTTTATCGGGGCGAAACATTCAATCTCTCTCCTTCCCGGCGGTCTTTGCCTCCTTTATTCTATTGGGTCCGCCGGATCGTCAATTCTCTGACTCGTGAATTATACCATTTAAAAAAAATAAATCGAGACCCGTAAACCAGTGGCGAGGATCGAGCAGCACGTACTCAGGGAAAAGGGTTAAAAGCAGCAACCGGCAATCTGCTTCGTTTTGCACTTTTCTCCGTTTTAGAGAATAATCTTGTAACTGCGTTTTGGAGAAGCTCGTGGATATTAAACATTACGAACAGGATGGACTTTGTTTGAGTTATGCGGAGGCGGGCGGCGCGAACGCCGATTCGCCTGTCGTGCATCTTGCCCACGCCAACGGGTTCAACGCCGGTGTCTATGAGCCGCTGATTGACGAGTTGGCGAGTTCAACGCGCGTGCTGGGGCTGAACATCTGCGGGCAAAGCGACTGCAGGCGCGGCGTGTGCGAAAAAAGCCGGCGAATCAAAAGCTGGCACGGTCTTGCCTCCGAACTCGGCGACTTCCTTAAGGCCGTTTCGGGCGGCGATCGAATAACCGGTGTCGGCCATTCGATCGGCGGCGTGGTTACGCTGCTCTGCGCCGTGAAACATCCGGAGCTTTTCAGCAAATTGATATTACTCGACCCGGTGCTACTCGAACCGGGTCTCGTCCGTTTCATTTTTATTATGAATCTGATCGGCAAACAAAGCCGCGCGCCCCTCGCCGTGAGGGCGAGAAAACGGCGCAACGGATGGGCGTCGCGCGAAGAGGCGCTTGAGTATTTCCGGGCGCGGCCTCTGTTCGAGGGCTGGCGGGAATCGACATTGCAGGCGTACGTTAAATACGGATTGAAGGAATCTCAGGGAGGCGGAGTCGAGCTGGCGTGCCCGCCGGAGATCGAGGCACAGGGATTCCAGACTTATCCGTGGGATATTTGGCGGCAGGTGCGTCAGCTGCGCACGCCCTGCGTACTCGTGAGAGGCGAGAAGTCGGACACACTTACGCCACTCGCGCGGGATTTGTTTCTGCGGCTTCGGCCGGAGTCGGCGTTTTCGGAACTGCCGGACGCCGGGCATCTTTTCCCCATGCAGCAACCCGACGCGGTTGTAAGGATAATCAAAGAGAATATTCGTTGAGAGTATTCCTATTCTTGTTTTTAACTTTAGTAGTGTTAAGAGTTGCTTAGGAACGGTACAGTCACCGCACAATACGCGTAGGCAGTCCCTTTTTAACAGATGCGGCGATCAAGACGAAGACCGGCAAAGACGGGAACAGTCGGTGCCTGTACTGCCTTGAAGCGACAAAATACAAAACAGTTTCGCGCGGGCCGGATATGTGGTATATTTTGTCGCGGGTTCCGGGATTAAGGTGCAGGGCGGCGGCCGTCGCGGCGGGGATGCGGCGGAGGTCTTTGCGGCGGCATGTTCTCCGAAAAGCAACTTCACAATCGAGCAAGGGGGCATAAGCAAATGTCGGAAAACACATTCAGTCTCGAAGGCAAGAAAGCGATAGTTACGGGCGCGAGCCGCGGTATCGGGCAGTCGATCGCGGTGGCGTTGGCAAAAGCGGGCGCGGACGTCGCGATATGCAGCAGGACGCTGGCCGACCTCGAACCGGTGGCGGATCAGATCCGCGCGGCGGGCCGCGAGGCGCTGCCGATCGCGTGCCACGTCGGAAAATCGGAAAACATCAAACCGTTCCTCGAACAGGTTTACGCCAAATTCGGCTTCGTTGACATACTCGTGAACAACGCGGCGACGAACCCGATATTCGGTCCGATTCTGAACGCGGAGGAATGGGCGTTCGACAAGATCATGGCCGTTAACCTTAAGGGACCATTTCTCCTGAGTCTCGAAGTCGGCAAGAAGATGCTGAAAGAGAAAAAAGGAAGCATCATTAACATCTCGTCGGTGGCGGGGATCACTCCGGGACTCGGACTCGGCGTCTATTCCGTCAGCAAATCGGGAATGATTATGCTGACGAAGGTTATGGCGCACGAGTGGGGTTCGGCGGGCGTGCGCGTGAACGCCGTGTGCCCGGGCGTGATAAAGACGAAGTTCAGCTCGGCGATCTGGAGCAGCGACGTTTTCCTGAAGGAAGTCGTGAAAGGAACACCGCTCGGAAGAATCGGAGAGCCGGACGATGTGGCCGGAACGTGCGTGTTCCTCGCGTCGGACGCTGCGTCGTTCATCACCGGTCAGGCGATCGTCGTTGACGGCGGCGGCAGGATGTAAGGTTTCAGCCAACTATTTTAATAATGAATATATTAACGGGGGCTCCGCAGCGCGAAGTCCCCGTTTTTTCGTTGTAGCGCCACCGGCGGATTCCCAGACACCGCATTGTCGTATATAATCTCTTGCACGTGATGGCCGGAATTATCAATCGAGGTGACTTGAAATGAATAAACGGGCGATATTGCTGATTGTCATAATGTGCGCGGCGATGGCGGCGCGTGCGTCGGCGGATGTTGTTGTCGCGAGCCCTTCGGGGACGCTGAAAGCGACGGTGTCGGTCGATGCGGGCAGGCTGACCTACTCGTTGAATAAGGCCGACGCTGAACTGGTCGGCAAGTCGCCGCTCGGGATCACGGTTGACGGAGCCGACCTCGGCGCAGGCGCGGAACTCGGCAAGCCGGAGACGTCGAGTGTGAACGAGGCCTACGAATACGGCGCGGGCCACGCAAAAGCGGTGGACAAGCACAACGCGGCGATGATACCCGTCAAAGCGGGCGGCGTTTCGTACTCGCTCGAAGTCCGCGTTTTCGACGACGGCGCAGCGTACAGATATGTACTCAAAGATATGAAGGGCTTGCACGAGGTGAACGGCGAAACGTCGTCGTGGCGGATTCAGCCGGACGCGTCGGTGTGGTATCAGGATAACCTCGCAAATTACGAGGGGCTGTTCATCAAAGTGAAGGTGAAAGACCTCTACGCGCAGACGCGGCTCGGGACACCCGTGACCGTCGTGTTGCCGAAAGGCAACGGCTTTATGGCGCTACAGGAAGCGGCGGTGTTCAACTACAGCGGGATGAACCTTTTCGTGACCGATGACGGGCTGTTCCGCGCGGAATTCATGGACGACCGCGGCGGCTGGGCGGTGCGCGACGGGTTCGTGTCGCCGTGGAGAGTGACGAAATACGCGACCGACCTGAACGGGCTTTTCAACAACACAATCATACCGGCGCTGAACGAACCGCCGGCGAAAGAGTTGTTCGCGGACATGAGCTGGATCAAGCCGGGAATGAGCCTCTGGACGTGGCTGAACGGCGGGCGCAGTGCGACGACGCCGGAGACCTACCGAATGTACATCGACGTCGCGTCGCAGCTCGGAATGCCGTACGTGCTCGTGGACGACGGCTGGGAGGAGAACCCGAAGTTCATGCGCGAAGGCACGAGTTGGTCAACGCCGCAGAAATCGTGCTACGAAGTGCTCCGCGAACTCGTTCAGTACGGCAACAGTAAAGGCGTTAAACTGTTCGTGTGGAAACATTATTTTCTGCTGACCGATCCCGCGTACCGCGAGCAATACTTCGCGCGGTTCGAGGACATCGGCGTTGCGGGAATCAAGATCGACTTCATGGACTCCGAATCGAAATACATGATCGGGTTTTACGAAGCGTCGGTAAAAGATGCGGCGAAGCACCGCCTGATGGTGGACTTCCACGGCGCGAACAAGCCGACGGGCGAGTCGCGCACCTATCCGAACGAGGTGACGCGCGAGGGAATCCGCGGGCTCGAATACAGGATGATTACGGCAGATCACTACGCGACGCTACCGTTCACCCGGCTGCTCGCCGGGCACGCCGACTTCACGCCGATGCACTTCAATCCGGCGTGGATGTCGAATACGTCGTGGGCGCTGCAGCTCGCGTCGGCGGTGATCTTCTCGTCGGAGGTGACGTTCCTCGGCACGGACCCGAAGGACATTCTCGCGAATCCGGCGAAGGACGCAATCGCAGGCATGCCGACGGTATGGGACGAGACGGTCGTGCTCCCGCAGAGCGACATCAGCAAGCTGGCGGCGTTCGCTCGAAGAAAGAGCGACACGTGGTACGTGGCGGTGATGAACGGCGGCAGCGGCAAGAAGGTGAAGCTGCCCCTCGATTTCCTTCCGACAGGCGATTATAAAATGGTCTCTTTCTCGGATGATCCCGTGAGACCCGATACGATGCAGCGCGAAGAATCGACAGTCAGCAACAGCACGCCGCTTCTCGCGAAGATGCGCTCCGGCGGCGGCTTCGTTGCGGTGATAGAACGCAACGACCAAAAAGCAAAATAGCGACACTCAAGTTGCTAAATATATTTTGTCATTCATTGACAAATACTGATTAAAGCAATATACTTTCTATCCAAATAAGTTTTACGTAAAATCAATACAAAGTCCAGCAAATGGGTGGTTAGGGATAGTACGCTTTTGCGGCTGGGACAAACGCTGACTTTGATGTTTTGTAAAAATATGGCACGATCGCTGGACATTATATATATAAAGTATCAAAATAGCCATAGGTTATTTCTATTGCTTGTCGTTACCGAATGTTAAATGACATCAATAGATACTAATAAAAAGTTTTTTGGGAGGATATGAAAAGTGAAGTCTTCTCTGGACCATTGGATGCAGTACAGGAGAGAGCATTCTCACATCTCGCCCTTCAAGGGCAAGCTGATGAGGGAGGGCGAGATGGATATGTGGCAAGGTGATTCCGGCTGGAGAGAATCGATATTCGAAGGCGATGAGCTCAGAGAGACAAGGAACACGCCATTATATCCGTATCTTTATAACAACGAAAGAGAAGGGTAAAATCAGGCTTAAGCAGGCGGCACCTGATTGCCGGCGTGCGGTGTTTTGTAGCGGCAGTGATGTTGTTTGTTGTTTGATCGTGTGACGCGTTAAGCAGTAACTATTTGGCAATAATAGCTACTTCGCAATAACAACATAATGGAGGTTAAGCGATGGACGGGCAGAGATATGCTGTGTCAAATTTTATTATTAGGTTGACTTTTGTCAAACTCAAAAACGGCGATAAACAAACCTCCAACAAAGCAATAACTAAAATCGCCGATGAGCTATTTCTGGTTGAAAAAGATTTGTTCAAGAATATTTTTAGTAATGTTGCTAACAATGAACGCGAGCAAGGGTTTAAGCAAAAACCCGCAACAGAGATAATCGAGCAGCTTAAGTGTAAAAAATACATGAGCGAATTCGATGCGTTGCTGAAAAACGACATGGATAAATTAGAACAGTGGTATGATTTAATTAAACGCAAAGATTCAAAGATAATTATCGGCGAAATGAATGATTTGTTGAAAGCAGAAGCAAAGAAAAACAATAAGGAAAACATGAGAGATGACGTTCCGCACAATCTTTATCAAGTGATCAGAATGAAGGGTAATAACACCGAAATTGCTGAAAAGGCAAAAAAACTCTATACTTCATTTGTAGATGTAATCAAATCGGAAAATGACATTAAAAGATTAACCGCTCTAGATTATTTTGAAAATCACAGGCTTAAAAACAGGGTTTTCGGGGCTGTTGTTGTCGGTGGTTTCGGATTTGTAACCATAACGATCTCTCCAAGGCTATTCGAGAAAGATGACCTTAGATATTTATATCCTTCTGATTATATTTATAACAGAATCGTGTCGAAGTTGAATTTTTCAGCTTATCGCATTGTGGAATGTAATGACGAAGGAGGTATCGTTGATATAAAAAATAGATATCCTAGGTTCAGTGCAGAATTTAAAGAGTTGTTTAATCCGATTGTCGGATGCGAAAAAACTAAAATGGAGAATAAAAGTAAAGAGAAAAACAAAATAATCCCTACAAAATGTATTAATATAGCATTCATAAAGACAGATAAAAACAAAGGAAAGATAAAAGATGAATTCGAATACGCAGTAAACATTGAAAAAAACAAAGATGTTAATGTGTTTGCATTTCACTCGCATTCTTCTCGAGAGATAGTAATTGTGAGCGATCTTTCATGGAACAAGCCCATAGAGAGTTTATTGTGTTCCGATAAGAAAGACAGCTTGAAGCCATATTTTTGTTACAGACTTTGTGGCGTTAGTTTTGATCTTTTTAAAGAAACTGAAGAAGATGGTTTTGACATCCATGAAATATTCAGGAATACAAAACCAGACACTAATAACATAAAACTTTTTGCGCAACTTAGTGTTAAAGCTGGGAAGCAACAAATTGTAACAGAAAAAATCAAAAATATGTGTAAAAAGCACAAAATCGAATGCGATTTCATGTATCCGTTTTCGAGCCATAACCTGATAGTGCGACCTGTAAAAGACATTCCTTGGAAAACATATATTGATCTAATTGAATATCTGAGAGACAAGGATATCGCAGATGATGTTTTCGATGTAGTGCCACGTATAAGTTTGAATTACGATGCCGTGCCACGTATAAGTAACAATTTGCTAATACCTGAAGATTCATCTAAAAACGATACCGAGGAGAAATCGAGGGTAATCGAAGAAAAATTAAGATTATATAAAAATTTCAAATCGATCATCAGGCTATATCTTGAAGGCGATTTAATAAAAGACAGACTGCCACTTCTAAGACTAGCTAGTATTTTAGATACCGTAGTAATGTCAGAAAGCGTTGAACTAAGAAGTGATGATGTAAGAAATATCGTTGATACGCTTACGGAACTATTCGTTAAGTTGAAGAACAAAGACAAAGATTCAAAAAGTATGCTGCGAAATATTGAACGTGTTTTAGATGTGGCTTGTTGTTATCTTGAGGAAGCGATGTTGGAGGCATTTTCAGGTACGTTCATTTCGATAAGAGAACTTGAAGTGCAAACAAGAACTGATTTTACAGGCGGACTCGGTGGCATCAGTACGATAAAAGAAGCCATCAGAGCTATTCCGATACAAATGATGGAGAATTCAGGTTTATATTCTGGCATTAGAAAGCCTCCGTTTTTATTTTTAAGCAGACGCGGAGGGGATTTCTTTTCCTATCTATGGAGAATAGGTTTTACACTGCCGACATCATCGATGATGAATATATTTCAACTATCAAGGCTCTTCCATGAAGTTGGGCACTTGATTATTGATACCTCCGAGGCATTTAAAGATTTGCTAATAGAGGATTACAGGAAGAAAGGAAGATACATTACAAGTAAGGACATAAAAGAAACCCTCTGTGAACTAATGGCATTTGGACTTGGCTTTGAGTCGTCCATATTCCTGTTCACGGAAAAAAAGGCCATGTGGATTGCGACGACACTCCTCAAATGGGAGGAAACCTATGAATCATCTTTTATATTAGATAGAGAGATACTGAAATATTTCTTTGTAATACTATTTAAAACTCAACATAAAGAATTCGAAAAGCTCTCACATGAAAAAATGTTTGTAACTGCACTTACCGAGTATGACAAATTCGTTAAAAACGGTCTGTACAATGTTATTAAAAGACTAATGGACGAAAAAATAAACCGTATTGAAAATAATGGTGGAGAACATGTCCCGTTAGATAAGAATATTCTGATAAAAAAGTGCGAGGGTTTCGAAAAACGGATATCGATAAACCAGAACACCATATGCGATAAAACATGTCGCTTGATCTCATATTTTCAATATAACAAACAATTGTATGCGCACATGGTTAATTGGATCGACGAATCTGTTGAATACAAATCGATAGAATTGAAATGTTATCAGAAAGAGACTCATTTAATCAGTAATGAAAACTCAGAATATATCAAATACATAATAGACAAAACAACCGTCGGCAAAAGTGAATATTTCATTGATGTGAGGCCGGATATCAGATACATAGCAGATAGACTCGACAGGGGATTGATAAATATAGAGCAAGTGATTGAACCGAATAGAATTATTCTTGCGCTTTTATGGAATCATTATGAGAAGACAATAGAGAAGATAAAGAAAGATATCGGTTCTTACGAATTTAATGCCGGAGAGAAATGGAGTGTGGCCAGACTGAAAGGATTGAGGAGTAATATAACGGCTATATATGAATTCATGAATTATTTGGACTCGTACGATGAAAATCAGACAAGTAATATATAAATTCGGGAGGCTTAGATGCAGGAAACAGGTGAGTTTATTCTCAATGAAGCAAGATCAAGGCTTGACTTTCTAAAAGATTTGTACAAACTTTCGGAATATTTATATCATGAAACGCCTTATGAAATAAGAAATAAAATATCATCTGACAGCAATTGCTTGTCTCTTTTTTTATCAACGCTCATTCAATCACTGGCCAATAATATTTATTGGTTCAATGGAATAACTTTTCAGATAGCCGATCAAAATGGTGAGGTAGATGTAAAGAATGTCATATTCAAAAAAGAGGTAAGTAAAGATCAAAAAAGTTATAAAGTAGGAATATATTATGCAGTGGATGATGGAACAAACGAAGATATCACAATATATGAGAAATGTGAAAGAAAAACAATTATAATAACTCAGAATAATTTGGCAGGTGGATTAAGATTCGAACCGGAGTTTTTAACAGCAGCGATTGTGTCAATAATCACTATGTATGTTAAAGAGGAAAACCTACTAAACAAAGAGGGTCAAGCCTGTGCTTTTTTGAGCAGGATGCTGATGTCTTATCATCCTTATACATATAACCATTCTGTAATTAACTTGTATTTGATGGACAGAATAGACGAATTGTTAAGAAAAGGTGGTTTGCAAAACGATAAAAGGCGATTAAATCTGAGGCACGAACGATTTAGAAACGCGATACTTCTGCATGATATAGGTAAGATATTTTGGCCAATTAGCATATTAGATGCGGTTGGCGGTAAAAGTCCTCTTATGGATGAATATATTAAATATCACACGATAATTGGAGGAGCAACGATATATTCTTTTCTGTCCGAGCACCTTTCCCCCGACACATTAGGTCTGTTCTTATCCATGATTATTTGGCATCATGAAGATTTCTATCACAAAAATACATATCCCGAACGTGAAGAGATAATTGAGATTTTTCATAAATTCTGTATACCTGAATATAAAAAAGCTGAAGTGTCAATGGAGAAAAAGCTATATGTATCGAGCATGATCGATGAAGCTATGAAATATAATCCCGTAATGGGTAGATGCACTTGTGACATATGTTTACTCCGCATAATAGACAGTCTTAGCGCCATGACTACAACCCGTGAATATCAGGTTACGCAGTTTATCGATGACGCACTTGAACAAATAAAAAAGGAAAACAAATACTGTCCTCTAATAAAAGATTTGTTACATAAAGATATGCTCGGATATTCTTCCGGTCATATTCAATATGATAGATGCCCCAGACAAGAGTTCAATTAATTAATGCTTAATTGAATATTTTACCTGTAAATCAGTACGCGCGTTTGAGGAGTGCGAGGACTTCGTCGAGCACGCAGTCTTCAGGGTTGTAAACGGACGCGCCGTCGTTCAGCGCCACCTTCGCAATGTCTCCGAGCTTGTCCTCGGGAACTCCAGCGTCGCGCAGCCGTATGGGCAGTCCGCTCATCTTGTTGAGCTTCTCGTTCATATCGCGCACTGCCTTGACGGCAGCCTTCGCGCGGTCGAGTCCGCTGCCGGACACTTCGCAGCCGCAAAGATACGGCGCGAGTTCGCCGATGGTGTCCGCGCACTTGCCGAAGTTGTGCTCCATGCCGAATGGTAACAGGATGGCATTGGCGACACCGTGCGGGACGTGGCAGACGCCACCCGTCGCGTGCGCTGTGGCATGCACGATGCCGACCATCGAGTTCGAGAACGCCATACCGGCGATAAGCGACGCGTTTGCCATCGCGAGCCGGGCGACTTCATCGCTGCCCTTCTCGACGCAGGTGTAAAGATTCGCCATTATCAGTTTGATCGCGGTGATCGCAAGCGAGTCCGAGATCGGGTTTTTCTGGAGACAGTAGTAGGCTTCAATGGAGTGTGTGAGCGCATCCATGCCTGTCGCGGCGGTGATCTTTGGAGGCATCGTCATCGTCATTTTCGGATCGAGGATCGCCGCATTCGGGTAGAGCCGGTCCGATGTGAACGCCATTTTTACGCCTGCCTGAACGTTGCTGATGACGGCAACGAGCGTGACCTCGGAGCCGGTTCCGGCGGTGGTCGGGACAACCAGCATCGGCTTAAGCTGTTTGCTGATCCGCTCCGCGCCACGGAACTTCATCAGATCGTCTGTCTCCTCGGAGACGACTATATTGGCGCCCTTCGCGGTGTCGATGCAGCTTCCGCCGCCGACGGCGACAAAGCAGTCGCATTTTTTCTCGAGATAGAGCGACGCGACCTGATTGCAGATGACGTTACTCGAATCGGGCGGCGTCTCGTCGAAGATGTGGCCAATCGAGCAGTTGGAGCCCTCGAAGGCAGCTTCGACGTGTCGGATAAGTCCGGCGCCGGCGACGCCCTTATCTGTGACGATGAGCGCTTTGTGAGCTCCGAGCTGGTCCATCTCGTGCGGAAGATTGGAAAGAGCCTGCAAACCGCTTATAACCTTCACCGGGCAGAAGAATTCGTAATAGTTCGTGTTCATTTATTATCTCCTATTCGATTTTTCGCGGGGCGCGTTATCTGCCCGCCGCTGCGATCAGGCCGGGGGTAAGACGGATCATCACCCATGCCTTTAACAAAAGTTGTCCGAAGCTCATTTTGGGCGGCCGCTTGAAAGTCGTCTTGAGCACTATGCCCGGGAAGAGGTACATTTGCACGATGTTCATCGCGCGAAGGACCTCCATCGCCTTTCCGAGATCACCGTGGACGATCGTGCGGTGCTGGATCGATGCGGTGTGCGCGCCCATCATGCCGACGAACACCATCAGCGCCGAGTCGATGTTCTTGAAGTAGAACGTGATGTCCGAATCCTTGAGGCCGTAACCGAGGTATCTGATGGCGCCGTTTTCCTTTTTTAGCGACACCGAGGGGCCGTCGCGCATAACGCTGAGCGCGAACACGCGGCCTTCCTCCCATCCGGCAATCTCGTCCTTGAGCGCCTTGGACTTGCGGGAGAGATACTCGAACGTGACACCGAGCGCGAGAAGCGCGATTGCCGCTATCCGCTGCTTGGCTTTGAAAGACAGTAAGAATATCCGCGTCATGTCTTCCTCGCTTTCCTGAATCTCAATATTTCAAAATAAACATAAGTATCCATTATTATCCACGAATCGGAATAATTCGCAATCCGTTTGAAAGCAAAGACCGGAAAAACTTCGAGAATTCCGAGAATTACTTTGCCAACGATTTTAACCCGCATTTTTCACCAGTGCAGGCAGAAATCGAAAAAAGGGATGAGATACAAGACGAA